>NZ_BBWK01000039.1 GCF_001463765.1 Aureimonas sp. AU4 | reverse complement strand
GGTGGCGCGGACGGGAATGAACCGTAGTGTTAGTCCCTCCGTCGTCCTTATAGCTCGAAACTTGGCGCGGCCGCGTCCAAATCGCAGATGAAACTACGCTCTCCTTCCGTACATACAGAACGTCTACCGATCATCTGCCTGAGCCGATCAAGCATGCTGGTCGCCAAGCAGTTTGGTGAGGTCGGCATACACGGAACGGCAACTCCATTGATTATAGCCGGCGTTCCCGTTCGTCCGGATGTGAGTTCCCATGTCCAGACAGAATTCTACCAGACGACGATGGAAGCGACCGAACGTCAGCAAATGCCCGGCGCTAATGTTTTTGCTCATAATTTATCATTCCAACCGCGCCATGACGCGGCAATCGGAAAATTTTCGAACGAGCAACGGGCATTTGTTTGACTTACTGAGCCCCGTTGGGCAGCTTGCGCTTGTCGAGTGGGAGGAAGATCGATGACGAGCAAACTGAGGACGCTTACGGCATCGGTTGCCGTGGGTCTCATGCTGGCAGGGACCAGCGTCCAGGCACAGGAAGCAGCAGGCAAGCGAATTGGCATCGCCGCCCGCGAGATCACCAACGACTATAATCGCGACATTATCGCTGGAGCTGAGCAGGTCTTGAAGGCAGCGGGTGCCGAAGTCGTTGTGACGGACGGCGGAGCCGATCCACGCAAGCACAACGAGAATATCGAAAGCCTGATCAATTCCGGTGTTGCCGGCATTGTCGTTCAACTCGGCGACGCCCAGCAACTTGCGCCCGTCGTGGCCAAGGCGAAGGCTGCAAACATTCCCGTCGTTACGACCTCGGTCGGGTCCAAGACTGAGGGTGCGCTCGCAGATGTGGGCGGCGACGACGCGCTGATGTCGGCGATGGTTAGCCGTGCCCTCCTGTCAAGCATCGACTACCGGGGGAACGTTTATGTCTTCTGGGTTCCCGGCGCGCCGATTTTGGAGACCCGAAAGCGGATCCTGCAGGCCATGGCAGCCGATTACCCCCAAGTAACGCTGCATGAGGTTCCGACCGAGCATAGTGCTGCACGCGTTCAGACACAGATGGAGGACATCCTTACCGCCAACCCGGAGGAGGGAAGCGTCGCGGCGGTCTGGGGTGCCTACGATCTTCTAGTGTCGGGAGCGGTGGAAGCGATCCGACAACGAGATCGACTGGAGATCAAGGTCGCGTCCATCGACGGCGACCGCGTCGGTTTCCAGATGCTTCTCGATGAGGAAAGCCCATTCGTGTCGACGGTCGTTCAGGACGTACCGCGTATCGGGTCGCTCGCTGCGGAAGTTCTGCTCAAGGGGATGAACGGCGAGACAGATTTCCCGAGCACGCTCTACACAGATGCCTGGCTCGCGACCCACGCGAACGGCGTCGCGTCGGCCGAGAAGCGTTGGGGACCCGGCGTCTGGGATGAGATGTCGATCGCGCGCGAGGACGTCGAAGGGCGTTGGCCGCAAGGCAGCGACCTGATCGTCGTTCATCCGATCCTGCCCTAGCGCAGGCCAATTGGCGGCGCGCCGACACGGCGCGTCGCCATTCGACTTCTCTGATACGCTTCTGGAATCCGTCGCATGACGAGTGCCATCGCAGCTACGCGTCCACCCGAGGCCAACGCATCCGAGATCGTTCTCGAATGCCGAGGCGTCACCATGGAATTTCCTGGCGTCGTTGCGTTGAGCGACGTGTCGCTGCGCATACGCAGCGGCGAGATTCATGCCTTCCTCGGACAAAACGGTGCCGGCAAGTCCACCTTGGTGAAAGTCCTGACCGGCGTCTACCAGCCGACACGGGGCGAGATCCTCATCGACGGCAGACGCGTCGATCTCCGCGACCCGCGGGACGCCGAAGCCAACGGTATCGCAATCGTCCACCAGGACCAGCCGCTCGTGGCCCAGTTCGACGTCACGCGGAACGTCTTTCTTGGACGAGAGCTAGTGTCCAAGGGTGGTCTGCTCGACCTATCCGCCATGCGATCGGCGACCGAGGACGCATTGAGGCAGGTGGGCGCGTCCTTCGGAGCAGACACGCTCGCGGGCGAGCTCAGCGTCGCGCAACGCGAACAAGCCTCCATCGCCGCCGCTCTCGTGCGCAGGCCGCGGATCCTCATCTTGGACGAGCCGACCGCATCGTTGAGCGACAGCGAGGCTGCGCTCCTCTTTCGGATCGTCCGCGGCCTTCGCGACAGTGGCGTGACGATCATCTACATCTCGCACTATCTCGATGAGGTCCTCGATCTCGTGGATCGCATCACGGTTCTGCGCGACGGTCAGCTCGTGGCCGTCAAATCGGTCGAGGAGACGTCGCGCACTGGCATCGTCGAGATGATGGTGGGTCGTGACATCGGTCATCTCTACCCAAAAGAGGCGGTCGAGATCGGGCCTGTTCTCCTCGACGTGAAGGGGTTGATCCAGGGTCATGCCGTGCGTGGCGTCGATCTGTCCGTGCGGCGCGGCGAGATTTTCGGCATCGCCGGCCTGATGGGCGCTGGCCGCACGGAGCTGGCGCTTGCGCTGATCGGTGCACTGCCGAGGACGTCGGGAACCGTGACGGTCGGCGGACGCGCGTCCGCGCCCGCCAACCCGCGTGCGGCCAAGCGCCAGGGCTTCGCGCTGATCCCGGAGGACCGTCGGCACGAGGGTCTCGTCACCGAAATGACGGTGCGCGAGAACCTGACTCTTCCCGGACTGTCGCGCTGGACGCGTGGCGGTCTCGTCAACCCGAGACGCGAGCGTGCCGCCGCCGCGGATCTCGTCGAGCGTCTGCGCATCCAGCCACCGAATCTAAACCAAGTGACGCGCAACCTTTCCGGCGGCAACCAGCAGAAGATCGTCATCGGACGCTGGTTGACCGGCGACTCGGAAATCTTTCTGTTCGACGAGCCGACAACCGGCGTCGATGTCGGCTCGAAGGTCGAGATCTACCGACAGATGGTTGAACTCGCCCGACGCGGTGCGGCGGTGCTGTTCATCTCCTCGGACTTCGAGGAGATCGCAGGCATGTGCGACCGCGTCGCCGTCATGCACAAGGGACGGGTCAGCACGGTTCTTGAAGCGGGCGAAGCGTCGCCCGATACCCTTCTCTACTGGGCTTCCGGCAGCCGCGACGAGGCTGTGATGTCGGCCGCTGTGGAGCCGGCCCCCGACGCTTCGCAGGCGACGTCCGATCTCGCCGTCCCGACGTTGGAAACGCAGGTGACGGCACCCCCAAGCCTTCTCGCGCGCTGGGGCACGATCGGCGGCATGGTCCTCGTTCTCGCAGTCGTCGGGCTTCTGGCACCTCAGTTCTTCACGCTGGGCAACGTGTTCGACGTGCTGAAGCAGGGAAGCGTCCTTGCCTTCATCGCGCTCGGCCTGACGGTCGTTCTGATCGCCGGCGGCTTCGACATGTCGGCTGGCGCGGTGAGCCAGTTGGCCACCAACGTCGCCGCGGGAGCCCTCGTCGCCGGCAGCAGCCTAGCGGGCGTTCTTGGACTGGGAGCGCTGATCGGCTTGGCGGCAGGAGCACTCAACGCGGTCCTTGTTCTCGCCTTCGGTATGCCCGCCTTCGTGGCGACCCTTGGGCTGATGTTCGTGGTGATGGGCGCGACGCTGCTCTACAACGGCGGCCAAGCGCTGACGCTGTCCGACGAGCCGGGGTTCTTCTTCATCGGGCAGGGCTATCTTGGTCCGATCCCCTTTGTTTTCCTTCTCCTCGTCGCAGTGACGCTGCTGCTCGCGCTCGTGCTCAAGCGGACGCGGCTCGGCCTTCGCATGTATGCCGTCGGACAGAACCTTGCAGCAGCTGAGTTGCGGGGCATCCGTCGTGCGCCCTACGCTGCTGCCTCGTTTCTAGTCGGGGGCCTCGTGCTCGGCCTCGCCGGGGTCGTTCTTGCCTCCTATTCCTACGGTGCCTCGGCACTGGCGACCGGCATCGACTTCCTGATCAGCGCCTTGGCCGCCGCCTTCCTCGGTAGCACCTTGAATCGTGCCGGCGAACTGAACGTCGTCGGCACCGTCATCGCGGCTTTGTTCCTCGCCTCCCTTTCCAACGGTCTGATCCTGATCGGCGTATCCAGTCAGGCACTCCCAGGTCTGCAAGGCGTGGTGCTGATCCTGTCGATCGCGCTTGGCGTCATCCACAAGCGCGGCATCGGTCAGGTCCTGATCTTTTGAAAAGGAAGCTCAGTTGATGGGCATGTCTGCCATGGCTCGGGGACGGACGACATCGCCGCCGATCGAGTTTCTGCGCGAGTATGGCGCGCTGGTCGGTATGGTTCTGGTTCTCGGTATCTTCGGGTACCTGAACCCGGTCTTCCTATCGCCGGCCAACATAGAGAACGTCATCCGTCAAAGCGCGGTGGTCGTCATCATGGCGCTCGGACTGACGGTTGTGATGAAGATGCGCGGCGTCGACCTGTCGATCGCGCAAATCGCCGATGCAGCAGGGTTGATCGCCGCGATGCTGATCCTGCATCGCTATCCCGTCTGGATGGCGTTCGCCGTACCGCTGGCCTTCGGACTAGCTGTCGGATGCATCAACGCGGTGCTGATGGCCTATGTCGGCATCCCCGCGATCATCGGCACTTTGGGCATGATGTTCGTGATCCGCTCGGGCGAGCTGATGGCGACGAACGGCGCCGAGCCGCAAATCCTCTTCACGTTGCCGCGGAGCGTCACCCGGGACTTCCTCTATCTTGGGCAACGTGACCTTGGCCCCGTCGCGGCCCTGATCGTACTTGCTGTCGTCGTGTTCCTGATCGCCTTCGTGGTGATGCGTTTCACGCCGTTCGCGCGCTACGCCCGAGCGGTCGGCAGCAATGTCCGTGCGGCCTTTCTCGCCGGTATCGACATCCGTATGACCTTCGGGCTCGGTTTCGTGATCTCGGGCGTCCTGGCAGCCCTCGCAGGCATCGCCATCGTCTCGCGGACCGGCATCGCCATGCCACGCGGAGCGGAGCCCTTCCTCCTCGACGCCTTCGCCGCTGCCTATCTTGGTACGCTCGCCACACGCAACGGCGAGATGAGCATTGCGGGAACGCTGCTGGGTGCACTCTTCATAGGCTTTCTCGCCAACGGCCTGACGCTGCTTGGGCTTGGAGCGCCCTACCGCTACGCGCTGAACGGCGGTTTCATTCTTCTCGCCATGGCCGTCGGCGGCCTGAAGCGCCGGACCTGACAAGGAAAGCGATCGGCATGTCCCAGATCATCGACGCCCACAACCATCTCGGCACCCGTCACGGGGCGCATCAGACTGGAGCGGATCTCGTCGCCAAGCTTGATGCGACCGGTATCGACAAGGCGGTAATGTTCCCGTTCGTCGAGGGCAACTTCACCAACGAGCCGATCAAGGAGGCGTTCGACCAGTTTCCCGATCGTCTCATCCCCTACTGCGCCGTGAACCCTTGGCAGGCGGACGCCGCTGACGAGGTCCGTCGCTGCGTGCGCGACTGGGGCTTCAAGGGACTCAAGCTGCATCCCACAATCAACGGCTATCACCTGTCGGACCCGGGATTGGTGGATCCGCTCTTCGCTGTTGCCGAAGAGTTCGACATCCCAGTGATCGTCCACGGCGCCAGCGACCTCCTGAACAGCCCACCAGAGTTCCGCATCATGGCGCAGCGCTTCCCGAAGGTAGCGCTGCTCATGGCCCATATGGGTTTCTTCTGGAGCGTCGATCAGGCCATCGCCTACGCGAAGGAATGTCCGAACCTTTATCTCGAGACCTCGCGTGCGCCGATCTTCGAGATTCAGACCGCGGTCCGCGAACTCGGACCGCATAAGGTCATCTGGGGTACGGACTCCCCCTTCGTCGACTACGAATGGGAGTTCAAAAAGATGGAGCGCGCCACTACCGACCCCGAGGGCTACCGAGCCATTGTCGGCGGCAACATTGCGCGCCTGCTCAAGCTCTGATCTTCGCGTTCGGGAAACGTGATGGGCTGGCCTCGGACATGAGCGACAGGATCGATGCCGACCGCAAACTCGACCAGGCAGCACGTGCTGCTTGGCTCTACTATGCCAAGAGCAGGCGTCAGGACGACATCGCAAGCGAGCTCGGCATCTCGAGGCAGGTCGTGCAGCGACTCATCGCGCTGGCACTGGCGGAGAACCTTGTACGCTTCCAAGTCATGCATCCCTTGGCGGAGTGCATTGAGCTTGCCGATCGGTTGAAGGATCGTTTCGGCCTCCACTTCTGCGAAGTGACCCTCAGCGAGGCGGCAAACGAGGAAGATATGCCAGCTGTGGCAACCGCGGCGGCAATCTACCTCGAGAACCTTCTCATGCAGAAGGCACCGTTCGTCGTCGCTGTCGGCAACGGCAAGGCAATGCAGGAAACCGTGTTGCGCATCGGGCAGATGGACAGACCGCAGCACAAATGCGTTTCCTTGATGGGCAACCTCACGCTCAACGGACGTGCCGGCCGTCATGATGTGGTGACGAAACTTGCCGAGCGGATCGGCGCGCAAAGCTATCCGCTGCCGATGCCTCTCGTGACCGCCAGCGTTCGGGATCGCGAGACGTTGCAGGCGCAGGTCGGCTACAAGACACTGCAGACCCTGGTCGACGAGGCGAACATCCGGGTGATTGGAAGCGGCAATATCGGCTGGCAGGCGGGCATTCATCTCGACGGCTTCATCAGCGACACAGAGCTTGCTCACTGCATGGAGAATGGTGCGGTCGGCGAGGTTCTCGGAGGTGCTATCAACATGTCCGGTGAACTGATCCGCAACGGCTATGTCGAGCGACTGACATCTTTCCATCCGCAGCCTAGCAGCCGTCAGCCGGTGCTGATCGTGAGTTCCGGTATGATCCGCGTCCCGGCAATCTACGCGGCGCTAACGGGCAAACTGGCAAACGCGCTTATCACCGACGAACAGACTGCACGTGGCATCCTGAATGCTGGTGAGTAGCGATGGAATGAAGGCTAGCTTCGGAAGCCAACTCAAGAGCGATCCTGACGCGAAATCCGGAGCCCGACGGGATGATAGAGGTGCCGGCGCTCGGCGCTCGAACTTCGTCTAAACGCGCTGGGCGTTGCTCCGTAGCGCTCCTTGAACGCCCGGCTGAAGTGGGCGCTGCTTTGAAAGCCCGTTACCTCCGCAATGTGGCTGATCGTTTCGTCCGTGTAGAAAAGCTGGTCGCGCGCCTTATCGAGCCGAAGCCAGAGATAATGGGTTGCGGGCGATACGCCGGACGCGCGCTGGAACAAGCGCTCGACCGTGCGCCGCGAGGCACCGGAACGCACGCATAGCTCCTCGATCGGGAGAGGGTAGGAGATGTGTTCGGCCATGAGCCGCGACACCTTCAGCCAGATCGGTGGCGCTGCATCGCCCGCAACAGCACGTTGCGGCGTATTGCTCGGTCGACCACGACCGTGAACGAAACCGTTGGCCACGATCTGGGCGAGCGCCGGCCCGTGATCCTCTTCGATCAGGTGCAGCATCATGTCGAGCGCGGCCGTACCGCCGGCGCAGGTCCACCGACCGCGGTCGACGACGAAGAGTTCTTCCACCACGTCGGCATTCGGATACAGGTCGCGGTAGGCGGGTATGGCCTCCCAATGCAGCGTGACGCGGTAGCCCGTCAGAACCCCGGCAGCCGCAAGGGCGAAGGTCCCGGTATCCAAGGCTCCCAACCGCGTGCCGAACACGGCGCGGCGATGCAGCCAGTCCAACAGTTCGCGCTGTAGCATGCGCGTCGGGTCGTTGCCTGCGCAGACGATGGCGAAGCTCTGTGTCAGGGTCGAGGACAAGGGCTGGGTCGCCTCGATGACCATTCCGTTTCCGGCGGTCACTGGACCGCCGTCGCAGGAGGCGAACACCCAATCGTAAAGCGTCGTGCCAGCGTTCTGGTTGGCGAGGCGCAGCGCCTCGATAGCGGGAACGAGGGCGTAGAGGGGGAATTCGGGTACGAGGACGAAGCAGATCTCACGCATCACGTCTCGACCCTAGAAATTGACGCGCAGCATCAATCTGGTGGCGCTTTCAGTCAATATGATCGCGTCGCAAGTCTGCAATCATCCTGTCCAGACGCAGATCACTTCCGACAATTTTCGAGCTTTCAGCGGTCCAACGCCCGATTACGGCGGCGGGAGATGCTGGACTTCGCCCCTGCCCTTGAGAACCGAAGACAGTGACCATGATGGACGCAAACGCCCTAAAAGACGAACTTCGGGGATGCTACATCACCATCCCGACCATGTTCCGGGATGGTGATCTCGAGTTGAACACCGATGCCATCGCGCGTCACGTCGGATTTCTGCGCAGCCACGGAGTCGCACGCGGAAACGGGGTTCTTCTCGCCGGCGGCGCGGCCGGCGACTTTTCCACCATGACATTCGACGAACGAGTGCGTGTCGCCGAGACGGTGGCCGAAGCCGCGGAGGGTGCCCTGCCGCTTGCCATGGGCGCCCAGACCACGAGTACGCGCGAGCTTGTCGCGCTCGCCCGCGCTGCCGAACGGCTGCGCTTCCAGTTCATCCAGGTTTCATGCCCCTTCTACTTCAACCACACCGAAGGGGACTTCCTCGACTACGTGAAGGCGGCCGCCGAGGCTGCGGACGTCGGGATCATCATCTACAACACGTTCTGGACGAGTGCGGCCGTGTCCTTCCGTACGGTCGAGAAGCTTGCCGAGATCCCGAACGTCGTCGGCCTGAAGTGGGCGACCCCTCGCACCGACGCAATGGAGTTCGAGGATGTGGTCTCGACCTTCTCGTCGCGACTCTCGATCATCGATAACCACCTCATGTTCCCGCTGAGCCATGCGCTGGGTGCTCGCGCCTTCGAGGTGCATCTGTCCAACTACTGGCCGGCCTGGGGACTGAAGCTCCTCGCCGATCTGGACGCAGGTCGCTACGGCGAGGTCCAACGTAACCTCGTGCGCGAGGCCATGCCCTTCTACAAGCTCTGGATGGAAATCGAGGCCGGCTTCACAAGCGGTGACGGGTATCTCGACAAGCTCTGCATGGAGCTCGTCGGGCTCGACTCCAGCCGCTGCCGCGCGCCCACGCGTGACGTGCGCGACGACTATCGCGAGCGGTGTCGCGATATGCTTCTCCAGACCGGTGTGCCGGGCGTGCTGCAGCACGCGGCCGCCTGACCCTCATCCCCCCAAAGCCCTCCCCATCAAGGTTCCTGCCCGATGCCTCGGAACGTCAGCCATCACACGATCTGGCACGACTCCAAACTCTCCAATAATCAGATCTGCACGCGCCTGCTTCGCAACGGCGACATCCTGGCGGTCTTCAACGAGGAGCGCTTCCCGTTTCACCACGACAGCGGACAAACCGTCATGATGCGCTCGCATGACGGTGGGCGGACCTGGGATCCGGCAAGCCGCAAGGTTGTGCTGCCGCTGACACAGACGCAGGGCAATTGGGACTGCGGGATCTGCGAGCTTTCCGACGGCACGCTTCTGGTGAACTTGACAATCACCGGCTTCTTCAAGCGGGGCGTGCGCCACGAGCAGCCCTCTTGGAGCGCGCATCCGGTCACGCGCGAATACGGCGACTGGACCTGGGCCTACAAGCTGCAGGGTTGGCTCGGCACCTACGTCCTGCGCTCGACCGACGGCGGCGAGACCTGGAGCGAGCCGATGCCGGTGAACGTCAGGCCGCTGAAGCATGGGGGATGCCGGCTCGGCATCTGGGAGCTGCCATCGGGCTCGCTGCTCATGGGTCTATACGGGCGCATTCGCGGCTATGGCGAGGAGGGCGAGGGCGAATCCACGCGATCGGCCCTCATGCGCTCGGACGACGGCGGCGAAAACTGGGAGTACTTCTCCACCCTCGCCTACGATCCCGCCAGCATCATCGACTACGAGGAGCCGGCGCTGCTGCGCCTCGCCGACGGTCGCCTCGTCTGCTTCATGCGCACGCACGTCAACCCGTCGAGCGACGCGCGCAACATGGTGATGACGATCTCGGAGGACGATGGTTTCTCCTGGACGCCGCCCAAGTGGACCAACATCTGGGGCTTCCCAGCCGAGCTGATCCCGCTCCAGGACGGGCGCTACCTCATGGTCTACGGCTATCGCCGCCCCCCCTACGGCGTGCGTGCCGTCATCTCGGACGACGGCGTCACCTGGGACGTGAAGAACGAGTTCGTGATTCGCGAGGGCGGCCTGCCGGGGCAGACGTCGGAGGAGAAGCCGGGCTCCAGCGTGATGACGCCGGGCACAGGCGAGTCCGCGGCGGGCTCGGTGTCGCTGACACATCCCGGCGGCTTCCAGCACATCGGCTACCCCAGCGTCGTTCAGATGCCGGACGGCACGATCGTCGCGTCCTATCACGAGTGGAGCGACGACCCAGCCCCGGTCCAGTACGTGCGCTGCACGCGCTTCGAGCTGGATCGCTGAGGGGGCTGCGGCGATGGGGCGTGAACGGATCATTCTGCGGGACGAGGGGCGCTACATCGCCCACCCGCATATGGTGCGTCTGGCTGACGGAACGCTTCTCCTCGTCGCGACCTCAGGGCCACGCCGCTCCCCCACGCTTCATCCCCCGCTCGATCCCGACTTCCGCAACGTCCTGATCCGCTCTCAGGACGAGGGCGAGACGTGGTCGGAACCGGTCGCGGTCCCGTCAAGCGCCCGTGACGGCATGGAATGCGCGGGGCTAACGCCTCTTGCCGACGGCTCGGTGCTGCTCAACCAATGGCGGTTTCGCTGGTATGGCGAGGGCGAGGCACCGCCCCGCCTGAAGGAGCCCTTTCTTGCGAGCGCTGCGGAGCTGCGCGCCGAGCTCGAGGCGTCGCTCGAACTCGAGAGCGGGGCCTCGGAGATCATCGTCTGGTCGCGTGGCGGGGGCGTCGCGAGCGTCTGCCGGAGCGACGACGGTGGCCTATCGTGGTCGGCGCCATCGCCGATCGATGTCGCACCTTATAGCGGCGGATACGGCATGCGAGGCGGCTTGGTGCTCGCGAACGGCGAGATCGTGCTGCCCCTGTCGGACGTTCCCCACTACGCCCGGGTCTTCCTCGTGCGTTCGGGAGATGGTGGAGCGACTTGGTCCGCGCCGGAGCCGGTCGCAGCGATCGAGGGATACGCCTTCGAGGAGCCCGCTCCCTATCTGGCACAGGATGGCTCGATCCTACTGGTGCTGCGAGAGAATGTGACGCGTCGGCTCCACACCGTCCGTTCGCGCGACGGAGGGCGAAGCTGGAGCCGCCCGGTCGCGAACGGCCTGACGGGCTATCCTGCCGATCTCGTGAGTCTGGGCGAAGGCTGCGTCGTGGCGGTGACCGGCTGGCGCGAGGCGCCGGGGCAGATCCGCCTTCATGCTTCGATTGACGATGGCGCGTGCTGGTCCGCCCAGCCGACCTTCGTGGCGGGACCCTTCGGAACCCGAGACTGCGGCTACCCAACGGCGGTTACATTGGAGGATGGCGACCTCCTCGTCGCCTACTACCGGCGCGACGACGCCGGCGTCACCGGCCTCTACAGCAAGCGCATCGAGCGAACGCAGATCGCGTTCGCAGCAGCCTGAACCCATGTCAACCAGAAGAGGGAAGATCGATATGAGCATATCCGGCATCTCGCGCCGCCGTTTCCTGGAAGGCACGGTTGCGGTCGGCGCGGCGGCGGCGACCGGCGGTCTGTTCAAGCCCGCGATCGCGCAAGGGACCACCGAGATCGTCCATTGGAGCTGGCTTCAGGCGTCCGACGGCGAGGTCTGGACGCGAGCGATCGGCGCCTTCAACGAGGCCCACAAGGGCAAGGGCGTCCAGATCCGCATGGAGCTCGTGCCCGAAGAACAGTACCGCACAAAGCTTCTGGCAGCGTCCGCGTCGGGCAGCGCACCGGACTTTGGCTGGGGAACCGCCGGCAAGGATGCGGCGCTCGCCAAAGACGGCGTGACGGTGCCGCTCGACGATCTGGCGAAGAGCGCGGGTCTCGATCTGGCTGATTTTTCGGAGAACTCGCTGAAGGCGGCGCGCTACCCGAAATACGGTCCCGAGCTTCACATGGTCCCTATGGATCTGATGAGCCTCCAGCCGCTCCTCAACCTCGACCATGCAAAGGCCGCCGGACTTGATCCGAATGCACCGCCGACCGACGAAGCCAGCCTTATCGAATGGGCGACCAAACTGACGCAGCGCCAGGGCGACACGGTCACCCGGTCCGGGATCCTGATGACGGGAACCGGACTTCAGCCGGCCGTAACCTGGGGCATCGTCGCCGAACAGATGGGCTTCCGGCGCGCCAGCGATGACCTGAAGACGGCCTCGGTCAACCCGGATGCCGGCAAAGCGGCCATGCAGTGGGTGGTCGACCTCTTCGACAAGCACAAGGTATCGGACCGCAACGTCACGGATCGCTACAAGGCCTTCGGCGCGGGCGAGGGCTCGATCTTCTGGACGGGTCCCTGGACGTTGGCCGGCTACAAGACGCAAGGGCTGAACTTCAAGCCCTTCCTGTTCCCGAAGATCGGCAAGGAACAGCGAACCTATTTCGAGATGGGTGGTCTCCAGCTCTACCGCCAACAGGACGAAAGCCGCCACGCCGCCACCATGGAAGCGGTGAAGTGGCTATCCGACAACAGCTTCCTTTGGACCACGGAAGGGCGCGGCGCCTCACCTCGAGCTTCGATCCTTGGGCGCCCGGACTACAAGACGGCGGGTCTGTCCTGGGATCTGCGCGGCCCCTTCGTCGAGGGCATGTCATTCGCCTCCGTCGGCGAGGTTCCGGTCCCAGGCGGTCCGGACTTCACGATCTACACTAATACCGGCTTCCTCGCGCGGGCCCTGGAAGGGGTCTGGGTCGGCCAGAAGTCGATCGACGACGCGATGGCCGAGATTACGCAGCAGTGGCAGCAGGATCTCGACGAAGCCTGACGGGCTGGCGAACCCTTCCCCTCGCCTGGCTCTCATGCCCCGGACGGCTTTCGAGCCGTCCGGGCTCGGTCATCTCAGAACCATAAGGACGAGCCCGATTGGCCGTGATCCCCGACACGATCGCAAGCGACGAGCCAAAAGTGCAAACCGCCCCGCGCATCCGCACGGACTGGGTGGCCTACGTCTTCGTGTCCTTCTTCACGGTCCCCTTCATTCTCTTCAACATCCTGCCGATTCTGTTCGGCTTCTACCTGGCCTTCCACAACTGGTCGATCATCGGGACGCCGAGCTTCGTCGGGTTCGGCAACTTCGTGCGGGCCTACAACGACCGCCTTCTGTGGCAGGCTCTGTTCAACACGCTGCGCTATGCGCTGGTGATCGTGCCGGCGGTCGTCGTCCTCGCCTACCTCGCCGCGCTCTTCGTACATCAGCGCTGGCCGCTGTCGGGACTGGCGCGCACCTTCTTCTTCGCACCCAACGTCGTGGCGGCGACCGTCGTCGGCCTCGTCTGGGTCGCCGTCCTGGATAGCAAGACCGGGCCGGTGAACGCGCTTCTGACGTCGTTCGGCGCGTCCGCGATCCCGTGGCTGACCAGCACGCAATGGGCCTGGATCGGCATCTCCGCCGCCTCGGTCTGGTGGGATCTGGGACTTGCCTTCGTCCTTTTCCTCGCCGCCCTCCAGGACGTGCCTCGAGAACTCGAGGAGGCGGCCACGGTCGACGGCGCCCGCTGGGACCAGAAGCTGCGCTACGTCATCCTGCCGGCGACCTGGCCGACGGTCGTTATGGTCCTGACGCTCCAGCTGATCTCGACGCTGCGCATCTTCAGCCAGGTCTACCT
Source organism: Aureimonas sp. AU4 (assembly GCF_001463765.1). Classification (GTDB taxonomy): domain Bacteria; phylum Pseudomonadota; class Alphaproteobacteria; order Rhizobiales; family Rhizobiaceae; genus Aureimonas. Next base: position 72,132 of record NZ_BBWK01000039.1, on the reverse strand, counting down.
CATGACGGCGGGTGGGCCGGCCGGCACGACGATGTCGGTCATCCAGCACATCTACAACTCGGCGGTGGTCCGCAACATGATGGGCTACGCCTCGGCGGTTTCCATCATCCTCTTCGTCGTGATCCTGACCCTCGCGGCCTTGCAAGGGCGCCTTCTGCGCAGGGGCGGCCGATGAGCACGTTCGAAGAAATGCCCAGGCACGCCACATCAACCGTGAGGCTCAGTCGGCACCTGGGTCGCGGCACGATCTGGCTCATCGGCATGGGCTTCGCGCTCCTGTGGGCCTTCCCCTTCTTCTGGATGGTCTCGACCTCCTTCAAGTCGCCGGGCGAGGCGCTGACGAGCGGTCTCGGCCTCCTGCCCTCGCTGCCGACGCTCGACAACTACACGCGCGTCTTCGCGCAGTATCCGATGGGGCGCTGGGCTCTCAACAGCATGCTCGTCGCCACGTCCGCGACGGTCCTCGGCGTCCTGTTCGGCGCGCTCGCCGGCTACGCGCTGGCCCGACTGCGTTTCCCCGGACGAAACGTTCTCTTCGCCCTTTTCATCGCATCGCTGATGATCCCGGCGGAGACCACGGTCGTACCGATGCTGCTTGGGTTCATCAAGATCGGCTGGGCCAGCACCTACCAGGCGTTGATCCTGCCTTCGGTCGCGCAGGTCATCAGCGTCTACATCTTCCGCCAGTTCTTCCTCGACTTCCCCAAGGAGCTGGAGGAGGCGGCCATCGTCGATGGCGCCAGCCGCTGGACGATCTTCTGGCGCATCGCCTTTCCGATGGCTCGCGCGCCAGCGATCGCGGCGACCGTGATCCTGTTCAACCTGAACTGGAACAACTTCCTCTGGCCGCTCCTCATCACCTTCGACGAGTCGATGAAGACGATGCCCGTCGGCGTCGCCGCCTTTGCACCGACGATCGGCTCTCACACGCAGCTCGAAGGCTACGGCATGGGCATGGCGGCGGTGACGCTGCTCAGCCTTCCCAGCCTGACGCTCTTCTTCCTCCTCCAGAAATACTTCATCGCCGGCATCCGATCCGGTGGTGTGAAGGGCTGACGCCCGCCCCTTCCGCTTAACGCAAGGCCACGCATGGCAACGGTTCAGCTTCGCAACGTCCGCAAGTCCTTTGGCCCGCTCGACGTCGTCCATACCGTCTCGATCGACATCCAGGACGGCGAGTTCGTGGTGCTCGTTGGACCAAGCGGCTGTGGGAAGTCGACGCTCCTGCGCATGCTGGCAGGCCTTGAGGACATCACGGGCGGCGAGATCGCAATCGCGGGCCGACGCGTCAATGAGTTACCACCCAAGGCGCGCGACATCGCCATGGTGTTCCAGAACTACGCGCTCTATCCGCACATGACGGTCGGTCAAAACATGGCCTTCTCGCTGACGCTCGCGGGTACGGCTCGATCCACGATTGCCGAGCGCGTGGCCAAGGCCGCTGCCATCTTGGATCTTGAGGCCTTGGTCGAGCGCTATCCACGCGAGCTGTCGGGCGGCCAGCGCCAACGCGTCGCCATGGGACGCGCCATCGTGCGCAACCCCGCTGTGTTCCTGTTCGACGAGCCGCTCTCCAACCTCGACGCCAAGCTTCGCGTTCAGATGCGGGCCGAGATCAAGGCGCTTCATCAGCGCCTGCGCACCACCACGATCTACGTCACTCACGATCAGGTCGAGGCCATGACCATGGCGGACCGCATCGTCGTCCTGCGCGGTGGTCGCGTCGAGCAGATCGGCCGCCCGCTTGACCTCTACGATCGTCCAGCCAATCCGTTTGTGGCGAGCTTCATCGGCTCGCCGTCCATGAACTTCCTGCGCGGGCGCTCGGAGAACGGAGCCTTCCACATGGAGGGCGACGAAAGTTTGCCTCTCCCTGCGAACATGGGCGCCGTTGCGACCTACGGAGTTCGCCCTGAGCATATCTCGATCGATCCAACCGGTCCCATTGCCGCCGAGGTGGAACTCGTGGAACCGATGGGGTCGGAAACGCAGGTCACGTTCCGCAGGCTCGGTGCCTCAAACGGTTCGCGGATCGCCGGTCTCTTCCGTGAACGAATTGATCTCGCGCCCGGATCGCAGGTCCATCTTCGTCCCGACCCCAAGCACGTCCATCTCTTCGGAACCAACGACCTGCGCCTCAACTGAACATTCTGACCGAACCAGCCGCCTGGATCCCGCCGTGCCGAAACCCGTCCTCCTCCTGTCACCGGTCGACCCGATCGGTATCGCGCTCGACGACCTCGATGCAGGAGACGCCGTCACGGTGCAGGGCCTGCACGTGGCAACCCCCATTCCCAAAGGACACAAGATCGCGCTCCGCGATATCTCCGAAGGAGAGATGGTCACCAAGTTCGGCACGGTGATCGGCACGGCCTCCGCGCCTGTCCCGGCGGGATCCCACGTTCATACCCAGAACCTGGCCTTCCGCCCGCCCGGCGCGAACCGCAACCTGCAAGCGCTCGGTCATGCTTCCGCGATGCCCATGGCCCTTCCAACCGGCGCGACGTTCGAGGGATACCAGAGGGCTGACGGGCGCGTGGGCACGCGCAACGTTCTCGTCGTGATGGCGACCGTGAACTGTTCGGCGACCGTGGCCAAAAGGATCGCCTCGGTCTTCAAGTCTCGTGTCGATCTCTCGGCGACGCCCGCTGTCGATGACGTCGTCGCGCTGACCCATCAGCACGGCTGCTCCTTCAAGGCGGCCGGTGCCGACATGGACATTCTGCGAAGGACCCTCGGCGGCTATGCCGAGCATCCCAACGTTGCGGGCGTCCTTGTGGTGGGTCTGGGCTGCGAGGACAACCAGATCGACGGGTTTCTGGCGGCCGCAGGCCTTGTTCCCTCGCCTCGCCTGCGCACGCTTGTGATCCAGGAGACGGGCGGCAGCCTTCCCACCGTTGAAGCTGGCGTTGCGGTCTTGCGCGAGATGCTGGCGGTCGCCTCCACCGACCGCCGCCAGACGGTCTCGGCCCGCCATCTGACGCTCGCGCTTCAATGCGGAGGATCAGACGCCTTCTCCGCCCTCTCGGCCAACCCGGCGCTCGGCGTCGCGGCCGATCTCCTCGTCGCGGAGGGGGGCACGGCAATTCTCTCGGAGACGCCAGAGATCTATGGTGCGGAACAGCTCCTCCTCGAACGGGCGGCCAATCCAGAGATCGCGGAACGACTGATATCGCTCCTGGAATGGTGGGAGCGAAGCGCCGCGGAGGACGAAGGCGACCTCAACAACAACCCCTCCCCCGGCAACAAGGCTGGCGGCATCACGACCATCCTGGAGAAGTCGCTCGGCGCCGTCGCCAAGAGTGGCTCAAGCCCGCTGCGCGGAGTCTACGCCTATGCGGAGAGGGTCGACGGACCGGGCCTCGTGTTCATGGACTCGCCGGGCTTCGACCCCGTCTCGGCGACCGGTCAGATCGCAGCCGGCGCCAACGTCGTGTGCTTCACCACCGGCCGCGGCTCCTGCTTCGGCGCAGCGCCCGTGCCCTCGCTGAAACTTGCCACCAACTCCGCTCTCTACCACCGCATGGAGGGTGACATCGATATCAACTGCGGCACCATCGTCGACGGGTTGGAAACCCACGACGAGGTGGGCCGCCGCATCTTCCGCGACATCCTCGCGGTCGCCTCCGGTCGGCCGACCAAGAGCGAGCTTCTGGGCTACGGCGAGGCAGAGTTCATCCCATGGGCAAGAGGACTGATCTATTGACCGCCGCAAACGCACGTTACGACCTCGCCGCCTTGCAACTCTATGCGGCGGAGCTTCTCCGAAAAGCGGGCCTGGACGGGGACAAGCCGGAGGTCGTCGCCGAGCGCCTCGTTCTCGCCGATGCGATGGGACACACGACCCATGGCCTTGCGCAGCTTGGCGACTATCTCGAAGAGATCGAGGCGGGCCGCATGGAGAAGAGCGGCGAGCCGGCGGTCGTCTCCGACCGGGGCGCCGTCGCCGTATGGGACGCCCGTCGCCTTCCCGGCGTCTGGGTGACCGCGCGGGCTGTTTCGACCGCCGTCGAGCGAGCGCGGACTTACGGCACGGCATCGATCGCCATTCGCCGCAGCCATCACATCGCGTGCCTTGCCGCCTTTCTGCCGATCGCGACCGATGCCGGCATGATGGTGCTTCTGTCGAGCAGTGATCCCTCCGACGCCCATGTCGCGCCATTTGGCGGCACCCAGGCCGTGTTCACCCCCGATCCGATCGCGGTCGGCATCCCGACCGATGGAGACGCGGTACTGATCGATACCTCCGCCTCGATCACGACGGCGGGCCTCAGCGCGCGGCTTCGGCGCGAGGGAGGTCGCTTTCCCGGTCTGTGGGCACAGGATTCTCTCGGCCGCCCAAGCGACGATCCGGCCGTGCTCGTGGCCGATCCCAAGGGCACGCTCCTGCCGACGGGCGGGGCGGACCATGGTCACAAGGGATATGGGTTGGCGCTTCTCGTCGAGGCGCTGACACAAGGGCTGTCCGGCTATGGCCGCGCGGATGGCGAGGCGGAATGGGGGGCGTCAGTCTTCGTCGAGGTCTTCGATCCAGAAGCCTTCGCCGGCGCGGCGGCCTTTCGGCGTCAAACCGAGTTTGTTGCCCAGGCCTGTCGCACGAACCCGCCTGCCGACCCCGCCCGGCCGGTCCGCCTGCCCGGCACCAAGGCGCTCGAAGGACTCAGGCGTGCCCAGAGCGAAGGTCTCGCGCTGCATTCCGGTATCCTGGCCGGTCTTGAGCCCTTCGCGAGTGCGCTCGCTGTTCCCTTGCCAACGGCACGGGTCTGAGACCAACGCCCCTTCCTAACCTTCCCGCAAGATGGAACCGTCCGATGACCCTGTCTCCAGACGCCAAGCGCTTCCACGACGTAGCCGGTCGCCTGTCCCTCCCTTCGCAGGCGTTCATCGACGGGCGGTTCCAGGCGGCGCATTCGGGCCGAACGTTTGAAACGTTGAACCCCGCGACAGGAAACGTGATCGGCCTGGTCGCGAAGGCTGAGGCAGCCGACGTCGATCTTGCGGTCACGGCCGCGCGACGCAGCTTTCGCGACGGCAGCTGGTCGCGGTGTGCGCCCGAGCATCGCAAGTCGGTCCTCTTGAGGCTAGCGCAGCTTGTGCGTGACCATGCCGAAGAGTTGGCGGTCCTGGAAAGCATCGACAGCGGAAAGACGATCACCGATTGTCTGGCCGAGATCGGCGAGCACGTCCCGACCTTCTTCCAGTGGTACGGGGAACTTGCCGACAAGAGCTTCGGCAAGGTCGCCCCAACGGGCGAAGACGCGCTTGCGCTGATCCTCAAGGAGCCAGTTGGCGTCGTCGGCCTCGTCCTGCCCTGGAACTTTCCGCTCCTGATGGCCGCCTGGAAGCTCGCGCCGGCGTTGGCCTGCGGCTGCTCCACCGTCGTGAAGCCGGCCGAACAGACCCCGCTTTCGGCTCTACGATTGGCGGAACTCGCGATGGAGGCCGGTCTACCGGCCGGCGTCCTGAACGTCGTGCCGGGCTTCGGCGAGACCGCGGGTCAGGCGATCGGCCGCCACCGGGACATTGACGTCGTCTCGTTCACCGGGTCGACTGAGGTCGGCGCCCTGTTCCTGCGCTACGCCAGCGAGAGCAACCTGAAGCCGGTTGGGCTCGAGATGGGTGGCAAGAGCCCGCTCGTCGTTCTCGATGATGCCGAGATCGATGACCACCTCATCTCCAACGCCGTCAGCGCGGCCTGCTGGAACGGCGGCCAGAACTGCTCGGCCAACATGCGCCAGATCGTGCACGCCAAGCAGAAGGAGGCGTTCCTTCAGAAGGTTGTCGAGGGCGTCACGGCACTCAAGGTCGGCGACCCGTTGGATCCCGAAACGCAGATGGGCGCGATGGTCACGCATGAGCACATGGAGCGTGTGGCGTCCTACGTCGACAAGGGTCGCCGGGAGGGCGCCCGCGTCGCCTACGCCAACGATGGCAAGCATGGCCAAGGTTTTTTCCTCAACCCCACCGTCTTCGATGGCGTGACGCCCGACATGGCGATTGCGCGGGAGGAGATTTTCGGACCGGTCCTCGGCGTCATCGAGGCGGCCGACAATGCCGAGGCGCTCGATATCGCGCTCGATACCCCCTATGGGCTCCATGCCAGTGTCTTCACGCGCGACATGGACAAGGCGATGCATTTCGCGCGCCGACTTCCCTGTGGAACGGTCTCGATCAACTGCTTCAGCGAGGGCGACGTGAAGACGCCCTTCGGCGGCTACAAGCAGTCCGGCTCGCTCGCCCGCGACAACGGGGTCGAAGCCATGGACCAGTACGTCCAGACCAAGACCGTTTGGTTTCACCTGAAGCCGACGGGATAAACCAACATTTCAAGCTGAAGCGCGATCTCTAGCTTCCTTGGTCGCAACCTTTCGCCTTGGTTTGGTGTAGTCGCTTCCCCGTAGGACTAGATCTGCTCCGACCATAATTTTCACGGGTGGTTGCGGCTCACCTGAACGAATTAGATCGTCCAGCGTCGAGACTGCCAGGGCGCCTATCTTCCGTTTGGAAACATCGATCGATGTCAGGGGCGGCTGCATCGTTGCGCTCTGCGGTAGGTTATCGAACCCAATCACGCGAACATCCCCGGGTACGGAGATGCCGTGTTCGCGAAGAGCACGGATGAATCCGAAGGCCATGACGTCGTTCGTGCAGAAGTAGCAGTCCGCCAATGAAAGGCCGGCAGTCAGGCGTGCTGAAGCGTCAATGTAGGCGCCGTCAAAGGTCGACTCGATGACGATCACATCGTCGTCCCGAACCGGCAGCCCAAGCCGGTGCATGTTGCGCAGGTAAGCCTCATAACGCAGGCGAAAATTGGTTGTGTCGACGTGACTGGCGACAAAGCCTATTCGCTGAAGCCCCAAACCCTTGAATCGAGAAAGAACGCGATACACCGCGTCCTCGTTATTCATGTTCACGAAGTTGGCGTCGATCACATCGAAGTAGGTATCGATGAACACCTTGGGACCGCCGACACCCTGCATGAGCTGAACGTCATTCTCCGACAGTTCGGTCCCCAGCACCACAAGCCCTCGGGCGGTCGTCGTGGCGGCCGCCTGGACGATCGCGTCGACGGAGGCGGTCTCCAGACTGAGAACCTCGAGAGTGTAGCCCCGCCGGCGCGCCTCGTTCGACATACCGTCTAGATAGTCCGAGATGAAGACGCTGTGGTCCCGATTGACCGTATGACCATGCTTGGAGATCTTCAGGAAGCAGATTGTCTCGCCGCTGGTCGCTGGCATTCGAGGCGAAGAACGTGGCACGTAGTTGGCACGCGTCACCGCCTCGCGAACGCGGGCTCTCGTCGCCTCCGAGATGTCCCCCTTACCGTTCAGGACGAGCGAGACCGTCGCCGCCGAGACACCGGCAGAAGCCGCAATCTCACGCAGTGTCGCTGACCGCTTACTCATCCGCACATGCTCCCGCACACAACTCAAATGTTTACTAAACAAAGATGCCCACGTTTGTATAGGTAGGGTTGCCCACATGACGTTCGCGTCCTTGTCAGCTTGACAGTGGCGTCAGATCGAAGCTAGCTCTTTGGTTAAGGACGCAATCGTTCACTAAACATGGAGGGGAGGCCATGCAGCGGACAACCGGCCAGCTTCTCATGCTGGTGGTCATCAATGCAGGACTGCTGCTGGTCGGAGCGGCGATTTCGGGCGGGTCCTTCCTGTCTCCCTTCAACCTGCAGTCCATGGCCGGTCAGCTGCCGGAAATCGGCCTCCTCGCGGTCGGCGTGATGCTCGCCATGTGCGCCGGAAACGGGGGCATCGATCTATCTGGCATCGCGTTGGCGAACCTATCGGGCGTCCTGTCGGCCGTTATCGTGACGCAACTGATCGGTGGTGACGGTGCGAATTTCAGCCTTGCCTTCATTGCCATCGCTCTGGCTACGGGCCTGATGGGCGGGTTCGTCAACGGCTTCCTGATCGCCCGAATGAACATCACGCCGATCCTGTGCACGCTGGGCACGCAGCTCGCGTTCACCGGTCTGGCGGTCGTCGTCTCGGGTGGACGAGCCGTGACGGTGGGCAGTCCCGATCTCCTGTCGCGCATCGGCAACGACGTCGTTGCGGGCACTCCCATCAGCTTTCTTCTGTTCCTGGGTGCTGCCGGCCTCATCGCTGCCGCCTTGCGTTTCACACCATTCGGTCTCTGGCTGATGCTTATGGGAACCAACCCGAAGGCGGCTATCTTCGCGGGGTTCCCACGCAAGCGCATGCTCATCGCCACCTATACTATCAGTGGACTCCTGTCGGGCTTGAGCGGCGTCATCATCGCAGCTCGCAACGTCAACGTGAAGTTCGACTACGGCAGCTCCTATCTCCTGATCGCCATTCTGATTGCGGTGATGGCTGGCGTTCGGCCTGAGGGCGGCTACGGAAGGGTGGTCTGCGTGGTGCTCAGCGCCATCGCTCTGCAGCTCATGTCGAGCCTTCTCAACTTCGGCGGCTTCTCGAACTTCGTGCGCGACTTCGCTTGGGGCCTGCTGCTGCTAGCCTTTCTCGCCTTCAGCCGTCACGACCTGGCAGGTTTTTTTCGGGCGGCCAGACCCTCCGCCTCGACGGTGCGCCTCCCCCGCGCACCGGGCTGACATGCCCCTTGGGGGAATCAAAAACATGAGGAGGAAACCGTGACGAAGAAAACTAAGTCCATCCTGGCGCGCTGCATGCTCGCGTCTGCGCTCGCCACAGGCATCGCCGGTATAGCCGCCGCGCAGTCCAAGCCCGTCATCGCGACCGTCGTGAAGATCAGCGGCATTCCCTGGTTCGATCGCATGAACACAGGCGTCGAGGAGTTCGCGAAGGCCAACCCTGACGTCGATGCCAGCCAAAGCGGTCCGGCCACGGCAGACGCCGCGCAGCAGTTGCAGATCGTTCAGGATCTGACCGCCCGTGGCGTCAACGCGCTTGCCGTGGTTCCGATGGACCCCGCCGTTCTGGAAGGCGCCCTCAAGCGCGCGATGGAGCGAGGCATCGTCGTGGTGACGCACGAGGCCGACAACCAGATGAACACCCAGGCCGATGTCGAAGCCTTCGACAATGCCGAGTACGGCGCGGCGCTCAACGAGCGGTTGGCGCAGTGCATGGGTCAGGCCGGAAAGTGGACCACCTTCGTCGGCTCGCTGGGCAGCCGCACCCATCTCCAATGGGTTGGCGCCGGCGAGGAGAATGCCAAGAAGTACGCGCAGATGGAACTCGTCGATCCCAACAACGAATCCTTCGACGATGCCAACGGCACCTACGAGAAGGCCAAGGAGATCCTGCGCAAGCACCCCGACATCAAGGGATTTCAGACGTCTGCCGGCAACGACGTGCTGGGCGTCGGCCGTGCCATCGATGAGGCCGGACTCGCGGGCAAGGTCTGTCTGGTCGGAACAGGCCTACCGAACCCTTCCGCAGACCTTCTGGAAGCGGGTGCCATCACCGCGATCGGCTTTTGGGATCCGGCCAAGGCCGGCATGGCGATGAACTCGGTCGCCAAGACGCTTCTGGCCAAGCAGCCCATCACGGACGGCATGGATCTCGGTGTCGAGGGCTACAACAAGGTCTCCGTTCGCAAGGGTCCGGGCGAGGGAGTTCTCGTGATCGGCAACGGCATGGTCCTGGCCGACAAGTCCAACTACCAGGAACACCTCTTCTAAGCCGACAGGCCGGCGGCTCGCTGTCGCCGGCCCAACCTTTGGAAGCGGCGGGGAGGAGCGCTTTGAGGACAGAGATCGCGCAGGCGACCGAGGGGCGCTTCCTCGCGCTGCGAAACGTGGAAAAATGGTTTGGCGGTGTCCATGCCTTGCGCGGCATCGACCTCGACTTCGTCCATGGTGAAGTCTACCACCTCCTGGGCGAGAACGGCTGCGGCAAGAGCACCGTCATCAAGATTATCTCGGGGGCCCTGGTGCCAACGGCCGGCGAGATCCAGCTCGACGGAGAAGCCTTCCAGGCGCTCGATCCGATTCAGTCGCTCGCCGCCGGTATCGAGACAGTTTATCAGGACCTCTCGCTCCTTCCCAACCTGACGGTCGCCGAGAACGTGGCGATGGGCGAGCAGCTCGTCGCGGCCAAGGGCCGCCTCGCGCGACGCCTCGACCGCAGGCGGCTTCGTGCAACAGCAGAGCGAGCACTTTCGACCGTCGGACTGCCGAGCGAAGCAGCCTTCCTGGACACGATCGTCGACGACCTGCCGCTGGCCTCCCGCCAGCTTGTGGCAATCGCTCGCGCGGTCGCCGGAAATGCACGACTCGTCATCATGGACGAGCCCACCACCTCCCTGACGCGACGGGAGGTCGACAATCTCATAGCGGTTCTGGAGCGTCTTCGCACGAACGGCGTCGCGATCCTGTTCGTGACCCACAAACTCGACGAATGCTACCGCATTGGAGGCCATGCGATCGTCTTTCGGGATGGGCGTTGCGTCGCGCAGGGACCGCTTGCCGCCTATGACAAGAGCGACCTTGCAGAACTCATGACAGGTCGGCGGATCGAGGCGCTTCGCTATCGGCAGGCGTCGTCGGGCCAGCGAGAACTCCTGCGCGTTCGTGGCTTGTCGGCCGACGGGTTTGCACCGCTCGATCTGACGCTGCGCGAGGGCGAAATTCTGGGGGTGACCGGCCTGGCGGACTCGGGCCGCAACGAACTCGCCATGGCGCTAGCCGGGGTTTCAGCGGCTACACGAGGAACGATCGAGCTGGACGGTGCGCCGGTCCATATTCGTCGGCCGGCGGATGCCATTGCGGCCGGCATCGGCTACGTCCCGGAAGATCGGCTCGCGGAGGGTCTTTTCCTCGACAAATCCATTCTCGACAACGAGATCGCGCTGATCGTCGGAGATCTTGCCAATGGCCTTGGCGTCGTCGATGGGCGCGAGGGTCGGCGCCGGGCGGCGCAACTGTCCAGCGAGATGAAGCTCAACACTCAGGATCTCGATCTGCCGGTCGGCGCGCTTTCGGGTGGCAATCAGCAACGCGTCCTGATCGCGCGCTGGCTGTCGATCGCGCCCAAGCTTCTCGTTCTCCACGGGCCCACGGTCGGCGTCGATGTCGGCTCCAAGGATACGATCTATCGAGCGATCCAGGAGCTGGCGGAATCCGGCATGGGCCTCGTGATCGTCAGCGACGACCTTCCCGAACTCCTGCAGAACGTCGACCGGATCCTTGTCATGAACGACGGCCATGTGGTTGCCGAGCATGATGCGGAGCACACGAGCGAGGAGGCTCTCTACGCCGCCATGCTCATGTCTAGAGCGGACATGTCGCCATGAGTTCCACGATGGGTATGCGCGATGCCTCGCCGAAGCGGGCGGGCCCCGGTCACCGCTTGAGCGATCTCGTACGGCGTCGTCCCGAGACGATTACCTTCATTCTTCTGGTCGCGATCTGCATCGGCGTCGCGTTGGCCAATCCTGCCTTTCTGCAGCCGTCGACACTGATCGATATCGGGCGGGCCAGCGTGGTCATCGGTTTGTTTGCCCTGGGCACGTTGGTGGTCCTGGCGGCGGGCGGGATCGACGTCTCGTTCACGGCGATTGCCGCCTTCACGATGTATTCGATGACGCTGGTCGCGCAGAAGTACCTGCCAGGTTTGCCGATTGCCGCCGTCCTCGTGATGGCGACGCTTGGCGGTGCACTCCTAGGATTGATCAACGGCCTTCTCGTCCACCACCTGCGGGTCCCCTCGCTGATCGTGACGATTGGCACCCAATACCTGTTCCGCGGTTTCCTGCTGGCCTTCATCGGCACGGTCTGGATCATGTCGCTGCCGCCGCAGATGGGTGCCTTCGGGCGCCTTGCCCTTCTGCGCTTCGAGGCGGCCAGCGGGGCAACAATCACTCTTCCCGCATACTTCCTCGCCCTGCCGATCGCCGCGCTCGTAACCTGGTGGATCCTGAACCGCACGCTGATGGGTCGTGCGATCTTCGCCATGGGCGGCAATGCCGATATTGCCGCAAGGCTCGGCTACAGCCTGCGCACCGTCCATCTGTTCGTGTTCGGTTATGCTGGCGCCCTCGCCGGCCTGGCAGGCATCATCCATGTCTGCGCCAATCGACAGGCGAACCCGTTCGATCTTGTCGGCACTGAAATCACCGTGATCGCGGCCGTGGTTCTGGGAGGCGCGAGAATCACAGGTGGCACCGGCACTGTGCTCGGCACGGTGCTTGGCGTCCTGCTGATCGTCGTTCTCAACAACGTCCTTGTGCTGGTTGGTATCCCCAGCACATGGCAGCGGCTTGTGATCGGGATCTTCATCCTGCTGGCCGCCGCCTTCTTCGTCACGCGCCAGAAGCGCAATCTCCCTTCACCCAGCGAGACCTGACATGAAAAAGTTCCTGAACGCGCCGACGGATTTTGTGGACGAGATGCTGGAGGGTATCTACCGCGCCCATCCGGAAGTGACCCATGTCGAGGGCGACCCTCGCTGCATGGTGGCCACGCGCACCGTCGACGGCAAGGTCGGCATCGCGACGGGTGGGGGTTCGGGCCACCTCCCCCTCTTCCTCGGCTACATCGGCGAGAACATGCTGGATGGCGCGGCCGTCGGAGGGGTCTTCCAGTCGCCAAGCGCGGAGCAGATGCTCTCTGTCACGCGTCATATCAACCAGGGGGCCGGCGTTCTCTACATCTACGGCAACTACAGCGGCGACATCATCAACTTCGAGATGGCTGCAGAGCTGGCCGACATGGAGGATATCGCCGTTTGCCATGTGGTTGGCAACGATGATGCCGCTTCATCGGTCGTCGGCGAAGAGCACAAGCGGCGCGGTGTTGCCGGCATCGTATTCGTCTACAAGGCTGCCGGCGCGGCGGCGGCGGCCGGCCTGTCCCTGGACGAGGTCGTACGGGTTGCCGAGAAGGCGAAGGCGCGGACCCGTACGATGGGCGTCGCCCTGTCGAGCTGCGTGGTTCCCGAAATCGGGCATGCGACCTTCTCGATCGGCGAGGATGAGATGGAAATCGGCATGGGCATTCATGGCGAGCCAGGCATCCGCCGCGCCAAGCTGGCGCCCGCCGACGCGGTGGTCGACGAAATGATGCAGCCGATCCTGTCGGAACTCGCCTTCGAACGGGGGGAGAGCGCCGCCGTCCTCATCAACGGCTTGGGCGGGACCCCGCTGGAGGAACTCTACATTCTCTTCCGTCGCGTCGCAGCCATACTGGATGAGCAAGGCGTTCAGGCCAAACACGTCTTCGTCGGCGAGTTTGCAACGTCCATGGAGATGGCCGGCGCCTCGATTTCGGTGCTGCGTCTGGACGATGAACTCGACGGCTTCGTCGGATCGAGCGCGACGACCCCCTTCTTCAAGCACGTCGCACGCTAGGGAGATCGCCATGCACACGATCGGCAGCACCGACCTCGTGCCGCTCTTCGAGAGCTGGAGCACACTCTTCACCGAAAAGCGCGATGAACTCATCGCCCTCGACGGCAAGGTCGGCGATAGCGACCTTGGCATCACGATGAGCAAGGGCTTTGCCGCCGCGCTCGAGGCGGTACGCGCGGAGGGAAGCGAAGCCAGCCTTGCCAAACGCTTCAAGACGGCAGGCGCTGCGATGGCGCGAGCCGCGCCCTCGACGATGGGAACGCTGACGGCCACCGGCTTCATGCGGGCCGGCAAGGCGCTGGATGGCGTGACCGAGCTGGGCGTCCCAGAGATCGCGATCTTCTGGTCCGCCTTTCGGGATGGCATTGGTGAGCGCGGCAAGGCCAAACCGGGTGACAAGACCATCCTCGACGTCCTCTATCCCTTGACAGCGGAAATGGAGGCGCAAGCCGCTGCGGGAACGGATCTGGCAAGCGCGCTGGCGACGGGCGCTCGCACGGCCGAGGACGCGTTAGAGGCCACCAAGACTATGACGGCACAACACGGAAAGGCCGCCGCATTCCGTGAGAAGACGGTCGGACTGCAGGATGCCGGGGCTACCGTTGCGGCGCTGATGGCGCGCGGTTTGTTCGACTTTGCCGTAGCGCATTGAGACGAGCGCTGAAGCATGGTTGCTCAAGCAAAGCAAAGCCTGTCGGTCTGGTGAGACGGGCCAACAGATGCCGGGACTGAACAACTAGCCAACGGCTTGGCCCAGTCCGCAAGCGTCATGTCGGTCAGTTCAAATCAACAGCGAGGCGGAACACCAGAAATGTTCTTGCCGCATCAGCAAGACTCGTATCCTAATAAGATTGTCTGAGTTTTTCGGGGCGGGCTGGGAGGCTGCCGCGAAGCTCGTTCCGAGGTGGCCGGCAGGCTGCGGTCGATGCGCGTGCGCTGAGCGACTTGTTGGAAGACATTCCCCATGACCTCGGGGGTCGAGGGTATGGGGTTCGTTTGATCGTGTCCTGGGGAGGAACCATCATATGACAATCCAGCTTACAGCTTTTAAGAAAAACGCCACCGCCGGTCTGGTCGCGGCATTCGCAACGACCGCGGCCGTGCTAGCCATGACCGCAGGAGCACAAGCCGCCGGTCCCGAGATCGTCGCCGGACCAAGCGCCGATCCCGAATGCTACAAGCCTCTTACCGCAGAAACCAAGTTCTTCCAGTATCCGAAGAAGGAGGGTCCCTACCGCATCGCGCTCGCCAACGGCTTCATCGGCAACACGTGGCGTATCCAAATGGTGCAGACCGCAAAGGCCTATGCCGAGCAGCCCGACGTGAAGGCCAAGCTGAAGGAGTTCAAGGTGGTGTCGACGGGAGACGACGTCGCCGCCCAGATCGCCGCCGTCGATAACTTCATCAACTCCGGCTACGACGCCGTCATCGTCAACGCGCAGAACCCGACGGCCTTCAAGCCGGTGATCAAGCGGGCCAAGGCGGCCGGCGTGGTGCTGGTCGCCTTCGACAACACGCTGGATTCCGACGAGGCGATCAATGTCAACGTCGACCAGAAGGGCCTCGGCAAGCTCTGGGGTGAATGGCTCGTCAAGAACGTGCCGGGCGGCAAGGGCAAGCTCCTGGAAGTGCGTGGCGTGACCGGCACCTCGGTCGACCGCGACCGGCACGACGGTATCCAGGAAGTGCTGGCAGCCTCGCCGGGTCCGTGGGAGCGCGTCGAGGTCGTCGGGCGCTGGGACGACGGCACCGCCCAGAAGGTCGTCGCCGACGCGATTGCGGTCCACAAGAAGTTCGATGGCGTGTCCGTCCAGGGCGGCTCGACCGGAACGGTCCGTGCCATGATCGACGCCGGCCATCCCTTCGTGCCGGTGGGTGGCGAGACGGAGAACGGCTTCCGTAAGCTCTGCGCGGAGCATTCCAAGGACGGGTTGAAGTGCACCTCGGCCGGCAGCGGTCCGGCCCAGGTCGCCGTCGCGATGAAGACCGCACTCGCCGCGCTCGACGGACAAATCGTACCGCAGTCGATCGCTTTGCCGCTGTCGATCGTCTCCGACCCCGACTTCAAGGACGGCGAGAGCTTCTACTCCAGGGAGACCGACAACTTCTTCGTCGGCAACTCCTTCCCGACCTGCGGCATCAACTTCACCGCGCAGGAGATCATGGGGCAGAGCCAAGCCAACCAGTAGGCTCGGCCACCGCAAGTTCGGGCCGGCGGCTGCGTCTCGCTGCCGCCAGTCGCCGATCCACGGCCTTTGTCGGAAGGGGCGTCTTCGTTGCGCGATCTCTCCATCCTGTCCCAAGCGGATCCGGGCGCCATGTCCATGCCTGCGGGTCCCGAGGCTGTTCCGATCCTCGAGTTCCGGGGCGTTTCCAAGCGATATGGCGGCGTCGCCGCCCTTGCGGGTGTCGATTTTGCCGCGCGCCCCGGCATGATCCACGCCGTGCTCGGCGAGAACGGCGCGGGCAAGTCGACGCTGATCAAGATCGCCTCGGGCGTCACCGATCCGAGCGGGGGCAAGGTCCTGGTGGACGGGCGAGAGGTGAAATTCCGCAACCCGACGGAGGCGATGGAGGCCGGCGTCGTCTGCGTTTTCCAGGAGCTCTCGCTGATCCCGGACATGACGGTCGCCGACAATCTCTCGATCGTCGATCCACCCCGCCGCTTCGGCCTGATCTCCAATCGTGCGCAGCGGCAGCACGCCCGCGAGCTTCTGGCACTCGTCGGCTGCGAGGACGTGCACCCCAGCGAGCTGGTCAAGAACCTGCCGCTGTCGCGCCGGCAGATGGTCGAGATAGCGAAGGCGCTCGCCAAGAAGCCGAGGGTCTTGATCCTCGACGAGGCGACGTCGGCCCTGACGAGCGAGGACGTGAAGCGCGTGTACGCTATCATCCGCCGGCTGCGCGGCGAGGGCGTCGCGATCCTTTACGTCTCCCATCGCATGCAGGAGATCGAGGATCTTGCCGACGCCGCGAGCGTCTTCCGCAACGGCCGACATATCGAAACCTTCCGCAAGGGCGCGCGCTCGGTCGACGAGATCGTCCAGATGATGATCGGGCGCGAGGTGACGCACCCCTATCCCGACAAGCCCGCCCCGTCCGGCGACGCCCCGGTCGCGTTGTCGGCCCGCGGCCTGTCCTGGGGGCGCGAGCTTCGCGACGTGTCGCTGGATGTTCGAAAGGGCGAAATCGTCGGTCTCGGCGGTCTCGACGGCCAGGGTCAGCGCGAACTGCTACTCGCCCTCTTCGGCGTCCTGAAGAACGTCTCCGGCTCGATCGAGGTCGCAGGCAAGCCGGTGAGGCTTACGGGACCGCGTGCCGCCATGCGCTGCGATCTGCCGCTGGCTCTGATCCCGGAGGATCGCAAGACCGAAGGCCTGATGCTTCCGATGAGCGTCGAGGACAACATGAGTCTGGCCGCCCTGTCGCGGTTCCGGAGCGGCCCGTCCATCGATCGCAGCCGCGAGGCGGCGGCCATTGCAGACATGGTGGAAAGGCTGAAGGTCAAGGCCGGCGATCCCCGTGCGCCCGTCTCCAACCTGTCCGGTGGCAACCAGCAGAAGGTCGTGCTGGCGAAATGGCTGATGACACGCCCCGGCATCGTGCTTCTCAACGACCCGACGCGCGGGATCGACGTCGGCACCAAGCAGGAGATCTACCGGCTCTTGCGCGATCTCGCCGGGCAAGGCCTCGCCGTTCTCTTCTACTCCACCGACTATGCCGAGTTGATCGGCTGCTGCGACCGGGTTCTGGTCATGTATGGCGGGACGGTTGCCCGCGAGCTGTCCGGCGATGCCCTGAACGAGACGACGATGATCGAGACCGCGTTGAACGTCGGTGGGCGCGCGGCATGACGGACCTCGGCTTCTTCGTCCGGCATCACCGCGGGCTTCTCGGTTCCATTGCGCTGTTCGTCGTGATGTTCGCGATCTACATCGCAAACCATCCCGTCGGCTTGACGCCGGCGGTGGCGACGACGGCCGCCAACAAGGCGGTGCTTCTGGCGCTCGTCGCGATGGCGCAGACGCTTCCCGTCCTGACACGGGGGCTCGATCTCTCCGTCGGCATGGTCTTCGTCCTCGCCAACTGCCTTGCCTCGACGCTGGTCGTCGGAACGCCGACGGAAGGAACGCTCGGCATTCTGGCCGTTCTCGGCGTGGGCGCGCTGGCCGGGTTCCTCAACGGCACGATCGTCGTGTTCGGGCGGCTGCAGCCGATCATCACCACGCTCGCGACGGGCGCGATCTTCTACGGCATCGCCCTTTTCGTCCGGCCGGGTCCCGGCGGAGACGTGCAGTCGGACATCGCCGACCTCTTGACCGGGCAGGTCTTCGATACCGTGCCGGCCGCGCTTCTCGTGCTGCTCGCGGTGGTTCTCCTGGTCTGGGTTCCCTTCCGACGCTCCGTTCTCGGGCGAGCCGCTTATGCGACCGGGTCGAATGAGCAGGCGGCCTACATGTCCGGGGTGCCGGTCGAGCGCGCCAAGCTTCTCGCCTACACGCTGTCGGGACTTCTGGCCTCGATCGGCGGCCTGATGCTGACCTTCAACACCTATTCCGGCGAGGCCTCGGCGCCGATCGCGGGCACCTACACGCTGAACTCGATCGCCGCCGTGGTGATCGGCGGCACCTCGCTCTTCGGCGGCTGGGGATCGGCCATTGGCTCGGTCTTCGGCGCCTTCGTCCTGCGCACGATCGAGGATCTTCTCTTCGTCTTCGATTTCGATCCCTTGTGGCAGCCGTTGTTCCAGGGGGTTGTTCTCCTCGCTGCGATCTCGCTCGGGGCCGTGCGCATCCTTCGCATCCGCAACCGGCTGGAGATCCTGGCATGAGCGCCACAGTGCCCCGTGCGGCCAGCCAGTCGCGCCTTGTCCGCCTCGGCCTCGACCGGTCCGTCCTCATCGCCTTCGCCTGCATCGTCGTGCTTCTGGCGGGCGGTGCCCTTTACTCGCGCGAGTTCCTGTCGCCAGAATATCTTCTCCAGCAGCTGCAGATCAGCGCCTTCCTCGGCGTCATCGCCTCCGGCGCCATGCTGGTGATTCTTATCGGGCACATCGATCTCTCGATCCCCTGGACGGTGACACTCGGGGCGATGATGGCAACGGCGGTGGCCGGATGGTACGGCACGCCCGGCGAGGTTCTCGCCATTCCCGTCGGCATCCTCTGCGGCGCGATCGTCGGCCTCGTGAACGGCCTCGGCGTCGCCTATCTCCGCCTGCCCTCAATGATCTTCACCCTCGGCATGAATGCGGTCGTGCAGGGTCTGATGGTGCTGCACACCGGCGGCTCGGCGCCGCAGGACCACGCGACCGACGCCATGCACTTCCTCGCCGTCGGCCGGCCGGTTCTCGGCATTCCCAACGCGCTCTTCATGTGGATCCTGGTCGGGGCCGGGGTCATCTTCCTCCTCAACCGCACCGCCTTCGGCCGGCGGGTCTATGCCGTCGGCAACCGCGAGCGGGCCGCCTACCTGTCCGGCGTCGACACGAACGCCATCATCGTCGGCTGCTTCGTCCTGTCCGGCGCGGCGGCGGCCTTTGCCGGGGTCCTTCTCGCGGGCTACTCGACCAAGGCCTATCAGGCGATGGGCGACAGCTACCTTCTGCCCGCCATCGCGGCCGTGGTGCTCGGCGGGACGAACGTCCTGGGCGGGCGCGGCAACTATCTCGGTACCATCGCGGGCGTCATCCTCATCACGCTCCTGCAGTCGATCCTCGCGGTCATGCAGATGGAGGAAGCAGGCCGCCAGATCATCTACGGCACCGTGATCATCGCCATGCTGCTCGCCTACGGGCGCGGCGACCTCCATCGGAAATGACCATGACAACACCGGCCACGGACAACGGCGCGTTCGGCAAGCTGATCGATCCATCGGCACAGCTTCGCTGCCTCGGCTCCGGCTTCGACTTCATCGAGGGACCGGTCTGGCATCCCGTGGAGCGGCATCTTCTGTTCTCAGACATGCCGGGAGACGTCCGCCGGCGGTGGAGCGAGGACGGGGGTGTGGTCGAGGTGGCTCGCCCGTCCAACAAGGGCAACGGAATGGCCTACGACGCGGAGCTGAACCTTCTCGTCTGCGAGCATTCGACATCCCAGGTCGTCCGCCTGCGACCCGACGGGTCGCGCGAGATCCTGGCGAGCCACTTCGAGGGACGCGAGCTCAACAGTCCGAACGATCTGTGCGTGCGGTCCGACGGGTCGATCTACTTCTCGGATCCCTGGTACGGGCGAATGCCGGGCTTCGGCGTTGAACGGCCGCGAGAACTGGGCTGGCAGGGTGTGTTCCGCATCCCCGCGGATGGAGGAGGACTGCAGCTTCTCGTCGCGCGCGACCTCTTCACTCAGCCGAACGGTCTTTGCTTTTCGCCCTCGGAAGATCGCCTTTACGTCAACGACACGGTGCAGGCGAACATCCGCATCTTCGACGTGACGACCGACGGCCTGCTTGGGCCCGGACGCGTCTTCGCCTCAGACATCCGGGAGGCGGACGTGCCCGGCCTTCCCGACGGAATGAAGTGCGACTCGGACGGCAACGTCTGGGTCACGGGGCCGGGCGGTGTCTGGGTCTTCGATCCCGAGGGGCGGTGCGTCGGACGCTTTCGCGTCCCCGAGGAGGTCGCCAATCTCTGCTGGGGGGATGACGACGGGCGCACCCTGTTCCTGGCTGCCACGCATTCGCTGTTTGCTGTCACCACCCGCATCCGCTCCCGCCTCGAGCCGCACATGCGCCGCTGAACGCCAGCCCCTTCCTGCCCCGACCGTTCGACGTCCTTTGGAGAGAACGCCATGCCCGACGACGATCTCGTGCTCGACGCCGCCCGCTGCGTCCTCCTCATCCAGGACATGCAGAACGATGTCGTGGCTGACGGCGGGGCGTTCGCGGATTCGGGCGCTCCGACCCATTGCCGTGAGCAAGGAACGATCGAAAACATCCGGCGCCTTGCCGACCGCTGCCGCGACATCGGCATTCCGGTCGTCCATGTCTGGTTCGTCGTCGAAGCGAACGGCCTCGGAATGACGCGCAACGCGCCGCTCTTCACGGGCGCTCTCGAGCAGCGTGCCATGTTACGCGGCTCCTGGGGCGCGGCACCCGTCACAGGCCTCGAACCCCACCCGGGCGACCATGTCGTCGAGAAGAACCGCATGAGCGCCTGGGAGGGCACGCGGCTGGAGACAATCATGCGGTCCGAGCGGCGGGATATCCTCGTCGACACCGGCGCCTGGACCAACATGTCCATCGAGCACACCGCCCGCACCGGTGCCGACAAGGGCTACGTCATGGTGGTTCCGGAAGACGCCTGCTCGACAATGAACGCCGACTGGCACCGCGC
Organism: Aureimonas sp. AU4; assembly: GCF_001463765.1. Classification (GTDB taxonomy): domain Bacteria; phylum Pseudomonadota; class Alphaproteobacteria; order Rhizobiales; family Rhizobiaceae; genus Aureimonas. The sequence goes on along the minus strand of NZ_BBWK01000039.1, from coordinate 51,491 downwards.
TTCCATCGACTTCGCCCTGCGCAACGTCGCGGTCGTGACCACGACGGATGCGGTGCTGAAGGCGCTGCAGCCCTGACATCCCATCCGAAAACAACGTCACCATCACGGCGTCCGGTCCGAAAGATCGCGCAAGCGATCGCCCGCGCGATGTCTACCCTCTCGGCTGGGCTTGCGAACGCTTTGCACAAGGGCGAGGCCGGATCGCGGGAGGGTGGGCGCGCCTTCGTTCTCCTGGTGTCATCGCCATCGGTCCGCCGTCACACCCGGATGCCGACATCCCGGAACCCACCACCGGGTGACGCTACGCGGGGAGACTGCGCCCCGGCATGCGCCGGCCGTCCGCCCGCCCTCGCCTCATCCGCCGCTCAGCTGCGCGAGCTCGGCGAGATCGATGCGGCCGTCGAGATAGTCGGACCGTGCCTGCCGTTCCGTCGGCGACGCCACCCGGCCGTGCAGAATGGAGCGCAGCTCGAACTCCCTCACGACGGCACTCCGGTCCGGCGCGCCGATCGCCTGCAGGAAGCCGACATCGGGCCCGTCGATCACTGCGGCCGTCAGACGACCGGACTGGAACGCCCCGGTATCGATGGAGATTCGGTTCGCGGTTAGGACGGGCGCGTCGCCCATGATCGTGTGACCGTGCACCACTCGGCGCGGCAGCGGTCCGTCGAAATCGAGGAACTCGCGCCGGATCCAAAGGAGATCCTCTTCGGCTTGCCGTTCAAGCGCCACCCCTGGCCGGATACCGGCATGGACGAAGAAATGAGTGCCGTCATCGTGCGTTAAGGGCAGGGCTGCGAGGTAGTCAGCGTGGCGGCTCAGCGTCGGGTCCGGACGGCTCGCGGACTCGCGGTCGAGCCCGTAGCTAACGACGGTGTGCCAGTAGAGGAGCCAGGCCCACTCCGGCACCTCCTCGCCCGACGTGACGGCTCGCACGAAGAGATCGTCGTGGTTGCCGCGAAGACAGACGAACTCGTCCTGCGAACGTTTGGGCCCCGCCATCAGTCGCTCGACGACACCGCAAGAGTCTGCACCGCGGTCGACGTAATCGCCGGTAAAGACGATCTTGGCACGCGCGCCGCGGGTCTCGGCGTCGTTCTCGACCTTGGCAAGAAGTGCGTCCAAGAGATCGAGGCGGCCGTGAATGTCCCCGATGGCATATGTGACAGTGCGCATGCAGGCCGCTCTATCGACTGCGTTCTCTCGGGGCAACTTCGAAAAGCCTACTTCAGGGGGCAGGCCACGAGGCCTCGGCCCCTACTCGAAGTCCGTTGCGAGGTCGGGACGGCGCCTGTGCTCGAACATGCGTGCGATCTGCGACGGCAGCACGCGATCGAGCGACAGGTCGGCTGGAATATCGCCTTGCGCGAACCAGCCAATTTCCGACGTCTCCAGGCTGGTGGCCGCTGCGCCACCGATGGGACGGCAGAGGAAGAACATCTTGGCGCAGGAGAAGACGCCGTGCGGATGGCGCTGCCACGTCCGGTCGAGAACCGCGGCCAGCTTGATCGCCTCGACCTCGTAGCCGCTTTCCTCGCGCGTTTCCTTAACCGCGTTCTGCGCCGGGGTGATGTTCACGTCCGCCCATCCGCCGGGGAGCGACCAGCGCCCCTTGTCGGCGCGCTCGCGCACCATCAAGATCCGATCCGCGTCGTCGAAGACCGCAGCCCGCACGTCGATCTTAGGTGTGGCGTATCCGGTCTGGCTGCCGAACAGGGCCATCCACTCTTCGGTCGGTACCGCAGTGTGCTGGTGGAACATCTCAGCGGAGAGGTCGCGTAGCCGCTCGTATCGCTCGCGGTCGTACGGATCTCGCGTGAAGGTCAGGCCGGACTGGGCCAGCGCCTGCAGTTCGCGTGCCCAGCGCAGCCATTGGGGTTCTGACGTGTCCATGGACGCTTGAGCTACCACGACGCATAGGCAGTGTCTGCTTATCCGCAAACGCTCGCTCAAAAGCCGATTGACGGGTTTCTACCCGGTCGTACCGATCAGCTCCGTGGAAGCGGACAACCGGAAGCGGTCCATCCGCTATCGACCCTTTGAGGTCATTCCGCTTGATCCCCCAACTGATCGCATAGCGGACATCGCACGGTGCCGTTCTGCCGAGCGCAGCTGCCAACGAGTGACGATGTTTCTTCCTGTCCTGTCCGCGCGTTGGGATGCCCGTCAACGACGAGGGCAGCATCGTGCCGTTAGAGCGCCGTGAGTAGTTGACCTACAAATCATTAGGGAACGGAAGCGTGGTGAGGGACTTGGGTTTAATCCCAAGGACATTCCCATGACCATCAAAGCCATCCTGTTCGATGTCGACGGCACGCTTGTCGACAGCAACGATCTGCATGCTCAAGCCTGGACGAAGGCCTTCGCCGAGTTCGGCCACCTCATTTCGCTGGAAGACGTTCGCGGCCGCATCGGCATGGGCGGCGACAACCTGATGCCCGCCCTCATCGGCGCAAAGGCGGTGGACGAAGACGGTCCGGCGATCTCGGCGGCACGCGGGCGCATCTACAGCGCGAGCTATGCCCGCCGCGTCACGCCCTTTGCGGATGTGGCCGCGCTGTTTCGCCGGGCCAAGCAGGACGGCTGGATGATCGTGATCGCCACGTCCGGCGACAGCCGCGAGATCGAGCCCCATCTCGACATGCTGGGCGTTCGCAGCCTGGTCGATGCCGTGACCACGGCAGGCGACGCGGAGCGCTCGAAGCCGAACCCCGACATCTTCGCGGCGGCACTTCTAAAGGTCGGCGCTCATGCCAAGGACGCCATTGTCGTCGGCGACAGCCCCTACGATATCGGAGCGGCTTCTCAACTCGGCATCCGCACGCTGGCGGTGCGCACGGGAGGCTTCAGCGATCGGATCCTGAGGGAGGCTGGAGCCAGTGCGCTCTACGACAGTCCTGCCGACCTTCTGGCCCGGTACGACGGCTCGCTCTTGGCTATCCATTAATCGAACGGTTGCACGGCAACGTTCTGGCTCCTGTGTCCGACCCTCAGCAGGTCATCTCTGCGTCTAGCACCAGAAAGGCCCGCATTGGGGAGGGTCAAGTGGACCGACCTGATGCATTGATCAATCGTGGTGCTCGTCATCTCATCAAACGTGGAAGGGCAAAACAGGCGCGCAGCGCAATGTAGATTGGTGCCTCCGCCGACGAGCCGCGCATGATCGCCCGGGATTGGACGGCATCGGACATCGATGACGTTGCGTATTGCCACGGGATTGTGCCCATGCTCGCACCTTTGATCAACCTCCTGCTTCTTGCGATCGAGGCGAACCAAGTCGTGGGCCTGCGCCTGCAAAAGCTTCAGCTAGGCGGCAGTTCGGCCTGGGATGAGTACAGGCTGATGATGGGTGAGAAGATCGACGCCTTCGGCCAAGCTGCGACCACGCTCGCCGGCGGTCATGGCCTGGACCGCGTCGTGTCGGACTGCCGAACCATCGTACAGGCCAATATCCAGCGCCTTCGTCAGGGTGGGCCGCCCAAGACGGGTCCGCTGCACCGGGTGCTCGACACGTGAGGCACGATCGCTACCGCGCTCGCATTGAAGCGAATGGCACGTGGACGATCGCGGACGTGTTCACGGACTGGCCTGCCGGACTGCCAAGCGAGCGCACGCAAGGCCTGCCAAAGGAGCACGCACGCACGCTGGTGCTGTTCCTGAACGATCTGGATCGCGAGCGTAGGGGAATCCCCCTGCCCACCGGACCGACCTGCATCCGGCACACCGCAACGAGGATCATGCTCGATGACGATCTTACAAGCGCCAGCTCCTCGCCACAGCTCAACGACTGATCCGATCCGACGTCAGGAGTCGAACCTCGATACCCAGCTTCTGATTGTTGCGCTGGAGCTTCGTCTGTTGAGCCGAGCGCTGGGTTTGGAGACGCCACGGCCACTGCTCGACAGGCGGGTTGGCATGGCACGGATGGAGGAGTTGGCGGCGACGCTGGAGCGCTTGACCGAGGTCCGGTCTTTGTCGAAACCCGAGCACCAGCCGGATCTGTTCGATCCGAGGCGCTAAAAAGGCAGCGCCCGGACTTCGATGCTTTCCCGCATGTTCACCGTGGTGTCGAAGGCGGATCCATCGAAGCCTGACCCAATACGATGCTTTGTCTGTGGGTCTCGTGCAAACCGTTGAGGAACAGGAAGCGCTCGCTTCCGCTCATGTCCTCGCCCGCTTCGTTTCGGCGCGAGAGAACAAGATACTCGTCGCTTTCTGAGGATGACAGACCGACGAACACCTCGTAGCCGTCGGCGTGAAGGGTGATCGCCCGCATTCCTCGCAGGAACGCGCGTTCGGTGTCGGTGAGATCCATGATCGAACTCCATTGGCGAGGTGCAGAACAGCCATTCGCGCTCTGCCCGCTCACGGCTCCAAATGCAGATAGTTCGGATCAAAGCCGCTTCTGCGTTTCAGTCCCTCGACGTCGCGCACCAGCAACTCGTGACGGTCCAGCGTGATCAGACCTTGCTCACGCAGGACGGCTAGCATGCGGTTGGTGTGGACGACGGTGACGCCCAGCGCGTCCGCCAAATCGGTCTGGGAGATGGGCAGGGCATAGCTGTTGTCGCGCACAAAGCCGACCGCCTGGAGGCGCACCAGAAGCTCGCATAAGAGGTGGCCGATCCGCTCCTCGGCCGTGCGCTGGCCGATGTTGACCAGCCACTCGCGCAACACCGCCGCATCCACGAGCGAGGCCCACCAGAAGGCGCGTGCGATTGCGGGGCGCTCGGTCATCTCTAGGATGGCGTCCCTGCGAATGCGCACCACCTGGCAGCGCGAGAGCGTTCCGATGCTGTGGTCCATGTGCTTCAGGATGAAGACCTGGAAGTCGCAGAAGTCACCGGGCACGAAGAAGGCCATAATCTGCCGCCGCCCTCCCTCGATCATCTTGTAGCGGCAGGCAAATCCCGACAGGATGAGGAACACGTCTGTCGGAACATCACCCTCCCGGATTAGATCCTGCCTTATTGCTACCTCGCGCAAGGGCCGGCTGTGACGCTCGATAAGCTCCCGGTCGTCGGCCGTCAGCGGATGCAGGCGTTCTAGCTTGCGAAGGAGAAGGTTTGTGGTTGCCATCCAGTAAAAAACTCCCTGAAGGCCAACCTGGGTCGTAACAGGGATCGCCAGGGCGCACCACTTAGAAGAGAAGCAGAACCGACGGAGCCACGGTTTTGAAGCGGTTATCGCTTCGGTGGCGGTTCTTATGTAACCTCAAAACGTACGGCACTACCCAAGGTCCATTGCTCTGCGCTGCAGGGCTGAGATCCGACCAGATGGGTCGTTGCCGCGGAACACCCTGTCATGCCCCGCTACTTCTTTCCGGTGTCCGGCACCGTCAGCCATCCCGATCCTGAGGGACAGGAGCTGCCGGACGATCTGGCGGCTTGGTCGGTCGCCGTCTCCTCGATGGGCGAACTCCTGCGGGACCTCGATGGTCATCTTCCCATCGACGCCGACGTCACGACGCTGATAACCGACGAGATCGGACGCGTTCTGATCACCCTGCAGTTCACCGCCCGACGGCACACCGAACGCGGACCAATTACACGGGAAAGGTGAGAAGCCCGCCCCTGGACTCATGATCTGGTTTGCTGGTTGCTACAAATCACACCAGCTGACACCAAAAAGTCTCGAGTTCGGCAATTGACCCGTGCGTCGGACGCTGCCACCGTTTCCCAATTCTTGTCCAACTGACCTATACAAGTCAAATTGCGAAGGAGTGCATCCCCGCCGACATCGACGCCATTTGGGCAATTGCCGATCGCGTCAACGAGAGGCGAGGGCTGACCGGCGTCGTCGGCTTCGACGGTTGCAAGATCGTCCAGATTTTGAAGGTCGGCCCACGCGAGGTTGCCCGCATGTTCGGGCGCATCTATCAGGACTGGCGGCACATCCTTGTTGTGAAGCTATCGCGTCAGCGGGTTGCGGCGCGATCGTTTCCCGAGATCGGCATGGGAATCGTACCGCTCGGAGATCTTCTTTGGTGCGGAGGACGTTCGGATTCAAACGTCCGGCCCCTTTGCCCGCAGAATGACGGTCAGGCACAACCGGAGCAATTGACTGGGTAGTTGATCTATCTTGCTGCGCGCAACGATTGGGTTGCTAATACGTGCGATACGGAGGCTACGTTCAGGTCTTCCGCTGCCTGGTGTATCAGGCTGGCCCGCTCAGTCCCCGTCCCTGAGCGGGCCTACGGTTGGCGCCGACCGGTACGCTCTAGCGTCTCCCCGTCGTACCGTCGCCTCGACAACCATCGCGCGATACGTGCCGCAAGCGCCTGCTGGGCAAGAGGACCGTCTGCCAACAGCCAAGATAGGTTGGACAACCCGCAAGTTTGGTCACTCGAACCGGGCAATCTGACCGGCCTTGCCGATCGTGACGGAACGATCGATCCCGGCGAGGCTTGGCTTCGTGGGCGTGGCGCTTTCGCCGCGCTGGAAGGTGATCCCCGACATGAAGTTCATGACATTTGGCGTCGTTGCCCTGGCAGCGATCGCAGCATCCTCGTGCGCCCAAACATCGATGCGCTCCCCCGTCGATACGACCGAGGATGGCTCGTTCGGCTACCCCGATCTCGGCCCGGCCGACACATCCAGAAACCAGAACACCCGGGCCCCGTTCGACAGGTTCAAGACGACCCCATCGGGTGGCCTGGTTCCGGGGCAGTCCCCGGAGTAGCGGTCGCGTGTTTTTCGCAATTACCCAACGCGCACGCTACCGGTGGGGCCCGAACCCTACGGGTGCGGGGCAAACGGATCTTTGCAGGGCTCCAGCCTATTCAGCATGTCCGCCGCCGCGTCGGCTTCGTCGCCGCCCATGTTGCACATATGGTGACGGCGATGGTGAGCGGTTAGGTTGGTCTCACGGTCAATGACGGACCAGGACCCGCCCGTACCACAGCGTGCGATGTAGCGTTGTTCAGACATGGGTATTCCAATCGGTGTAATGAGAACAGGCAACGCTGCATCAGGGTGAATGGTCCAATTTGGCCCGGGCCATTCAACCGTCCCGTCAACATGCATTGATATCGAAGCGCCGAGGCTGAAGTTGACAGCCTTCGCTCAGGCGATATCCGCTCAGTCTCCAACCTACATCGTTGCGCGCTAGTCTGTCTCTTGCGCACAAGCGTCCGTTGATGGGCAACGGTGGGACGAACGGTATGGTCAGCAGAGATCGGATGGTCGCGCGCCAACGTGCGCTGGCGGACTTCGGCGAGTTCGCGCTGCGGACCGACGACCTTGATGCCGTGCTGACGGAAGCCTGCCGTCTGGTCAGCCGGGCTATGCACGCCGATCTGGCGAAGGTTTTGGAGATCGAGGAGGGCCCGGGCGCTACGACCCTTTTCGTTCGAGCTGGTGTGGGATGGCCGAGCGGCGTCGTTGGCAAGGTCCATCTGGCGGGCGATGAGTTGACGTCGGAGACCTTTGCGGTGGCTGCCGGCAAACCAGTCATCACGCCGGACATCGAAAAAGAGGACCGTTTCGAGATCCCGGACTTCATGCAGGCGGCCGGGGTCATGGGTATGATCAACGTGCCGATCTTCCTGCCCGGCGGGAAGGCCTATGGACTGTTGCAAGTCGACAGCCGCGACGTTTGGAACCCAACACAGGAGGACACCGAGTTCCTGCGCACCTATGCGACCATCCTGGGACCGGTGATCGACCGGCTTCACAAGCTGCACGCGCTCGATGACGCCAACGATCGCAACGCGACCCTGCTGCGCGAACTGCAACACCGCATCAAGAACAACATCGCCGTGATCGCCAGCTTGGTGCGCATGCGACGCAACAAGGCGGCGACGCAGGATGCGCGTAACGAGTTGGGCATCATCGACGGGCGCATCGCCGCTCTCAGCCTTGCGCACGAGCACGTCTACACGACCAAGAAGGCCGACCGCTTGGCGCTGCGATCCTACGCCACGCAGCTGCTGGAACGTCTGCTGGTTCTGCACGGAGTGCGACCCGTGCGCCTCGACATCCAGATCGAGGATCTGGACATCGCCAGCGACACGGCGATCCCGCTGGGGCTCATCCTCAACGAGTTCACGACCAACAGCATGAAACATGCCTTCACGGACGAGGAGCGACAATCGGAGTGTCTGATCGCCGTGGAGGCAAAGCAACGCGGCGATGCGCTCTGGATCCGGATCTGCGACAACGGCGGGGGTTTGCCGAACGTGGCGTCCGGATCCCGCCCGGGATCGGGAACGGGCATGGCCTTGATCGCGGCCCTGTCGCAGCAGATCGGTGCAAAGCCGGACTGGCGATCCGATAGAGGCACGGCATTGTCGCTGGAGTTTCCGCACCGGCCGTAGTCCAACAAGCTTCGGCGACGTCATACCAGCAGAACGGGCACGACTGCGCCATCGCTCGCACGCCGCACGGCAGCTTTCCTGCAGAGAGCACCCCATAGCGGACTGACGGCTTTCCACCCATTAATGACGGCGAGCGATTTGCGATATCTACGAAAGCCGGCCACCAAAATCGCAGTGACACCTATCCACGCGGGTGGTACACACGACCTTGGAAAGCAGCGTGTAAGTTGTTGTTTTTGCTAGTCGGTACTCGGAAAAGGGGCAATCCTTTCCTGGGCACCAATTCCCCTGATTGTTCAGGGAAGCCAAAGTCTTACGCGACATCAGAGGGTTAGGGTCAGCAGCCTGTTCAACAGGACTGTTAAACAGTGCCCCTCGCAATGCCCCGTCCGATGAAGCGCCAAGGCACCACTTCTCACCAGCTTATTCAGCGCATCCCGACCGACTTGGTCGCGACCGCGCGTGGGCGAACGCTCGCCCTCCCGATCGGCCCAGACACCGTGCGCGTCACGCTGTCGGAGAAGGCGATCGACATTCGTGTCTCGCTACGCACAGGAGACACCAACGAGGCCAGGAGCCGGCATGCGGCTGTCGTGGCGTACCTAGAGAAGGCGTGGGCAGCGATGCGCGCCCGGCCCGCCTCCCTCACCCATCGCGAGACCGTGGCGCTCTCCGGGATCTTGTACCGGGACCTCGTTGCTCACCTGGAGGACGAGCCCGGCGAGCCGGCGTTCTGGGCCGAGGTGGTGAAGGCCCACCAACGCGCCAGCGAGAGCGGTAGCCTTGAGCGGTGGCTGGGCTCCACGGTGGACGACCTATTGCTCCGGCAGGGCCTCAACATAGACGCAGCGAGCCGGGGCCGCTTGCTGGAGGCCGCAGCGAAGGCATTGATCGATGCCGCCGACCGGCTGGGTGCGAACGCGGAGGGCGACTATCGGCCCGACCCGGTGGCGAGCCGCTTCCCCGACTGGAGCGGAGCCGTGGTCGCACTGCAGGCCAAGCCGCCGGTCGCCAAGGGCGGCACTTCGCTCCTATCTCTCTTCACCAAGCTTGCCGCTGAGCGAGCCTATGCGCCCAAGACGGTCTCCGAGTGGACCCGCAGCGTGAAGCGCCTGACGGACCACGCGGGCGTCACCGACGCGGCCAGCATCACCCCGGACCATATCATCGCCTGGACCGACGCGATGGTTGCGGAGGGGCTCAGTGCCAAGACCATCAATGAGACCCACCTCGCCGCCGTGAAGGCCATCTTCCGATGGGCGAAGGCGAAGCGCCTGATCGCGACCAACCCGGCCCTAGAGACCCCCAAGGTCGAGCGCAGGGATGAGGACGGCGGCAAGCGCGGGTTCACGCTGACGGAGGCCCAGGTGGTCCTCCAGGCGTCCCTCAGAGAGAAGCAGGCCTTGCGCCGCTGGGCCCCATGGCTCCTAGCGCACACGGGGGCCCGAGCCGGTGAGATCGTCCAGCTGCGCCGACAGGACGTGAAGCAGGACCCCGAGACCGACATCTGGTTCATCGACATCGCGCCGTCAGCCGGTCGCCTAAAGAACAGGGCATCGGCCCGAGTGGTCCCGATCCACCCGCAGCTCTTGGCTATGGGCTTCACCGAGTGGGCAAAGACCCAGAAGGCCGACCGTCTGTTCTATGAGGAGCGGGAGGGGGAAGCCGAGGACGGCCGGCGGTCTCGCAAGTCGGTCACGACCAACCGTTTAGGGGATTGGGTCCGCAAGCTGGAGATCCCTGGCGTCCTATCCGGAGAGGTCAGCCCGAACCACGGATGGCGTCACCGCGTCGTGACGGAGCTGACCAACCACGACGTGACCGAGACAGTCCGGAAGCGGATCACCGGACACACGTTGGAGGGGCAGGACAACCGGTACGTCGGCAAGATCGTCCTGGAGCGGCTGCAGGAGGCCATAGGACGCCTGCCGGCTTATGAGGTCGGCAAGGTGCGAACCGGCAATGCAGACGGGAGCCAGAAGGCCTGACGGCCGTGTGCGCATAAATTCCGTTGAAAGGCGCTGAAGGCCAACCTCTCACAGACATGACACGACAGCGCCGCGCAGCAACCAACCGTTGGAATTTCCTCAGACTTCCGGTGCTAGGAACCTCTCACAATTCCGAACTACTCGAATGTGTGAGACGTCAACTTGATTATTCCACTTCGGGCCTCTGGACCGGTCAGGATTTCCTGCCCTAGAACTTTGCCTGCAAGGCAGGCGGGGCCCAGGGTCCCAAATGTCTAGCGGAAAAATCTGAGAGGCCAATCGATAGAGTGGCTCGCGCGGAGTACCCCCGTACCGGGGTCCCCGCCGGCCCCTGCCGAGCGGCCTCAGCCCACCCCACCCAGCCCCCTCAGGTCCCCGAGGGCACGACCAGCCGCGCACCCATCAGGGTGGGCGAACGACTACCTGTGCCGATCGCGCCCCCCACCCCGAAGGTCCCCCCGCATGCGCTCCGTCCTGGGATTCCTCTATCGCGTTGCCCCGTCCTTCCACCTCACCATTAACGACCGCTTCGAGATCGACACGCGGCATGCGCTGTACGTCCGGGGACCGTGGATCGGCGGATCCACCTGGGCGGCCTACTGGAGCCCTGAGGAAGCGATCTTTGATTGGCCGGCATGCACTGCCGCACAAGCTGCTTGAGCGGCCTTGAATGCCACCCGCTGTGATGGTGTGTCGCTGTCCCTATCGATATAAGCCGCGCACAAAACTCCCTTCGAGAGTGCCAGATTGCCAGCCATGCCCGAGTTCGTAGTCCCCACTCTCACCTTCATGCTCGGCGTGGCCGCTGCTATAGCGAAACCTGCGATAGTTGACCTGTCGCAGCAATGGATCGCCCGCTTCATGGCGAAGCGCCGATTGCACATTTGGGGGAATTCACGCCTTGGCGGTGATTGGTTCCATACTTGGTATGCTCAGGGAAGCACCGAGTGGCCAGACGAGAATGATTGCGAAGTTCGGCTGTCGGTAGTTGGACGCCACGCCGCCGGGTTCTACACATATCAAGGGGAAGAATGGCTTGTTTATCTGCGACTGGACGAAGACCGTCTCGTGACAGGCCTTTGGTCGTCCGTAGCGAAGAACGGATATCGTGGAACGCTGACAGGCCATCTCGATCTATCAGGCAACACCATCGTCGGTTATTACCTAGGAAATGCAAACCGCCCCTCGAAAACAGGCGTCGGAGAGTGGGTATGGTGGCGAAAGGGCCATTCAAAGCCCGATCTTACTATCCCACTCATTCAGCTCGCCAAGCGGGACACATCACCCGAACTGTAAGCTAACGGCTATGCGCCGGGGGTCCTCCCCCGTTCCGCAGGGCAAGCTCTTGTGGACCGTTCCAGCGCCGGCCCGAAGCCGTACCATTAGAATGCCTGTTGACTTTTGGAATGACGATGGCAGAATGTCTTAGACCCTATTGGAACGACCCACCGTCTGGAGACACCCCGTCATGCTGATCGGATACGCCCGCACCTCTACCCTCGACCAGGAGGCCGGCCTGGAGGCCCAGGAGCGCGACCTGGAGCGCCTTGGCTGCGACCGCGTGTTCTCCGAACAGGTCTCCTCCGTGGGCTCCCGGCCGCAATTGGAGGCCGCCCTGACGTTCGTCCGCGAGGGCGACACGCTGGTTGTCACCAAGCTGGACCGTCTGGCCCGCTCGGTAGTCCATATGGGCGAGATCGTCGCCAAGCTCACCGCCAAGGGCGTGGCGCTGCGGATCGAGGCCATGGGCGTGGACACGGGGACGCCGACCGGCAAGCTGATGCTCAACGTCCTGGCGTCGGTCGCGCAGTTCGAGCGGGAGATGATGCTGGAGCGGCAGCGCGAGGGGATCGCCAAGGCCAAGGGTGAAGGGAAGTACCAGGGCCGCAAGCCGACTGCTCAGGCTAAGGCTGATGACGTGAAGGCTTTGGCATCGGAGGGACTGAGCATGGCACAGATCGCGGCGCGTCTTAAGATCGGCAAAGCGAGCGTCCACCGCATCCTTACGGCGAAGGTCGAAACAAGTGGAGCTACCCAAGCTTGAGGCGAGGAAGACCACCGTCTGCATAACGGTGGCCCTAGTTCCTCTAGCCGAAGGATGACGCATGCCGACGCGGTGCTGACGCGCCATGTTGAGCATGGACCAGTCGAAACCTAAATTGCCTCATTCACGGATGCAAGCGTACGGCCTACGAGGCCACCACAAGATCCGACAATGGATGAACGGCCGGCCCTAAGAGCGATACCATTACTTGCCGAATAGACCTCCCAAAATATCCCCGCCGATTGCCGAAGCGACTCGGCGTGTACCCGCTAGCATCTCCTTTCGCTTGAGGTACGGCCCGAGTTCGTTGGGGCTCAACCCCTCGGCGCAACGCTCTGCATGGTTGAAAGTGTCGCGCAGCATTTGCTCAACGTCGTCATAAATGCGGCCTACATGCCTTCGAGAGGTTACTACCGCGCAGTATTCCCAATCAACAGGGTTCTCTCTATCCCCGGTTGTGCTAAATACTAGAACATGCACCCCACCATCATATTCCCAATACCCACGAAGGCGGGACTGTAGATCGTAGCGGACCTCATGGAATATCCCAGGATAAAAAGTACTCAAGGGTTCAGAATAGGCTGGAAGCCTGAATTCTCTCCCTTCGTAATTATCCGGTTTGATGTATCTATCTATCGAATATCCGACGCAGTAAACATCTGTGTGTTGACCAGAGTGGGCATGGTAATCACTGACGCCGCGCAGAAATTCCTCCACGGCGCCGTTAGGACGCTCGCTGTATGCGGCGAACAGCAGCATAACGGATGACCGACGACAGGCGTGTGCACGGCGACCTACGTCGTCCAGCGTAAATGCGTCTGCAAGAAACTCTCCCGTTTTCCTTACAAAACCCAGCGAAATCATGAACTTAATTTATTAGGGGGACCTAAGGCAAATACCGAGGCACCATCCCGTCCACCTGTGAATTAACGGCGTTTGTAGTCGCCGACATCTCACCAACCCCAATCACTTCGGGCTCCCAGGCACTTCCTGAGGAGCCCTTTTGCTATCCCCATAGAGGAGACCCATGACGCCGACAGGCAGACCACCCATCATCCGAGAACATGACGAGCGCGGCCAGCCCGTTGTTCGTGTCCCTCTGGACCCCAAAGGCACCGCGTGGGCCACCCTGGACGCCGAGGACTTCGACAGCCTACCCCCTGAGCTAACGCGAACATGGTTCTTGAACGGCGGCGGCAAGGGTTATGAGTACGTTGGCCTGCCCCCGTTAGGTGGCCCGGTTCAAAACTAATGCATCGTGGGCTTGGCGGCCACAGTTGAGGTGGCCAGCGAAGCGGGTTGGGGTGGCGCCGCCGGCCATGGCGCGGCGGCAGGTGCCGGCGGACGGTAGCCCAGGCTCGAGTGTGGTCGCCTCGTGTTGTAGTGCTGACGCCAGCCTTCGATCATGATGCGCGCCTCCGCAATGCTGTAGAAGATCTCGCCATTGAGCAGTTCGTCGCGAAGCTTCAAGTTGAAGCTTTCGCAATAGCCGTTCTCCCAAGGGCTGCCTGGCTCGATGAAGGCCGTGTTGGCGCCGACCGCCGTGATCCATTCGCGCACCGCCTTGGCCACGAACTCCGGACCGTTGTCGGAGCGGATGTGGCCCGGCACGCCGCGCACGATGAACAGATCCGACAAGACGTCGATGACGTCCGAGGATCTTAGCTTCCGATCGACGCGAATGGCCAGGCACTCACGCGTGAACTCGTCGATCACATTGAGCATGCGGAACTTGCGGCCGTCATGGGTTCTCGCTTCCACGAAGTCGTAGGACCATACATGGTTGGAACGCTCGGGCCGAAGCCGGACGCACGAGCCGTCGTTCAGCCAGAGCCGACTGCGCTTGGGCTGCCTGGCCGGCACCTTCAGCCCTTCCTGCCGCCAGATGCGTTCGACCCGCTTCACGTTGACGAGCCATCCGGCAACGCGCAGCAGGGCCGTGATCCGGCGGTATCCATATCGACCATAGCAGGTTGCCAGCTCGATGATGTCGGCCGTCAACGCCGCATCGTCGGCTCGACCCTTCGGCACCTTGCGCTGTGTTGATCGGTGCTGCCCCAGAACCCGGCACGCCAGCCGCTCCTTCACGCCATGCTCCTTCATGACGTGCTCGATGCATTGGCGACGCCGGGCGGGGCTCACCAGTTTCCCGAGGCGGCCTCCTTCAAAATCAACTTCTCGAGCGTCAGGTCCGAGACCGCCTTGCGCAACCGCTCGTTCTCTTTCTCGAGGTCCTTCAAGCGCTTCACCTGATCCAACTTGAGACCGCCGAACTCCTTGCGCCAGCGGTAGTAGGTGAACGGCGTCACGCCGATCGTGCGGATCGCCTCCGCCACCGGGCGGCCCTGCGAGAGCAACACGTCCACCTGCCGAAGCTTGGCGACGATCTCTTCCGGCTTGTGCTTCTTCTGTCCCATCTGGGCATCCTCCATCGGCTCGAAAGCCTACTTCAGGGAGGGCCACTTTTCAGGGGGCAGACCAATCGAGCGGCACGTGTCAGCGAACCACCTTCTTCCTTCGCTCGACCTTGTCGTTGACTTGTCAAGCATGCGGCGTGAGTTGGCGCCGTTCTACAGCACGACAGGTAGGTCCTCGATCGATCCAGAGTCTCTCCTGCGCATGCTGATCGCAGGCTATTGCTTCGGCATACGCTCGGAGCGGCGTCTGTGCGACGAGGTGCATCTGAATTTGACCTATCGTTGGTTCTGTCGGCTCAGGCTCGACGGCGACGTGCCAAATCACTCGACCTTTCCAAAGAACCGGCACGGTCGGTTCCGCGACAGCCATCTCCCTCGCTGCTTGTTCGCGACGGTGCTGACGCGCTGCATGGAGGAAGGGTTGGTTGGTGGCGAAGGCTTTGCGGTCGACGGTAGTCTGATCCGGGCAGACGCCAGTCGGCAGAAGGGCGTCGAGCCCGCGGACTGGTCGGCACCATCGGAACCCAGCCGAACGGTTCCAGCCGAACGGTTGAGGAGTATCTGGCCGTTCTCGACGACGCCGCCTTCGGCGTCGCGGCGCCTGTCCTGCCGAAGTTCGTCTCCCCTGTTGATCCCGCCGCCCGTTGGACCGGTGCTGATGGCGGCCTTGCCTATTTCGCCTACGCGACAAACTACCTGATCGACCCGGACAACGAGATCATCGTCGATGTCGAACCGACCACAGCGATCCGCTAGGCCGAGGTCATTGTGGCCAAGCGGATGATCGAGCGCACACGCGAGTGCTTCGACCTCTAACCAGCGCGTCTTGCCGCCGACGCGTGCTAAGGCTCCGCGGGCATGCTCGGCTGGCTAGTTTATGATCAGGGCAACGAGCCGCACGTCAGCGTGTTCGCCAAGTCGGCGCGGCGGGACGGCACCTTCCAGCGCGACGCTTTCACCAATGGCCATCAGGGCGACGTCTACTTTTGTCCGGCGGTCAGGATGCTGATGACCAAGGGCACCCTCGTGAACGAGGGGGTCACCCTGATTGACCGGGGAAGCCAAGTTCGATTGCGACGCCTGCAACCTGAAGGCCGAATGCACCCCGCATCAACCGGCCCGAAAGGTACCGCGATCGATCTTAGAGGGCGCGCGCGACATCATGAAGAGCGATCCGGGACGAACCTCGAAGCGGCAGCACACGAAGGTCGAGATGCCGTTTGCGCACCTCAAACGAATCCTGAAGCTCGATCGGCTGCGACTACGCAGGCGTTGTCGCGCCGCGACGAGTTCCATCTCGCCGCGGCTTGGAACCTTTGGAAGTCGGCCAAGCTGATCCCGGCACCGGCACCCAAACTCGCCTAAGGACGAAGCAAGCCGCTTCACCACCACCGCCGAGCGCGAGAACTCGCCGACCCTCTCCGCCTCAATAATGCGTTTTTCAACGGGATAGACCAAAGCCGAACGCTCGCAAGGCGACACATGCCATCTCAAAGCGGTCGCCCTACGCCTGCGTGAGGGTGAACAGCCACGCGGCATCGAATCGAACGGCGAGGAGGTCGTTTCGGGGGTAGCTGATGCTGTCGCCGGCTTGCCGGTTTCGGACCTCGAGGTAGTTTGTGACGTTGCCGGAATGGTTGACCGGGTGATGCGCTGTACCCGTTGGGGAACCCCGCGCACATGCCCGGCAGCAGGATCGTCTCGCCGCCGTCATGGGCAAGCGTGACCTCGCCCGTGAGAACCATGACGAACTCGTCCCAGAGGGCATGGCGGCGATGCAACGCCGGCACCGCTCCGGGTTGGGGGCGTGACTTGGTTCACGACAAAGAATGGGCCGCGCGGGGAGGTCGACGAGCCGGCGCTTGATATGCGCGTCCATCAGCAACGAGGTTGGCGCGGGTTGAACCACTTCCCGGGCATCGGGTTTGCCCTCGGCCGGAAGCCGGACCGGAAGGTTCGCAAGCGGTCCGGGCCGGTTTCATAAGGTTAGCACCAGTCGAGGTGGTTCGCCCTGAAAAGGCGCGCCGGGCGGGCCGGGAAAGGCACCTCGAGGCTCGAGGGCATTCCCGTCCTCCGCCCGCACCGAGCCGACGCGGCTCGATCCCTCCTTGCGGAGACGATCAGGATTTGCGGTTCTGGCGTGCGGCGTAGCGCGCGTCGCGCTTGGCCTTCTGCGCGGCCTGATCTTCGAGTGCCTTCGCGATCAGTCGATCCTGCTCGGAAGCGGCGGACTGGGCTGCCTTCTCCTCGGCGGCGGCCCGCTCGGCTTCCAGCTCGACCTGTCGGCGTGCCTCCTCTTCTTCACGCTGCCGGCGCTTGGCCGCCTCGCGCTCCTCGCGGGCCGCCACGACGGCGGCGTGTTCGGCCCGGCGAGCCAGAAGCGCGGGATCGTTCTGCTTGGCCTTCATCTTCTCCAGCAGCGCAGCCTTGGCGTCCTTTGCCGCCTGACGCCGGTCGGTGAAGTCCTTGTCTATCTTCAACGTATCGTCCTGATTTTCGAAAGGTCCGAACGCATGCGCGTCCAGATCGGGTTTGGTGAGATGGGCGCGAGCATACGGCGGGATGGATCCGCTCGCACGTCAGGCGTCGCACGCAGACATATACGTATCCAACTTCCCGCGCGAGGGTCCGAAACGCGGGATGATCGTCTTCGCGCTGCGGGTCTAGCCACCCTGCGCTCGGAAGGGGGTTTCCCGCTCGCGGGGTTTCGAGGATGTTCCGGGATGGCGAAACACCCTATTCCGCTTCGGCGCGGATGCCTCGCCCTTTCCCCGCGTCACATCACGAAAGAACGAAAAGCCGGCCGCGCCTCACGATCGATCGGCGCAATCGTGCTCGGCCGCCTTGCGCTCTTGGTGCTCGAACCCAGAGGTCCTGCGTCCGCATGACGATATATCTCCAGGCGTCGCAATCGATCACCGGGGAATGATCCCACCGACTGATCCATGGTCCCGCCTCACCACCCCAGGAGGAAACCTCCCGCACATCCCGTGATTGCGGGTGCATGCCCCCTAACTCGAATTGGGGTTTGAAGCCGTTTCTCGGTCAGAACGGACATCGCCACCGCCCTGGCGCGGCGGCGCCTTGTCTTTCAATGCCGTATCCCTTCTTCCTCGACCGCGAGGTCGCGCAGGAGGCTGTGGATCGCTTCACCATCGAGACGCGCGGGATCGAAGCCGCTCGCGGAGCCGATCGCGTCGAACCGGCCGGCGTCGTGTTGCGAGGCGCCGACGAAGCCCATTGCCCAGTTCGGAAAGCTGCGCGCCTCGATTCGCTCCAGTGCCAGAAGCGACACGTCGCCGTGGCGCTCGTCCTGCTGGATGCGCTCGAACGCGGCCTCGACCGCGCCGAGCGGCCCTTCCAGCACCTGCGCGAAGCAGCCCGCGTTGAACAGGAGCGCGCCGGTGATTCCGTCGCGCCGGTTGTTGTGCTGGCTCTTGGCGAGGATGTCGCCAATCTCCCGGTCGAGGGTCGCATCGGTGCCCTCGACATGGTTGCGGCTGTAGTAGACGAGGCGATGCAGGTCGGCGGTCATGCGGCGGTGTCCTCCAGCGGGGCGTGGGCGTCGGGTCGGGCGAGGAAGTCGGCGATCCGGTCGGGTGCCATGGGGCGGCCCGTCAGGTATCCCTGGACATGGGTGCAGCGCTCGCCCCGGATGCGGGCGAGCTGCTCGGCGGTCTCGACGCCTTCCGCCGTGATGGCCATGCCGAGGCTCGTGCCAAGGCTGGCGACGGCGCGCAGGATCGCCTCGCTGTCGGCATTCGCGCCGGCTACGAAGGAGCGGTCGATCTTGATCTTGCTGAAGGGAAACTTCTGCAGGTAGCTCAACGACGAGTAGCCCGTGCCGAAGTCGTCCATCGAGATCATGACGCCGAGATCCCGCAGGGCATTCAGCGTCGCCAGGACGTTTTCGGTGTTGTCGAGAAGCGCGCCCTCGGTGATCTCGAGCTCGAGGCGACGAGCGGGCAGGTTCGCGCGCTCCAGAGCGGCTCGCACCGTTTCGAGCAGCGTGTCGGCCTTGAACTGGAGCGGCGAGACGTTGACCGCGACAACCCGGTCGCCCGGCCAGGAGGCGGCCTGCAGGCAGGCGGTGCGCAGCACCCATTCGCCGATCTTGACGATCAGGCCGTTCTCCTCGGCCAGCGGGATGAAGGCGAGCGGCGGCACGTTCCCGCGAACGGGATGGCGCCAGCGCAGAAGCGCCTCGAAGCCGATCACCTCGTCGGTCGCGAGATCGATAAACGGCTGGTAGTGCAGCTCGAACTGCTTGAGCGCGAGCGCGCGACGGAGGTCGATCTCCATCTCGCGCCGCTCGTGCAGGAGCGTGTCCATGCCCGGCTGGAAGAGGCGGAAGCGACCGCGACCGGCGCGCTTGGCCTCGTAGAGCGCAAGGTCGCCGTTGCGCAGGACGTCGCGCGCCTGGGTCAGCTCGCCGCGCAGCGCCGTTCCGACGCTGGCGCCGATGTTCACCGTGTGGCCGCTGAGAACGTAGGTCCGCCCGACGAGATCGACGAAGCGCGCGGCCAGCTTCTCGGCCTCGGCCTGCGAGCGCGCGCCGTGCTGCAGCACCACGAACTCGTCGCCGCCCAGGCGCGCCACGACGTCTCCCTTGCCGCAAGCGCTCACGATCCGGTCGGCGACCTTGCGCAGGAGAAGGTCGCCGATCGCATGGCCCAGCGTGTCGTTGACGAGCTTGAAACGATCGAGGTCGAGGCAATGGATCGCGAAGGGCGCGTCGTCGGCGTCCTGCGACAGGGCGGCGGCCAGATGCGCGAGGAAGATGCGGCGCTTGGCGAGCCCCGTCAGGTCGTCGATCTCGGCGGCTTCCGCGGCGGGACCGGCGGCGGGCTCCGCCGCGCGCAGCGTCACCACGATCTGGCCCGGGCCGAGCGGCAGGAAGCGCGCCTCAAAGGCGAGGTCCTGCTGGGTCACGAGAGTACGCGGGCCGTTCTCGCGCGCGGCGTCCTGCTCGTGACGGTAGGCGGGAAAGAGGTCGTGGAAGGCAAGGCCCACCACCCAGCCGCCGAACAGCGTCTCGGCGGCCGCATTCGCATAAAGGACCGTGCCGTCGGGCCCGAGCGAGAGCACCGGGTCCGCCAGCGCCTGGAGGATGCGCTCGAACGGGGGCGTCGACGCCCCGTCCTGCGACGGGCTGGCGGCAAAGGAGGTGGGCATCGTCGACTCGCAAGGAGGAAGCTGCCGATACTATGCGCGTGACGTCTTAATGCATCGAAACGACGGCGAGACGCGTTGCCGGCTTTTAGAAGTCGCGGCCAATAAACCTTCCGCGCAGGGTGGTCTGCTTGTTGTCTTCATCAGTACAAGCAAGAATATCGTGAATTTTGCGTAAGCGCTTTTGCCGGACGCGGTTCCGTGTCGCGCCTAGCGGCTTTGGCTGGAGGCGCGCTGGAACCATTGCCCCTCCCCTCCTTTCCCGTTCTCGACGAGGCGGGCGGCTCGGTGCGTCCGCGTGCCCGGCCGATCCGGCATCACGAGGAGCACGACCATGAGCGAACAGAACCTGTCGCGACGTAGTATTCTCGGCGGAGCCGTTCTCGGCGCGGCGGCGATGGCCTCGCCGGCCGGCGCCCAGTCCATGGAGGCCGCAGTCCCCGAAGAGGGCCGCCGCCTCAGCGACCCGCGCACGAAATACACGAGCGAGCCGTTTCCCGAACAGAAGCAGCCTTGGCCGGGCCTCCAGTCGCGCATGAATCCCGTGCCGGACTGCGGCGAGACCAGCTATCGCGGCTCGGGCCGGCTCAACGGGCGCCGCGCGCTGGTGACGGGCGGCGACAGCGGCATCGGCCGGGCGGCCGCGATCGCCTTCGCGCGCGAGGGGGCGGACGTCGCCATCAACTACCATCCCGACGAGGAGTCGGACGCGCAGGACGTGGTGCGGCTGATCCGGGATGCGGGCCGCCGCGCGGTCGCCCTTCCCGCCGACATCCGGACGCTGGAGGCCTGCGAGGAGGTCGTGCGCCGGGCGGTGGAAGCGCTCGGCGGGCTCGACCTTCTCGTCAACAACGCCGCCTACCAGCAATCGAAGGAGGACATCCTCGAGATTTCCGACGAGCAGTTCGTGCGGACCTACGAGACCAACGTCTTCCACGTCTTCCGCTTCTCGAAGGCGGCCATTCCCAGCCTGCCGCCGGGCGCCTCGATCATCAACACCGTCTCGGTCAACTCCTACGACCCCGGCATCGAGCTGATCGACTACGCCTCCACCAAGGCCGCCATCCTCAACCTCACCAAGGGCATGGCCAAGCAGCTTGCCAAGCGCGGCATCCGCGTCAACGCGGTCGCCCCCGGCCCGGTCTGGACACCGCTCCAGGTCGCGGGCGGCCAGATCGAGGGAACCATGGGCGAGTTCGGCCAGGACACGCCGCTCGGCCGCGCCGGTCAGCCGGCGGAGCTCGCCTCGCTCTACGTCGCGCTGGCGGCCGACGACGCCAGCTTCTCGACCGGCACGGTCGTGGGCGCCCATGGCGGCAAGGGCAACCCTTGAGCGGTAAGCTATTTGCCGGAACCAGATCCGGGAAAGGCAGGGCGTGTTGATGGCTTTCCCGCAACCCGCGAGAAGGCCGCCCATGTCCCGCCGCTTCTGGAAGATCGCGCTGTCGCTCCTGTTCGTGGGAGCGGTCGCGCTCTACGCCTATCGCTGGTTCACGCCCGACAGCGCGGCCGAACTCGCCCGCACGGGACGCTGCGAGGAGTACCGACGCGCCGAGGGCCGGCTGGAAGCCGGCCTCGACAGCGAGACGGCGGCCGACCCGAAGGAGGTCGAGATGGTTCTGGCCGAATGCGAGCGGCAGGGCCATTGACGGGGCGAACGCGCCCGCCGCTCAGCCCTTGAGCTTGCGGGCCGAGCGGCTGAGCGAGGCGAGAAGGCGAAGCGTCTCGCGGTCGACGAGGCCGTCCAGATGCTCCAGCTCCTCCGCGGCGCCTGCCGTGCGCTCCGGCCGGACGGCATCCGGCAGCGGAACGGCGGGGCCGAAGAAATAGGCGGGTTCGACCGCGAAGAATTCGCTCAGCCGCAGGAGCACGGCGGCCGACGGGCGCACCGCTCCGGTCTCGATCGCGTGAAGACCCTCGGGCGTGACGCCGATGCGGACGGCGAGCTCGCCGCAGCCCAGGGAATGCGATTCCCGAAGCCTGCGCAGGCAGCGGGCGACCGCGCCCGAACCATTCCCGTCACTCATCGCTCTTCGACACCGATTCGACCTTCAACCCTCGCTAGCACCGCCTTGCGGCAGCACTAAGTCGGGTGCGGCCTTTCCCAGGAGGCGCCCATCCCGGGGCGCGGCGAGCGTGGGCGTGAACCCTTCGAAATAGGTGCGCAGTTCGCCCGAGGACCGCAGCAGACCGACGATCTCGTCGGGGTGCATCGCCGTGTTGCCGAACCAGGGGTACTTCTCGCGCGAGAAGCACTCCACCAGCCAGTCCACGAACACGCGGTGCCGGGCGGTCTTGATGACCTCCGGGTGGATGGCGAGCCAGATCTCGACGCCCATCTTCATGCCGAGGTCGACGGGCACGAGGTCGCCGCCGATCGCGATCGCGTAGTTCGGCAGCATGCCGAGCCCCGCCCCCTTGGCGACGGCCCAGTAGTGGGCGCTCGAGAAGTTCGTGCGCAGCGGCACCATCTTGCGCGCGATCTCCTCGCCGAAGAGCTGGGCGAGGCGATAGCCCGCGAACTGCTCGGTTTCCTGCTCGACGATGCGATGGTTGGCGAGATCGGCGAGCGACGTCGGCAGGCCGTGCGCCTCGACATAGGAACGGCCGGCGAACATCGAGAGATGGACGAAGCCCAGGCGCTTCTTGATGAGGTCGGGCGCCGTCGGCTCGGTGAGCTGGATGGAGATGTCGGCCTCGAGCCGCAGGACGTCGACCGAGCGCAGCGCGCATTCGAGGTTGAGGTTGATGTCGCGCCCCTCGCCCCGCAGGAAGTCCACGAGCTGGGGGATGATCCAGAACGTTCCGATGCCCTCGGTGACGGCGAGGTGGATCGCGCCCGACATCGTGTCGCTGGTGGACTGGGCGACGCGGCACATGTCGGCAATCGAGCGCTGCACGTCGCGCGCCGAGGCGACGAGCCGCCGTCCCTCGTTGGTCAGGCGCGTGCCCTCCGTTTCCCGGTAGAACAGTCGGAAGCCGAGCTGGTCCTCCAGGCGCTCGATCGTGGACCGCAGCGTGTTGATGCCCCGGCCGAGCTCGGCGGAAGCCTGCCGGAAGCTTCGGCTGTCGGCGACGGCCAGGAAGACCTTGACGCTGTCCCAGTCCACGTTCTGGGGGAGGTGTTCCATCTGCTGAACGCCCTGTGTTCGGATTGGGAAAATCCACGGCGGCTTCGGTTCAATAGGTTCGGCGGCGTC
Organism: Aureimonas sp. AU4; assembly: GCF_001463765.1. Classification (GTDB taxonomy): domain Bacteria; phylum Pseudomonadota; class Alphaproteobacteria; order Rhizobiales; family Rhizobiaceae; genus Aureimonas. The sequence goes on along the minus strand of NZ_BBWK01000039.1, from coordinate 28,353 downwards.
CAGGAAGCCAAGGGGGACGCCCATGCCGACGTTTCGTCAGGAAAACCTACATTCCGATCTTTCCGATCCGGCCCCGCCCGCGGCGGCGCCTCGCTTCGATACGTTCGATCCCCAGGGCGAGCGGACCGGAATCACGGTCGTCCACGGGCTGGACGACTTCCTGAAGATCGCCGCCATCCGCTCGGCCGTGTTCCTGGGCGAGCAGACCTTCCCCTTCGCGGAGCAGTTCGACGGCAACGATTTTGCCGCGACCCACCTCCTCTACAGCGTTCGGGGCGAGCCGGCGGGCTGCATGCGGATTCGCTTCTTCGGTGACTTCGCGAAGATGGAACGCCTTGCCGTGCGCAAGGAGTACCGTCGCTCGACGATCGCCTTCGACCTGGTTCGCGCGAGCGTGGACCTGTGCCGGGCCAAGGGTTATCGCAAGTTGTACGGCCATGCCAAGGAGGAACTCCTGCCCTTCTGGAAGCGCTTCGGCTTCCGCATGAAGGACAACGGCGCCCCGTTCGACCTGGCCGGCTACGCCGTTCTGGAGATGATCGACGAGATCGAGCCGAGCGAGGACGCGGTCGCGATCGGCGGCGACCCGTACCTGACCGTGCGTCCCGAGGGACAATGGCACAAGCCCGGCGTGTTCGAGACGTCGAGCGGGATGGCGCGGGCATGAGCCAGTTGGAGGAACGCGAGGTCGACCGCCTGCTCGTCGCGGTCTCGGAATGCCGCGACCAGGCGGCGGAACTGCGCCTCCCCTTCGCCAAGCGCCTCCTGGACATGTGCCTCCTGGAGATCGCGATGATGGGCAACGCCCTGCCGCGCGAGAGCGATCTCGCCCCGGCCGAAACCCTGAACGCCCTTCTCTCGACCAAGCTGCGCCTCGCCTGGATCAGGGACAACAAGGCTGTGATCACCTCGTGAGTGCCTGCGCCATATCCCTGCCCGACCCGATCCGCCCCGCCGACGACCCGTTCGTGATCGGGCTCGTAACAGTCGACGCCCGCACCGGCGCGCTCGACGCGGATCTCGGCTTTCGCCGCTTCTGCCATGGCCTGGACGCCTCGTACCAGCTCGACAGCGTCCCCGATCTCCTCTCCGTGATCGTGCCGGAGGACCGTGCCGCGGTCCGCGGCCTCCTGCTGGCCGAGGCGCCGCTGGCGCGGCACCACGCCTTCGTCTGCCGCATCCACAGCGCGCTCGGCGGGGTTGCGACCGTTCGCTTTCTTCGCTCGCGGCGCGCGGACGGGGAAAGCTCCGCCGCCCCCGCGACCTTTATCGTGGTCGCGGTGCCCGAGCCCGCCTCGGCGGCCTCGCCGCTGGAGCGTGTCGCGCTTCTCCTGATCGAGGCGGAAGGACTGGCGCGCGGCCTCGGCAACGGGCTCCTTTCCAAGCTGATCCGGGCGGTCCTCCTTCAGGTCGGCTTTGATGCGGGGGCCGGTGCGCGGGCCGAGCACGAGGCCGCGAACGACGCGGCGAAGCACTGAACGAAGCGCCTCGGCGAGACGAGGGCGGGACGGCGCGGGCGCTCGGCGCCCGCTTACCGTGTCGCGCCCGACGAAGGGCGGTTGACTCTCCCGGCCACGAATTCGGACAAGAAGCCGCTCACACACGGACCGGCCCGGCCGGACCGCCCCGCCCGCTTGGAGATGTCATGGCAGAACCCCGGTCCCACCGCCTGGCCCGACGCCTCGTCCTGGCGCTCGCCGTGGTGGTGATCGTCCTCGGCGTCGTCGGCTCGGTGCTGATCGCGCTGGAATTCCTGCGCCAGCCCTGAGGTGCGCTGTCGCAGTGCGGGCGCCGTTTCGGTGCGACGCACCATCGGCGATTCAGGTTTGATCAAGGCGCCTGCGCGACGCTTCGCCCAACGAAAACAAGGGAGAACGCGATGCTCGACACCTATGGCGCAAGCTTTTCCGAGACCGCGCGCATGACGCGCGACGAGACCGTCCGGCGGGAAGGGCGGGAGGCCGCGCGGCGCCGCGTGAACCGCCACGACAACCCCTATCGTTCGCGCAGCGCCGACGGCATCTCCTGGCATGCGGGCTACGACGCCGAGACGGCCGACCAGGAGCGCTAGGCGCCGACGGCCTTTCGCGTCAGGCGCGCTCGCCGCGCCGCCCGCCAGCCAGCGTGATGATGGCGACGATGATGACGCCCGTCAGAAGAAGGCGCAGGCCCGCGCCGACACCGAAGGTGTTGAGCATGGTCACCAGCAGGTAGAGGAAGAGCGAGGCCCCCCAAAGGCCCGCGACGTTGGACCGGCCGCCCGAGACCGACGAGCCTCCCACCACGACCACGGCGATCGAGGCCAGAAGGTATTCCTCTCCCATGTTGAGCGAGGAGCCGCCCGAGAAGCCCGAGAGGCCCGCGCCGCACAATCCCGCCAGCGCCGCCGACAGGACGTAGGTGAGGAAGCGCACGCGATCGACCCGGATGCCGGCAAGGCCCGCCGCGCGCCCGTTCTGGCCGATCGCCGAGACCGACCGTCCGTAGACCGTCCGGTGGAGGAGAACCGCCATCAGCGCGGAAAGGACGAGCGTTGCGATCGCCAGATACGGGATGCCGAGGACGCGCCCCGTGGCGAAGGCCGCGAAGCCCTCGGGCGGGCGCACCCGCAGGCCGCGCCCATAGGCGATCGCGGTGGACTGGACGAGGAAGCTCGCCGAAAGCGTCGCGATGATGGGCGGGATCGAGAGGAGGCGGATCAGCGCGTAGTTGAAGCAGCCGACCGCGATCCCGACGCCGAGCGCGCTCGCCAGCCCCAGCGCGATGCGCGCGTCGCTCTCGCCCATCACCACCATGGAGACCGTGCCCGCGAGCGCGATGATGGCGGGAATCGACAGGTCGACATTGCCGGGGCCGGTGGTGATCACGAACATCTGCCCGAGGCCGACGATCACGTACATGGTCGCGAAGGTGAGCGCGGTCGACAGGATCTGTCCCGCGCCGACGCCGCCCGTGAACGCAAGCGTCGCGGCGAGGATCAGCCCCGCGCCGACGAACGAGAAAGCCCATGGGGCGGAGCCGATCGCGCGGGGGCGGCGGGGCAGTGCCGTGCTCATGCCATCCTCCTCTCGGTCTGGTTGACCAGCGCGCGCAGCGCCAGCACCACGATCAGGATCGCCCCCTGAGCCCCGATCTGCCAGTCGGGCGAGATGCGCAGGAAGGAGAGAAGCGAGCCGGCGAGCGTCAGCGTCAGCGCGCCGATCACCGCGCCGACCGGCGAGACGCGCCCGCCCGTGAACTCGCCTCCTCCCAGGATCACGCCCGCGATCGAGAGCAACGTGTAGCGGAGCGCGATGTTGGCGTCGGCCGAGGTCGTGAGCCCGACGAGACAGAGGCCCGACAGGACGCCGAAGAAGCCCGCCAGCGCGTACATCGCGATCTTGACGCGGAGGAGCGACCAACCCGCGCGCCGGAGCGCCTGCGCGTTGCCGCCCGCGCCCCGCAGGACGACGCCCACCGAGGAGCGCATGAGAAAGAGGTGGACGAGGAGCGCCAGCGCCGCGCTCGCCAGGATCGCGAAGGGCACGAGCGGCGTCTTGAGCTTCACGAGCCCCGACAGCCAGCCCGGCGCCGAGCCGCCCGGCGAGGGCAGGAGCAGGACGGCCAGACCCAGCCAGACGAAGCTCATGCCGAGCGTCACCACGATCGAGGGCAGGTCTCGCCAATGAATCAGCGCGCCGAGCCCGGCATAGACCGCGATGAGCGCGAGAAGCACCCCGGTGCCGAGCAGCGGCGTCGTGGGCAGGAGCGTCGCCCCGACGCAGGCGACGAGGCTGACGAAGGCGCCGATCGAGAGGTCGAGGTCGTTGACCGTGATGACGCAGAGTTGCGCGATCGTGGCGAGCGCGATCGGCAGCGCGAGGTTGAGCATCAGGTTGAGGCCGAGATAGCTCATCGCGCGCGGCTGGATCAGGAAGATCACCGCGAGGATCAGAACCAGCGAGACCGGCGGCAGGAGCGCGCGCAGGAGACGGGGGCTCATGCGGCCTCGTCGAACGAGGACTGGAGGATGCGCTGTTCCGACAGCTCGGCGCGCGACAGGTCCGCCACGATGCGCCCGGAGCGGAAGACGTAGATGTGGTCGCAGCTCTTCAGCTCGTCGAACTCCGTCGTGTACCAGATGAAGGTCCGGCCCTTTTCGGCCTCGGCGCGGATCAGGGCGTAGACCTCCTGCTTGGTGCCGATGTCGACGCCGCGCATGGGGTCGTCCATGAGGACGATCTCGGCGTCCGAGGCGAGCGCCCGGGCAAACAGCGCCTTCTGCTGGTTGCCGCCCGACAGGGTCAGGATGTTCTCGCCCATGTCGGGCGTGCGGATCGCGATGCGCCGGCGCCAGCTCTCCTCGAGCGCCCGCGCCTTCGCCCCGTCGATGAGCCCGAAGCGCGTGAGCCTCGCCAGCGAGCGCACGGTCACGTTCTCGCCGATCGACCAGAGCGGAAAGACGCCGTCGCTCTGCCGGTCGCCGGCCACGAAGGCCGTGCGCCCCGCAACGCGCGCCCAGCGGGATCGATGGTGCGCCGCGTTCTGGAGGAGCACGAGAAGCGCGGTCTGCCCGTGGCCGGCGAGACCCGCGAGCCCGACGATTTCGCCGCGCCGCGCCTCGAGGCGCACGGGGCCGCCCTTGGGCGTTCCCGCCTCGGCGACCACGGGCGCGGTGCTGCGTGCGGCTTCCTGCCCGACCGCCACGGCTTCCTCGCCGCCCGCCACATGGCCCATGCTTTCGACGAGGCTGTGACGGGTGAAGTCGCCGGCCGCGCGAAGGTCCACGACGCGTCCGTCGCTCATCACCGCGATGCGGTCGCAGGTCGACAGGATCTCTCCGAGGATATGCGAGATCAGGATGATCGTGCCGCCGCCATCGACGAAGCGGCGCACGTAGGCGAGGAGCTGTGCCGCCACGCTCGCATCCAGCGACGAGGTCGGCTCGTCGAGGATCACGAGGCGCAACCCCTCGCCGGCCGCGAACACGCTCGCGATCTCCACCATCTGGCGCTGGCCGAGCGAGAGATCCGAGACGAGTTCGTCCGGCCCGATGCCGTGGCCGGGGAAGATCGCGTCGAGCCGCTCGCCGATCAGCCGCGCCGCTCTCGCGCGCCAGCCGAAGCCGCTCAGCGCGCGCTGGCGCACGCGCGCGTTCTCCAGGACCGAGAGGTTCGGGCAGAGCGAAAGCTCCTGGAAGACGCAGGCGATGCCCGCCTCCTTCGCCCGCGCCACGCTGTGGCGCCCCGCCCCGTCCACGCCCTCGATCTCGAGCCGTCCCTCGTCGGGTCGCAGGTTGCCGGCCAGGACCTGCATCAGCGTCGACTTGCCCGCCCCGTTGTGACCCGCGAGCCCCAGGCACTCGCCGGCCCGAAGGTCGAGGTCGACCCCGCCCAACGCCCGCACGGCGCCGAAGCTCTTGCGCACGCCGACGAGGCGAACGATGGGCGGCGAGGTCGCGGACATGCGGGCGGGTCTCTCGTGGGAAGATCGTGGCAAGGCCCCGGAGCGCCCGGCGGGCGTCCGGAACCCTGAAGAGCCGAACGGTCGGCCCTACTTCGCCGAGCCGGCGATCACCTTCTTGGCGTCGTCCTGCGAGTACTCGACATTGGCGACGCCGCCTGCCTCGGTGGTCTTCAGCGACGTTTCGAGGCTGGCCTGGTCGATCGACAGGAAGGGCACCACGAGGTCCTTGGGCACCTCCTGCCCGTCGAGGATCTGCTGGGCGACCCAGAAGGCCAGCGTCGAGACACCCGGCGCGATCGAGACCGACATGGTCTCGTAGTTCGACGCGTCCTTCTGCGCCTTCCACCAGCGCAGCTCGTCCTCGCGGTTGCCGAGGATGATGGTCGGCGTCGGTCGTCCGGCCGCCTTGAAGGCCTCGGCCGCGCCGAAGCCGTCGCCGCCCTGCGTCACGACGCCCACGACCTCCGGCAGGCTCGGCAGGACGCCCGCGACCGACTTCTGCGCGACGGTCTGCGTCCAGTCGCCCTGGACCGAGGAGACGATCTTGAACTTGGGATGCGCCTCGACGCCCTTGGCGATGCCCTCGTGGATCTCGGTATCGACCGAGGTGCCGGCCAGACCCCGGATCTCCAGGAGGTTGCCGCCGTCGGGATAGCGCTTGGCGAGATAGTCGAGCTGCCCCTCGCCCATCTTGCGGAAGTCCACCGCCACGCGCCACGCGCAGGGCTCGGTGACGATGCCGTCGAAGCTCACCACCACGATGCCGGCGTCGCAGGCCTCCTTGATCGCGCCGTTGAGCGCGGTCGGCGAGGCGGAGTTGACGACGATCGCGCTGTAGCCCTGCAGGATCATGTTCTGGATCTGCGCGGCCTGCTCGGTCGCCTGGTTCTCGGCGGTCGTGAAGGCCTCGGCGCTCTTCACCACGCCGTCGGCCACCGCCTTGTCGGTGATCTTCTTCCAGCTCGTCAGCATGGCCTGGCGCCAGGAGTTGCCGGCATAGTTGTTCGACAGCGCGATGGTCTTGTCGCTCGTGTCGGCCGCGGCCGGGCCGGCGGCGCACAAGGCCAGCGCGGCGGCCGACAGGGTGATGGCGATGGCGGTCTTCACGGTGTTCCTCCCCAGGATGAACCGGCTCTGAGGAGCCGGCAGCCGCCGCGGCGTTCCTCCCACCGCGTCTGCGCTAGTGTGTGGCAGGCGCTCGCCCGCTGTCCAAGCCCCGACCCGCAACTCTTTTGCGCGAACCCGCACGCCCCGCTGCGGCATCCGGCAGCGCCGCCGGTGTCCCTCCCACTGGCGGCGGGCGGCGGGACATGGTGCTGTCGGTTCATGAGCGAGACCGCCCCCTCCCCGACGCCCGCACCGACGCCCCGCCCGGCACGCGTGCGTCCCGGCGCGGAGGCCCTGTTCGGTCACCTTCTGCGCGTGTCGCAGGCGCTCGCCGGCCAGCTCGACTTCCAGACCGCGATCCAGGCCGTGTCGGACGGGCTGCAGCCCGTCCTGCCGCACGACCATCTCGACGTCTGCATCCTGCGCCACGACCACCACGTCGCCTTCGAGGCGGGCGCCCACACCGACTGGAGCCTCACCGAGCGGCCGATGCCGGTCTCGATGAGCCCGATCCGCGCGGTGCTGCGCGGCGAGGCGGATCACCTGATGACGGGCGACGCCATGGCGGACCCGCGCTTCCACTTCGCGGGCGCCTTCGCCCATCCGATCCGCGACGCGGCGCTGCGAAGCCGCATCCACGTGCCGCTGCTCGTGCGCGGCGAGATCATCGGCGCCCTCTCCTGTTCCAGCCGCGAGCGCGACCTCTTCACCCCCGCCGACATCCCCTTCGCCCGGCACGTCGCCGACATGCTGGCGCCCTACTTCTTCGCGCTTCGCGCCGCCGAGGACACGCGGCGCCTGGCGATCGAGGAGGCCGAGGGGCGCACGCGCGAGGAAGCTTTTCGCGAGGGCGCGCTGCGCCTCACCGAGGAATTAGAGCGCGAGCGCCAGCGCATCGGCATGGACCTTCACGACCTGACCCTTGCCGACCTGACGCGCCTGTCGCGCCGGCTCGCCCGGCTGCGCGGGGGAGCGGAGGCGGGCGAGGGCGAGCTTGCGGCGGTCGCCGAGGAACTCGACCGCTGCATTCGCGAGCTGCGCGAGATCATCGACGACGCGCGGCCCAACGTCCTGCAGCTCTTCGGCCTTGCCGAGGGCATCGAGGACTTTCTCGGCCGGGCGCTGGGCGGCGGGGCGACGCGCATCGACTGGCGCTTCCTGAACGGGGGCGGCGCGGTGGTGGAGCGGCTGGAGGAGCCGCTGCGCGTGGCGCTCTTCCGCATCGTCCAAGAGGCGGTGAACAACGCGGCGCACCATGCCGAGCCCGCGCTGATCGAGGTCGAGCTGCGCCGCCAGGGCGAGGCGCTGGTGATCGAGATCCGCGACGACGGCGTGGGCTTCGCCTCGCTCGCGCAGCGCCGCCGCGTCGGCGGCATCCGCAACATGCAGACGCGCGCGCGCCTCGTCGGCGCCCAGTTCCAGATCGCGCGCCGCACCGATGCGCGCGGCACGCTGGTCTCGATCGCGCTGCCGCTCGGCGAGCGCGACGGGCGGGAGGACGCGCGGTGAAGGTGCTGATCGTCGAGGACGACGCCGTCCACCGCGCCTTCCTGCGCGACGTCCTCGCCCACACGCTGCCGGGCTGCGAGCTTCTGGAGGCGGAGAACGGGCTCAAGGGAGAGCGCCTGGCGCGCGAGCACGATCCCGCGGCCGTGGTGGTGGACCTCCAAATGCCCGAGCGCACCGGCGTCGACATGGCGCGTGCGGTCTGGCGCGAGCGGCCCGCCACCTCGATCATGTTCTGGTCGAACTATGCCGACGAGGCCTATGTGCGGGGCGTGTCGCGCATCGTGCCGCCGGGTGCGGCCTACGGCTATGTCCTGAAGTCGGCTTCCGAGGAGCGCCTTGCGCTGGCGTTGCGCGGCGTCTTCCTCGAGGGCCAGTGCGTGATCGACCGCGAGATCCGCACGCTCCAGCAGCGCTCCGCCGACCGCTCGGGCAGCTTCACCGACGTCGAATACGAGATCCTGACCGACCTCGCGCTCGGTCTCACCGACCGCGTGATCGCCGAGCGGCGCGGCATCTCGCTTCGTTCCGTCCAGAACCGCCTCCAGCAGATCTACGACAAGCTCGGCGTCTACGACGCCGAGCGCGGCGCGGAGGTCTTCAACCTGCGTATGCGCGCGGTCTCGCTCGCCCTGTCGCGCAAGCTCCTCAACCGGGGCGGCCTGGAACAGGCCGAGGCCGAACTCCAACTCTGGCTCGCCAGGCCGCGCTAGGCGCGGCAGGCCGAAGGCGGCTTACCGCCGGGTCCTGGAATGCTATGGGACCGGAGCGCCCAAGAGCCGAAAGCCCACGGATGAACCAGCAGCCCCCGCCCGCCCGCCTGTCGCTCGACATCTCCGGGATCACGCACGGCTTCGGCCGGACGCAGGTCCTCGGCGACGTGTCGTTTCGCGTCCCCACCGGACAGGTCGCCTGCCTCGTCGGGCATTCGGGCTGCGGAAAGACGACGCTCCTGCGCATCCTCGCCGGTATCGAGCGGCCCTTGGCGGGGTGCGTCGAGGCCGAGGGCCTCGTGCTGTCGGGACCCGGCGTCTTCGTCGAGCCGGAGGACCGGGGCATCGGCTTCCTGTTCCAGGACTACGCGCTGTTTCCCCATCTCAGCGTCACCGACAACATCCTGTTCGGGCTCCGGCGCCATGCGCGCGCCACCGCACGCCGCCTGGCCGGCGACGTGCTGGCGCGCCTCGGCATCGAGCATCTGGCCGAGCGCTTCCCGCACATGCTGTCGGGCGGCGAGCAGCAGCGCGTCGCGCTCGCCCGCGCTCTGGCGCCCCGGCCCGGCATCATGCTGCTCGACGAGCCCTTCTCGAACCTCGACCGGTTCCTGCGGGAGGGCGTGCGCGCCGAAACGCTCGCCATCCTCGGCGACCTCGGCACCACGGTGGTGATGGTGACGCACGATCCCGAGGAAGCCCTTTCCTCGGGCGACCGGGTGATCCTCATGCGCGCGGGGCGCGTCGTCCAGGCCGGCACGCCCGCCGACCTCTTCGACCATCCGGCCGACGCCCATGCGGCAGAGTTCTTCGCCAGCTCCAACCGGATCGCGGGGACATGCCGGAACGGGCGCCTCGCGACGCCGCTCGGCGACTTCCCCGCTCCCGGCCTGGCCGACGGCACGCGCGCGACCGCTCACATCCGGCCCCACATCCTGCGCCTTGCGCGCACCGGAGAAGGCGTCGAGGGCGTCGAGGGCCGGGTGACGCGGCACACCCTTCTCGGCGAAATCGAGGAGGTCCGCGTGGCCGTGCCGGGACTGGAGGCAGACCTGCGCGTCCGCTCGACGGACCGGACCGCTCTCGAGGCAGGCGACAAGGTGTTGATCGTCGCCCCGGCGGAACACGTCTTCGTGTTTCCCGACGAGAACCTCGCTTAGAAGCATTCCAGACAGCGACTCCCAGTCGTTACCGATCTGCGGACAGATGTCGGCAAAGCAACGGCTTGCCGTGTTGCCCGTCTCGCGCGGCAAGCAGGCGGGCGTGCGGGCCATGAAATCTTCGAACGGTTCCGGCTCGACTGCGACGCATCGATAAGTTGACTGAATCGATCATCTATGTGCATGGCCCTCCCCGATCCGGAACGCGATCGAAGAGAGGGTAGAGCGGATGGCGATGGGCATGCGGGCATACGGGCGGGCGCTGGTCGGTCTGGCGCTCCTGGCGGGAACGGCGGGCGGCGCCGCGGCGACCGAGCTCAACCTCTACACGACCCGCGAGCCGGGCCTCGTGCAGCCTCTCATCGACGCCTTCACGAAGGCGAGCGGCACGACGGTCAACACGATCTTCCTGAAAGAGGGCCTGGCTGAGCGCGTCACCGCCGAGGGCGACCGCTCGCCCGCCGACCTTCTGATGACGGTGGACGCGGGCGTCCTCGTCGACCTCGTGGAGCGTGGCCTGACGCAGAGCGTCTCCTCCCAGGCCCTCGAGGCCGCAATTCCCGCGACGTTGCGCGACGACGCCGGCCACTGGTTCGCCCTGTCCATGCGCGCCCGCGCGCTCTACGCCGCCAAGGACCTCGACCTCGCGGCGATCACCTACGAGGACCTCGCCGATCCGAAGTGGAAGAACCGCGTCTGCATCCGCTCGGGGCTTCACCCCTACAACGTCGCGTTGACGGGCTCCTTCATCGCCCATCACGGCGAGGCCGAGGCCGAGACCTGGCTCGCGGGCCTCAAGGCGAACCTCGCCCGGCCGGCCGGCGGCGGCGACCGGGACGTGGCGCGCGACATCACCGGGGGCCTGTGCGACATCGGCGTCGCCAACTCCTACTATGTCGGCCTGATGCGCAGCGGAAAGGGCGGCCCCGAGCAGCAGCAATGGGCCGAAGGCATCAAGATGATCCTGCCGACGTTCGAGAACGGCGGCACGCAGGTCAACATCACGGGCGGCGCCGTCGCCCGACACGCCCCCAACCGTGCGGAGGCCGTGCGCTTCCTTGAATATCTCGTTTCCGACGAGGCGCAGGCGATCTATGCCAAGGCGAACTTCGAATATCCCGTCAGCGCGAAGGCGAGCGTCGATCCGCTGATCGCCGAGTTCGGACCGCTCAAGCCCGACACGATCGACATCGTGGAGGGCGTGAAGTTCCGCAAGCAGGCGAGCGAGCTGACCGAGAAGGTCGGGTTCGACGGCTGACGTGACGAACCAGGCCGGGACCTGGCGTCCCGGCCCCGATCGCCTCATGGCCTCCTCCCGCGCGTCCACTCGTCTTGCGTTCACCGGCTCGGCCGGATGGCGGCTCGCGTCCTTCCTGGTCGCGGCCGCCATCTGCCTGCCAGTCTGCGCGCTGGCCGTCGCGGCGCTGGGGGGAAGCGGCGATCTCTGGCGCCACCTGCTGAGCGCTGTCCTGCCCTCCGTCGCCTTCAACACGCTCGCCCTTCTTCTCGGCGTGGGCGTGCTGGTCGGCGTGGTCGGCACCGGCACGGCCTGGCTCGTCACGGCCTACCGCTTTCCCGGCCAGCGCATCCTGGAATGGGCGCTGCTCCTGCCGCTCGCCGTGCCGACCTATGTCGTGGCCTACGCCTATCTCGACATCCTGCATCCCGTGGGCGACGTGCAGGGCTTCGTGCGCTGGGTCCTCGGCTACACGAGCCCGCGCCAGTTCCGCCTGCCCGACATCCGCTCGCTGCCGGGCGCGGTGCTGCTGCTCGGCCTCGTCCTCTACCCCTACGTCTACCTGACGACGCGCGCGATGTTCCTGACCCAGGCGGCGAGCCTCGTGGAGGCGTCCCGCACGCTCGGCCTCTCGCGCGCCGAGGTCTTCGGCCGCGTCGCGGTGCCGCTCGCCCGCCCCGCGATCGCGGTGGGCGTGAGCCTGGCCCTGATGGAGACGCTGAACGACATCGGCGCCTCGCAGTTCCTCGGCGTCCAGACGCTTACCGTCTCGGTCTATTCCACCTGGGTGAACCGCAACGACCTGGCTGGCGCCGCGCAGATCGCACTCGCCATGCTGGCCGTGGTCGTGCTCCTCGTCATGGCGGAGCGCCATGCAAGACGCCGCCAGCGCTATGCGGCGGCCGCGCAGAAGCCGCGTCCGATGCAGCCCGTGCCGCTTGCCGGCCTGCCCGCGCTCGGCGCCACGCTCGCCTGCGCCCTGCCGGTCCTCCTCGGCTTCGCCGCGCCCGCCGCCTATCTCGTGTCGGAGGCCACCAAGCGCGTGCGCTTTGCAGGCGTGTCGCCGCGCATCATTGCCGAGATCGGCAACACGGTCGCGGTGTCCCTGGCCGCGACGCTCGCCATCCTCGGCTGCGGCCTTCTGTTCGGCTATGTCGGGCGCACCTATCCCGGGCGCCGGGCGGCGCTCGCCGCGCGGCTGGCGAGCCTCGGATACGCCGTTCCCGGAACCGTGCTGGCGATCGGGCTTCTCGTGCCGGTCGGCGCCTTCGACCGCCTCGTCGCCGACGTCGTGGAGCGCTTGGCCGGCATCTCGCCCGGCCTCGTGCTGCTCGGCTCGGGCGCGGCGCTCGTGCTCGCCTACACGGCACGCTTCGCCGCGATCGCGATCGGGGGCGTCGAGGCGGGCCTCGGGCGCATTTCCCCCTCGCTGGACGGGGCCGCGCGCGTCCTTGGCCACGGCCCGGCCGCCGCCTTCCGGCGCGTCCACCTGCCCCTCACCCGCGCCGCCATCGCCTCGGCCGGGCTCCTCGTCTTCGTCGACTGCATGAAGGAACTGCCCGCGACCCTTCTCCTGCGCCCGCTGAACTTCGAGACGCTCGCGACCCACCTCTACGGCGAGGCGGCGCGTGGGACCTACGAAGAGGCCGCCATCGCCGCGCTTCTCATCGTCCTGATCGGGATGCTGCCGGTGGCCGTCCTCGCGCGGCTGGGAGGCGGCAGCACTCCGGCCGACGCCTCCGCTCGGCGCGATGCGGGAGTGGGTCTCGCCGATTCTTAGCGGCGACCATGAATTATATCGCGCCATATGATCGTATCGCCATCTTTGTCTCGTTCAACGCGTTGAGACGAGAGATGGAGTTGATCGCATGACCCTGCGCGAGATCGTGGAGGATTACGAAGGCGGGCGCATCGACGCCGGGGACGCGCTGGAGCTTTCCGGCTGCGTCTCCCTGCTGGCGATGTACCAGCTTCTGGACGAGGATGCGGACGAGGAGCGGGAGATCGTAGCGCCCCTCGCCAGGACAGCCTGAGACGCACCGCGCATCCGGCGAAGTCCGCCCGCCGTCAGCCTGCGGCCGCGAGGGGGCGCTGCTGCTGTTCCATATGAAGGAACGAGCCGTCGAACTCGCCGAAGCGCACCAGCCCGTCCCAGTCCAGGACGACGACGCGACCCTTTTCCATGCGGATGAGGTGCTGGGCGCGCAGGGCCTGCGCCGCCTTGTTGATGCTGACGACGGTGAGGCCCAGGACCTCGCCGATCAGCTCCTGCGACATGGGGAACTCGAAGCCGTCCTCGCCCACGAGCTCGACGGCGCCGTGGCGCATCTGCATCTCGCACAGGAAGTGGGCAAGGCGCGCCTCGGCGCCGAGCTGGGCGTTGCGGAAGATCGCCGCGCGAAAGAGAGCCGCGTCGATGAGGCTCTCGCGCCAGAGGGCGGCGGCCATAGGAGCGGAAGCGTCGCACAGGCGCCGCAGGTCGTCGTGCCCGACAAAGGCGATGCGCGCCGCGCTCACGGTCTCGATGTCGTGATCCATGCGCCGGATATGCAGGCTCTGCAGGTCCGGCATGTCGCCGGGAATGTGAACCGACAGGATCTGGCGCTGGCCGTCGGCGGTGTACTGCGTGCGCACGACGATGCCCCGCACGATCAGGCAGGAATGCTTCGGCGTGTCGCCTTCCCGGATGAACGTGTGCCGCGCGGACATCTCCTCCATCCGCCAGGGAAGGCCGGACAGGAGTTCGTGCTCGCTGCGGCCGAACGGCAGATGGGCCGACAGGCGAAGCGCCAGCAGGCCTTGAGCGTTGTCGTTCACAGGTTTCATGAGATGTTCCTGGAATGCCACGGCCGCCGCATTGGTTAGCCGCCTTCCATTATTAGGAAAGGGCGCGACGTGTCGAGCCGCATGCTCCCGAAGAGCGATCCGACCGCAGCGCGACGCCCCGCCGTCGCAGGTTTGGCGACGGCGGGTATCAGACCTTCGCGGCCTGCCCGATCCGCACGATCTCGGCCTCGGCGGGACCGATCCGGAACCGGTCGCCCTCCTCCTTGCCGATGAGTTGGCGCGCCAGCGGCGAGAGGTAGGAGATGAGGCCCTTGGCGGGGTCGGCCTCGTCGATGCCGACGATGCGGTAGTGCTGGATCGCGCCCCCCGCCCGGCGCAGCGTGACGTCGTGCCCGAACTGGACCGTCTCGCCGTCGGGATCGGGCGTGGCGAGCTGGGCTGTGGAACGGCGCGCGCGCCAGTAGCGCAGGTCGCGGTTCAGCATCGCCATCGCGATCTTGTCGTCCGAGGCGCGCGCCTTTTCGAGCGCGGCTTCGCCGGCGGCGATCGCCTGGTCGAGTAGCTCCAGTCCATGGGCCGTCACGAAGTTGGGGTCGGTGCCGAGATCGCGCTCGGGCAGCGCCTCCACCTGGTCCTCGTTCGGCTCCTTCACGAAGGCTACGCTCATGGTGCCCTCCTCGCGGCAAGCGGTTCCGGATTCCGGATCCTGTGACCCTTCATATAGGAAGCGCGTCAGCTTTTGCCCGCAAGCCCCCGGCCGCCGGATCGATCAGCCGTCGCGAAGGAGAAACCACGCCGTGCCGATCGCGGCGGCGGCCCAGATCAGAACGATCGCGGCGAGGCCCGCTCGGCTCCTCGGTCGCGCCTCGCGCCGCAGGGCTTCGGCCCGGAACTCCGCCATGAGGGGTCCGGGGACGAGGCGCACGGCCAGGAGGATACCGAACGGCACGATCAGGAGATCGTCCAGAAGGCCGAGAACCGGGATGACATCCGGGATGAGATCGACGGGCGACAGGGCGTAGGCGGCGACCGATCCCGCGACGATCTTGGCGAGCACCGGCGTGCGCGGATCGCGCGCCGCGACCCAGAGGGCCACGACGTCGCGCTTGATCCGCTTCGCCCAGGACTTCGCCGCAGCCAATCGCTCGTTCATGCGCCCGGTTCTGGCACGCGGAGGTTTCGAACGCCTTGCGATACGGCGGACAAGGCCCCGTCAACGCGCCACCTTCGAACTACTCCTCTTCCTCCGGGTCGCGGACCTTGGTCTCGGCGCTGATGCTGAGGCGCTGGTAGACGCCCAGCCCGACGATCAGGAGACAGCCCGACACGAGCAGCATGGTCGGGTAGATCATCAGGCGCGGATCCTCCTTGCCGGCCTCGAACACGGTGACGAGCGCCTCCAGGAGCACGGCGATGATGATGGTGGAGATGAACTTCGTCAGGCTGCGCCTCGCCTCGCCCGCATTGCGCATCTCGCGCCCCCGGATCGCCTCCTCCTCCAGAAGGTACTTGCCGACGTCGAACACGGCGATCGCGATCACGGTGTAGCCGACCGCCTCGAGTGCGGTCGCCCCGAGGCTGCGGTCGGGCACGCGCAGGCTCTCCCACACGCCCGAGCCGGCATAGACGATCAGGGCGCAGGCCAGGATCATCAGGACCGCGCTCGCCACCCCGAAGGCGATCCGCGTCAGGACATCGAATGCTCGCATGCTCTCTTCCTTGCCTCGCGAACCAAGATTGCCCTGCCCCCGATAAGCGCAAGAGGCCGCAGGACCCACGGCGGTCCTGCGGCCTCTCCTCTCCGCGCCCTCGACGCATGAACTCCGGCGCGCGGAATGGGGGGGGGTGGCGGGCGGGGCGCTAGCGCGCGACGCTTCGCCCGGCCTGATGGCGCTCCGCCGCCGCGCGCCGGTCGGTCTCGATCTCGCCGGAGGCGCGCGCCCAGAACTCGAACTCGCGGCCGTAGGGACGCCCGGCTTCCTCCCACAGGAAGTAGGCCCGCTCCCGCACGATCGGCGTCAGATCGCCGTCGCTCGGCTCCTGCATGTGTCCTCCCTTCGGACGCCGGTCCCCCCTTCCGGCGCGACGTCCCCTTGTTTAGAGATTGCCGCAGCTCCGCGGCCTGTGGGTCAGGCGGCGACGAAGACGTAGTAGCCGGTCTCGCGCAGCACCTCCCGGAAGGTCGCGCGCTCGGCCGCGGGCAGCTGCTCCGCGATGTCGGCGACCTTGCCGGCGAACGCCCAGCCCGCTCCGTGCAGAAAGTGCGGCAGGGCGCCGCCGTCCGGCACGGCGCAGAGCGAGACGAGCTCGCCGTCCTTGCGAAAGAGGTTCAGCATCTCGATGCTCCGGCCGTATAGCCTTCGACCATCAGCGCTTGAACGTGTCGCGCACCGCGTCCTTGGCCTCGCCGGCCTTGCCCTGGAGCTTGCCGGCGGTCTTCTCGGCGGCGCCCTCGGCCTCCACGCGGTTGTTGCCCGTCACCTTGCCGAGCGCCTCCTTGACGGAGCCGACGACCTGCTTCCTGGCGCCCTCGATGCGATCCTTGTCCATGTCGATCTCCCTGGTTTCTCTCGGTCGACGGGCCCGGCACCATGACGGGCGGGCCTTCCTGCATACCCGATGATCTGGGGCGCGGCAGCCGGTTCCGAAGAGCCGGGTGCATCAGTGCGTATGACGCACGCGTTTCTTTCTCGCGATAAACCCTCGCCCGCCCTGATCTTGTCACCGCTTGCGCGCGGGTCCGCGCCGTTCCGCCTCGGCGCCTACGATGCCGCGCTCACGCGCCCAGACGATGGCCTCGCTGCGCCGGTGGACGCCGATCTTGGCGTAGATGCGCTGCACGTGGTTGCGCACCGTGTTGCGCGACAGGAAGAGCTTCTCGGCGATCTCGGTATCGTCGAGCCCCTGCGACACGAGGCCAAGGACCTGCCGTTCCTTGGCGGTCAGATCGACCAGGCTGGAGCGTCCCTGGCCCTCGGGTTGGGGCGAGCGCATGTTGGCAAGCTTTTCCATGACGCTGCGGCTCAGCCAGGACGTGTCGGCCAGCGCCTCCTCGATCGCCTTGACGAGCTCGAGCTCCGACGTCTTGCGCACCGTGATGTCCTGGAAGACGTCGAGCACGCAGACCTCGCCGCCGATCCGCACGGTCTCGGCCGAGACGAGGCAGTCGGCGGTCGTGCCGTCCTTCTTCTTCAGCTTCGCCTCGTAGCCCCGGAAGCCGCCCGTCTCGACGAGCTCGCGCTCCTGCCGCCGCCGCGTGGCGGCCGTGTCCCAAAGCTCGATCTCGGCGGTGGAGCGGCCGACGACCTCCTCGATCGACCAGCCCGTCTCCTTCAGGAAGGCCTCGTTGACGTCGAGGATGCGGAAGCCGTCCAGCGTCGAGATCTTCATGGGCACGGGGGCGAGGCGGAAGGTCTTGGCGAACTTCTCCTCGCTGTTGCGAAGCGCGGTCTCGGCCTTCCGTCGCGGCTCGAGGTCGGCGAAGGTGAAGAGCATGCAGCGCTCGTCGCCCATCTCGATGGGCTGTCCGGCGGCGATCACGAGCTTGGTCTCGCCACCCGGCAGCGGGAGAGAGGCCTCCATCTGCGGCACGGTCTCCCAAGCGGCAAGACGCGCCTTGCCGACCTCGCGCTTGTCGGCGCCCGCCATCACGTCGAGGTCGTAGACCGAGCGGCCGATCACCGCCTCGCGCGCGTAGCCCGTCATGTCGAGGAAGCCCTGGTTCACGCGGATGAAGCGCAGGTCCGAGATGCGGCAGATGAGGGCCGGTGCCGGGTTGGCGTTGAACGCACGCTCGAAGCGCTCGATCGCCTGCATCTCGTCGGTGGCGTCCGTCACGATCAGGACCAGGCAGTCCGGCTGCCCTTCCCCGTCGGTGAGCACGAGCGAGCGCACGCGATGCACCCACTCCGGCTCGGCCGCACCCGCGCGCGCCACCTCCACCACGACGTCTGTGAACATCTCCCCCGCCACCACCCGGTCGGCCGGATAGGCGCCCTCGTCGACCGCGTGGTGGTTGCGGTAACGAAGCTGGTAGCGGCGGCGATACTCGTCGACGTCGCGGCCGAGGTCTGACACCTCGCGCGCGCCGTGCATCACCAGCGCCGCCCGGTTCGCCCAGGCGATCGTCTGGTCCGGGTCGATCAGGATCACGCCCTCGGTCAGGCCGGCGATGATCTGCTGAAGCTGCTGACGCTCGACCGTCTGTGCGGCGAGTCTGTCGGCCATGGACCTGGCTCCGTGGTGCGGGGTCGACATCATGGTTCGGGAAGGACCTCCGCCGCGATCGCGGCGTCGGCCGGCTCGGGAAGGCGGAGCGCCCGGATGCCCGTGGTCTGGCGACCGTCGCCGGTCACCGCCACGCCGTGGCGCAGGAAGGTCGCCTCGAGGCTTTGCCGGTAGCCCTCCTCGATCGGCCGGTCCCGCTCGAACTCGAAGATGCGCGAGATCGGCACGCCCGAGCGGGACGACAGGTAACGCGCGGTCCAGGCGAGAAAGCCGCGGGCCGCCCGGCAGGTCCGGCCATCGATCAACGCGGATCGGCCGGCGCGTCGGCGAAGGGGTCGTAAACGCCCCGGCCGTGCTCGGTCCAGACCGTCTGGTGGTCGAAGCCGTCCATCCAGTTGATCCAGTCCTCGCTGTTGAGGTCGTGCGGGTTGCCGGTGCGCGGCTGGCCGTCGCGCGCCGCCTTCGCGCCCGCCCGGATCACCGGGGCGCAGGCAGGCAAGGGCACGTCGTCGGTCGGGATCGTGGTGGTCATGAAAGGCCGCGCTCCTCGCGAAGGTGTAGGTGAACCGGCTGCTTGTTCCCGGTTGTCGCGGGCGCCGGCTCCCGCCCGAAACCGCCTCGTCCCCCAAAGGCTTTCGGGGGCGCCGGCAACCGATCGGTCGCGCACGAAATAGGTGGCGTCCGACCCTTCGGTAGAAGCACCGACACCAATTTCATTGATGCAGGATGCTCTTTGCGGACGGACCACCTCGGCCTGCGAGGGTCGCTCCGCCTCAACAGAGCGTGTCGGCATCGCAGGCTCGATCGCCATGGACGCCCGAGCCTCTGCCCATATCTCAGCAGGCAACCGGCCCACCAAGGGCCGCAGGCAGACAGGAACGATCAGATGAAGGCGATGGTGTTGCGGGCCCCCGGCGGCCTCGAGCGCATTCAACGCGAGGACCGGCCCGATCCCGGTCGGCCCGGACGCGGCGAGATTCGCGTGGCCCTCCACGGGGGATCGATCAACTACCACGACCTGTCGGTCGCCAAGGGCCAGATGAAGGCGGACGATGGGCGCGTCCTCCTGGCCGACGGGGCGGGCGTGGTGGACAGCGTCGGCGAGGGCGTCACGGAGTTCAAGCCCGGCGACACGGTGGTCTCGTGCTTCTTTCCGGACTGGCAGGCGGGCCCGGCGACCGTCGGCGACTTCCGGCGCACGCCGGGCGACGGCATCGACGGCTTCGCGCAGGAAACCGTGGTGCTGCCCGCCACCGCCTTCACCCGCGCGCCGAAGGGCTACGACGCGGTGGAGGCCGCCGCGATCACGACCGCCGGCCTCACCGCCTGGCGCGCGCTGGTTGGCGACGGCGCGCTCAAGGCGGGCGACACGGTGCTCCTTCTGGGAACCGGCGGCGTGTCGATCTGGGCGCTGCAGATCGCGCGGATGTTCGGCGCGCGGGTCGCGATCACGTCCTCGTCCGACGAGAAGCTGGAGCGGGCGAAGGCGATGGGCGCCGAGTTCACGCTGAACTACAAGGCCGAGCCCGAATGGGGCCGGCGCATCCGTGACTGGACGGATGGGGCGGGCGTCGACCACGTGGTCGAGGTCGGCGGGCCGGGAACGCTCGCCCAGTCCATCGAGGCTGTGCGGATCGGGGGCCATATCTCCCTGATCGGCGTCCTCACCGGCTTCTCGGGCGAGATCCCGACCGGGGTCTTCATGACCAAGCAGGCCCGGCTTCAGGGCCTGATCGTGGGCAACCGCCAGCAGCAGCAGGACTTCGTCAGGGCGCTGGAGGCGAACAACGTGCGGCCGGTGATCGACCGCCGCTTCGCGCTCGACGATCTCGCCGACGCCTTCCGCTACGAGGAAGGCGCCGGCCACTTCGGCAAGATCGGCGTGGAGTGGTGATCCGCTCCGCGCCGTGAGGCGAGCCTCAGGCGAGACGCGCCTTCGCCCCCTCGGCCAGCGTGCCGAGGATCATGGCGCAGGACGTCGCGCCGGCATCGAGAACGCCGCGCGAGCGCTCGCCGAGCCGGCTCGCGCGGCCGACCTTCGCCACGAGGTCGACCGTGGAGTCGCGGCCCCGGTCCGCCGCCTCGACGAGCGCGTCCAGCGCCTCGGCGAACGGGCGGCCTTGCGCCGTCGCCGCATCGAAGGCTTCCACCGCCGGCACGAACGTGTCGAGAAGGGTCTTGTCGCCGACCCTGGCCGAGCCGATCGACTGCACGCCTTCCAGCCCCTTGTGGAGCATGGCCGAGAACAGGGCAGCGTCGATCGCGTCCCGGCCCTCGATGGCTTCAGAGAACTCGGTGAAGGTCATGCCGTAGAGCGGACCCATGGAGCCGCCGATCTCGCCCATCAGCACCTCGCCGAGAAGCGCCATGGCCTCGGCCAGCGTCGCCTCGCGGCCCTTCAGCCGCTCCGCCGCCATGCCGAAGCCCTTGGCCATGTTCACGCCGTGGTCGCCGTCGCCGATCTTGCCGTCGATCTCGGAGAGATAGGCACGGTTCTCGACGATCCGCGCCGCCATCGCCTCGACGATGGCGCCGCCGCCCGCATTGGGAAAGCTCTGCATCGGTCCCGTCTCCCTCAACCGGCGAAGCCGGGCGCACGCGCCTCGGCATCCAGAAGCCGCTTCAGCTCGTCGTCGAGCGCGACGACGGTCAGCGTCGCGCCGACCATCTCGAGCGAGGTGAAGTAGTTGCCGACATAGGTGCGATGGATCGAGAGGCCGCGCGCACGGATCTCCTCCTCGATCGTGTCGTTCAGGATGTAGAGCTCGTTCAGCGGCGTCGCGCCGAGGCCCGAGACAAGGACGGCGACCTCGGTTCCCGAGGCCAGGTCGTGGTCGTCGAGCACGATGCGCGCCATGTCGCGCGCGACCTCGGCCGCCGTCTTCAGCGGCTCCACGCGGATGCCGGGCTCGCCGTGGTGGCCGATGCCGACCTCCATCGTGCCGGGCTCGATCTGGAAGTTCGGATGGCCGACGGCGGGCAGAGTGCAGGGCCCGAGGCCCACCCCGATCGAGCGGCAGCTGTCGATCGCCTTCTGGGCGACGGCGCGCACCTCCTCGAGGCTCCCGCCCTCGGCCGCCTTCGCGCCGCCGATCTTCCACATGAAGATCTCGCCGGCGACGCCCCGGCGCTTCTCGCGCTCGGCGGCCGGCGCCGAGCAGACGTCGTCGTTGGCGACCACGACCGCCACCTCGATCCCGTCCTTGCTGGCGAGCTTGGTCGCCATCTTCACGTTCATGTTGTCGCCGGCATAGTTGCCGTAGAGGCATACGACGCCCGCGCCGCCATTGGCCTCCTTGATGGCGTCATGGAAGCTTTTGGCGGTCGGCGAGGAGAAGAGCTCGCCCACGGCCACCGCGTCCACCAGCCCGCGTCCGGTATATCCGATGAAGGCGGGCTCGTGGCCCGAGCCGCCGCCCGTCACGACCCCGACGCGCCCCGCCTTCGGCGCAGCCGTCGAGACCACGACGCGCCGGTTCGTCTCCGACAGGCGCACGAGGTCGGAATGGGCCTTCACGAAGCCGCGGACGGTGTCGTCGACCACCTGGTCGGGGTCGTTGATGAAGCGCTGCATGGGACTGGGGTCCGTTCGAAAGGGGCTTTGGGGGATCAGAGGATCGTGTAGCCGCCGTCGACCACGAGGTCGGCGCCGTTGATCATCGCGGCGGCATCCGAAGCGAGGAACAGGGCGGCGGCGGCGATCTCGTCGGGATAGGCGAAGCGGCCCACGGGGATGCGCCGCTTGGCGGCCTCGCCCTTCTCGCCCGCCCAGGCGGCCTTGCCGAGCTCGGTCAGAACCACGGTCGGCGAGATCGTGTTGGCGGTGATGCCGTGGCGGCCCCACTCGGCGGCGAGCGTCTTGGTGAGGCCGATCACGCCGAACTTCGAAGCGCAGTAGGCCACGTGCTCCTCGATCGCGACCGTGCCGGCCTGCGAGGCGAGGTTGACGATGCGCCCGCCCCGGCCGGCCGCGATCATGCGGCGCCCGGCGGCCTGGCTGACGAGGAAGGTGCCCTTGAGGTTGATCGCGATGGTGCGGTCCCACTGGTCGAGCGTCAGCGCCTCGGCGGGCGCCAGCGCCACGATGCCCGCGCTGTTGACCACGATGTCGAGCTGCCCGAAGGCATCCGCCGCCGCGCCGACGGCGTCCTCGACGGAGGACGGGTCGGCCACGTCGCAGCGAAAGGCGCGCGCGTCGCGCAAGGTCGCAGCCGTCGCCTCGGCCGCCTGAAGGTTGTTGTCGAGAAGCGCGACGCGCGCGCCCTTGGCGGCCAGCGCCCGCGCGATGGCCTGTCCGATGCCCGAGCCGCCGCCGGTGACGAGGGCGACCTTGGTCGCCAGCGAGAAGTCGAGGTCGATAGAAGGCGCGTCGCTCAACGGGAGGCTCCGGGCAGAGGGTGGAAGGGAGACGGGTTGCGGCGGCCGGATCGCCCGGCCGCCGCGAGCAGTGCTACTGGCGCGACTTCAGGAGCTCGTCGGCGTTCGCGGTCGTGACCGGGGTCCAGGGCACGAGGTAGGTCTTGGCCTTGCCGTCTTCCCAGCCCATCGAGGGGTACTGCTTCCAGATCGGCGATTCCGGCTGGTAGTCGGGCTTCACCGCCTTGATCGCGATGTCGAGCGCGCCCTGCGCCTGCGCGTTCGCGTCCTGGAGGATCGAGGCCATCTCGCCCGCCTTCACGGCGTTGATGGCGTCCGTCACGCCGTCGACGCCCGCGATCGCGAAGTCGGAGACGTTGAGGCCGGCGGCCTTGATCGCCTCGATCGCACCGAGCGCCATCTCGTCGTTCTGGCCGATCACGCCGTTGATCTGGCCGGGATGCGAGGTCAGCCAGTTCTCCATCAGGGTCTGGGCCTCGGCGCGCGACCAGTTGCCGGTCTGCTTCTCCAGGACCTTCACGTCGGGGCAGGCCTTGAGCGCCTTCTCGTTGCCCTCGAGGCGCTGGATCTGGCCGCTCTGGCCGATCGGGCCCTCGATGATCACGACGTTGCCCTTGCAGCCGATCTTGTCGAGCACGGCCTTGGCTTCCAGTTCGCCCGCCTCGACGTCGTTGGAGCCGACATAGGATGTCAGCGCGTCGGAGTTGACGCGCGCGTTGGAGCCGACCACCGGGATGCCGGCGTCGACCGCCGCCTGCACGGGGGCCGCACCCGCCTCGACGTCCATCGGCACGAAGATGATCGCGTTGTACTTCTGCGTGATCATCGTGTTGAACTGCTCCTGCTGGACCAGTGCGTCGTAGCGGCCGTCGAACACGGTCACCTCGACCTCGCCCTTCTGGACGGCGGGGTGCTTCTGGAGCGCGGCGGTCCAGATCTGCATGAACTCGGCGTTGAGGCCGTAGACGGTTGCGCCGATCTTCAGCTTCTCCTGCGCCATGACCGGCGCCGACAGCGCGGTCGCGAGCCCGAGGGCGAGCAGCAAGGTCTTCATGTGAGGTATCCTCCCTTTGGAACCATCGAGGCGGCCCGGAATGGCGCGCGCCTCCCTTCGGCCCGGCGGCGACGGCCGGGCGAAACTCACCGAGGCGTCAGGCCGAATGGCTGCGCTTCTGGTCCAGCATCACCGCGCCCACGATCAGGGCTCCCTTTAGGATCTGCTGGTAGTAGGACTGGATGCCCATGAGATCGAGGCCGTTGTTCATGACGCCGATGATCAGCGCCCCGATCAGCGTGCCGGTGACGCGCCCGACGCCCCCCGACAGCGAGGTGCCGCCGATCACGACCGCCGCGATGGCGTCGAGCTCGTAGGCGACGCCCGCCTGCGGCAGCGCCGAGCCGGTGCGCGCCGACAGGATCATGCCCGCCAGGCCCGACAGGGCGCCCGAGATCACGTAGACCAGGAAGCGGATGCGCGCGACGTTGATGCCCGACGTCTTGGCCGCGTGCGGGTTGCCGCCGACCGCGTAGATGTAGCGGCCGAAGCGCGTGGACGACAGAAGCCACCAGGACACCGCGAAGACGACGGCGAGGATCACGACGGGCATGGGCACGCCGAGGATGTTGCCCGTGCCGATCCAGCGGAAGTCGGGAACGAGGCCCGGCACGGGCCGCCCGCCGCCGTAGATCAGGGTCATGCCGCGCGCCGCCGACAGCATGCCGAGCGTCGCCACGAAGGCGGGCACGTTGAAGCGCGAGACGATCGCGCCGACGATCGCGCCGCTGAGGACGCCGACGCCGATGCCGATCGCGAGCGCCAGCACCACCGGATAGGGTCCGCCCGCCACGCTCGCCGTCGCCGTCGTGGTGACGAAGCTCGCGCTCACGATGCCCGCCAGCGCCACCACCGAGCCGACCGACAGGTCGATGCCGCGCGTCAGGATGACGAAGGTCATGCCGATGGCGAGGATGCCGTTGATCGACGTCTGCAGCAGGACGTTGGAGATGTTGCCCGCCGTCAGGAAGTAGGGGCTCGACACGGACAGGACGCCGACCAGGATCAGGAAGGCGATGAAGATGCCGTATTCCTGAATGAGCAGGCGGCGGCGCTCGGCGCCCAGCGCCGGGTCGGCGGCTTTCGCGTTGATGTCGGTCACGTGACTCTTCCCTATTCCGGCGGGCGCGGCGCGTCGTTTGTGGTTCAGGTCGAGAGGTGGACGAGCGACTGCGCGCTCGCCTCACCGCGCGACAGGATGCCGGCCGAGCGACCACCGCGCATCACCATGACGCGATCCGACAGGCCCAGCACCTCGTCGATTTCCGACGAGATCATGGCGACCGTCCCGCCGGCGGCCGCGAACTCGCAGATGATGCGGTAGATCTCGCGCTTGGCGCCGACATCGACGCCGCGCGTCGGCTCATCGAGGAGCAGGACCCGAGGCTTCCTCAGGAACCACTTGCCGAGCACGACCTTCTGCTGGTTTCCGCCCGACAGGCCCGACACGGGCATCGTGTCGCGCGCCGCCTTGATGCGGAAGCGCTCGATCATGGTGCGGCTGGCCTCGGCCTCCTCGCGCCCGCGCATGGCGAAGGCGGGGCTCATCTCCGGCAGGGAGGCGAGCGCGATGTTGCCGCGCACCGTGTCGTGAAGGTTCAGCCCGCTGTTCTTGCGGTCCTCGGTCACGAAGGCGAGGCCTTGCGCCATCGCGTCCGCCGGGCGGCGCACGGTGACCGGCGCGCCGTCCAGCGCGATGCGCCCCTGCGCCTTCGGGTCGAGGCCGAACAGGGCGTCGAAGATCTCGGTGCGGCCCGAGCCCATCAGGCCGTAGATGCCGAAGATCTCGCCCTTGCGCACGGAAAACGAGATGTCGTCGATGCGGCCCGGGCTGCCGAGGCCCTCGACCGAGAGCCCGACCGTCTCGGTGGGCGTGTTGGTCTTGATGTATTCCTCGCCCATCTCGCGCCCGACGATCATGCGGATCAGGCCGGGGCGGTCGGTTTCGGTGAGCTTGCCGCTCGCGACATAGGCCCCGTCGCGGAACACGGTGTAGCTGTCGGCGATCTGGAAGATCTCGGACAGGCGGTGCGAGACGTAGACGATGCCGCGCCCCTGCCCCCTCAGGCGCTCGATCGCGGAGAAGAGATGCTGGGCCTCGCGCTCGCCGATGGCGGACGTCGGCTCGTCCATGAAGATGACCTCGGCGTCGTGGCTCAAGGCCTTGGCGATCTCGACGAGCTGCATCTGGGCGACCGAGAGCGTCGCCATGGCCTGGCGCGCGTCGATCGCGAAGCCGAGATCGTCGAGCAGCGACTGGGCGCGCTTGTTCATGGCGCGAAAGTCGATGCCGCCGAAGCGGCGCGAGGGCTCGCGGCCGAGAAAGATGTTCTCGGCGACGCTCATGTGCGGAACCGGGCTCAGTTCCTGCTCGATGATGGCGATGCCGGCCTTCAGCGCGTCGGCGGGACTGGAGAAGTCGACCGGCTGGCCCTTGCGCCAGATCGTGCCGCCGTCGCGCTTCTGGATGCCCATGACGATGGTGAGGAAGGTGGACTTGCCCGCGCCGTTGCCGCCGCACAGGGCATGGACCGAACCGGCTTCCAGCTCGAAGCGGCCGTCCCGCAACGCGGCGATGCCGCCGAAGGACTTGCGAAGCCCTTCCACCTTCAAGAGCGGGGTCGTCATGGCATTCCCTCCCGAAGCCCGGACGCGGACTCCCGCCGGCCGATTCCTCCTCGGCCCGCCGTTTCGACAATATTCGATTCACGCCGGAATATGTCAATCGGTATAAGCTAAGTCCGGCACGCTATCCCCGGCCGGGTCGCTTGAAGAATCGTCCGGCCGCCCGACACTTGCGCCATGACCAGACTGACCGCGGACCAGTTCGTCGACATCCTGCGCACCCTCGCCCAGCGGCTCGACGAGGCGCGCGACGCCTTGGGCGAGCTCGACGGAGCGATCGGCGACGCCGACCACGGCCGCACCATGTCGGAGGGGTTTGCGGCGGTGGTGCGCGACACGCAGGCGGCGGCCATGCGCGGGACGGGCGCCGCCGATCTCCTGCCGATCGCCGCCCGCTCGTTTCTCGACGCGGTCGGCGCGACCGCCGGACCGCTCTATGCCGGCGGCTTCGCCGAGGCCGGGCGGCGCCTCGCGGGACGAGACGAACTGGAGGATGGGGACCTGATCGTGATCCTGGCGGGTCTTGCGGAGGGCATCGCGCGGCGCGGCAAGGCGGCACCGGGCGACAAGACCATGATGGACGCCTTCGGCCCGGCGGTGCGTGCCGCGACGGCGGCGGTGGCGGAAGGGGCCGAGGTCCAGGAGGCGCTCGCCGCCGCTGCCCGTGCCGCGCGGGAGGGGCGCGAGGCGACGCGCGCCATGACCGCCTCCAAGGGCCGCGCGGCCCGGCTTGGCACCCGCAGCCTCGGCCATGTGGATCCGGGCGCCGCCTCGGCGGCGATCGTGGTGGAGGCGATGCGCGAGGCCCACGAGGCGCTCGCCGCGCGCCGGAGCGGGGAGCGCTGATGGCGCGGCCTTCCGGGCGCCCGGCCGGCGAGTCGTCGGCCATGCCGCTGCGCTTCGGCGACGACTCGCTGCTCTGGGCCTCGTGGCTCTACCACGAGGAGGGCATGACGCAGGGCGACATCGCCGCCGAGATGGGTATCTCCCGCGCCTCCGTGAACAGCTACCTGGCGGAAGCGCGGGCGCGCGGCCTCGTGACGGTGGAGATCGAGCCCCGGCAGTTCCGCGCCCTCACGCTCGCCGAGGCGCTGCGCGAGCGCTTCGGCCTCGAAGACTGCCTCGTCGTGCCGACCACGGGGGGCGAGCGCTCGCTGATCGCGCGCCTCGGCTCGGCGGGCGCGCAGGCGCTGCGGCGCTTCGTGCGCTCGGGCGACACGATCGCCGTCACCTGGGGACGCACCGCCCTCGCCCTGGCCGAGGCGCTCGACCTTCCGGGCCTTGCGGACCTTCGCGTCGTGCAGGCGACGGGCGGCACGACCGCCAAGATCCCCTGGACCCCGGAAGCCTGCGCCTCGCGCCTCGCCGAAGCCATGCGCGCGCGCTGCATTCCCCTCTCGGCCCCCGCGATCGTGTCGAGCGCGGCCATGCGCGACATGCTGCTCGACGAAACGGTGCTGGCCGAGCAGATGGCGGTTCTCGCCGAGGCCAACCGCATCGTCTTCGGCATCTCCTCGCTGCGCCCCGAGAGCACGATCCACACGAGCGGCTTCTTCGAGGGCGTCGCGCAGCACGACTACGAGGCGCGGGCGATCGGCTCGATCGCGGGCCGCTTCATCTCGGCCTCGGGCGAGCCGGTGCTCGGCCCCCTCGACCGGCGCACGATCGGCATCGACCTCGTGAGCCTGCGCGCCGTCTCGCAGCGCATCGCGGTGGCCGGCGGCCCCGACAAGGTGCCCGCGATCCTCGGCGCGCTGCGCGGCGGCTATGTCAGCGTCCTCGTCACCGACGCGGTGACGGGCTGGGGCGTCCTGACGGCGGACGGCTGGAGCGAGCCCGGCCGCCGCGAGGCGCCCGCCGCGCCGCCCCGCCCGCTCGCGGAGCGCACCCAGACCAAGAAGCTCCTGAACGATCCGCGCCGCGCCGTGGACGAGGCGCTCGAGGGCGCGCTCGCCGCCCACGGCACGCTGATCGCTTCCGTTCCCGGCACCGCGCGCGCCGTCCGCGCCGTCCACGGGCCGAGACCGGGCAAGGTCGGGCTGGTGATCGGAGGCGGCGCCGGGCACGAGCCGGCCTTCTGGGGCTATGTCGGCGCGGGACTGGCGGATGCGGCGG
>NZ_BBWK01000038.1 GCF_001463765.1 Aureimonas sp. AU4 | reverse complement strand
GGCGGTCGTCGGCAACGTGTTCGCGGCCCCGCCGCCCGCCCCGATCCTGGCCGCCACGCGCGCGGTGGACGGCGGCGCCGGCGTCCTCTTCGTCTACGGCAACTTCTCCGGCGACGTCATGAACTTCGACATGGCCGGCGAGGAGGCGGCCGCCGAGGGCATCGCGGTACGCACCGTGGTCACCACCGACGACGTGGCCTCGGCCTCCGCCGACGCGGTCGGCTCGCGCCGGGGCGTGGCCGGCAACGTCTTCGTGTTCAAGGTCGCGGGGGCCGCCGCGGACCGGATGATGACGCTCGCCGAATGCGAGGCGGTGACGCGCCGCGCGGCGGCCCGCACCTTCTCGATGGGCGTCGCCCTCGAGCCCGGCTCCATGCTGGAAACGCGCCGCCCGAGCTTCGCGCTCGGACCCGGCGACATGGAGATCGGCGTCGGCGTCCACGGCGAGCCCGGCGTCTCGCGCGAGACGCTGGCGAGTGCCGACGCGGTCGCCGACCTCCTGGTCGACCGCCTGTTCGACGAGATGCGCCTGACGGAGGGCGACCGCGTGGCGGCGCTCGTCAACTCGCTCGGCGGCACGCCCGCGATCGAGCTCTACGTGGTCCACCGCCGCGTCGCGCAGCGCCTGAGGGCACGCCGGGTCGAGGTCGTGTCCTCGCTCGTCGGACCCTACTACACCTCGCTCGACATGGTCGGCGTGTCGCTGTCGCTGATCCATCTCGACGCGGAGCTCGCCGATCTTCTCGCCCACCCCTGCCGAAGTGCCGCCCTCGCCGTGCCTTGAGGCGGCGTGGAAGAAACATGACATCCGCAATCTTGTTTGCCGCGACCGGTCGGGCTAGGGAGCCGCACGGCTGCCCTCCCCGCGCTTGAGGATGTTTCCCTTGGCTTTCCCGAAGACCCTTCTGGCCGCATCGAGCCTCGCGCTCGCCCTTCTGGCAGCCGTTCGGCCGGCTTTTGCCGGGGCGACGCATTATCCGCTGACGATCCGGAACTGCGGCCTCGACGTCACCTTCCAGAAGGCCCCCGAACGGGCAGTGGGCCTCGGGCAGAACAGCGCCGAGATCCTTCTCCTTCTCGGGCTCGAGGACCGCATGGTCGCCACGGCCTTCTGGCCGAGCAAGGTCCTGCCGGAGCTCGCCGAGGCGAACGCGAAGGTCAAGCTCCTGACGGTCGAGTTCCCGACCTTCGAGTCGATCCTCGCCGAGAGCCCCGACTTCGTGGCCGCCGCCCTTCCCACCCTGCTCGGCCCCGACAGCAAGGTCGCCAAGCGGGAGGACTTCGAGCGCGTCGGCGTGCCCGCCTACCTTTCGCCGAGCACGTGCCTCGCCAAGCGGGAGGGCACCGACGCCTACGGCGCGCGCGACCAGCTCTGGAACATGGCCGACCTCTACGAGGAGATCGACGAGCTGGCGCGCATCTTCGACGTCCAGGATCGCGGGCGGGCCCTGATCTCCGACTTCAAGTCGCGCGAGGACGCCCTGCGCGCCTCCTCGCCGCCGGACGGCGGGAAGAAGCTGTCCTACCTCTTCTGGTTCTCCAGCCCGTCGCCGGCCGCCGACGCCTATCTCGGCGGCAAGAACGGGGCCTCGGGCTTCATCGCCGACATCCTGGGCGGCACCAACGCCATCCAGGCCGAGGCCGAATGGCCGGCGCTCGGCTGGGAGAGCATCATCGCCGCCGCGCCCGACGTGATCGTGGTGGCCGACCTCGACCGCAACCGCTGGGCGCTCGACAAGCCGGCGGCCAAGATCGAGTTCCTTTCCACCGATCCCGCGACCAGCCAGATGGCGGCGGTCCGCAACAAGGCGATCGTGGTGATGGACGGGCAGGCCATGAACCCGACCGTGCGCACGATCTACGGCGCCGAGCAGGTGGCCGAGCAGCTGAAGGCGCTCGGTCTGCGCAAGTGAGCCTCGCATCCGGCCCCTGGCGGGGGACGGCTTCGCTCGCGGGCCTCCTTCTCCTGTCGCTCGGCGCGGTGGCCTTGGCCGTGGGGGTGAGCGTGGGCATCGGCGACCTGCCGATCCCCCTTTCCACCACCTGGCTCGCGGTGACCAACCGCCTCGGCTGGACCGCGGCCGAGCTCAACCGCATCCACGAGACGGTGATCTGGGACTACCGGCTGAGCCGCGCGCTGGTCGCGGCCTTCTGCGGCGCGGGCCTCGCGATCGCAGGCGCGATCATGCAGGCGCTCCTGCGCAACCCGCTCGCCGAGCCCTACGTCCTCGGCATCTCGGCGGGCGCCTCGACGGGTGCGGTCGCGGTGGTGATCCTGGGGCTCGGCGCGGGCGCGGTGTCGCTCTCGGCCGGGGCGTTCCTCGGCGCGTTCGCCGCCTTCTTCTTCGTCGCGCTCCTGTCGAGCGGCACGCGCGGCGGGGCGGACCGCACGATCCTGGCGGGCGTCGCCGCCTCGCAGCTCTTCAACGCCGCCACCTCCTACATCGTCACGACCTCCGGCAACGCGCAGCAGGCGCGCGACGTCATGTTCTGGCTGCTCGGCAGCTTCGGCGGCGTGCGATGGCCCGAATTCGCGCTGGTCTCGGCGGTGGTGGGCGCCGGCCTCGCGCTCTGCCTCGTCTTTGCCCGCGTGCTCGACGCCTTCGCCTTCGGCGACGAGGCGGCCGCCGCGCTCGGCGTCGATGTCGGGCGGGCGCGTCTCGGCTTCTTCGCACTCACCGCCGTGATGACGGCGACCGTCGTCAGCATGGTCGGCTCGATCGGCTTCGTCGGGCTCGTCGTGCCCCATGCCGCGCGCTTCGTGGTGGGTCCGGTCCACAGCCGGCTCCTCCCGGCCTGCGCGGTGGCGGGCGCGATCTTCGTGGTTCTCGCCGACATCGCCTCGCGCGTCCTCGTGCCCCAGCAGGTCCTGCCGATCGGCGTCGTGACCGCGCTGGTCGGCGTGCCGGTCTTCTCGGTGATCCTCTACCGCCTGCAGCGCGCCTCATGAGCATCCGCGCGCAAGGCATCTCCTGGCGGGCGGGAAAGCGGCAGGTCCTCGACCGCGTGTCGCTCGAGGCCGAGCCCGGCCGGGTGCTCGGGCTGATCGGCCCGAACGGCTCGGGCAAGACCTCGCTCCTGCGCATCCTGGCGGGCCTGCGCCGGCCGGACGAGGGCCGCGTCGAGGTGGACGGCGAGGATCTGCGCGTGCTCGGCCGACGACGCCTCGCCCGGCGCGTCGCCTTCGTCGAGCAGCACGGGGCGACCAACGCGGACCTGCGCGTCTGCGACGTCGTGCGG
This sequence comes from Aureimonas sp. AU4, assembly GCF_001463765.1. Classification (GTDB taxonomy): domain Bacteria; phylum Pseudomonadota; class Alphaproteobacteria; order Rhizobiales; family Rhizobiaceae; genus Aureimonas. Next base: position 57,178 of record NZ_BBWK01000038.1, on the reverse strand, counting down.
CTCGGCCGCTTTCCGCACCGCTCGCCCTTTTCCGGCTGGACCGCCGCCGACGAGGCGGCGGTCGCGGACGCGCTAGCGCGAACGGGCCTTGCGGAGAAGCGCTTCGACCGCTGGCAGAGCCTGTCGGGCGGCGAGCGGCAGCGCGTCCACATCGCGCGCGCGCTCGCCCAGACGCCGAGCGAGCTGATCCTCGACGAGCCGACCAACCACCTCGACGTCCACCACCAGATCGGCCTCCTGCAGCTCGTCGCCGGCCTCGACCTGACCTGCATCGTCTCGCTGCACGACCTGAACCATGCCGCCCTGTTCTGCGACCGGGTCGTGGTGCTGAGCGGAGGCCGCGTCGTGGCCGACGGACCACCTGTCGAGACGCTGACGGAGAGCCTGCTGCGCGAGGTCTTCGCGGTCGACGCGCGCGTCGCGCCCTCGCCCCATCACGGGCGGCCCCACATCCACTTCCTGCCCTTCGCCAGGGGCGAGGCCGATAGCTAAAGGCAAGCCGATGCCGACTTTCACCCCCCGCTTCGTCACCTTCGACTGCTACGGCACCCTGATCAGCTTCGGCATGGCGGCGCTGACGCGCGAGCTCTTCGCCGACCGAATTCCGGCCGGGCGGATGGATCGCTTCGTCGCCGACTTCAAGGCCTATCGCCTCGACGAGGTGCTGGGCGCCTTCAAGCCCTATCGCGAGGTGATCGGCGATGCCCTCGCCCGCACGGCGCGCCTGCACGGCATCGACACCGGCGAGACCGATCTCGACACGCTCTACGGCGCCATACCCACCTGGAAGCCGCACGTCGACGTGGTGCCCGCGCTGGCGCGCATCGCCCGCGAAATCCCCGTAGTCGGGCTTACCAACTCGATGATCGACCTCATCCCACCCTCGATCAAGGCGATGCAGGCGCCCTTCCACCGCGTCGTCACGGCCGAGGAGGCCGGCGCCTACAAGCCGCGCTGCCGAGCCTTCGAATACATGCTGGACACGCTCGGCGCGGTGCCGGAGGAGGTGATGCACTGCTCATCCTCGCACCGCTACGACCTGATGACGGCCTCGGACCTGCGCTTCGGCGCGCGCGTTCTCGTCGAGCGCGACCACGAGCCGGCGGCGAGCGGCTACGCCACGCACAAGGTGGACGGCATCGACGGCCTCGCCGAGCTTCTCGGCTTGGGCTGACCCGCGCGGGCGGGCGTCAGCTCTCGATGCGCTCGCCCGTGGCCGTGTCGAACAGGAGGATGCGCTCGCGCCGGAAGCGCAGCTGGATCCGATCGCCCGGCCGGGCGGCGACGCGGTCGCGGAAGACGCCCACCGCGTCCGCGCCGCCAAGACGGCAGAAGACCTGCGTCTCCGACCCGGTCGGCTCCACCACGGCGACCTCCGCCCCGGCATCCGCGGCGCCCTCCGTCAGCTCCATGTGCTCGGGACGGATGCCGTAGGTGACGCGCCGGCCCGGCTGGAGGCCGGCGGCACCCTCCGGAAGCGGCAGCCGCGTGCCGTCCGCCATGCGGAAGGCGGGTGCCCCGTCGCCGGAGGACACCTCGCCCTCGAAGAGATTCATGGCGGGCGAGCCGATGAAGCCGGCGACGAACAGGTTCGCCGGCCGGTCGTAGAGGTCGAGCGGGGCGCCGACCTGCTCGACCCGGCCCCCGTTCATGACGACGATCCGGTCGGCCATGGTCATGGCCTCGATCTGGTCGTGCGTGACGTAGACCATCGTGGTCTTGAGGCGCTGGTGCAGCGCCTTGATCTCGGTGCGCATCTGGACCCGCAGCTTGGCGTCGAGGTTCGACAGGGGCTCGTCGAACAGGAACACGGCCGGATCGCGCACGATGGCGCGGCCCATGGCGACGCGCTGGCGCTGGCCGCCCGAGAGTTCGCGCGGGTAGCGATGGAGGAGCTTGTCGAGGTCGAGGATCGCGGCGGCGCGCCGCACGGCCTCGTCCTTCTGCGCCTTCCCCGCGCCGGCGAGGCGCAGGGAGAAGGCCATGTTCTCGGCCACCGTCATGTGCGGATAGAGCGCGTAGTTCTGGAACACCATGGCGATGTCGCGCTCTTTCGGCGCGAGGTCGTTGACCACGCGCTCGCCGATGCGGATGTCGCCGTCGGTCACCTCCTCCAGCCCCGCGATCATGCGCAGCAGCGTCGACTTCCCGCAGCCGGACGGCCCGACCAGGATCACGAACTCGCCGTCGCGGATGTCGACGTTGACGTCGTGGAGGACGGGATGGTGGCCGTAGCTCTTGCCGACCTCCCGGAGCGCGATCGATGCCATGGCGGTCAACCCTTTACAGCACCGGCGGTGAGGCCGGCGACGATGTGCTTCTGGGCGGCGAAGAAGACGATCACGGTGGGGGCGATCGTCAGCGTGATGAAGGCGAGCACGAGCTGCCAGTCGGTCGAGAACTCGCCCTGGTAGATCATGATGCCGAGCGGCCAGGGGAACTTGTCCTGGCTGTTCAGCATGATGAGGGGCATGATGTAGTTGTTCCAGCTGTTCACGAAGCTCACGATCGCGACCGTCGCCAGGATCGGGCGCGAGAGCGGCAGCGTGACGAACCAGAAGAAGCGGATGTAGCCCGAGCCGTCCACGAAGGCGGCGTCGAAGAGCTCGCGCGGCACGTTGCGGAAGAAGTTGCGGAACAGAAGGATGCTCATGCCGAGGCCGAAGGCCACCTGCGGCAGCACGACGCCGAGATAGGTGTCGAGGAGGCCGAGGTCGCGGATGCGGATGAAGAGCGGCAGGATGGCGGTGGCGATCGGGAACATCAGCCCGACCAGGAAATAGTTCATCAGGAAGGCCGCGCCGAAGAAGCGGATATGGGCGAGCGCGAAGGCGGCCATGGCCGCGACCGAGACGGTGAGCACCACGGTGAGCGAGGCGATCAGGAACGAGTTGCCGAGCATGCGCCAGTAGCGGCCCGAGGACAGGATGTCCCAGTAGTTCGCCCATTGCCATTCGGCCGGCAGGCCGAACGGGTTGACGCGAAGGTCCCCCAAGCTCTTGAAGCCGCCGACCGCGGTGGTGAGCAGCGGCACCAGCACCACGGCCGCCATCAGGAACAGGCTGGCGTAGAGATAGAGACCGCTGACGAAGCCCGGCCGGCGCCGGCTCTCCTGGTAGGTCGGTTCGGAAAGCGCGGCGTCAGTCATGGCGCATGAAGATCCGTCGATAGCCGAAGGCGAGGGTGACGCAGATCACGAAGAGCACGACGCCCACCGCGCTGCCGAAGCCGACCTGCATGCGCGTGACGCCGTAGGTGTAGAGGAAGGTCACCATGGTCTGCGTCGAGTTGGACGGGCCGCCGCCGGTCAGCGGCATGATCATGTCGAAGAGCTGCAGCGAGCCGATCACCGAGAAGAAGACCGACAGGCGGATGGTCGGCGAGAGCAGCGGCAGCGTCACGAAGCGGAAGCGCTGCCACGGTGTCGCGCCGTCGAGGTCGGCCGCTTCGTAGAGCGACTTGTCGATCGACTGGAGCCCGGCGATGAAGAGCATCATGTGGAAGCCGAAATACTTCCACACGACCACCGCGAGGACGGCGTAGATCGCGTAGTCGCGGTCGGCGAGGACATATGGGGTAGCAAAGCCCAGGAGGCTCGCGACCGACGCGACGAGCCCGTAGTCGCCGTCGTAGATGAAGCGCCAGATGAGGCCGGCCGCCACGTCCGCCAGCACGTAAGGCAGGAAGAACACGAGGCGAAAGGCGGTCGCGCCGGGAATGCGATGCGACACGAGGGTCGCCAGCCACAGCGCCAGCGGCAGCTGGAGGGCGAGCGAGACGACGATGATGAGGACGTTGTTGGTGATCGCGGTGCGGAAGGCGCCGTTGCGCCAGAGCACGTCGAAGTTGCGGGTGCCCACGAAGTTCTCGGGGGAGCCGTAGCCGCTCCAGTTGAACAGCGAGTACCAGGCCGCCTCGCCCATCGGCAGGATCACGAAGAGCGTGAAGAGAAGCAGCGCCGGCGGCAGGAACAGGACCAGCACCGGCACGACGCCGCCGATGTTGCGGTAGCGCGCGCCCCTGGGACGCCGCTTGACGGGGCTCAACGGGTTGGCCGCACGCGGCAGCGCTCCGGTCACGTCGGTCATGGCGCCTCCTGGGGGGATCTGGGATCGAAGGCGGGGACGGTCATCAGCCCCTCCCCGCCGGACAGGCCGCTACTGCAGCTCGAAGGCGTCCTGGATCTCCTGCGCGGCCTGTTCGGGCTCCATCTGTCCCGATACGACCTCGACCGTCACGTCGTTGACGACGCGCCCGACCGAGGGGCCGAGGTCCTGGTCGAGGAAGAGCTGGTGGAAGGGCGAACGCTTCAGCTGCTCGGCGAAGCCCTTGACGATCGGGTCGGTCAGCGCGGCTTCGGCACCCGCGGCCGCCGGGATCAGCATGCCGTTCTCGGCCATGGTCCTCTCGGCCGTCTCGCTCGTGAACCAGCGGGCGAAGTCGAGGGCTTCCGGCTTGGCATTGCGCGAGACGGCCCAGCAGTTGACGCCGCCGAAGGTCGCCTCGGGCGCCCCGGCGCCCCCGTCCACGATCGGGAAGGCGAAGGTGCCGAGTTGGTCGCGCGGGATGCCCTTGCCGTCGGCGGCCGCCTTGGCCTGGCGGTTGGCGGAATCGTCGAAGGTCAGGAGCATCGCGGCGCGACCGTCGCCGAAGAGCGCCAGCGTGTCCTGCCAGCGCGTGCCGAGATAGCCTGCCTGGAAGGGCTCGGCCGCGCCGAGTTCCTTGAGTTTTGCGAAGGCCTCCACGAAGGGCGCGGCGGTGAAGCCGCCGTTCTCGCCGGCCTTGGCCGCCGCGAAGGCGGGCTCGCCGCCGAGGCGCAGCGCGAGATAGGACCAGTAGAAGTGGAGCGGCCACTTGTCGCCGCCCCCGCCCGCGATCGGCGTGATGCCGGCGGCCTTGAGCTTGCCGACCGCGCCCATGAAGTCGTCCCATGTGCGGATCGACGCGGCGTCGACGCCGGCCTTCTGGAACAGCGCCTTGTTGTAGAAGAAGCCGACCATCGACATCTTGAGCGGCACGCAGAGCGCCTGGTCGTCGATGGTGACGCCGTTCACCGCCGCCGGCAGATAGCTCTTGGCCCAGGCGCCCCCGTCGGCCTGCATGGGCGCGGTCAGGTCCTGCACCGCGCCGGCCTCGCGCTGCGCCTTCAGGACGCCGCCGGTCCAGCTGTAGAAGAGATCGGGCGCGTCGTTGCTCTGGAGAAGCGTCGGCAGCTTGGCCTTGAAGGCCTCGTTCTCGAGGAACTGCAGCTCTACCGTCACGCCGGGATGTTCGGCTTGGTACGTGTCGGCGAGCTGGCGCCAGATCGCCGCATAGGCGGGGTTGCTTTCCACGTGCATGAGACGGACCGTGGTCTGGGCCTCAGCGCTCGCGGCCAGGAGCAGCGTGGCTCCGGCCAGGCAGGTCGCGGTGAGACAGCGCGCCAAGCGCGTCCGGATGCCCTTCGTCATACCCATTCCTCCCGTCGCCGGCGCATCATTTTTTCGCCTCGCGGATTAAATAGGGCGCGTTGAGCTACGCATGTCAAGCCGGGTCGACACCGAGATGCGTTTACCTTCGCTGGATTGAGAGGAAACAAAGGCGTTGACAGGGCTGCCTCCCCACGCCTTATTTCCGCGATCCGAAATTAATCACGGTTCGGGCATGAAGACCGGCGATCCCGAACTGATGCGGGAGATCAACCGCTTTCGCATTCTCGACCTCGTGCGTCGGCACGGGATGATCTCGCGCGTCGAGATCGCGGCGCAAGCGGAATTGTCCTCCACCACGGTCTCGGCCATCACGGGCTCCCTGATCGAGGACGGCATCATCCAGCCGGTGGCGCTCGGCGGCATCCACGAGCCGGCGCGCGGGCGCCCCCGCGTCATGCTGCAGCTCAACCCCGATGCCGCGCGCGTGGTGGGCCTGGCGATCGGGCCGCAGGGCATCGTCGCGACCGCGACCAACTTCCGGGGCGACGTCATCGGAAGCCTGCAACTGCCGCTGCGCGTGCGGCGCCAGCCCGTGCCGGTCGTGGCGGACCTTGCCGAGGACGCGGTGCGCCGCGTCGTGGTGGAGGCCGGGCTGACGCTCAGTGAGATCAGCAGCGTCTGCGCCACCCTGCCCGGCATCGTCGAGACCAAGACCGGCCTCGTGCGGCGCACGCCCCTCTTCACGCAGGCCGACGTCCTGTTCGGAGAGGCGCTGTCGACGCGCCTCGGCGTGCCGGTCGCGGTCGAGAGCGATGCGGCGGCCCTCGCGCTCGCCGAGCATTGGTTCGGCAGCTGCCGCGACATCGACGACTTCGCCCTGATCCTCTTCGAGCAGGCGATCGGCCTCGGCATCCTCCACGACGGGCAGCTCTTTCGCGGCGCGCACGGCCTCAGCCACGATATCGGCGGCCTCGTCATCGGCACGGATCCGTGCGGGCGTCTCGTGCGCCTTCTCGACGTCGCATCCGAGGGAGCGGTCCTGGCCGAGCTCGAGCTCGACCCCTCCTCGCGCGACGCAGCCCGCGCGGGACTCGGGCTCCGGCATGTTCTCGACCGGATGCCGCCCGGCGAGGCGGGGGTCGTCGGCGCGGTGGAGCGGGCGGGCCGCGCGGTCGGCATCAGCGCCGCCGACATCGCGACGCTCTTCGCCCCGCCCCGCATCGTCCTGACCGGATCGCTCCTGCATCTGGGCGCAGCCCTCGAGCGGGAGGTCGCCCGCGCCTTCGCGGAGGCCGTCGCCGAGCCGCTGATGGGCGTCACCGAACTCGTCTTCCAGCCGCCCGGAGAGCCCGAGCGCCTCGGCCGGGGCGCCGCCGCCGTCGCGCTGCGCGACCTCTACGGCTCGCCCTTCAACACCACAGGACCCGCGCGCCCCGCAGCGCGCCCCTGACACACGCGAAACGATCTGGGGAGGATCATCCACCATGCGACCCGTCGGCATCGGCATCATCGGCTGCGGCAACATCAGCGCCGCCTATCTCAAGGCCGCGCGCGGCTTTCCCGTCCTCGCGATCCGGGCGCTGGCCGACCAGCGGCCGGAGGCGGCGCAGGCGCGAGGCGCCGAGTTCGGCATTCCCGCCAAAAGCGTCGAGGACCTCCTCGCCGATCCCGCCATCGAGATCGTCCTCAACCTCACCATCCCCGCCGCCCATGTCGAGGTGGGCCTGCGGATCCTCGAAGCCGGCAAGCACGCCTATGGCGAGAAGCCGCTCGGCATCGACTTCCGCGACGCCCGGCGCCTGACGGCGGAGGCCGAGCGCCGGGGCCTGCGGGTGGGGTCGGCGCCCGACACATTCCTCGGCGGCGCGCACCAGGCCGCCCGGCGCTTCGTGGACGAGGGCCATCTCGGCCAACCCGTGGGCGGCAGCGCGGTCTTCATGTGTCCCGGCCACGAGCGCTGGCACCCCGATCCCGACTTCTACTACAAGCGGGGCGGCGGGCCGATGCTGGATATGGGCCCTTACTACATCACCGACCTCGTGAACCTGCTGGGTCCCGTCTCGCGCGTCGTCGGCCTGTCGCCCGAGCCGCGCCGGCAGCGGCCGATCGGAAGCGAGCCGCGCCGCGGCCAGCTGATCGACGTCGAGGTTCCCACCCATGTCGCGGGCGCGCTGCAGTTCGCGAACGGCGCCGTCGTCACGATGGCGATGAGCTTCGACGTCGCCGGCCACAAGCATCTGCCGCTCGAAGTGTACGGGACCGAAGGCTCGCTCACCGTGCCCGATCCCAACCATTTCGGCGGCACGCCCCTCTTCCTGCGCAAGGGCGGGGAATGGGAGGAGGTCGCGGTCACCGAGCCCTTCGCGGACGGCAACTACCGCTCGATCGGCCTTGCCGACATGGCGAGCGCGATCCGCCAGGAGCGCCCGCACCGCGCGAGCGGCGCGCTGGCGCTCCACGTCCTCGAGGTCATGGAAGCCTTCGGGCGCTCCGCCGAGACGGGCGCCGCGATCGCGATCGAGACACGACCGGAGCGGCCGACGCCCTTGAGCGCCGACCCTTCGCTGACCGGCATTCTGGAGGAGGCAATCTGATGAAGCAGGCACTCATCGTCTGGGGCGGCTGGAGCGGGCACGAGCCCGAGCAGTGCGCCGCTGTCCTGAGCGACATGCTGCGCGAGGAGGGCTTCACGGTCTTCAGCGAGAACACGACCGAGGCCTTCGCCGATCCCTCGATCCACGACCTGTCGCTGATCGTCCCGCTGATCACCATGGCCAAGATCGAGAAGGAGGAGCTGACCAACCTGACCGCCGCCGTGCGGGGCGGGGTGGGTCTGGGCGGCTACCACGGGGGCATGGGCGACGCCTTCCGCGACCAGCCGGAATACCAGTTCATGGTGGGCGGCCAGTGGGTCGCCCATCCCGGCAACATCATCGACTATACGGTCGACGTGACGCGGCCCGACGACCCGGTGATGGAGGGGATCGCGAGCTTCCCCTACCGGTCCGAGCAGTACTACATGCATGTCGACCCCTCGAACGAGGTGCTGGCGACGACGCGATTCACGGGCGATCACGCCGAATGGATCGACGGCGTGGTGATGCCGGTGGTCTGGAAGCGGCGCTACGGACAGGGCCGCGTCTTCTACTCCTCGCTCGGCCACGTCGCCTCGGAGTTCGCCGTGCCGCAGATGCGCACCATCCTCCAGCGCGGGCTGGTCTGGGCGGCGCGCTGACCGCAGCCGGACGGGGCGGGCCCGACCTGTCCCCGTCCGGCTTCAGCCCCGCCATTCCCGGCGAAGTAGGGCGTATTGCATCGTGTTCTCGTAGATCGGCTGCCCTTGCGCATCGTCGACGAAGGACACGAACTCGCGGAACAGGCCCTCGCGCCGCATGCCCAGCCGCTCGCACAGGCGCTGCGAGGCGAGGTTGTGGTCCTCGACATAGGCGTAGAGGCGCCGCGCGCCGCGCTTTTCGAAAAGGTGCCGCACCAGGGCTCTGGCGGCTTCCGAGGCGTAGCCCGCGCCCGCATGGTCCGCGTTGAAGTTCCACCCGACGCTGAACGTATCGGGCGGCTCGGGCGTGGCGAAGAGGTCGCCGATCAGCTGGTCCGTGTCGCGCAGCGCGACGGCGATGGCCTCGTCCCCCGCCCCGCGCCGCGCCGCCTCCTCGCGCGCCGCGTCGAGGTCGGGCAGGCGCAGCGAGGCGAAGCAGGTCGATCTCGGCTCGCGGAGATAGGCGAGAAGCGCCGCGGCGTCCTCGGGCCGGAAGCGGCGCAGGATCAGGCGGTCCGTGTGGATGGGCTCCATGTCGTCTCGCTCTCGCATTGAGTCGGCCGGAGCCCTTGGAACAGGCTTGCGGCCCGTGAAAACGACGATCGCTTGATCGCCCCGCCCCCTACCACTTGCCCGAGACGCTGAACTCCAGACGCCCCTCGCGGCCCGCCGTGCCGGTGCGGCTGCGGTGCTCGATGCGGGCGGTCCAGTCCTTCGCGACGTCCACCAGAAGCGCGGGCGTGAAGCTGCGCGAGCGCTCCACGCCGCCCGCGCCCGGCAGGCGCCGGCGCTCGCCCTCCCAGCGGATCTGCGGCCGCACGCGCAGGCCGCCGAGATCCACCGTGCGCTCCAGACGCAGGCCCGAGACGAGGCGGCCATACGGGTCGCGGGGACCCTCGCGGGTGAATTCCGCGCGCCCGTAGGGATTGACCAGCCAGCCGGAAAAGCGGCGCTCGACGCCGAAGCGGGCCGTGGCGAAGGCGACCCCCTCACCGCCGCCCACCGGCGCCGCCGTGCCGGCGGTCAGATCGAGGAACGAGGAGGGAAGCAGCTGGAGCGAACCGTAGGCGGCGATGCCGGCGAGATCGGCCTCATGGTCGCCGAACCGCCGCTGGTCGAAGCTCGCGGCAACGCCCCCGATCCGGCTGCCCCGGCCGCTGCCGTCGAAGCCCGCCGTCAGCGACAGGTCGCTCTCTCCCACCCGGCCGCCGGGCGCGAGCGCGACGGAGCCCCGGCTCCAGCTGCCGTCGGCATCCGCCGGCAGGCCGGCGCTGCGCAGGTGCATCTCGCGCTGCGGCACCGGGCGGGCGCCCAGCGCGGTGCCGCCGAAGCGGTCGTCGGCGGGATCGGGGGTCAGCGCATCCAGGTCCTCGACGCGCCGCTCGTCCTCGCCCACCTCCAGGCGCAGATCGATGTCGAGGCGCGGCGGATCGACGTCGGGATCGCGGATGCGCTCCAGCCGCTCGCCCATGCGCTCGGCGGTGGCGCGCGCGGCGTCGGCCGCCGGCGAGGCGACGACGGGAGAGCCCCTGACCAGCGCGAGGGCCGGCAGGATGAACAGAAGCGAGCGGGACCACATGCGGCGCCTCCCGCGCCGGGCCCGTGCCGTTGGGTGGGACATCGGATCCCTCCATCCAGACAGAACAAGCGCCCTCTTCGCACCGCAACATGACCGGAAGCTGGCCTTACGGCGTTTTTTTCGCCTCGCGCCGCCGCGAGGTGGCCCGCTCGCCCATGCGATCCAGGGCATCGGCGTTTTCGCGCCCCCAGCTGTAGAGCATCTCCACCGGCTCCACGAAGCGTTCGCCCAGCGCCGTCAGGCGATACTCCACGGCCGGCGGCACGGTGCCCGCCACATGGCGCGTCAGAAGCCCGCTCGCCTCCATCTCGCGCAGCGTCTGCGTCAGCATCTTCTTGGAGATGCCCGGCAACGAGCGCTGGAGGACGCCGGTGCGCGCCGCTCCCGAATGGCGCGCATGCAGCGTATGGAGCACCATGCTGGTCCATTTGGTGGCGAAGAGTTCGAGAACGCGGCGCGGCGCGCAGTCCTCGCGCCACGCCTCGTCGGGCGTTCCGGGTCGCATGGGTGGTTACCTCCGGGTGCCTATGTCCCCATTCGGTTCCGTCTAGCCGCCGGGCGCGCGCCTGCCTAGCTCGGGCGGAACGTAAACGGATCGGAGACAGACAGCATGACGAAGACGGCCCTTGTGGTGGGTGCCAGCGGCATCGTGGGCAGCGCGACCGCGGCCCTTCTCCATCAGCGCGGCTGGCGGGTGATGGGCCTGGCCCGCCGCCCCGCGAGCCAGGACGGCGTTGAGCCGCTGGCGGCCGACCTGCAGGATGCCGCCGGCACAGCCGAGGCGTTGCGCGACGTGCGGCCGGATGCGGTGTTCGTCACGACCTGGGCCCGGCAGGACACGGAAGCCGAGAACATCCGGGTCAACGCCGGCATGGTGCGCAACCTTCTCGACGCCCTGCGGCTCGGCGGCACGACGCGCCACGTGGCGCTGGTGACCGGCCTCAAGCATTATCTCGGCCCCTTCGAGGCCTACGGGAAGGGCGAGCTGCCCGAGACGCCGTTCCGCGAGACGCAAGGTCGCCTGCCGGTCGACAACTTCTACTACGCGCAGGAGGACGAGGTCTTCGCGGCCGCCCAGCGCGACGGCTTCACGTGGAGCGTCCACCGGCCGCACACGGTGATCGGCAAGGCGGTCGGCAACGCCATGAACATGGGCACGACGCTGGCGGTCTATGCCACGCTCTGCCGCGAAACGGGCCGTCCCTTCCGCTTCCCGGGCTCGGAAGCGCAGTGGAAAAGCCTCACCGACATGACCGACGCGCGCCAGCTCGCCCGGCAGCTCCTCTGGGCGACGGAGACGCCGGCGGCCGCCGACGAGGCCTTCAACATCGTCAACGGCGACGTCTTCCGCTGGAACTGGATGTGGGGCCGCATCTCCCAGTGGTTCGGCGTCGAGCCCGCGCCGTTCGACGGCACGGTGCAGCCGCTCGAGGACCAGATGCGGGACGACGCGCCGGTCTGGCGGCGGATCGCCGAACGCGAGGGACTGGCCGAGCCGGACCTGTCGCGCCTCGCCTCGCCCTGGCACACGGATGCCGATCTCGGCCGCCCCTTCGAGGTCGTCACCGACATGGGCAAGAGCCGCCGGCTCGGCTTCCTCGACTACCAGCCCACCGACGACAGCTTCTTCGACCTCTTCGCCCAGCTGCGCGCCGACCGTCTCATCCCCTGACGGCGCGGCGCCTCACCAGACGACGGGATGGGTGCGCCCCGTCCCGACGTCGACGAAGCCCTCCGGGGCCAGCGGCGAGGGGGCGACGAGGACCCAGCGCCAGGGCGCGCAGGTCAGCGTCGCGAAGGCTAGGCGCTCCGGGAAGCCGGGGCTCCAGCGCGGCGAGAAGGTCGGCTCGTACATCCAGTCGATGTCTTCGGCGGCGCGGTAGAGCGCCTGCACCTCGCGGTCGAGCTCTTCCGGCGGGCGCGCCGTCATCAGCCCGCCGACCTCGTAGCGCACCCGCGCCAGGACCTCGCCGTCCCGCACCAGCGCCCAGCCGCCGCCCATCTCGCGCAACGTGTTGACGGCGAGCGCCATGGCCGCGTCGCAGGAGCCGACCGTCCAGATATTGTGCTTGTCGTGCCCCATCGAGCAGCTGAGCGCGGTGCCCGGCGTGCGCGGGCCGGTGCCGAGCCAGAACATCCTGGCCGTTCGCCCCTCGCCCGAGAAGCGGTCGACGATGGCGAACTTCGTGATGTTGCGCGTGGCGTCGCGCTGGACGAGCCCGTCCGCGACGGGAAGCTCGGCCGTGATGAACTCGTCCGACCAGTGAAAGGGCCGCAGGAGCGCCGCCTGCATCGTCGTGCGCCCCGGCTCGGCGGGAATCGCGAAGTCGGCCGCCGTGATCTCGCGGTCGATGCGCACGGTCCGGCGCGTCCAGTCCGGCCACGCGATCTCGGGAACGGGCACGGCCATGCGGCCGTCCCGCGCGACCTCGGCGCCGTCCGCCCAGACCGAGGCGATCGAAAGATGCTCGACGTCGGAGAGAAGCACCATGTCGGCATAGCGCCCCGGTGCGATCGAACCGACCCAAGGCGTCAGGCGCATGTGGCGCGCCGGGTTGATCGTGACGAGCTGGATGGCGATCTCGGGCGCGAGGCCGTTCCGGATGGCGAGGCGCACGTTGTGGTCGCTCGCCCCGATGCGCATCGTGTCGGAGGCCGAGCGGTCGTCGGTGCAGAGCGCGATCTGGCTCCAGTCGGCGAGGCCGTCGGCGACGAGCGCCTGGATGATCTCGGGCAACGAGTGGGGCCGCAGCTCCAGGAACAGGCCGCGCCGCAGCTTGTCGCGCACCTCGTCCGGCGTCCAGGCCTCGTGGTCGGAGGCCATGCCGGCGGCGGCGAACGCGTTGATCTCAGGCGCACCGCGCATGCCCGCGGCATGGCCTTCCACCACGCCCCGCGCCTCGAAGGTCGCCCGGATCATGCCCCAGAGCCGCTCGTGCGAGGGGTTACCCGCGTCCCATACCGCGGGCCAGTCCATCACCTCGTCGAGGCCCGGCACGAGGAGGGAGTCGCGCAGAAAGCCGCGCTGCTCCTCATAGCCGTAATGGCCGCCGCCCCACTCGTAGGCGGTGGGGGGCACGGCCGAGCCCGGCAACGGGAAGATCTTGGCGGGGCTCCCGGCGCGGCGCGCGGCGAGCCAGAAGTCGAGGTTGCGGGCGCCGTCGACGTTGGAGAACTCGTGGCTCGCCTCGCAGGTCCAGGTGCAGCCGAAGGGCAGGACGAGGGCCGCCTCGCGGTCCGGGGTCAGGTGGCTCGACTCGATGTGCTTGTGCACCTCGCCGAAGCCCGGCACCGCATGAAGGTCCGGCTCGTGGACGCGCTCAGCCGCCTCGCCGCGCCAGGAGCCGGCATCGCCGACAAAGGCGACGCGCCGGCCCCGGATCACGATCTCCTGGTCGGCGTGCCAGCGCCGGGTGTGGACGTCGAGCAGGCGTCCGACGCGCAGGACGCGGTCCGCCGGGCGCTTGCCCAGCGCCACCAGCGCGAGGTCCTGGCGGATGCGCACCTCGTCGGACGCCTGGATGAGGAGATCGTCGGGCAGTTCGGAAGGCTTTGTCATAGGACAGGCTTCTAAACGCCCGGGAATGCCGCGCACAATAACGCGACAGGCTTGTCCTTTGCGGAAAAAATACGCTAGTCCGTTCGCGACCCTGAGCGTCCCGCGCCTCGCCGCCCTCCCCGGAGACCCGCCATGATCCGCACGCCCCTTCGTCTGGCTCTCGCCGCATCCGCGATGCTGGCGCTCACCGCCGGCGCGGCGCAGGCGAAGACCCTGACGATCTCCTGGTGGGGTTTCAACGGCGAGAAGCTGGACCAGATCGTGATCCAGCCGTTCAAGCAGCAGTGCGGCTGCGACATCGTCTTCGAGACCGGCAACAACGCCGACCGCCTCGCCAAGATCCGAATTCGCGGCGGGGCGGGCGTCGACGTCGCCTACTTCTCCGACTCCTTCTCCCAGATCGGCGTCACGGAGGGGCTGTTCCGGGAGATCGACCGCGCGAAGGTGCCCAACATCGAGGGGCTCTATGATCTCGCCAAGGCGCCGCAGGGCCCCTTTGGCCCGGCCTACACGATCGGGCGCGTCGGCATCGTCTACGACACGGCGCGCGTGACCACGCCGATCACCTCGTGGAACGACCTATGGCGCGAGGACATGGCGGCGAGTCTCACGCTGCCCGGCATCACGACCACCGCAGGCCCGATGGTGGTGCTGAAGGCCGGCGACCATGCAGGCGAGGACGCGTTCGACAATCCCGACGCGGCGTTCGAGGCGGTGGACGCGCTGAAGCCCAACGTCGTGAAGACCTACAATACCGGCTCCGAGATGATCAATCTCTTCTCCACCGGCGAGGTGTCGGCGGCCGTCGCGCAGGACTTCACGCTCGGCCAGATCCAGGCCGCCGTCCCGACCGCCGCCTGGGCGGACCTGAAAGAAGGCGCGATCGCCACCGTCAACACGGTGAACATTCCCAAGGGCGCGGCCGAGCCGGAGCTGGCGCTCCAGTACATCAACTTCATCCTCTCGCCCGAGATCCAGCAGAAGCTCGCGGCGGAAGGCGTCGACGCGCCCGCCGCCAAGGCTGCCCAGCTGACGCCCGAGCAGGCGCGGCTCTGGACCTACGGCGCCGACGTCGTGTCGAAGCTTCAGGTGCTCGACTACGCCAAGCTGAACGCGGCCAAGAACGACTGGATCGACCGCTGGAACGAGATCTTCGGCGGCTGAGACGAACCCGATGAAGCGCTTCAGCGGCTGGCTCCTCGCCTCTCCCGGAACCCTGTTCCTGGTCGCGATCCTCGTCGTCCCGGTGCTCCTGACGCTCCTTGCGACGCTGACGGGGCCGGACGGGCCGCTGGCGCCCTACCTCGCCTTCTTCTCGAGCGGCTACCGGCGGCGGGTCGTGTGGCGCACGCTGCAGGTGGCCTGCATCACCACACTGATCTCGCTCGTGATCGGCTTCCTCGCCGCCTACGCCGTGTCGCGCTGTCCGCCCTGGCTGAAGTCGCTGCTCGTCGTGGCGGCGGTGTTTCCGCTTCTCACCGGCGTCGTCGTGCGCTCGTTCGCCTGGCTCATCATCCTCGGCAAGAACGGCATCCTGAACGACACGCTCCTGCGCCTCGGCCTTCTGGAGCGGCCGCTCAGCCTTCTCTACACGCAAGGGTCGGTGATCGCGGCGATGGTCTATCTCTTCGTGCCGCTGATGATCCTCACCATGGTCGGCGTCTTCGAGCAGATTCCCGACGACGTGGTGCAGGCCTCCGCCTCGCTGGGGGCCAAGCCGCTCTCGACCTTCTTCGGGGTCACGCTGCCGCTCGCCGTGCCGGGCCTCATCGTGGGGGCGGTCCTCGTCTTCACGGGATCCTTCACCGCCTATGCGACCCCGCAGCTTTTGGGCGGCGAGCAGCAGATGATGATGGGAACGCTGATGTACCAGCAGGCCATGGTGCGCTTCGACTGGACCGCGGCCTCGACCATCGCCGCGATCATGCTGGTGATCACGCTTCTTGTCGTCCTCCTGATGACGCGCCTCGCCCGGCGCCTCAATCCGGCGGCGGTGTGAGCCGATGACCCGCCGCATCCATCCGCTTCTCGCCGTCTTCACGGCGCTGGTCTTCCTGTTCCTGCTCGGCCCCCTCGTGATCGTGGTGGGCGCCTCGCTCAGCGATACCACCTACCTCACCTTCCCGCCGCAGGGCCTCTCCCTGCGCTGGTTCGAGAACATCTTCGCGATCGCGGCCTTCCGGCGCACGATCGTCACCAGCCTGCAGATCGCGTTTCTCGCGACCGCGCTGGCGCTCCTGATCGGCGTGCCGGCGGCCTATGCGATGAACCGCTACCGCATCGCCCTGCCCTCGTGGCTCTCGACGCTCTTCGTCCTGCCGGTACTGGTTCCCGAGCTCGTGCTCGGCTTCTCGCTCCTGCGCAGCCTCGCGGTCGGGCTGGAGGCGCCGATCTTCCTGTCGCTGCTTCTGGGACACACGCTCCTGGTGCTGCCCTATATCGTGCGGATCGTGGGGGCGAGCCTTGCCTCCTTCGACTTCGCGATCGAGGAGGCGGCGATCAGCCTCGGAACGCCGCCGCTGAAGGCCTTCGGAACGATCGTCCTGCCGAACGTCAGGCCCGCCGTGATGGCGGCCTTCATCCTCGCCTTCATCACCTCGATCAACGACGTGTCGATCTCGATCTTCCTGACGGGACCGGGCATCTCCACCCTGCCGATCCAGATCCTCGCCCATGTCGAGCAGTTCTTCGACCCGACGATCGCCTCGGTCTCGGTTCTCCTGATGGCGCTCACCGTCGCGGTCATGGCCGTCGTGGAGCGCACGCTCGGCCTCACCGTCCTCGCCAAGTAAGGGTTTTCATCTTGGCCCAGCCGCTGTCCATCCGGAACGTCTCGGCGCGCTACGGCGCGACCACCGTCCTCAAGGACCTCTCGCTGGAGGTGGCCGAGGGCGAGCTCGTCTCGCTGCTCGGCGCGTCGGGCTGCGGCAAGACCACGACGCTGCGCCTCGTCGCGGGCTTCCTCGAGCCGAGCGCCGGCGAGATCCGGCTGGGAAACCGCGACCTGACACGCCTGCCGGCCCACCGGCGCGACATCGGCCTCGTGTTCCAGAACTACGCCCTGTTTCCCCATCTCGATGTGGCCTCCAACGTCGCCTACGGCCTGAAGCAGCGCGGCGTCGATAAGGCGGAGCGCGAGCGGCGCACATCGGCCATGCTGGAGCGCGTCGGTCTGTCGGCCTTTGCCAGCCGCATGCCGGCCGCCTTGTCGGGCGGGCAGAAGCAGCGCGTCGCGCTCGCCCGCGCGCTGGTGATCGAGCCCCCGCTCCTGATGTTCGACGAGCCCCTGTCGAACCTCGATGCCAAACTGCGCGTCGACATGCGCGTCGAGATCCGCGCCCTCCAGCGCGCCAACGGCACGACGGCCCTCTACGTCACGCACGACCAGGAGGAGGCCTTCTCGATTTCGGATCGCGTGGCGATCATGCGCGACGGGCGCATCCTCCAGCTCGACCGGCCGGAGGTGCTCTACAGCCGGCCGGTGGACAGCTTCGTCGCCCGCTTCGTCGGCTTCGAGAACCTCATCCCCATGCAGGTCGCCGAGCGGCGCGAGCGCGAGGTCGTGGCGCGCACCGCCGACGGCGGCACGCTTCATCTCGATCCCGAGCGCCTCGGCGCGATCCCGGACCGCTTCGTGCTCGCCACCCGCCCGGAAGGGCTCGGCGTCGAGACCGGCGAGGGCGAGGGCCTGCCCGCCGATCTCGGGCTGCGCACCTATCTCGGGCGCGCCTACCAGTACCAGTGCGCGACGGCGGCCGGTCCGCTGCTCGCGAACGGCGCGCTCGACCGACCGCTGGAGCCCGGCACCCGCGCCCGCCTCGTGCCGCGTCTCGAGCAATGCGCCATCCTGCCGGCGAGCGCGTGAGCGCAACGCTTCTTCACGGCGCCCGCATCCTCACGATGGATGCGGCGGGCCGCGAGATCGAGCGCGGCTGGCTGCTGGTCGAAGGCGACACGATCCGCGCGCTCGGGTCCGGCGAGGCGCCGCCGGACACGGAGGCCGAGCGCGTCGACTGCGCGGGCGACCTCGTCATGCCGGGCTTCGTCAACGCGCACGCCCATCTTGCCATGACCTTGTTCCGGGGTCTGGCCGAGGACATCGACGACCGTCTCTACCGCTACATCCTGCCGCTGGAGCGCCGCTTCGTGACCGCCGAGGTCGTGCGCGCAGGAACGGCGCTGGCGGCAGCCGAGAGCATCCGGGGCGGCGTCACCACGCTGGCCGACATGTATTACTTCGAGGATGAAGTTGGCCGTGTCCTTGGCGGCGCCGGTTTGCGCGGCGTGGTCGGGCAGACCATCGCGGACTTCGCCGCCCCCGACCATGCCGACATGGAGGCGGGCTGGCGGCGCGTCGCGAAGCTCGTCGCCGAGTTCGAGGCGCATCCGCTCGTCACCCCCTCGCTCGCACCCCACGCGCCCTACTCCACAGGGCTCGCGACGCTGGAGCGCGTCGCGCGGTGGAGCGCCGACCATCCGGCACTGCCCGTGCAGATGCATCTGGCCGAAAGCGATCTGGAGGTGCGCTGGGCGCGCGAGAACCACGGCGCCTCGCCGGTCGAGGCGATCGCGCCGACCGGCGTGCTCCGGGCGAACCTCCTCGGCGCCCACGTCATCCACGTGAACGAGCGCGACATCGCGCTTCTCGCCGAGAATGGCGTGCGCGCGGCCACCAACCCGCGCTCCAACGGCAAGGCGGGGCGCGGCATCGCGCCGGTGGAGCGGCTGCGCGCGGCGGGCATCCCGGTCGGCATCGGCACGGACGGGCCGATGAGCGGCAACACGCTCGACCTCTTCGCGCAGCTTGCGCCCGTCTCGATGTTCGCCAAGCTGCTCGCCGGCTCACGCAGGCCCCTGCCCGCCCGCGAGGTCGTACGCATGGCAACCCTTGAGGGCGCCCGCGCGCTCGGGCTGGGGGAGCGCATCGGCTCGCTGGAGCCGGGCAAGCAGGCCGACCTCCTACGGGTCGACCTCTCGGCCGCGCGTCTTCAGCCGATTTACGACACGCACGCCGCCTTGGTCTTTGCGGCTCAGCCGGCCGACATCCGTGCGACCATGGTCGCGGGGCGCTGGCTGATGCGGGACCGCGTGCTGGAAACCGTGGACGAGGCGAAGGCCGTCGCGGACGCGCGACAGATCGCGCTCGCCTTCGGGGCCGAGATGCGGCGCATCGACGAGGGGGCCGCGTCGTGACGCGCCTTCCCGTTCTCGTCGACACCGATCCTGGCCTCGACGATGCGCTGGCGATCCTTCTCGTCCTCGCCCATCCCGGCTTCGCGCTGCGCGGCGTGACCACGCTGGCCGGCAATATCGGCCTGGAGCGCACCACGGCCAATGCCGGGGCGCTTCTGGCGCTCGCCGGACGGCACGACGTGCCGCTTCATGCCGGCGCCGGCGCGCCTCTGATGCGGGCGGGCGTCGACGAGGCGGCGATCCACGGCGCGGACGGGCTCGGGGGCGTCGCCTTGCCGGTCCCCGTTCCCGCGCGCACGGGATCGGCCGTCCATTTTCTTGCCGAGATGCTGCGCGCCGAGCCGGCGGGCTCGCTGACGCTTCTCTGCCTCGGACCGCTCACCAATCTCGCCCATCTGATCCGGACCGCGCCCGACGCCGCCCGCCGGATCGGGCGCGTCGTCGCCATGGGCGGGACGATCCGCGAACCCGGCAATGTCGGGCCGATGTCGGAGTTCAACCTTGCCTTCGACCCGGAAGCCGCCGACGCGGTGCTGCGCGCGGCGCTCGACCTGACGCTCGTGCCGCTCGACGCCACGCGCCGCGTGAGGGCGTCGCGCGACACCGTGGCGTCGCTTCTCGCCGTCGCCTCGCCGCTGGGTCAGAAGGCGGGCGAGATCATCCGGGCCTACTTCCTCGATGCCGCGACACGGGAGAGCCGGCCGCTGCACGACCCGTGCGTGCCGCTTCTTCTCCTGCGCCCCGACCTCTTTCCGGCGCAGACGCTCCGTCTCCGCGTGGATCTTTCAGAGGGACCGGACGCCGGACGCCTTCACGTCGATCCGGCCGGCCATCCGGTGCGGGTCGCGCTCGGTGCGGACGGCGAGGCGGCGCTGACGCTTCTCGTGGAGAGCCTTCGCTAGATCGGCAGCTCGCGCTTCACCAGCGCGGTCCAGAAGCGCGCACCGGTCGGGAGCGCCCCGTCGTTGAAGTCGTAGGCCGAGTTGTGGTGGAGCGCCCCGTCCACCGCGGGACCGTTGCCGAGCCAGACGTAGGCCGCGGGAACGCAGCCGAAGAAGGCGAAGTCGTCGCCGGCCGTTGACGGCGGGAACTCGGTGCGAACGCGCCCGCCGGTGGCGACGCGCGCAGCCTCCAGCGCCGATGCTGTCGCCTCGCGCTCGTTGACCACCGGCGGGATGCGGCGGATGAAGCGGTAGTCCGCCGCGATGCCGAAGGTGGTGGCGACCCCTTGCGCCAGTTGGCCGATCTCGGCTTCCAGCTGGTCGCGCACCCCGCGATCATAAGCGCGCGCCGTGCCGCCGATCCGCACCTCGTCCGGGATGACGTTGAGAGCATGGAAGTCCCCGCCCTCCAGCGCGCAGGCGCTGACGACGGCGGGCTGGAGCGGATCGATGCGCCGCGCGACGATCGTGTGAAGGGCCATGAGGAACTGCGCGGCGGCCGTCACCGCGTCGCGCCCGAGATGGGGCTTGGCGCCGTGCGTGCCGACGCCTCGGAAGGCGACGGTCCAGCTGTCGGACGAGGCAAGCTGCGGCCCGGCCACCACCGCCATCTCGTCCACATCCAGCCCCGGCATGTTGTGGAGACCGAAGGCGCGCGCCACGGGAAAGCGCTCGAACAAGCCGTCCTCGACCATCGCCTTCGCACCGCCCCGCCCCTCCTCGGCGGGCTGGAACACGAAATGCACGGTGCCCGAAAAGCCGCGCGTTCGGGCGAGATGCCGAGCGGCGGCGAGCAGCATCGCCGTGTGCCCGTCGTGGCCGCAGGCATGCATGCGGTTCTCGGCGGTGGAGCGCCAGGGCGGCGTCCCGATCTCCGGCATGGCGAGCGCGTCCATGTCGGCCCGCAGCATGACGGCGCGCGTTCCCTCGCCCGCCCGAAGGGTGCCGACGACGCCCGTTCGGCCGAGGCCGCGCGTGACCGCGATCCCCGCCGCCTCCAGCTGTTCCGCGACGATGGCGCTCGTACGGTGCTCCTCGAAGCCGAGCTCGGGATGGGCGTGGAGGTCGCGCCGGAGGGCCGTCATCGCCTCAATCTCGTAGCCGTCCCGGTCGCTGTCCGACATGACTGGTCCCCTCGCAATGGAATCGCTAATCCCTTGCAGCCAATCGACCGCCGGAGAGCAAGCCCTGTCCGCCCCCTTATCGAGCCGCGACGCTCCCGAACCGCACCAGTTCTGGCAGGATCTCCTTCCACCCGACGTCGACGGGGACGCCCCGGCAGGCGGCTATCGCGGCGCCTATCCCGCCTGCCTTCCCGACGGGCGACGGCTCCTGCTGCCGATCCGCGCCCTGCCCGGCGACGGCGCGCAGGCGGTCGCCTCGCTGATCGTGAACCAGGCGAGCTTCCGCGTGGAGGACGCGCTCGTCGAGGCGATGGCGCAGCTCGCCGCCCCCGTCTCGCCGGAGGTGGTGGTGGGCGTTCCGACGCTCGGCCTGCCGCTCGCGAACGGGGTCGCGCGCCGGCTCGGCCACGCGCGGATGGTGGCGCTCGGGACCTCGCGCAAGTTCTGGTACGACGAGGCTCTGAGCCAGCCGATGCGCTCGATCACCAGCCCCGCCGCCGGCAAGACGCTCTTTCTCGACCCTCGCATGCTGCCGCTCTTGAAGAACCGGCGCGTCCTCCTCGTGGACGACGTTCTGAGCACCGGCGCCTCGATCTGCGCGGCGCTGCGGCTTCTCGGCGCCGCCGGCTGCCGCCCGGTCGCGATCGCCGCCGCGATGCTGCAGGGCGAGCGCTGGCGCGAGCCCGTCGAAGCCCTTGCGCCCGGACTGCCGGTCATCGCCGCACTTCGCTCGCCGCGCCTCGCCCGCCGCACAGACGGCGGCTACGATCCCGCCGCCTGACAGAGGATACGCCCCGCATTTGACTTCGCCGGCGGAATCGGCAAGCTGAGGGGATGACCATGATCGACCTTCGCAAAGCGCTCAGCGCCCGGGTGACCCCGGCCGCACCGTTCTAGCCCCAGCGTTCGGTTGCCTCGTGCCCCGATGCTGGGGCCCTCGATCACGTCGCCTTCCTTCTTCATCGACGCCAACGCGCCATGCCGCCGTGGCGCGCCTGCATGCTCTCGCCCGCTGCGCCCGCCGCAGTGCGCGCGGCCGCGTGATCACCGGATCGTATCCATGCGACAGACCCTTGCCAGCCGCCTGCCCGCCATCACCCTGACCGAGCCCGAGTTCGAAAGCCTTTCGCGCATCGCCAGCGCCGCCCTCGACGCCCTGCCGGAGGTCGCCGAGGAACTGTTGCGCGAACTCGACCGGGCGCGCGTCGTCACGCAAACGGCGGCCAAGCCCCACGTGATCCGCATGAACTCGACTGTCCTGTACCGACAGGAGGACGGCACCGAGCGCCGCGTCACGCTGGTCTATCCGGCGGCCGCGGACATCTCGAAGGGGCGCGTGTCGATCATGACGCCCATCGGCACCGCGCTGATCGGACTGCGTCCGGGACAGTCCATCATCTGGGCGAACCGGGCAGGCAGGCGCCAGACGCTCACCGTCCTTGCCGTCGAGCCGCCCTCGGAGGCGACGGCGTAAGGCAATCGTCCAGTCCGGGCGCTCGCTCTGCGACACGCAGGGCGCGGAGCCTGGCCGCCGGGCGCAACCCGCAGGCCTGCCGTCCGTTGCGACGGATCGACAACGGCGGAGCACCGGGACGGATGATACCCTCGATCCTCATGGGAGTGGCGGCGGGCGCGCGGTCCATGACGCCGCTGGCCGTATCGGCCTGGCTCGCGCGGCGCGGCGAGCTGCCGAACCGGGGCCCCCTCGCGCGGCTTCTCGCGGGCGACGCCGTGGTGGCGGGCGCGACGCTGTTGGCCGTGGGCGAGATGCTCGGCGACAAGATGCGCTCGGCCCCCGACCGCACGGTCCTTCCCGGCATGGCGGCGCGGCTCGTGACGGGACTGGTGGCGGGCGCGGCGCTCGCGCCCCGGCGCGAGCAGGACCTCGGCGCGGTTCTCGGCGCGGCGACGGCCCTCATCGCCGCGCATCTTACCTTCCGGGCGCGGATGCGCGCCCTGCGCCATGCCGGCCAGGGGCCGAGCGGCGCGGCGGAGGATGCCCTCGTGCTGGCGGTGGCGCTCGGGGCCGCAGGGCTCGCGCGGCGCCGCTAGGCGCCGCCGCCGCTCAGACCTCCATGTCGTTGCGGCGCGAGGCGAAGCGCAGCGCCACCAGCGTGCAGATCGCGCCCGACAGGAGATAGGCGCCCGCCGACAGGAGGCCGAACTGCGAGGCCAGCACGAGGCCCGCCAGCGGGGCGAGGCCCGCGCCGAAGATCCAGGCGAGGTCCGAGGTCAGCGCCGATCCCGTGTAGCGGTAGTGCGGCTGGAAGTTCGAGGCGACCGCGCCCGAGGACTGGCCGAACGACAGCCCGAGCAGCACGAAGCCCGACAGCATGAAGAAGGTCTCGCCCGCCAAGCCCGCGTCGAGGAGCTGCGGCGCGAAGCCGCTGAACACCGCGATCGCGACCGCGCAGGCCTGAAGGAGACGGGCCCGCCCGAAGCGGTCCGACAGGCGGCCCGATACCATGATGGAGATCATGAAGACGACGGCGCCCACGCTCTCCAGGAGCAGGAAGCGCGACGGCGCCTCCCGCGTGTAGAGGAACACCCAGGACAGCGGGAACACGGTCACCATGTGGAACAGCGCGAAGCTGGCGAGCGGCGCGAAGGCGCCCGTCAGAACCGTGCGGCCCTGCGCGCGGAGCGTCTCGCGGATGCGCACGGGCTTCAGCTCGCGCTCGTCGTAGAGACGCGTGTATTCCGGCGTCACCACGATGCGCAGGCGCGCGAACAGCGCCACGACGTTGATCGCGAAGGCGACGAAGAAGGGGTAGCGCCAGCCCCAGTCGTAGAAGTCGGCCGCCGACAGGTTGCCGACGAAGAAGGCGAAGAGGAGACTTGCGACAAGAAGTCCGATCGCCGCGCCGAGCTGCGGGATCATGGCGTACCAGCCTCGCTTCTCCTTGGGCGCGTTAAGCGCGAGCAGCGGCGCGAGGCCGTCCCACGTGCCGGCCACCGCGATGCCCTGGAGGACGCGCAGCGCCGTGAGCACGGCGGCCGCCCACAGGCCGATGCGCTCGTAGCTCGGCAGGAAGCCGATCGCCACCGTCGAGGTGCCGAGCATGAAGAGCGCGAGCGAGAGCTTGGCGCTGCGCCCGTAGGTGCGGTCGATCGCGTTGAAGATCGAGGTGCCGAGCGGGCGGGCCGCGAAGGCCAGCGCGAAGATGGTGAAGGAGTAGAGCGTGCCGGTGACGGGGTCGACGAACGGGAAGACCAGGCGCGGGAACACGATCACCGACGCGATGGCATAGACGAAGAAGTCGAAGAACTCCGACGTTCGCCCTATGATCACGCCGATCGCGATGTCGCCGGAGCGCACGTCCCCGTGGTGCCGTGCGTTGATGAGCCGGGCGTCGCGCTCGGCGGAGGCTTCTGTGTGCGTCATATCATCCATCGCGGTCCGAGCCCGGACGTGCCGGGTCGCGAAAAACGGTATCTGTATCCAGATAGCTTATCACGCGGGTGGATCGACCCGTGGCATTGGGCAAATTGTCCAATGTCGCAGCGCAGCAAGGAGGTTTAGCGCGCCCTCATGACCCAAGCTCGCCACAGATCCGTCTTGAAGCGCCTCGGCGCTCCCCTCGCCGGCCTCCTGCTCCTGCCCCTGGCCGGCTGCAACATGGTCGTCATGGCGCCGGCCGGCGACGTCGCCGCCCAGCAGCGCGACCTGATCCTGATCTCGACCGGGCTGATGCTGCTCGTCATCATCCCGGTCATGGTGCTGACCGTCCTGTTCGCGTGGCGCTACCGCGCGGGCAACAAGGCCGCGCACTACGATCCCGACTGGGACCACTCGACGCGCCTCGAGCTCGTGATCTGGGCGATCCCGCTCCTGATCATCATCGCGCTCGGCGCCTTCACCTGGATGGGCACGCACCTCCTCGATCCCTACCGCCCGCTCGGGCGCGTGGCCGCCGACCGGCCGATCGAGGCGAACGTCGAGCCGCTCGACGTCGAGGTCGTGGCGCTCGACTGGAAGTGGCTCTTCATCATGCCGCAATACGGCATCGCGACGGTCAACGACCTCGCGGCGCCGGTGGACCGGCCGATCCGCTTCAAGCTGACCGCCTCCACGGTGATGAACGCCTTCTACGTGCCGACGCTGGCGGGCATGATCTACGCCATGCCCGGCATGGAGACGACGCTGCACGGCGTCATCAACCACGCCGGCACCTACGAGGGCTTCTCGTCGCACTACAGCGGGGCGGGCTTCTCCAAGATGCGCTTCAAGTTCCACGGCCTCGACCAGGCCGGCTTCGACAGCTGGGTGAACGAGGCGCGCGCGAGCGGCCAGGCGCTCGACCGCACCACCTATCTCCAGCTCGCCGAGCCGAGCGAGGGCGTCCCCGTCCAGCGCTACGCCTCGGTCGATCCCAAGCTCTTCGACGCGGTGGTCAACCTGTGCGCCGAGCCGGGCCGCATGTGCATGAGCGAGATGATGGCGATCGACGCGCGCGGCGGCCTGGGTCTCGCCGGCCTCAGCGCCACGCTGCCGGTCGTCGATGCCGCCGGCGTGCCCAAGGCGGCGACCGTGCTCGGTCCCGCGCCGCGCTTCGTCGCCTCGATCTGCACCGAGGAGGAGGCGCTCGCCGCCCTGCGCGAGCGCCCCGCCGACGAGGTTCGCGACCGCTTCAGCGCGATCCTCGGCCTCGGCCTTCCCAAACCGTTCTCCGCGCCGGGCAACGACCCCGTCATCAGCCGCGCCACCGCGCCGCTCGACCTCATCAGCTCGCTGTGATCCGATCCCATGGCCATTGAAACCCCCATCCCCGTCAGCCCGATCTTCGGGCGCCTGACGCTTCAGGCCTTCCCGCTCCAGGAGCCCATCGTGGTGGGCGCCTTCGTCGGCACCGCCCTGATCGGCGCCGCCGTCCTGTTCCTGATCACCAAGTACAAGCTCTGGGGCTACCTCTGGAAGGAGTGGTTCACGAGCGTCGACCACAAGAAGATCGGCATCATGTACATGGTGCTCGGCCTCGTGATGTTCCTGCGCGGCTTCTCCGACGCCATCATGATGCGCGCCCAGCAGGCGATCGCCTTCAACGGCTCGGAAGGCTATCTGAACGCCCATCACTACGACCAGATCTTCACTGCCCACGGCGTGATCATGATCTTCTTCGTGGCGATGCCCTTCGTCACGGGCCTGATGAACTACGTCGTGCCGCTGCAGATCGGCGCGCGCGACGTGTCGTTCCCCTTCCTCAACAACTTCTCGTTCTGGATGACCGCGGCGGGCGCCGTCGTGATCATGATGTCGCTCTTCATCGGCGAGTTCGCCCAGACCGGCTGGCTCGCCTTCCCGCCGCTCTCGGGGATCGGGTCCAGTCCCTATGTCGGGGTGGACTACTATCTCTGGTCGCTGCAGGTGGCGGGCGTCGGCACGACCCTGTCGGGCATCAACCTGATCTGCACGATCATCAAGATGCGCGCCCCCGGCATGACCATGATGAAGATGCCGATCTTCTGCTGGACGTCGCTGTGCACGAACATCCTGATCGTGGCGTCCTTCCCGGTCCTGACCGCCGTCCTGACCCTTCTGACGCTCGACCGCTACGTGGGAACGAACTTCTTCACGAGCGAGCTCGGCGGCAACTCGATGATGTACATCAACCTCATCTGGATCTGGGGCCATCCGGAGGTCTACATCCTGATCCTGCCCCTGTTCGGCGTCTTCTCGGAGGTCACCTCGACCTTCTCGTCCAAGCGCCTCTTCGGCTACACCTCGATGGTCTACGCGACCGTCGTGATCACGATCCTCGCCTACCTCGTGTGGCTCCACCACTTCTTCACGATGGGCTCGGGCGCGAGCGTGAACTCGTTCTTCGGCATCACGACGATGATCATCTCGATCCCGACGGGCGCCAAGATCTTCAACTGGCTCT
Organism: Aureimonas sp. AU4; assembly: GCF_001463765.1. GTDB lineage: Bacteria > Pseudomonadota > Alphaproteobacteria > Rhizobiales > Rhizobiaceae > Aureimonas. The sequence goes on along the minus strand of NZ_BBWK01000038.1, from coordinate 30,215 downwards.
TCACCATGTATCGCGGGCGCGTTCGCTTCGACCTGCCCATGATGTGGACGATCGCCTTCATGCTCACCTTCGTGGTGGGCGGCATGACGGGCGTGCTGCTCGCCGTGCCGCCGGCCGACTTCGTCCTGCACAACTCGCTGTTCCTGGTGGCGCACTTCCACAACGTCATCATCGGCGGCGTTTTGTTCGGCGTCTTCGCGGCGATCAACTACTGGTGGCCGAAGGCCTTCGGCTTCAAGCTCGACGCCTTCTGGGGCCATGTCTCCTTCTGGTGCTGGACGGTCGGCTTCTGGGTCGCCTTCATGCCGCTCTACGTGCTCGGCCTGATGGGCGTGACGCGCCGCATGCGGGTGTTCGACGACCCCTCGCTCCAGATCTGGTTCGTCATCGCGGCGCTCGGCGCGCTTCTGATCGCGGCGGGCATCGGGGCCCTTCTCGTCCAGATCGCGGTCTCGGTCTGGCGCCGCGACCAGCTGCGCGACTTCACGGGCGATCCGTGGGGCGGGCGCACGCTGGAATGGGCGACCTCCTCGCCGCCCCCGGACTACAACTTCGCCTTCACGCCCGTCGTCCATGACGGCGATGCCTGGGCCGACATGAAGGCGCGCGGCTACTACCGTCCGCTGGACGGCTACCGGCCGATCCACATGCCGTCCAGCACGGGCACGGGCGTCGTCCTGTCGGTTCTCAGCGTGGCCTTCGCCTTCGCCATGATCTGGTACATCTGGTGGCTGGCGGCTCTCAGCTTCGTCGCCATCGTGGGCACGGCGATCGCCCACACGTTCAACTACCACCGGGACTACCACATCCCGGCCGACGTGGTGACGCGCACCGAGCAGCACCGGACCGACCTCCTGGCGGTGGGAGCGCGCGCATGAGCTCGGCCGCCACCGTCGACGCCAAGGGAGACGTCGTCTACCACCTCCCCGAGGAGCCGCATCACGAGGAGGGCAGCTCCACGATGCTCGGCTTCTGGATCTACCTGATGAGCGATTGCCTCATCTTCGCGATCCTGTTCGCCACCTTCGGCGTGATCGGCGGCAACTACGCCGCCGGTCCCGGCCCCAAGGACCTGTTCGACCTCGAGCTCGTCGCCCTCAACACGGCGATGCTGCTCTTCTCCTCGATCACCTACGGCTTCGCGATGCTGGAGATGGCGAAGGGCCGCCGGAACGCGACGCTTCTCTGGCTGGGCGTCACGGGGCTCTTCGGCGCCGCCTTCCTCGGCATCGAGCTCTACGAGTTCCACCACCTCATCGAGATCGGCGCCACGCCCCAGCGATCGGGCTTCCTGTCGGCCTTCTTCGCGCTGGTCGGCACCCACGGCCTGCACGTGTTCTTCGGCTCGATCTGGCTCGTGACGCTGATGGTCCAGGTCTCCCGCAAGGGCCTGATCCAGGCCAACCAGCGCCGCCTCATGTGCCTGTCCATGTTCTGGCACTTCCTGGACGTCATCTGGATCGGCGTCTTCACCTTCGTCTACCTTCTGGGGATGCTGCGATGAGCGCTCCGGCCAACGACACCCAAATCGCCGACCAGCACCGCGCGGACCATCACGGCCACGACGAGGCGGCGCACGGCTCCTTCAAGGGCTACATGGCCGGCTTCGGCCTGTCGGTGCTGCTCACCGCCGTGCCCTTCTGGCTGGTCATGGAGCGCCCGCTCGAGAGCACGGCCTGGATCGGCTTCCTGGTGGTCGCCTTCGCGGCCGTCCAGGTCGTGGTCCACATGATCTTCTTCCTCCACATGAACGCACGCTCCGAGGGCGGCTGGACCTTCATGGCCCTGATGTTCACCGTGGTGGTGGTGGTGATCACGCTGAGCGGCACCCTGTGGGTCATGTACAACCTCAACGCCAACATGATGCCCGGCGACATGCACGACATGAGCCAGATGCCGTGAGGGATCGCGCGGCGGCGGGTGGCCGCGCCAAGCGGCTCGCGCTCGCCGCGCTGATGCTTCTCCTGGTCGCCGTCCTGACGGCGCTCGGGATCTGGCAGGTCGAGCGCCGCGCCTGGAAGCTCGACCTCATCGGGCGCGTCGAGGCGCGGGTGAATGCCGAGCCCGCCGCCCCGCCCTCGCCCGCCGACTGGGCCGCCCTCGCCCCCGGCGACGCCGAGTACCGGAACCTGCGTCTCGAGGGGCGCTTCGAGACGGCGCGCCCGGCGCTGGTGCAGGCCGTGACCGAGCGCGGCGGAGGGGACTGGGTCATGGCGCCCTTCCGCACGCGGCAGGGCTTCGCGGTGCTCGTCAATCGCGGCTTCGTGCCCGCCGGCACGCGGGTCGACGCGATCGCCCCGCCGCCCGCGGGCGACACCGCCGTGACGGGCCTCCTTCGCCTGACCGAGCCGAAGGGCGGCTTCCTCCAAAGCAACGACCCGGCCGCCGACCGGTGGTACTCGCGAGACGTCGAGGCGATCGGCGCCTCGCGCGGGACAATGGAGCTTGCGCCCTACTTCGTGGACGCGCGCAGCGGCGCCGAGGGCGTGCCATCGGGCCCCGCCGCCGTGCAGCCGGTCGGCGGCCTGACCGTGCTGCGCTTTCCCAACAACCACCTTGTCTACGCGCTGACCTGGTTCGGCATGGCGGCGCTGGCGCTTGCGGGTCTCGTGCTCGTGCTGCGCACGGGCCGGAAGGCGGCGGAGCCGGGCGCGTGAGCGCGGCGCACGGGCCCGCGCCCCGCGACGCGCCGGTGGTCGCCCCGATCCGCGAGAGCGCCAACCGGCAGAACCTCCTTCTTCTCACCCAGCTCCGCTGGATCGCGGCGCTCGGCCAGATCGCGACGATCCTCGTGGTGTGGCTGGTGCTCGGCATCCCGTTGCCGCTCCTCTCCATGGCGGCGGTGATCGCGACGCTTCTTCTCGTGAATGCGGCGAGCGTCTGGCGGGTGCGCAGCGGGCGTCCGGTCTCGAACGGCGAGCTCTTCCTGCAGCTTCTCCTCGACGTCGCGGCGCTCACGATCCAGCTGTCCTTGAGCGGGGGCGCCGACAATCCGTTCGTGATCCTGTTTCTCCTCCAGGTGATCCTGGGCGCGGTGCTTCTGGAAACCTGGTCGGCCTGGACGCTGGTGGCGACCACCGGCGCGGCCTTTCTCGGCCTGATGCACCAGAGGATCGCGCTTGCCGCGCCGCCCGACCTGTATTCGCAGGGCATCCTTCCCTTTCACGTGCAGGGCACGTTCATCGGCTTCCTGCTGGCGGCGGGGCTCCTCGTCTTCTTCGTCGACAAGATCAACCGCAACCTTCGCCTGCGCGACCGGCGGCTCGGCGATCTCGGGCGCCAGGCGGCGGAGGAGGAGCACATCGTGCGCATGGGCCTGCTCGCGTCCGGCGCCGCGCACGAGCTCGGCACCCCGCTCGCCACGCTCGCCGTGATCCTCAACGACTGGCGCCGTCTTCCCGTCTTCAGCCACGATCCCGGCATGGCCCAGGAGATGGAGGACATGCAGGCCCAGCTCGATCGCTGCAAGTCGATCGTGACCGGCATTCTCCTGTCGGCCGGCGAGGCGCGGGGCGAGCACATCGTCTCCACCAGCGCGAGCCGCTTCGTGGACGAACTCGTCGCCGAGTGGCGCGCCTTCCGCTCGCCGCGCCGCCTCGACTACATGAACCTCTTCCGGCCCGACGAGCGCATCCTGTCCGATCCCGCGCTGAAGCAGGTGATCGCGAGCCTCTTCGACAACGCCTTCGAAGCCTCGCCCGAATGGATGCGCGTCACCGTGCGGCGCGAGGAGGAACGGCTCGTGCTCGACGTCGAGGACGCGGGGCCGGGCTTCACCCAGACCATGCTGGAGGAGTTCGGCAAGCCCTACCGCTCCAGCAAGAACCGCGCGGGATCGGGCCTCGGCCTGTTTCTGGTGGTCAACGTCGTGCGCAAGCTCGGCGGCACGGTGGAAGCGGGCAACCGGCCGGACGGGGGTGCGAGGGTCACGCTCGCCCTCCCCCTCGAGCGGCTCCGCGCGGAGGAACCCGATGGACGACGCTAACACCTCGCTCCTGATCGTCGAGGACGACCCGACGTTCTCGCGCACGCTGAAGCGCTCCTTCGAGCGGCGCGACTACACGGTCCGCGTCTGCGCGGGCGTGGGCGAGATGCGCGCCGCGATCGAGAGCGAGACGCCGGACTACGCGGTGGTGGACCTGAAGCTGACCGACGGCTCGGGCCTCGAATGCGTGAAGATCCTCCATGAGCACGACGCCGACATGCGCATCGTGGTGCTCACCGGCTACGCCAGCATCGCGACCGCCGTCGAGGCGGTGAAGCTCGGCGCCTGCCACTACCTCGCCAAGCCCTCCAACACCGACGACATCGAGGCGGCCTTCGCGCGCGCCGAAGGTTCGACCGACATCCCGCTCGGCACGCGCGCGACCTCCATCAAGACGCTGGAATGGGAGCGCATCCACGAGGTCCTGGCCGAGGTCGACTTCAACATCTCGGAGGCCGCGCGCCGCCTCGGGATGCACCGCCGGACGCTGGCTCGAAAGCTCGGCAAGAGCCGCGTGTCCTGAAGGCGCCTCGCCGCTCGCGTCAGCGCTCGCGCAGCGACTCCTCGATGTTCCGCGTCACCGGCGCCAGGAGATACTGCAGCACCGTGCGCCCCTCGGTCGGGATCACGACCTGCGCGTCCATGCCGGCGACGAGGCGCGGACGAAGGTCGACCGGCAGGTTGGCTGCGTCCAGCGTCACCTCCACCGCATAGGCGGGCGGCTGGCTGGGGTCGCTTCCCGCCACCGTGTCGCGCGACACGAAGCTCAACGTTCCCGTCAGCTTCTCGGCGCGGTAGCGCGTGAGCGCCCCGGCATGGACCTCCACCGCCATGCCCTGGTGGATGCGGTCGATGTCGCCGGGCGTGACGCGGGCGCGGATGCGCATGTCCTCGCCCTCGGGCACGACGTCGAGAATGGGCTCGCCGCCGCGCACGACGCCGCCCACCGTGAAGACGCGGCTGCCCTGGACGGTGCCGGCCACCGGCGAACGGATCGCCGAGCGCGCCAGCATGTCGAGCGCGACCTGCCGTTCCTGTCGGAAGGCGGCGATCTGGCGCCCCACCTCGATCAGGGCGACGGACGCCTCCTGCCGGTAGTCCTTGCGCAGCGCCTCGCGCTTCAGCGCGATCTCGGCGAGCCGGTCCTCGCCCTTCACCTTGTCGTTGCGGCTCTTGCGCACGGTCGCGTCGAACTGCGCCTTCTGGCGCTCCAGCGTGGTGACGCGGCTGAGCGCGACCAGCCCCTTCTCGTAGAGGGGCCGCACGCTATTCAGTTCCTTGGCGAGGCTCGCCAGCTGCTCGCTCGCCCCTTGCGCATCGAGCTGCACCTGCGCGATCTCGTTGCGCACCTGCTTGGCCTGCGCGTCGAGAAGCTCGAGCGATCCCGCCAGCACCTGGCGGCGGCTCTCGAATTCGCGATGGTTGTCGTCGATCGCGCTGCCGTCGAGCCCGCGCATGAGCGTCGCGGCCTCCTCGGGCAGGACCATGTAGTCGGCCATGTCGCGCTGGGCGACGAGGCGCGCCTCGGTGGCGAGCGCGCCGGCCAGGCCCTTGGCGGCGGCCGCCGCCGCCGCTTCCGAGCGCGTCGTGTCGAGCCGCAGCAAGAGCTGGTCGGCCTCCACGCGGTCGCCGTCGTGGACGAGGATCTCCGAGACGATGCCCCCTTCCAGGTGCTGCACGGTCTGACGGTGCGATTCCACCGCGAAGGTTCCGTTGGTGACGACGGCCGCGTTGATGCGCGCGAACGCCGCCCAGCCGCCGCACAGGCCGACGGACAGCGCGAGCACGAGATAGCCGAACCGCAGCGAGCGCCGCCAGTCGGCGTTGGGCAGGGGCGCGGGCGCGAAGGCTCCGTGCGGGGCGGGCGCGAGCGCTGTGCTCATCCGCCGGTTCCCGTGCGCGGCAGGTCGAGCACCGGGGGCTGGGGCGCTGCGGTCTCGCGCAGGCGCGGCAGGCGGCTGAAGATGCGCTCGCGCGCGCCGATCGCCTGGACGACGCCCTCATTGAGGACGAGAAGGTCGTCGCAATAGCCGAGAAGGCTGATGCGGTGCGACACGACGATCACGGCCGAGCCGGCGTCGCGCATGCGCTGGAGCGTGCGGCCGAGCACCTGCTCGGCACCCGCGTCGAGGTTGGAGTTGGGCTCGTCGAGGACGAGAAGGCGCGGCGTGCCGTAGACCGCGCGGGCGAGCGCCACCCGCTGGCGCTGGCCGCCGGACAGGGTGTGTCCCCCCGGACCGCCGAGGCGCGTCGCGTATCCGTCGGGCAGGCCGCGCACGATGTCGTGGATACCCGCCATGTCGACGGCCGCGAGCACGGCGTCCGGAGTGGCGCCGGGGTCGAAGCGGCTGATGTTCTCGGCCAGCGTGCCGGGCAGGAACTCGACGTCCTGCGGCACGTAGCCGACATGGCGGCCGAGTTCGTCCGCGTCCCAGTGCGAAAGGTCCTGCTCGCCGAAGACGACGGTTCCGCGCCGGGGCCGCCAGATGCCGGTGAGAAGCCGCGACAGGCAGCTCTTGCCCGCCCCGCTCGGGCCGACGATGCCGAGGATCCGGCCGGGCGCGAGCGTGAAGGACACGTCGTTGATCACCGGCTGCGCGGTGCCGGGCGGGCCGCCGACGAGGCGCGTGACGGCGAGCGCGCCCGAAGGGGCGGGCAGCGACAGGGGCTTGGGCGCCGCCTCGATGCCGCGCAGGAGCGCGTCGAGCCGCCCCGCCGCCATGCGGAAGGACTGGATCTGGCTCCAGTTGCCGATAAGGTGCTGCAGCGGCCCCTGCGCGCGCATCATGATCATGAGGACCACGAACAGCACCGAAAGGTGGATCTGGTCGAGAAGGAAGAGCGTGCCGCCCAGGCCGTAGACGATGATCATCTGGCCGTTCTGGACCATGCGCGGCACGAGGCCGATGGCGCCCGCCCGCGACTGGGCGAGCCCGCGCCAGCCGAGCCCGTCGCGATGCAGCCGATACCAGCGCTCGGTCAGCGCCGGCAGCATGCCCATCGCTCGCACGGTCTCGGCATTGCGCGACACGGCGAGGCCGAACTCGTTGGCCTCGAGGTCGAGCCTGCCGGCCGCCGCCAGGTGCCCCGCGACCCAGTAGTGCGTGGCGACCGACATGGCGGCGGAAAAGGCGAGAAGGCCGAGGATCAGGAAGCCGAAGGCGGCATTCACGAAGAACATCGCCACCACGAAGAGAGGCGACCAGAAGGCGTCGATCGCCGCCGAAAGCGAGGGACCGCCCAGGAAGCGGCGCACGGTCTGGAGGTCCTGGAGCGCCTGGGCCGAGGAGCCGCCGTCGTGCGTGCGGCCCCGGTTGAAGGCGTCGAAGCAGGTGCGCGTCAGGCGCGCGTCGATCTCGGCGCCCATGCGCTCCAGAACCTGCGCGCGGATGGTCTCCATCAGCGTGTAGGTCGCCGTCACGATCACCGCGATCGCGACGAGTGTCAGGAGCGTCGAGGCGTTCCGGCTGGTGCCGACGCGCTCGATGATGCTCATGGGGATCAGCGACATCGCCATGAACAGGAACGGCAGGAAGAAGCCGAAGGCGAGAAGGTTGAGGTATCCGGCCGAGAGCGAGCGCAGGATGGCCAGAAGCGGCGAGGACAGGACGGGTTTCACGCGGCGCCCCCCGCCTTCCATGCGCGCGGCCGGGCGCGTCGCGGCCCTTCGGCCCCGCTCGCCCTGTTCCTCCCGGACCACCGGGGCTGCCGCATGCCCGCTCCTTTCCGGCGCCCGAACCGCAGGGCGCCGCGCACCGGGATCGATCGCCCCGTCCCCCTCGTTGAGGCACGGGCCGCCGCCGGTTGCAGCGGGTAAAATCACACGCGGGGAGTAAAGCTCTGTTTAAGCAGGCCGACACGAGCCGAACCGCCGTCGCGCCCCATGCCGCGCGCCGCAGCGTGGGCCGCACGATCGCGGGAGCGGCGCTTCTGGCCGGCGGCGGCGCGGGCGCGCAGGCCGGCGAGCCGGCGCTGCAGCTGACGGTCGAGCCGCAGGAAAGCGTCCTCTTCAGCCACCGGCGCGATGCCTGCGAGCCCTGGGACATTCCCGACACGCCGACGCGCGCCTTTCGCGACGCCGCCGGCACGATCCACGTCTTCCAGAGCCACCACCGGGCCCGCGCCTCGGTGGGCGAGAGCTTCGGCACGCTCCGGCACGCCTGCCGCATCGCCTTCCAGGGCGGTGGGCGCGACGATCCCGCCTCGTTCAGCAACCGCAGCTGGATCGCCGCCACCTTCACGCAGGACGGGCGGACGGTCCATGCCGTGGTGCACGACGAATATCACGGGCACGAGGCGGGCCGCTGCGACACCGCGCAGGCCGACGCCTGCTGGTACGACACGCTGACGGCGGCCGTCTCGCGGGACGGCGGCGAGAGCTTCGAGCCGGCCGAGCCGCGCCTCGTCGCCGCCCTGCCCCGGCGCGCCGAGGAAACGCGCGGCACGCGCGCGGGCTTCTTCGAGCCCACCAACATCGTGCCCGTCACGGGCGGCTTCGCGATGATGGCGAACGTGGTGGCGCCCGAGCCCCAGCGCTCCGGCAACTGCCTCCTTCGCACCGACGACCTCGGCGACGCCTCGCGCTGGCGTGCCTGGCACGACGGGGCGTATCGGACGAAGCTCGCCGACCCCTATCGCGAGGACGCGGACCCGGCGGCGCACCCGTGCGACCCGATCGATCCCGCCGCCCTGCCCTGGCCGGTCACCAGCCTCGTGCGCCACGCGCGCTCCGGCCAGTGGATCGCCACCATGAAAGGGCGACGGTCGGGGGCCGATGGACGCGAGCGGACCGGCGTCTTCGTCTCCACCAGCCCGGACCTTCTCCACTGGCAAGGTCCGGCCCTCGTCTTCGAGGCACCGCTCATGGGCAGCGGCCACCCCTGCGCGCCCGAGCGGCCGATCGGCTATCCCGCGCTGATCGACCCGGAAAGTCCGGACCCAAACTTCGCCACGGTCGGCGACCGCCCGGTGCTCACTTTCGTGCGCAGCCGCCTCGAGGGCTGCGAGCTCGGCACCGACCGCGACGTCATCATGCGGCCGGTGCGGATCGCGGCGCGGTAGGCGCTTCGACTGCCCACTCCGCCAAGAACTCGTATATACAGGCAATGGAGATCGTGTGGGACGAGCCCAAGCGTCGGAGCCATCTTGCCAAGCACGGTCTCGACTTCGCGGATCCCGACCTCGACTTCTTCCTCGGTGCCGTCCTGGTTCGAGCGCGTTCGGGACGAAGCCGAGCGATAGGCCGCCTGAATGGAATGCTTGTCGTGTCGGTGGTCTTCCAGCCGCTGGGACGCGAGGCGATCTCGATCGTCAGCCCGCGCCCCGCCCCGAAGAAGGAGACCGTGGATCATGAGCAGGGAATTGAATCCCGAGCACGCCGCCGCAAACGGTTACACGCGATCGGATTGGGACGAGGTCGGCGACAACCCGGAGTGGACGGCTTCCGATCTCGCAAGCGCGAAGCCTCTCGCGCAAGCGATGCCGGAAATCCATGCGGCCATCGCCGAGGCAATCCGTCGACGCGGCCCCGTGCGGCGTAAGACGCCCGTTTCGATCCGCCTGGACGACGATCTTCTGGACAAGCTGCGCGCCTCTGGCCCCGGCTGGCAGAGCCGGGTCAACGAGGTGCTGCGGCATTGGGTCGAAGACGCCGCCTGAGCGCCTTACATCCGCGTCTGGACGCCGTTGCGCTCGATGAAGCCCTTCATGCGGTCGTAGCGCTCGGAAAAGAGCGACTGGAAGCGTCCGAAGCGCTCCGGCGCCAGCGCGTCGGCGAGCGTCTGGCGCTCGAACTCGGCGGGCGAGTAGATCGGCAGGTCGAAGGTCTCGGCGAGCTCGCGCGAGCGCGTGTCGTAGGAGAACAGGACGCCCGGCACGCCGGTCGCGACCGCCGGCAGGACGGCGTGGACGCGGTAGCCCAGAGCCGCGTCGAACTGCGGGGCGTAGACGTCGTAGTCGCCCGGCGCGCCGACATAGTAGAGGCGGCTCTCGTAGAGCGCCTTGAGGCGCGCGCCGGTCACCTCGTCGAACCAGTTCTCGGCGACGAGCTTGGCGGTGGCACGCTCCATGTGGCGGGGCGAGCGGAAGAAGAAGGCCTTCTCCTCCGGCTCGCCGTGGCACGAAAGGTAGAGATCGCTGGAGAGGTCGAGCTTGGCGATGATGCGCTTCTGGGTGGCGATGAACGCGGCCGGGTCGACCGCATAGGTCGAGCCGACCTCGCGGCGCAGCGAGAAGGTGACGCGGCGCGGGCCGCCGGGCACATGGCGCAGCGTCATCGCGCGGTCGCGGGCGCGGAAGATCGAGGGGCAGCCGACGATCTCGAGATTGTGGATGCCGTTGCGGTGCAGCGTCTCGGCCGAGAAGGCGCCGCGCACGCCGATCTGCGTGCGCTCGGCGATCATCTGCCAGAGGCGGCGCCCCTCGGGCGGCAGCGCGATCGGTCGCTCGGTCTCGGCCTGCGCGCCGACCCCGATGCACAGGACCGGCAGATCCAGCGCCTCGACCCAAGCCGGGAAATGGCCCCAGTCCATCGCCTCGTGGATGTAGTTGGAGCCGCGCAGGAGCACGAAGTCGCATCGCTCCTTGACCCGCCGGACGCCCTCCTCGGTCACCGGCTCGTCGATGTTGAGCGAAAGCCCTTCGGAATAGTCCACGAGGCGCAGCGTGGAATCGTACACGCAGATGTCGCCGGTGTTGTAGTAGTCCTCGAGCGTGCGGCTGAACGGCGTGTCGAACCAGACCGCCTCGTGGTTGTTCAGCCGCCGGCCGGAGTACTTCACCAGGGCTGCGCGCATGGACGGCGACCTTCTTTGCGTGTCACGGACGCGCGATCATCGCGCGCAATGATTAAGAACCGGGGATGGATCGGGGGATCGTCTCAGGCGACGCTCCAGAGACCGGGCTCGGGCGCCGGCCGACGCGGGCGAAGGCGATCGGGCCCATGCAGGACGCGCATCGCCTCCGGCACGCAGACCGCCGCCATGTCGTAGCGCCGCAGCACGGTCTCGCGCGCGAGGCGCCCGCGCTCGGCATGGGCCGCCGGATCGGCGAGGACGTCGCAGACGCGGCGCGCCAGCTCGCCCCGGTCGTGGAAGGGCACGAGGATGCCGTTTCGCCCGTCGATCACCTCGCGCACCGGCGGCGTGTCGGAGGCGACCACCACGCAGCCCGCCGCCATGGCTTCGAGGCACGACCAGGACAGGACGAAGGGATAGGTCAGGTAGACGTGGGCGCGCGACACGCGCAGCACGTCGAGATAGCGCGCGAACGGCAGATGCCCGAGGAAGTGGACGCGCGACAGGTCGAGCTCGCCCGCCACCTCGCGCAGGAAGATCTGGTGCCAAGTCTCGCTTCCCGGCGGGCGCTGCCCGTAGGACACGCCGAAGCCGCCGACGACGAGGACGCGCGCGCCCGGCCGCCGGCGCAGGATCTCGGGCAGCGCCCGCATGAACACATGGTAGCCGCGCAGGGGCTCGAGGTTGCGCGCGACGAAGGTCACGGTTTCCTCGCCGGCCCGGATCGTGGTGCCGTCGTCGAGCCGCAGGACCGTCTTCGGATCGGGCGAGACGAGCCGCGTGTCGACGCCCTCGTGGACGGTCCGGATCTTGTCGCGCCATTCGCGCGGAAAGGTCGAGCGCTGCCAGTTCGTGGGCGAGATGGCGAGGTCGCAGTCGCTGAGCGCCAGGAGGCTCGCGGCGTTCCGCGCATGAAGCCCGACCAGGCCGTCGAGCCCGAGACCGGGAAACTCGGGGTCGAAGTTCACGTCGGAATCGTGGGGGCGGTAGAAATACTCGCCATAGGAGACGAGGCGCGCCTCGGGAAAGGCCGAGCGCAGCGGCAGGGCCTCGCCCCAGCCCGAATGGGCCAACACGACGTCGGGCCGGAAGCCCGAGGCGCGCAGCATGGTGCAGACATAGAGCGTCTGCTCGGCGCGGCGCGCCTCGCCATCGAAGCGGCGGGCGAAGGGATGGGTCGAGGCGAGCGAGGCGGCGGGCAGCGCGTAGCGGTGGAGCGTGACGCCGGGCAAGGGGCGCGAGCCTTCCGCGCCGATCGCGCGCACCTCGTTGGCGGGGTCCGCGCCCAGATGCGTCGCGACGTGGCGGAACTGGGCGGGGAAGTTGTTGTGGACGAAGAGATACTTCATGCCGCGGCCGCCGCCGGCGCGGCCTCCTCCTCGGCGGGCGGCGGGGGCGCGGCGAACTCGGTCCAGTCCGCGACCGAGGCGAGGTCGAACAGGTCGCTCCCGTCGAGCGCGAAGTTCATGGCGGCCAGATTCGACAGGACGATGTCGGCCGCCGAGCCCGGCGCGGCCGACGGTTCCGGCTGAGCGACGGCTCGTCCGGGCTCGGCCCGGGGCAGGCGCTCGGGCGCGAGGTGGCTGCGCGAGAAGAGGATCGCGCCCGCCAGGTCCAGCGGCAGGAAGGAGCGGCCGGCGAGCGCCGCCACGGCCCCCTCGTCCAGGGCCGCAAGGCGCGCGGCATCGACGACGAGGTCCGCAGCCGCGCGGTTCTCGGGGTCGCGCAGGGGCACGAGGACGTTCGAGATGCGCAGGAGGTCGAGGGCCGCCGAGAGCCTCACCGCGCCGTCGCGCGTCATCAGGAGCGTGTTGCGCACGGCCTCCATCTCGGGCGACAGCGCGCCGGACGCGGGATCGGCGCAGACCGGCATGCCCCAGGGTCCGACGAGGCCCGCCTCGGCGACGAAGTCGATCACGTCGATCGGTCGTGCGCCCTGCCGGTTCGACAGGACGAAGGGATAGGTGCGCAGCGCCAGAGGCCGGTAGCCGGCGCGCCAGCGCCCCTCCCCGTCCACGGCCGCGCGCGCGAGGAAGGCCGGATGCACCATGGCGCCGAGGCGCGGCATCCCGCCGAGCAGGCGGACGGTGAGCGGTAGGTGGTGGGCGGTCAGGTGGAATTCGGTGTCGTTGACCGGGATCCAGCTCAGCGTGGCGGCGAAGCCGAAATGCTCGGCCGGGCGGAAACGTGCCTCGGCCACCGAGGCGAGCGGCTGGAGCGTCATCATGCGCGCGCGCCCCCGCGCGCCACCGCCTCGCGGGCGGCGGCCAGGAGCATGGCTGCACGGAAGAGCGACAGGCGGTGGAGCGACAGAAGCCGTGCGGCCGCCATGCCGAAGCGGGCGAGAACCGGCTGGAGGCGCGGCGTGTCGAAGGCGCCGGCCCGCACCACGGCGAGCCCCTCGACGTCGCAGCGCCGCCCATGGCCGAGATCGAAGCGCAGCGGCCAAGGCTCGAGGAGCCCGAGTTCGCCCAGCATGCGCCCGATCGCGGATGTGCGGCCGAGGTCGCGCTCGAAGATCGAGAGCGCGCGAAGGCGCAGTTCGGCGGCGTTGGTGAGGCGCCCGTCGCTCGCCGTGATCGGCGCGCCGGCATCGCTCGGAAGGTCCGCGCCCGCGACATCCAGGAGGCGCGGATTGTCGCCCTCAACGGCGGGCGCGGCCGGCAGCACGAAGGGATAGGCCTGAAGAAGGAGCGGCAGCACGGCGAGGCGGTCCTGCGTGCCGGCCGCAAAGCCCGACCCGTCCTCCTGGAGGCTGCGCAGGCAGCTCAGGCGCGGCCCCTCCTCGCCGCTCTGCCAGACCAGCGGAAAGACCGGCGCCAGCCGATCGGCTTCGGCGAGGACGATGGGCACCAGCGCGGCGCGGCGCGGCAGCGGGTAGCTGAAGGGCGAGTAGATGCGCGCCGCCATGCGCTGCCCCGTCAGCGGCTCGGCGCGCTCCGAGATCACAGCCGCTCCTCCGGCCGGCAGGGCACGAAGGCGGTGAAGGGGGTGGGCGCGTCGCCGCCCCGGAACCCGATCGCGGCGTCGAGGTCGGCGAGGAGCAGCGTGCGTCCGCCGAAGGCGTATTCGACGCCCGCCCCCGCCTCGGCCTCGCCATCCGAGAGATGCGAGCCCTCCACGAGGTCGAGATGATGGGGACCCGGCGCCCAAAGGCCGATCACGGGTGGCGAGAAGGGAAAGCTCGCGCGCACCTCGCGGCGGATCGCGGTGAGATCGCCGGCGCGAACGTCCTCACGGATCTCGCAGTCGATCGCGGTGTGAAGGTGGAACTCGATGAGGTCGGCCGCCTCCAGCGCCACCTCGTCGCAGACCGAGGCCGCGTCGCGGCCGCGCCGCTCGATCTGCAACTGGAGGGGATGGGCGCCGAAGCGCGCGAGGCCGCGCAGCGCGTCGTGCCGGCGCTGGTCGAGCCAGCCGCGCGCGAGCATCCAGGACAGGGCGGCGGGATCGCGGCCCTGCCGGCGGCGGTCCGCGCCTGTCGCCTCGCGGGGGCTGAGCGCGCAGGCACCCTGCTTCAGGAGAAGCGTTCCGCCCTCCAGGCGCACGTCGAGGACGCGCGGGTCCTGGTCCGAGCGCAGCGCGACCGGAAAGCCGAAGCCGACGCAGCCGTCGCCGAGCCCCGCATCAGCGAGGTCCTGCCGGAAGACGTCGACCCGCCCGCCGCCGACGCAGGTCTCGTCGTGGAAGGCCAGCACCCGCGCGCCCGCGAGCGGCAGCTGGTCGCAGTGGATCCAGCCCTCGACGCGCGCGCGGGTCGCAAGGTCGATATGGCCCCGGATCACTCGGCGGCCTCGAGAAGGACGGGTCGGCGGGCGGGCGCCCGCGCGAAGGCCTCGCAGTACTGGCGCGCCATCTCGGCGGCCGAGATCACCGGCGGCAGGCCGGCGCGCAGGACGGCGGCGTTGCGCGGATCGGCGGCCAGGCGCATGGCGCGCAGGAGGTCGGCGGCGTCGCCGAGGCGGAAGTGAAGGCCCGACACGCCGTCCGGCACCTTCTCGGCCATGCCGCCGATGCCGGTGCAGATCACCGGCGCACCCGCGCCATAGGCCTCCTGGATGACGACCGGCGAATTCTCCCACCATTTCGACGGGATCACGACATAGTCGCACTCGCTCATCAGGCGGTGGACCGAGCGGTTGTCGTAGGCACCGGCATAGGTCAGGAAGGGGTGGCGCCTGAGGCTCGCCTCGAAGCGCTCGGTGAACTCGGGCGTCTGGCCGATGAGGTTGCCGTGGATGCGAAGGCGCAGGGTCGCGCTCAGCGCCTTGTCCTCGGCGATGAGGTCGGCCGCGTCGAGCAGGACGTCGACGCCCTTGAACGGGTTGATCTGACCGAAGAAGCCGAAGGTCCAGGTCTTGCCCTGCTTGGCGGGGCGGTCGGGCGCGCCGGGCGCCAGCAGCCCGTTCTCGATCACGCTCATGCGCGCCATGTCGAGGCCGAAGGCGCGGAAGCGCTCGGCCAGGAACCGGCTCGGCGAAACGAAGCCGTCGAAGTCGCCGAAGCTGTCGAGCATGGTCTCGCGGCGCATGGCGAACTGCGTGCGCATGAGTTCGGGAAAGCAGGTCCCGCAGCTCTCGTTGGAGGCGCCCTCGCACAGGATGCGGGCCTGGCGGGTGATCATCTGCCCGTGGTTGTGGCAGATCGCCAGGAACTCGTGGATCGTCAGGAAGGTGCGCATGCCGGGCATCGCCTTGACGGCCCGCAGGGCCCCCAGCCCCAGATGGTAGAAGTGGTGGAAGTTGGCGAGATCGACGCCCTCGCGCGCGAGGATCGCGACGAGCTGATCGGCCACCGTGCGCGGGGCAAGGTGGTAGAAGTGGTCGTAGCGCTCGGCGTCGTGGAAGACCGCGAACTCGTGCTCGTCGGCAAAGGCCAGGCGATGGCGCGTCGCGCTCGCGCAGGCGCCGACATAGATGGCATCGACCCCGATCTGGCGCAGCCCCCGGAACAGGGCATAGGCCGAGATCTCGGCCCCGCCCTTCGAGAGCGAGGGATGGCTGTGCGAGATCACGGCGACCTTGGGCGCACGGGGCGCGGTCATCCTGTTCCGTCGCTGACGCTCGGCGAAGATCACGGCTCCCCCCTCCCCCGCCCGGCCAGAAGGTCGGCGTCGATCATGTCGGCGAGGCGCGAGGCAGCGGGGCGCTCCAGGCGCAGGGCACAGCCCGGCAGGACACGGTCGCGCACGGGGTCGCGCGGCAGGCCGCCATCGGCGAAGAGGCCGCGCGTCAGGGCCGGCGCGCGGGCCGCGAAGGCGAGATAGCTGTCCGCGCTCCAGCCGAAGCACGCCGCTCCCAGCGCCCCGTCCACCCGGTCCGGCTGCCCTGAGTCGTCGAGGATCTCGAGGCGGTCGATGCCGTGGCCGCGACGGGCGAGGCTGGACACCGCCGCGCGCCAGCCGGCGGCGGTGAGGACGAGGCCGCGCCCCACATGGACGAAGCGCTCCGCGCCGAGCCGCGCCAGAAGAAACGGGAGTTCGGGCAGGATGTCGTGCCCATGGAGGACCGCGGCGAAGGAGAGCGGCTGCGGCAGTCCCTCGCGCATCTCCTCGAAGCGCTGGAGCGCCTCGGCGCGCGCGCGGCCCGCATCCGCGACGACGCAAACGCCGATCGCGGGGTCGAGATCGGGCAGGTGCCGCGCGAGGCGGTCGAAGGCGAGGTTGAGGTTTCCGGCCTCGCCTGGCAGGCGCAGGACGACGAGGCGCGGGCTCGGCCCCTCGGCGAGAAGCGCCGGCTCGCGCACGGCGGCGCGCAGGTTGCGGCGCTGGGCGGCGAGAAAGGCGTCCCAGAAGCCCTCGTGCCGGATCGAGGGAAAGAGACGCAGCACCTCGTCGCCGTCGGCGACCGGGTCGAGACGGCGCAGGAGCTTGGGTTCGACGCGCAGCACCGCGCCCGTGCCGTCCTCGTGGACGACGCGCAGGAGCGGCGCGCCGGCGGCGTCCGCCGGCAGCGCGCCGCAAAGCGCGGCCGAGAAGCCGGCGCGCGCCGTCACGCTGCCCGCGCCGAAGACCGACGCCAGATCGGGGCGCGGCCGGAAGCTCGACGACGCCTCGTCGGCGGTCAGCACGCAGTCGCCGACGCGCATCTGGAACGTCTCGACGCGCTTGGCCGGACTCACCGCCCAGCCTTCCGCCAGGCATCCGAAGCCCGGCACCATCAGGAGGCGGTCGACGCCGCCCTCGACCGCAAGGCCGCTGGCCGCCGCCGCCCCGCCGATCCAGTTCGCGCCGGAATGAAGGACGCTTGCCAGCGCCCCCGCCTCGCCGCCCGAAGCCAGCGGCTGGGCCTGAGCGAAGGCGGCGAGAAAGGCGTCGGCGCGAAGGACGCGCGTTCCGGCCGACAGGCGCAGGTGGAGCTGGCCGGACGGGCCGAGATACACGAAGCCGTCGCGCAGCACCGGCGGCGGCATCCATCCGGTGTCGAGCAGGCCCACGACGCCGACGCAGGTGGAGTTGAGGTCCGCCCGCTCGTAGTGGAACACGGCCCCGCCCGCCGGCAGCTTCTCGCGATCGACCACGATCGCCGAGAAGTCCGTTTCGGTGCGCCGCTTCATCCAGCCGACGAACCAGACCTGCCCCTCGCCGGCAGGATGGATCGCGTCGATCTGTCCGGCCTCGCCGTCCGACAGGGGCCGCAGCGGGCGCTCGCGAAGCGCGAGCGCCTCGGCGCGCAGGGCCGCCAGCCGGCGCAGGAGACGGTCGCCGCGCGAGCCCTCGCGCCCGTCCTCGCCGGGCCGGAGACCGCGAAGGGCCGTCTCGCGCCAAGCCGCCACCAGCTCGCCGACGGTCGGATCGCGCCCGGCGGGGGGCACGAGGCGGGTGTCCGTGCCGGCGATGCGGATGCCGACGCGCAGAAACTGGCGGCGGGCCGACAGGCGCGCGAGACGGGCGAAGACCTCGGGGGCGAAATGGAAGCCGGCGCGCGTCTCGAAGCCGAGCCGCCGGTCGAGAGCCGCGTGGGCGCCCGCGCTGCAGCCCAGAACGAGCGCGTCCTCGCCGACCGTCAGCTCGAGTTCCGTCGCCGCGCGCGGAGCCTCGGGCGACAGGACCCAGCCCCGGATGCCCTCGGAGGGGTCGATCGCCTCGATGCGGCCGCACCAGCGGCTGTCGCCGGCTTCGGCGAGCTCGCTGGGTGCGTAGGCGGACGGGGCGAGGACCTGGAGCATGGACGGGGGTTCGGCGTGCGGGAGAAGCGTGCCCCGGCGCGGGGCGCGGGACCGCGGACGATCAGGACAGGGCGGGCTCGGCCGACAGGATCTCGACCGTCGCTCCGGCCGTCATCTGGAGGTCCGCCTTGGCCCGCGCGTCGAGGATCAGGAGATGGTCGGGGGTCAGCGGATAGTCGGTGAAGGGCGCGTCCGCGACGTCCTCGACATGCGTGCCTTCGGCCACGCGCAGCGCGGCGCGCGTTTCGGTGTGAAGCGCCACGACCTTGAGGGCGGGACCGGCCGCGATCTCGGCGAGCACGGCTCCGAACTCGGCCGGCGAGCGCACCGTGCGCGACGACAGGCGCACGTCGGCGCCGGCATAGGATTCGAGAAGGGCGGCGGCGATCACGCCGCTCTTCTCGGCCACCACCGTCTCCTCGCCGGCGTTGCGGCGCAGGAGGCCGCGCTCGTAGACGCCGAAGGACCAGAGGATGCGCAGGAAGTCGAAGTCGCCCTGCCCGATGCGGCCGTGCTTGAGCGCCCATTTGAGGGCGGCGAGCCGCGCCCGCACCTCGGCGCGCGGCAGGCCGGCAGCGCCCGCCGTCTCGCCGGCGACGCGCGCGCCGGTCTGGAGCAGCATCGCGTCGCTCCCTTCCAGCTTCAGGACCACCTGGCCGACGCGCTCGGGCAAGACCGAGATCGGAAAGCTGAAGCCGAGATGGCCGTCGCCGATGCCGGCATCGGCGAGGTCGCCGCGAAACAGGGTCACCTTGCCGGCGCCCACGCATTGCTCGCCCTGGAAGGCGAGAAGCGTGTGCTCGCGGATGCGCCCGTCCGAGGTGTGGATCCAACCCTGGATCGTGTCGGGGGTGGCGAGCTCGATGCTTCCGCGGATCATCTTCCACAAACCTCTCGGACGACGTTTGCATCAAGATTACGCCCGATATCTTACACATCTGTAACTATGCGGTGCGATCTATCAGGACGACGGACGGATCGCCGCGCAGACGTAAGTCGGCGCGAAGCTGATCGGAAAACGATCCGTTATCTTTGACAATTTCATTCAACCTCGCGCCGCGCTTAAGCTGCCGTTTTCCTCGTCTCCATCGACATCTTCCATAAACTTGAAGATGTCCCCAGCCTCGTTTCTTCTGCATGAGACGAAATGGGGAGACCTGCGGGCGTGGACGCGACCGAGCGACGTGCGACCTTGAGAGTGGAGCGGGGCCTGTCCTCGCTGACCTATCGCGCCGATCCGGGCTCGGTCGGCGAGGCGCCGGTCGCGGAGGTTGTGGCGGCGTCGGAGGGCGTCAGCCTCGTTTCCGCGCCTGGCGAGCCGTCCGGCGTCCTCGGCGCGCCGGGGCGCGTTCTCGTGATCTCGGCCGACCGGGCGGGCACGATCGAGGTGGTGCTGCGCGCCGTCGGCTCGGCCGGCGCGCCGGCCGCGACGCTGGAACTCACGCGCATGGGCACGCAAGCCGAGCCCGAGCCCGCGCCCCGGCTGCGACCCGACCTGACCGAGGGCGGCGTCGAGTTCCTGCTTCGCGCCCACGTCTCCCTGCGCGGCGATCTCGCCGCGCCGCGCGGCCACTGGATCTGTGGCCCCGACGCGCCGGGCCGGATCGAGGGTCTGGAGATGCGGGGCGTGGGCGGCGATCTGCCGATCGAGTATCAGGTGGCGGTGGCGGGACGCGGCGCGGGCTGGTCGAACTGGACGCCGGCCGGCGCCTACGCCGGCACGCGCGGCAAGGCGCTGCCGCTGATCGGCCTTCGCGCGCGCCTGACGCAGGCGGCGGCCCCGGGCCTCGCCCTTCGCGCGGACGGCGCCTTTCTCGGTTCCTCGCTCGTCACGCGGCGCGGCCGCGAGATCGAGCTTCTCGGCCCCACGCCGCTCGACCCGCTCGTCGGCGTGCGGCTTGACTTCGCCCGGGCCGCCGAGCCGACCGCGCTTCCGGCCGCCATGCCCCCGGTTCGCCAGCCGAGCCGCCTGCGCATCTTCCGCCGGCCCCAGCCGGAGCGGGAGGCCGCCTGAGCGAGCCATCGCCCCACGACCGGCATCCGGCCCGCGGCCACGGCTTGTCCGGGGCCGTGAATGGCTGAGATCTATACCGCGTCGGAGGCCGCGAGCCTGGGGTCGCTGTCGCCCGAGGCGAGCGAGCACATCAACAGCGTGCTGGCCGACCTGGGGCTGGGCGGCAGCCACGCCGTCTCGGTGCAGACCGATCCGTCCGGCGTCTCCGCCAAGCCCGGCGACGCGGCGGTGGTGGCGATCCCGTCCGGCAGCGAGACGGGCGTCGTCTCGGTGGGCGACGAGCCGGTCGCGGTGATCCTCGCCGGTCCGGGCTCGGCGCGCATCGAGGGCACGGGCGACGTCAACGTCCATGCGAGCAACGACGGAAACGCGATCGAGGCGGGCGCGGGAAACGCGACGGTCTGGGGCGGGGCCGGCACCGACAGCCTGTCGGGCGGCACGGCGGGCGGAAGTCATTCCCTCTACGCCTTCGGCGCGGGCGACACTTTGGCCGGGGGCTCGGGCTCCGACACGCTCTGGGGCAGCGAGACCGGCGCTTCGCTGCTCGTCGGCGGGGCGAGCGGGGGAACGCAGATCCACGCCGGGGCGCAAGGAGGCGACACGATCCGCTCGGGCGGCGCGCAGGACACGATCTACGGCGGCCATGCCACGATCTACGCCTCGGGCCATTCCGCGCAGGTCCATGCCGACGGCGACACCGTGCATTCCGCGGGCGACGGCGCCTCGATCGACGGCTCGGCCTCGGCGCAGGCCCTGCATGTCGACAGCGTCGGACGCTTCGCCACGATCCTCGGCGGCGCGGGCAACGACACGATCATGCTGCACGACGCCCCGGGCGCCCATGTGGCGACGGGGGCCGGCGACGACCATCTCACCGCCTCGACCGCAGGCCACTCGACGATGGACGGCGGGGCGGGCGACGACAGCTTCCTTCTCTACGGCGCGTCCGACAGCGTGATCGGCGGCGACGGCTCGGATCATTTCGCGATCCTCGCGCACGGCACGGGCCACGACACGCTGGACGGCGGCGCGGGCGACGACACGGCGTGGTTCCAGGACCGCGACCACACGAGCGCCCAGGTCAGCCATTCCGGCCTGTCCACCTTCGTCTCCTTCGACGACGGCTACTCGGCCTCGCTGACGGGCATCGAGCACCTCCAGTTCCGCGACACCGTTCTGTCGTCCTGACCGGCGGCAGGCTCATGGCCTGTCCGGCCTTGGCGCGCGCTTAACCTTTGTTGCGCCATGATGGGCGAGCCCCGCCAGACCCGAGCCGCCATGTCCGCCCTGCCCGAGCCCGCCGGAAATCGCGACAGGCGCGCGGAAGCCCTGGCGGCCCACGCAAGCGGCGACCGCGCGACCGCGCTGGCGCTGTTTCGCGAGGCGGGAGACCCCTTGAGCCGCAACGACGGGGCGCTGGAACTCCTCGCGCTCGGCCGCACCGGCGAGGCGCGCGAGGAGGCCGAGGCGCTTCTGCGCGAAGCCGCCGACTTCCCCCCGGCGCACCGGACGCTCGGCCTCGTGGCGCGGCGGGAGGGCCGTCACGAAGAGGCGCTCGGGCATTTCCGGGCGGCGACGGCGCGCGCGCCGCAGGATCTCTGGAGCCGGCAGGACGCGGCGACCGAGCTACGCGCTCTCGGCCGCGCGGACGAGGCCGAGGCGGCGCTGCGCGGGCTCGCGGCGGGCACGCCCCTGCCCCACGCCGTGCGCGAGCTCGGCCGCGCGGCCCGCGCGCGGGGCGACGGCGAGGCGGCGCTCGCGGCCTTTCGCGTGGCCGCCGACCTCCTGCCCGCCGATCCCTGGTTCGAACTGGACCTCGCCGAGACGCTTCTGGAGCTCGGACGGACCGACGAGGCCCGCGAACGGCTCGCAAAGCTCTGCGAGCGCCATCCCGGCTTTGCGGGCGCGCCGCGCCTTCTCGCGCGCATCGCCCGAAGCGAGGGCGACGCGCCGGGCGAGATCGCGCACTGGCGGCGGGCCGCCGCGCTCGATCCCTCGACCCACGTCCTCGATCTCGCCGATGCGCTTCTGCGCGAGGGCGAGCGCGCGCAGGCCGAGACGCTGGCCGCACGACACCTCGTGCGCCGTCCCGGCGAGGCGCGCGCGCTCCAGCTCCTCGCCCGCGCGGCGCGCGGCGCCGGCGACCTCGACCTCGCGCTGGCCCACGGCCGCGCGGCCTTTGCGCAAGGCAAGGGGCCGACGCAGGCGGGAATGGACCTCGCCGCCACGTTGCGCGAGGCCGGGCGGCCGGCGGAGGCCGAGCGGCTCTACGGTCAGCTTTCCGAGCGCGACGACGCTCCTCCCGAGGCGTTGGTGGAACTCGCCCTCTTGGAGCGCCGCTCGCGCGGGATCGAGGCGGCTGAGGCGCGGCTGGAAGCAGCCTTGGCGGGCACGCCGGGCCATCCGCGCGCGCTCCTGTGCCTCGGCGATCTCCTGCGCGAAACCGGCGAGGCCGCGCGAGCCGACGAAGCCTATGCCGCGGCTATTCGAGCGCGCCCCGGCTTCGGCTGGGCGCTCGCGGGCCGGGCGCAGCTGGCGGAAGCGCGCGGCGATCGGGTTGCGGCCGACCGGCTCTGGCGGGAGGCGATCGAGGCCGAGCCTGCGGAGGGATGGTTCGCGGTGGCGTTCGCCGCGCGGCTGCGCGAGCGCGGCGCCTTCGACGAGGCCCTTGCCCTTCTCGCCACCGTTCCCGAAGGCTCGCCGCGCGCGCCGGAGGCCGCGCTGGGCCGGGCCCATGTCCTGCGCGCGAAGGGCGGCGGGCCGACAGCGCTTCCGGCCTTCGAGGCGGCGGCGCGGCGCTGGCCGCGTCTAGCCGAGGCGTGGATCGAAGCGAGCGAGGAGGCGCTTCGCCTCGGGCGGGACGGACAGGCCCTCGAACTCCTTGAGGACGGCGAGGCCGCCTGTTCCGATCATCCGGCCTTTGCCGAGACGCGCGCCCGCCACGCCCTCTCGCGCGACGATCTCGCAGTGGCGGCGGCTTTCCTGGAGCGGGCCGTGGCCCTCGATCGCGGGCGGATCTGGCCGCAGATCGCGCAAGCCCGCCTTTCGGCCCTCGCAGGCCGCCCATCCGAGGCGAGCGAGGGCTTCGCCGCGATCCGCCGCCGCTTCGGCCCTCGTGCGGAGACCGAGATCGCGCAGGCCGAGATCGAGCGGCAGTGCGGGCGGCCCGAGCGCGCGGCGGCACGGCTGCGGGCGGCCCGTCGCCGCTTTCCCGGTCACGCGCTCCTCCCGGTCCAGGCCGCGCTCGCGGCGGTGGACGCCGGACGCCTCGCCGAGGCCGAGGCGCTGATGCCGCTTCTGCCCGAGGCGACGCTCGCGGAGCGCGGCCGCCGTCACTTCGTGGCCGCGCAGCTCGCCGCCGCGCGCTGGGATTTCGAGCGGGCGATCCGCGAGGGCGAGGCGGCGGTGCGCCTGCTTCCCGCCGACGGCTGGGTGCGCAACCGGTTGGCCCATGCCGCCCTGCTCGCGCTCGACACGGACCGCACCGCCCAGGTCCTCGCCGATCTCGCCGTGCTGGAAGCGGGCGCCAACGCGCTGCGCGGCCAGTCGGCCAACCCCTCCCAGAGCCATTACGGGCAGCTTCTCGACGAGTTCCGCCTCGACGGGGAGGCGCTGGCGGCCCTGCGCGCGGCGCTCGTTCGGCCGGAAGACGAGCGCCTCGCCGCGATCGACGCCGCGGTGCGCGACTTCCCCGACAGCACGGCCCCCGCCATCCTGCGCTTCGTCGAGGCGCGCCGCTCCGGCGCCCTGCGGGCGAGGGTCGGGCCCGGCGACGGAGGCGTGCCGCGCATCATCCACCAGTTCTGGACCGACGCCGATCCCCCGGCGGACGTCGCGGCCTACATGGAGAGCTGGCGGCGCCGGAACCCCGGCTTCGAGCACCGGCTCTGGAGCGACGCCACGGCGCGGCGCTTCATCGCGGCGCACGCCGCGCCGGAGGTCGGACAAGCCTTCGACCGCGCGCGGGAGCCCGCCATGCGGGCCGACATCTTCCGCCTCGCGCTTCTCGCCCGCGAGGGCGGCGTCTGGGCGGATGCCGACGACCGCTGTCGCCGGGGCATCGCGCCGCTCCTCGGGCGGGGCGCGGGCCTCGTCACGTATCAGGAAGATCTCGGCTCGCTCGGCAACAACTGGCTGGCGGCCCGGCCCGGGCATTCGATCCTCGCGCACGCGCTTGCACAGGCCGTCGCGGCGGTGAATCGGGGCGACGGCGACATCCTGTGGCTGTCCACCGGGCCGGGCCTCCTGACGCGCGTCGCGGCGGCCGCCTGTGCGGCGGGAGACGCGGACCTTCTCGTCCTGGATCGCCCGGACTTCCTCAACCACGTCGCGATCCATTGCCTGGCCGCCTACAAGGCGAGCGAGCGCCACTGGAGCCGCACGGCCTTCGGCGGCCGCAGGCGCGCGCGGCGCTGAGCGCTCAGGCGGCGCGGCCGGGCCATTCATCCGGAAACAGGGCGCGGACCAGCGCGTCCAGGCGTCGGCGCGTGGCGAGCGGAACCTGCCGACGCGATTTGGCACGCGGCAGCGCCATCTCGGCGACCGGCGCGAAAGCCGCCCCCTCGCGCTCGGCGGCATTGTCGAAGGGCAGGTCCTGCAGGTTGTCCACGAAGCTCTCGGCCGGAAGTCCCTCGGCGAGGAGCAGCGCATGGCGGTCGAGCTCGACGTGGAGATACAGGATCTCGGGACCCGTGATCGGCTCGCGCAGGACCGCGATCCCGTCCACCAGCGCGCCGGCGTGGACGAGCACCCCGTCGAGGCCGATCGCATGGTCGGGGGAGACAAGAAGGTCGCGCTTCGGCAGACCGTCGCCCATCGCGCCCGCGCGAATGCGGATCGGCCGGGCTCGCAGGGGATCGATCCGGGACACGTCCAGCGTCTGGCGCCCGATCCATCGCACCGCTTCGTCCGTGCCGTCCACGGTCGCGACGAGATCTCCGGGCCGCAGGTCCTCCACCGCGCGCTCGCCCTCGGGCGTCGCGATCCGCGTGCCCGGCCGAAAGCAGACCGGCCCCGCGACGTCGATCGCGACGGGGCCGCCGGCCGGCGTGGCACCGAGGCCGCCTGCCGAAGACGCGCCTACGCCGGGCGCGCCGCCCGTGCCGCCCGCACTCGCGCCGCTCCCGCCGAGCGGTACCGACGACGAGGTCGCGGAGCTCGAACCCGTTGTGCCCTCGCCGGAGCCCGTGGCGCCGGCCATGGCGTCGCTCGTGGCGCTCGCCGACGACGAAGAGGCCGAGGACGAGCCGCCGGACGAGGAGGCCGCCCCGCCTCCTTCGCCGCCGCCGCTCGAAGCTTCGCCGGCGGACCCGGCATTGTCGTCCCCGGCGGCCTCCGCCGAGCCGCCCTCGCCGGCGGCGCCCGGGCCTTCGGCTCTCGCGCCTCCGCCCTCGGCAGCGCGAGGCGCCCCCGCGGCCGCGCCGCCACCCGCAGCCGAGGCTCCGCCGGACGACGAAAGCATCGCGCTGCCGCCCGGCATCGCGCCGCCCGCAGGTGCGGCCCCGCCCATTCCGGTCCCGCCCGCCCCATGCGCCGCGCCAGACCTTGCGCCGGACGCACCCTGTGCGCCGGGCGAGCCCGCATTCGCCGCGCCCGGTGCCGCTTCGCCGCCGGCCGCCTGCGAACCGCCCTCGCCCGCGGTCGTGCCCGTCGCCTCGCCCGTTCGGGCATCGGTTGCGCCGGAGCGCGCATCGCCGCCCGATCTCGCGGTCGCGGCGGAGGCGGCGGGCGTCGCGGCGCCCGCCGCGATGCTGCCCGACAGGGCGACCGTGGCCGCCGCCGAACCGGCGCCGGATGCGGAGGACGAGGAGGACGAACCGGACCGGTCACGCCCCTCGCCGCCGGAACCGTCGGTCTCGTTCGAGGCATCGTCTTCGTCGGGAAGGCTCATGACGGACTCGTGGCGTCTGGCGCGAAAGGTCTGGGGACGGAGCGTGCGTCGCCTCTCCCTCGCCCGCAAGCGGAAGCTCCGGACAGGGCAAGCAAAGCGTGAAGACGGACCGCACGCGGTCAGGCCCCGGCCAGCCGCCTATGCCATGGATCGAGCTTCCGCGCGGCCCTCGCGCGCGGCTCTCGAGAAGCGGGCGTTCGAAGCGGCGCGATGGATTGGACCGAACTGCTGCACGCCGACCCGATGCTGGCCGACCCCGCGCGCCAGGGCGAGGCGCTGATCCGCAACGCCTCGCGCCTTCTGCGCGAGAGCCGGCCGGAAGCGGCGGTCCGCCTCCTCGACCGTCGGCTCCAGGTGTCGCCGCCGGCCGCCCCCGCCGAGCGTGCCCTCGCAGCCCTTGCCGCGAACCTTTCGGGCCGCGAGGACGAAGTGGCCGAGGCGCTGGGCGGCGCGCTGGGCGCCGATCCGATCGATCCCGCCGTCTGCCTTGCGGCCCTGCGCCTCGCGCGCGGAGCGCCGGAGCGCCGCGAGGCGGCCCGCCGCCTTCTCGCCAGCCCCGTCGCGCCGGACGATGCGCGCCTTTCGGCGCTCGGCGCCCTGTTCGCCGCCGGCGCGGAGGCGGCCACGCGGCTCGAGCTTCGCGATGGGCAGCTTTCGGGTTGGGTGGCCTGGCGCGGCGAGCCGGCGTCCCGCCTCGTGCTGCTCCATCCGGAGGGTGAGGAGATTCACCACGCGCTCCATGTCGAGCGCGGCCCGACCTTCGCACCGGCCGGCGGCGCGGTGGCCTTCCTTGCGTTGCGCATCGGGCGCCCCGTGGCCGGCTTCGAGATCCGGCGCGGCGCGACCGTGCTCGACGCGGGCCCCCTCGCGGCGCGCAGCCGGGACGGCCCGGCGCTTCCCGCGCCCTGCGCCCCCCAGGCGGTGCCGGAGCCTCGCCCCGTGCGCATCGTCGTGCCGGTCTTCGGCGATCCCGACAGCGCGGCGGACGCGCTCTGCGCTGCGATCCGCGAAGCGCGGCGCCTGCCCGGCACCGAGATCGTCGTGGTGGACGACGCGTCCCCGAGCGAGGCCCTGCGCGACCTCGTCGACGCCCTGGCCGGGCGCGGGCTGATCGAGCTGCGACGCAACGCGGTCAATCTCGGCTTCACGGGAGCCGTGGCGCTTGGCCTGGAGGGGATCGAGGCACGCGACGCGCTGATCCTCAACAGCGACGCGATCCTGCCGCGCGGCGCGCTGGAGCGCCTGCGCGAGGCCGTCTACGCCGCGCCCGACATCGGAAGCGCGACGCCGCTCTCCAACAACGGCGAGTGGACCAGCGTGCCGCGCCTGGGGATGGCGGCGCCCTTTCCCGCACCCGGCGAGGCGCGACGGCTCGACGAGGCGGCGCAACGGGCAGCGGGTTCGCCGGTCGATCTGCCGAACGGCATCGGCTTCGCCCTTTATCTGCGCCACGACGCCCTTCAGGCCGCGGGCGGCTTCTCGGCCGTCTATGAGCGCGGCTATTTCGAGGATGCCGAGCTGACGCTGCGCCTGCGCGCGGCGGGCTTCCGCAACGTCGCGGCCGCGAGCCTCCTCGTTCCCCATCACGGCTCGCGATCCTTCGGCACCGAGAAGGCGGCGCTCGTGGCGCGCAACCTGCGGCGCTTGCGGCGGCGCTTCCCGGGTCTGCGCGATGAGTCGGCCGCCTTTCGCCGCGCCGATCCGCTGGCCCCCGCCCGCGCCGCCGTCGAGCGTGAGGCGGTGCCCGCCGGCTATCCGATCCTCGTCGTGGCGCCGACGGGAAGCGCGCTCGCCGCCGAGCGGCTCCTGCGCCATGAGGCGGCGGGGCGGGTCGCGGTCCTCCTGCGCTGGCGCCGCGTCGGCCCGTCGCTTCGGGCCGAACTTCGCGGTGCGGGCGCCACCGCCCCGCAATCCCTCGCCTTCGACCTTCCCGCCGAGGCGGCGCTGCTGCGCGACTGGCTGCGCCGGCTTGATCCCGAGCGCCTGGAACTGGCGGGCGGCCCGCCGCCCGAGCCGCTGGCGGAGACGATCTTGGCGGTGCCAGGCGCCATCACGCTCCTGGCCGGCGACCTGGCCGGCCGCGATCTCGAGGCATCCTCTCTTTTGGACAGCTTCGAGCGCTGGCGCGAGTGTCTCGGCGACCGTTGGCTGGCCGTCGCGGCCTGCGACCGCGCGACGCTCGCCGCGCTCCGGCAGCGTCTGGCGGGAAGCGCGGATGCGGCGCGGATCGAGGCGGACCTGCCCGACGCGCGTCGGCGCACGGCGGGGACAAGCGGATCGCCGCCCGTCCTCGCGCTCCTCCTCGGCGTCCCCGCGCCGCGCTCCCATGCGTTTGCCCTCCGGCTCCAGGCGGCGCTGCGCGCGCGGCTCGGGCCCTCAGCGCGCTGCACGACCTTCGGGCCGGGCCTCGACGATCTCGCCCTGATCCGCGCCGGGATCGATGCCCAGGGCACGGTTCCCCCGGACAGGTTCGAGGCGCGCCTGCGCGAAAGCGGGGCCCGCGCCCTTATCCTGCCGCCCGCCGACCCCTCGCTCGCCCTGTTCGACCGCCTCGCCGCCGAAACCGCGCTGCCCACGGCACGGCTCGATTGGAGCGAGGGAGCCGAGACCCCGTCCGCCCCCTCCCTTCTTCTGCCGAGGAGCCATGGTGAACCCGACATCGTCCGCGCCGTCGTCGATTGGTTCGCTGGTCGCCTCGCGCCGTAGGCGCAGGGCCGGCGCCGCGCCCGATCCCGAGCTGAGCCTGGCCGGAGACCTTCGCCTCGGCGTCGCTCGGACGGGCGAGTTCCTGATCGAGGGATTTGCGGCCGATCCGCTCGACCCCGAGCGACGCTTCGTCGTGGAGCTGCTTCTCGACGGCGTGCCGAGCGCGATCGCGCGGGCCGACCTCTTCGTGCCCTCGCTCGGCTCGGCCGGGCCGGACGGGCCGGCGGTGGGCGACGGCTGCCACGGCTTCGTCTTCGCGCTGGACGCCGCGCAGCTGCCCCATGTCGCCGTCGCCGATGTGCGCTTTGCCAACGGGGCGGCGCTGCCGGGCTCGCCGATCCGCCTCCACGAGGGCAAAGCCTTCACCGCTCCGGACCGGCGGTGGGGTGAGGCGCGGTGGCTGGGCGGGCTCGACCTGGAGGGCTGGGTCGCGCGCGAGGCCGCCGCCTTTCCCGCGCGCGTCGAGGCGCGGATCGACGACGAGGTGGTGGCGACCACGCGCGCCGACCGCTGGCGGACGGTCCGGCGCGGCGAGGAGCTGCGCGCCGAGCCGGGCTTCCGGCTGCGCCTGCCCGAAGAATGGGCCGACGGCCGGCTGCACGAGGTGGAAATCTGGGTCGCGGGCCGCGAACTGCCGGGCGGTCCGCTCGCCCTTCTCGCCCATCCCGATGGGCTCGCCGCCCTTCTGGACCGGCAGGCCGGGACCGAGGGCGAGCGGCCGCGCGCCGAGCGCTTCGACCGATGGTTCCCGCGCTGCGTGCCGCTCGGCGAGATCGACCGCTGGGAGGCGCGGTTTCCCCCGCCCGTGCCCGAACTCCCGGCGGACGTGCGGATCGCGGTCGCCGTGGTCGGCGAGGACGGGGCGGAAGATTCCTTGTCCGCGCCCCCTCTCCTGCCCCGGGCGGACTGGATCGGCGCCGTCCTGCCCGAGCGCGACGGGCGCTTCGAGCCGGGCGACCTCCTCCACTTCCTGCGCGACGAAGGGGCGGACTGCGAGATCCTTCTCGTCATGCGCGCGGGAACGCTCGCGCGGCCGGGCGGTGCGGAGCGCCTTGCGGCGGCCCTTCTGGCTGAACCGGACGCAGCGCTGGCCTATGGCGACGCGCTCGTGACGCTCGCGGACGCAAGCTTGGCGCCCCTTGCCCTCACCGCGCCGGACGCCGAGCGGATGCTGGAACAGGGCTCGGCGGGCAATGCCTTCGCCCTGCGCCGCGCGAGCGCCCTCCGGGCGTTGGAAAGGGGCGCGCCGAGCCTCGACGCCCTGTTCCTCGCGCCCGCAAGCAGCGCCCCGCTCGGCCGCAGCGGCCACCGGCACGTGCCGGGCTTCGGCTTCGCGCTGCCGCCCTTCGGCCCGGGCGCCGCCGATCGCCTGGCGGAAGCCGCGCGGCTGATGCTCGCCGCCCGCGACGTGGCGGCCGAGGTCGAGCCGCGCCCGAACACGACGCTGCCGGCCGTCCGCGTCCGCCGCGCCGACCTGATGGAGGCGAGCGTCGTTCTCGACCTCGGCCATGGCGACGCATCGCTCATAGAGCGCGCGATGGAGGCGCTGGAGGCGACGCGGCGGCGCACGCGCTTCTCGCTCACGGTCTCGGCCTGCGCGCTCGACGAGGCGAGCGCCCGCAGCCTTCGTCTCGGCGGGGTCGCGGTGGAACTGGCGCC
>NZ_BBWK01000037.1 GCF_001463765.1 Aureimonas sp. AU4 | reverse complement strand
GTCGCGGTGGAACTGGCGCCGCCCGGCGTCTCGCCGGCCCGCCGGCTCGGGGACGCGCTGATGCGCGCGGAAACGGAGGCTGTCTGCCTGCTCGACGCCGGGCTTCGGCCGCTCGACGACGAATGGCTCGGCGAGCTTCTCGGCCGCCTCGCCGACCCGGCGACGGGTCTTGCCGCCCCGGTCGTCACCGATCGCGAGGGCTTCGTCCTGGAGGCCGGGCTGCGCCTGTCGCTCGGGCGGGCGCCCGAGCCGCGTGGGCGTGGCTCGGGTCCGCAGGACCCCGGACCGGGCGATGTCCTGCGCGTCGCCCACCAGGTCGCGGCCGTCCGCGCGGACGCCTTCGCCACGCGGCGCGCCGACTTCACGGCGCTTGGCGGCTTCGACCCGGTGCTGTTTCCCGGCCGCTTCGGCGCGGCCGACTACGCCCTGAAGCTCCAGGCGCTGGGACGGCACGTCGTGGTCTCGCCCGATGCGCGGCTCTGGCGCGAAGGGGCTGAAGGGGCGCCCTCGCCCGCCAGGCGCGAGGCGGAGGCGCGCGAGGCGGCGCGCCTCGAGGCCCGCTGGCTTCATGCGGTCGCCGCCGACCCCTTCGGCAACCCGCTCGTCGCCGGCGGCGGCGAGGCGCTGCGCTGGCCGCCGGGCGATCCCTCGGCGCGCTCGGGCGCGATGCGCCCGCCCCGCCCCGTGCCGCCGGGCTGGTAGGATTCAGACGGCCGCCCGGCCGGTCGGCAGGCGCATGCGGCGGCGAAACTCGGCCGGCGTGCAGCCGAACTGGGCGCGGAACGAGCGGTGGAACTGCGACACCGAGCCGAAGCCCGTCTCGAAGGCGATCGCGGCCAGATCCTTCTTGGTGGACAGGACGAGGCTCTGGGCGGCCATCAGGCGGTGACGTCCGATATAGGCCTGGATCGTCAGGCCGAGCGCGGTGCGAAAGCGCGTCATCGCGTAGTTCGGGTGGAGCGCGACCGCCTCAGCCACGTCCGTCACGCAGATCGGGCGATGGGCGTTGCGCGCGATGAAGTCCATCATGTCCAGAACCTTGCGGGGCATGACGCCCGCCGCCGGACGCGCCCGCGCGTGCTCGCCCGCGAGCAGGTCGCGCCAGCCCGAGACGTCGAGCCAGCGCAGGATCAGAAGCACCTCGGCGGCGAGCAGCTCGCCGACGCCCGCCAC
This sequence comes from Aureimonas sp. AU4, assembly GCF_001463765.1. Classification (GTDB taxonomy): domain Bacteria; phylum Pseudomonadota; class Alphaproteobacteria; order Rhizobiales; family Rhizobiaceae; genus Aureimonas. Next base: position 18,343 of record NZ_BBWK01000037.1, on the reverse strand, counting down.
CGCCGGCTCGCGCACCCCCTCCACGAGGCGCTGAAAGCGCGCCGCCTCGAAGCGCGCCGGATCAGCCGCGACGAGAAGACCGCCGGCCAGCGCCGCCGCCCGCAAGGGTTCGGACAGCGGCGCGGCGAGGAACATCTCGAGCGGCAGGTAGATGCAGACATAGCGCGAGCCCGGCTCCACCGCAGTCGTGCGATGGGCGATCGCGCCCCAGAACAGAGCGAAGTCTCCGGCGCGGATCGTCGCCTCGCGCCCGCCGTGAACGTAGGTCGCCGCCCCTTCCAGCATGAAGTTCAGCTCGATCTGGCTGTGCGCGTGGGCGGCCGACATGACGTAGACGTCCTGGCCGGTCGAGACGATGAAGTCGTGCCCGGGCACCACGAAGCTGTCGAGCGGCAGAAAGGTTGGGGTATCCGGTTCCCCCACCGCGTCGTCCCGCTTCATCCGCCGCCTCCCTCGCCCGTGATCGGGGCGGACCGAAAACCTTAGGATCTGCGATATCTATCGCGTCCCTCGCGACGACAGGCAAGCGCCGCCTGCTACGATCGGGTCCGAGACAGAACGCCGGACGCGACACGATCCGGCGACCGATCCGGGATGGAACACGAAGCGTTGCCAAGCTTCATGCGGCGGCTCGACCCGCCGTTCGGCGCCTCAACGCTCCTTCCGTCCACCAAGGCGACAAGGGAGGATGGACATGACGCAATCTGTAAGGTTCGGACGGCGCGCGGCCCTTGGTGGCACGACCCTCCTCGTGCTGGCGGCGGCGGCGAGCCCGGCCCGCGCGCAGGCGGAGCCGGTCTCCGGCGAGGTCACGATCTGGAGCTGGAACGTCGCGGCCGAGGCGCTGCGCGCCGTGGTGCCCGCCTTCAACCAGCGCTATCCCGGCGTGAAGGTCACGGTCGAGGACCTCGGCAACCAGCCGGTCTACGACCGGGGCCTTGCGGCATGCGCGGCGGGCGGCTCGGGCATGCCCGACGTCTACACCGTGGAGAACCACGAGTCGGAGGTGTTCTGGGCGCGCTTTCCCGACTGCTTCCGCGACATCAAGGCGATGTCGGCCGACGAGCCGGCGCTGCTTCAGCGCTTTCCCGCCTTCAAGCTCGCCGACCTCACGATCGGCGAGAAGGTGTACGCCATGCCCTGGGACTCGGGGCCGACCGCCGTCTTCTACCGGCGCGACATGTACGAGAAGGCGGGCGTCGACCCGGCCGCGATCGAGACCTGGGACGACTTCGTGGAGGCCGGCAAGAAGGTCGTCGCCGCCAACGGCGAGGGCGTGAAGTTCGCCTCCACCAACGCCGACTCCTCCTGGTTCCGCATGCTCGCCAACCAGAACGGCTGCAGCTACTTCGACGAGGCCGGCGAGAGCGTCACGATCAACCAGCCGGGCTGCGTGGCCGCGCTGGAGACGGTCGGCAAGATCGCGAAGGCCGGGCTCTTCCAGGCGGCGGACTGGGGCGAGTCGCTGCAGGCGATCAACGGCAACAAGCTGGCGAGCGCCGTCTACGGCGGCTGGTACGAGGGCTCGGTGCGCGCGGCGGCCCCCGACCAGAGCGGCAAGTGGGGCGTCTACCTCATGCCCGCGCAGGAACGGGGCGGCAACCGCGCGGCCAACATCGGCGGCTCCTCGCTCGCCATCCCGGCGGCGTCCAAGAACCCGGAGGCCGCGCTCGCCTTCGTGAACTTCGCGCTCGGCACGCCCGAGGCGCAGATCATGCAGCTCAAAGCAAGCGGCCTCGTGCCGACGCTGCCGGAGGCCGTGAACGACCCGTTCGTGAAGGAGCCGCAGCCCTACTGGGGCGGCCAGCCCGTCTGGCAGACCATCATCGGCACGCTCCCCGACATCAAGCCGGCGCGCGGGACGCAGTATTTCGCCGAGGCCGACAACGTCTTCCTGACGGTCTACACCGACTTCCTGAACGGTCGGGGCGAGGCGAAGGCGGTGCTCGACCAGGCCGCCGACGAGATCTCGGGCGCGACAGGCCTGCCGATCAAGGAGTAGCGCAACCGCCCGCCCGGCGTCTTCGCCGGGCGGGCCGCGCCCCTCGTCCGTCGTCTCTCCGCCAGGATCGGCCCCAGCCCATGCGCAGCGGCACGCTCACGCCCTACCAGTTCCTCGCGCCCTACCTCCTCGTCTTCGCGGTCTTCTGGTGCTGGCCGCTCGCGGAGTCGGTGATCCTGTCGTTTCAGAACACGCGGGTGAACCCCTGGGTGTTCGACCTCGACATCAACTGGCGCCGGCTCTGGCTCGACCGGCAGTTCCACAACGCGCTCGGGAACACGCTCTTCGTGCTGGTGGTGCAGGTGCCGATCATGCTGGCGCTGGCGACCGCCCTGGCGCTGGCGCTCGACGCCCCATACCTTCGCGGACGCGCCCTCTTCCGCTTCGCCTTCTTCGCGCCGGTCGTGGTCAGCGAGGTCGCCTATTCCGTGGTCTTCCGCCTCCTGTTCAACGGCCAGTTCGGCGCGGTGAACGCAGGGCTGGAGACGCTCGGCCTGCCGCGCATCGACTGGCTCTACCGCGACGGACCGGCCATGGCGGTCGTGATCCTCGCCGTCACCTGGCGCTGGACCGGCTACAACGCGATCATCCTTCTCGCCGGCCTTCAGTCCATCCCCAAGGAGCTCTACGAGGCCGCGCGCATGGACGGGGCGAGCGCCTGGAGGCGCTTTCTCAACGTCACCCTGCCCCAGCTCGCCCCCGTGATCGTGTTCTGCCTCGTCCTGTCGGTGATCGGCACGATGCAGCTCTTCGCCGAACCGTGGCTGATCACGGGCCAGAGCAACCGGGGGCCGGGCCAGGGAACCGAGATGCTGGGCACCTATCTCTACAAGCAGGGCTTCGCCAACCTCAACTTCGGCTACGCCTCGACGATCGCCTACACGATCGCGCTGATGGCGGGGCTGATCGCGGCGCTCAACATCCTCCTCGTCGGAAGGCGGACCCGATGAGCGGCGCGCTGAAGGCCAGGGCCCGGCGGCGCGACGGCTGGATCTCGCTCGCGCTCCTGCCGCTCGCCCTCCTCTGGCTCGCGCCCCTCTACCTCATGGGCGTCTACGCCTCGCAGTCGGATGCCGCGATCTTCTCGGCCGCAACGCCCCTCCTGCCGGGCGGCGAGTTCTTGGCCAACGTCGCGCGCGTGACCGAGATGGTGGGCTTCGACCGCGCGCTCCTGAACTCGGTCGTCGTCGCGGTGATCTATGCCGGGCTCTCGACGCTCCTCACCGCCATGGCGGGCTACGCCTTCGCGCGCTACGACTTCGTCGGAAAGCGGCCGCTCTTCGGGCTGCTGGTGGCCACCCTCACCGTCCCCTATGCGGTGGTGATCATCCCGCAATACGTGCTGGTGGCGCGCGACCTCGGGCTCGCCAACACCTACGCGGCGGTGATCGTGCCCCCGCTCTTCAACGCGCTCGGCGTCCTGTTCATGCGCCAGACCTTCGTGTCGCTGCCGCAGGAGATCCTGGACGCAGCGCGCATGGACGGAGCGGGCGAGTTCCGCATCTTCTTCCTGGTGGCCCTGCCGCTTGTGCGCCCCTCGCTCGCGGCGCTCGTGATCATTCTCTTCCTCGCCTCCTGGAACAACTACCTCTGGCCGCTGCTGGTCGCGACCGAGGCCTCCGCACGGACCGCACCGGTCGCGCTCGGCGGCATCCTATCGGCCTCGTCCGGCATCCCGCCCTGGGGCGCGATCATGGCCGGGGCGAGCGTGCTGACCCTTCCGATGATCGCCGTCTTCCTCTTCCTCCAGCGCCACTTCGTGTCCGGCATCACCGCCGGCGCCGTGAAGTGACGCGCCCGAACGCTGTGGAAACCATCGCCATGTCCAATACGGGCGCGCCCCTTCGCTGGGGCATCATCGGCACGGGCGCGATCGCCAGGGTCTTCTTCGAAGCGCTCGGGCAGAGTCGCGCCGGGCAGATCGAGGCGGTCTCGACGCGCGGGGCGGCCACGCTGGAACTCGAGGCGCGCTTTCCCGGCGCGCGCATCGTCTCGGGCGTCGACGCGCTTCTCGCCGATCCGCGGATCGACGCGGTCTATATCGCGACGCCCCACCCGACCCACGTCACGCTCGCGATCCGCGCGGCGGAGGCCGGCAAGCATGCGCTCTGCGAGAAGCCGCTCGGCGTGAACGCGGCGGAAGCCGAGGCGGCGATCCACGCCGCGCGCCGGGCCGGGACCTTCCTGGGCGAAGGCTTCATGTACCGCTTCCACCCGCAGGTGGCGCGGCTGCGCGAGCTGATCGCCGAAGGGGAGATCGGCGAGATCGGCTTGGTGCGCGCGAGCTTCGGCTTCCGTGCCGAGCTGCCCGACACGCACCGGCTGCTGGCCGACGCGCAGGCCGGCGGCGGCATTCTCGATGTCGGCGGCTACGCGGTTTCCATGGCGCGACTTGTGTCGGGCGCCATGGACGGCAGGGACTTCGCCGATCCCGTCACGGTCGCGGGCGCGGGACGGCTGGGTCCGACGGGCGCGGACCTCGTCGCCTCGGCGAGCCTCCTCTTCCCCAACGGGCTCGTGGCGGAGGTCGGCTGTTCCGTCAGCCTGCCGCAGGAGAACCGCGTCGAGCTGCAGGGCACGCGCGGCCGCATCCTCCTTCTCAACCCGTGGATGGCGGGCGGCAAGTCGGCGGACGAGGCCGTGATCATGGTGGAGCCCGCCGCCGGACCGGCGCGGCGCATCGTCGTGGAGCACGGCCAGAACACCTATGCGCGCGAGATCGACGCGGTGGCGGACGCCGTCCGGGCGGGACGTTGCGAGTTCGCGTCGCCCGGTCCCCGTCACGCCGACACGCTCGGCAACATGCACGCGCTCGACCGCTGGCGCGCCTCGATCGGCCTCAGCTATTCCTTCGAGCGTCTGGAGGCGGGCCGCCCGCCCTTGTCCGGACGGCCGCTCAAGCAGGCAAGCCGCCGGTCGATGCCGGAGCGCCGGATGCCGGGCGTCGAGCGCTCCGTCTCGGCGGTCGCGCTCGGCACGGCGAGCTTCACCGGCGCGACACAGGCCTTCGCGGTCATGGACGCGTATTTCGAGGCGGGCGGCGCGCTGTTCGACACGTCCTTCTGGTACGGCGCGAACGGCCTGGCGGACCGGCACCTCGGCGCCTGGATGGCGTCGCGCGGGGTGCGGGACGCCGTCTCGCTGATCGCCAAGGGCGCCCACACGCCGCTCTGCTATCCCGACGTGATCGGCCGCCAGCTCGACGCTTCGCTGGAGCGCCTGCGCACCGGCCGCACCGAAATCTACATGATGCACCGCGACAACGAGGACGTGCCGGTGGGCGAGTTCGTGGACGCGATCGCGCGCGAGATCGCGGCGGGACGGATCGGAGCCTACGGCTTCTCGAACTGGGGTCTCGACCGCTTCGACGCGGCGCGCAGCTACGCGGAAGGCAACGGTCTGCCGCTGCCGACCGCGCTCTCCAACAACTTCAGCCTCGCCGAGATGCTCCACCCCGTCTGGGCGGGCTGCGTGTCGGTCTCCGACGACGCGTCCAAGGCGTGGCTTGCCGACGGGCGCGTCGGCGTCTACGCCTGGTCGAGCCAGGCGCGCGGCTTCTTCACGGAGCGCTCGGGTCCCGATCGGCGCGAGGATCCCGAACTCGTCCGCTCCTGGTACGGCGCGCGCAACTTCGAGCGCAAACGCCGCGCCGAGGAGATCGGCCGCCGCACGGGGCGCAGCGCGACGCAGGTCGCGCTCGCCTACACGCTGCACCAGCCCTTCCCGGTCGTGCCGCTGATCGGCCCGCTCACGGTCGCCGAGCTCGACGACTCGCTCCAGGCCCTCGACCTCGCGCTCACCCCCGACGACGTGCGCTGGCTCGAAGCCTGATCCCTCCCATGCCCGAAAGCCTTGCCATGACGAAGCGTGCCCTCGGCGTCTGCTATTATCCCGAACACTGGCCGGAAGCGTGGTGGGCCGACGACGCACGGCGCATGGCGGCGCTGGGTCTCACCTTCGTGCGGGTCGGCGAGTTCGCCTGGAGCCGGCTGGAGCCGCGACGCGGCGCCTTCGAGTTCGACTGGCTGGAGCGGGCGATCGACACGCTTCACGCCGCCGGCCTGCGTGTCGTCCTCGGCACGCCGACCGCGACCCCGCCGAAATGGCTCGTCGACGAGATGCCGGACATGCTGCCGGTCTCGGCGGAGGGGCGCGTGCGCGGCTTCGGCTCGCGTCGGCACTACGACTTCAGCCATGAGGGCTACCGGCGCGAATGCGCGCGCATCGTCGAGGCGCTGGCCCGGCGCTTCGGCGCGCACGAGGGCGTCGCCGCTTGGCAGACCGACAACGAATACGCCTGCCACGACACCGCCCTTTCCTACTCGCCCGCCGCGCTCCACGGCTTCCGCGACTGGCTGGGCGCCAGGTACCAGTCGCCCGACGCGCTGAACCGCGCCTGGGGCAACGTCTTCTGGTCGATGGAGTATGCGAGCTTCGACGAGATCGAGCTGCCGAACGCGGCGCTGACCGAGCCCGCGCCCGCCCACGTCATGGACTTCCGGCGCTATTCCTCCGAGCAGATCGTCCGTTTCAACCGGCTGCAGGCCGACATCATCCGCCGCCACTCGCCCGGCCGCGACGTGATCCACAACTTCATGGGCCGCACGCTCGGCTTCGACCATTTCGATCTCGGCCGCGATCTCGACGTGTCGAGCTGGGACTCGTACCCGCTCGGCTTTCTCGACCAGTGGGCCGACCGGCCGGCGGAGTTCAAGCGGCACTTCCTGCGCGCGGGCGACCCCGACCTCCAGGCCTTCCACCACGACCTCTACCGCGCGACGTCCGGCGGGCGCTGGTGGATCATGGAGCAGCAGCCCGGCCCCGTGAACTGGGCACCGCACAACCCGGCTCCGCGCGACGGCATGGTGCGCCTCTGGACGCACGAGGCCTTCGCCCACGGGGCCGAGGTCGTCAGCTACTTCCGCTGGCGGCAAGCACCATTCGCGCAGGAGCAGAACCATGCCGGGCTGCTGCGGCCCGACAGCGAGCCCGCGTCGGGCTTTGCGGAGGCGGAAACGGTGGCGCGCGAGATCGCCGCGCTCGACCTGCCGGAGACGACGAAGGCACCCGTCGCGATCGTCTTCGACTACCCCTCCGCCTGGGCCTGGGAGACGCAACCGCAGGGACGGAGCTTCACCTATTTCCGCCTCGTCCACGAGCTCTACCGGAGCCTGCGCCGCCTCGGGCTGTCGGTGGACTTCGTGGAGGCGGCGAAGCCCGACCTGTCCGGCTACAGGCTGGTGCTGGTGCCGGGGCTCTTCTCGTGGAACGAGCAACTGCGCGCGGCGGTCGCGAATGCCGAGGGCGAGGTCGTCGTCGGCCCGCGCTCGGGCTCGCGCGACCCGAACTTCGCGATCCCGCCCTCGCTGCCGCCCGGCCTGCCCGGACCTCTCGCCGCCCTCAAGGTCGCGCGCGTCGAGAGCCTGCCGCCCGGGGCGAGCGTTTCCGTTGCGGGCGAGCGCGGCGCCTTCGGCACGTGGCGCGAGTTCCTGGTCGGCACGGAAGGCTTGGACGTTCGTCTCCGGACGCAGGACGGCGAGCCGGCGCTGGTCGGCTCGGGCACGCTCTCCTACCTCGCCGCCTGGCCGGACGCCGACCTCGCGGTCTCGATCCTGCGCGCGGCCGCCGAGCGCGCCGGCCTGCCGGTGCTCGACCTACCGCCGGGCCTGCGCGTGCGGCGCTCGGGCGGGCTCGTCCACTGCTTCAACTACGACGAGGCGCCGGTCCACCTGCCGGATTACGGTCTGTCCGGCGAGCCGGTTCTTGGCACGCACGATCTGCCGCCGTCGGGCGTCGCAATCCTGCGCGAGGGCTGAGCGCCCGCGTGGAAAACACCTCGTCGTGAGCGGCCTTGTGGGGGCGAGGCGGCACGAACACCTCCATCCCATGCTGCGCGCGCTCGTCCTCCTCCCGCTTCTCGTCATCCCGGCGTTGCCGGCGTTCGCGCAGGAGCTGGCCGCCCCGCCCGCGGTCGTGCGGCCCGACGCATTCGCGGGCGCCATCGAGCGCGCCCGCGCCCTGCCCGCGCTCCGGACGCTGCTCGTCTCGGTAAACGGGCAGACGCTGGTGGACGAGGGCTTTGGCGGCGCGCGCACGGACCGGGCCCACAACATCAAGTCGGCCTCGAAGTCCGTGGTCTCGGCGCTGATCGGCATCGCGATCGACAAGGCGCTGATCCGCGGCCCCGACCAGCCGATCGCCGACTTCCTGCGCGCCGACTTCCCCACCGACCCCGACCCGCGCCTCGAGCGCGTCACGGTCGGCCACCTCCTGTCGATGCAGGCCGGGCTGGAGCGGACTTCGGGCGGCAACTACGGTGCCTGGATCTCGTCGCGCAACTGGGTGCGCGATGCGCTGGCGCGGCCCTTCGTGGACGAGCCGGGCGGGCGGATGCTCTACTCCACCGGCTCGACGCACCTTCTCTCAGTGATCCTGCAGCGTGCCTCCGGCCGCTCGGCGCTGGCGCTCTCGCGCGAATGGCTCGGCCCCGCCGGGGTGCGCGTCAGCGACTGGGAGCGCAATCCGCAAGGGGTCTATCTCGGCGGCAACCAGATGGCGATGACGCCGCGCTCTCTGCTGGCCTTCGGCGAGCTCTACCGCCGGGGCGGCACGACGACCGAGGGCGCGCGCGTCGTCTCGGCCGACTGGATCACCGAAAGCTGGACGCCGCGCACGACCTCCGCCTTCCATGCGGGACGCTACGGCTACGGCTGGTTCATCGACCGCTTCGCCGGCCGCGAGGTGCGCTACGGCTGGGGCTACGGCGGGCAGATGATCTATGTCGTGCCCGACCTCGGCCTCACGGTCGCCGTGACCTCCGACGAGTCGGCTCCTTCGGCGCGCAACGGCTACGTCCAGGAGCTGCACCGGCTGCTGGCCGAGGCCATCATCCCGGCGGTCGCCGGCGCGCCGCCGGCGGCCGGCTGAGCCGTTCGACAAAACGGCGCACGCTTGGAAACAAGGTGGCGCACCACCATTTAAGGGTCTCGCAAGGAGATCCTGATGGCAACCTACAAGAAGACCCAAGAGGCCGTCGCCGCTCTGACGCCCGAGCAGTACCGGGTGACCCAGCAGAACGGGACCGAGCGCCCCGGCACCGGCGCGCTCCTCGACAACAAGGCGCCCGGCATCTACGTCGACATCGTGTCGGGCGAGCCGCTCTTCGCCTCGGCCGACAAGTTCGAGTCCCATTGCGGCTGGCCGAGCTTCACCAAGCCCATCGAGCCCGCCAACGTCGCCGAGCTGCGCGACACGACCTACGGAATGGTCCGCACCGAGGTGCGCTCGACGCATGGCGACAGCCATCTCGGCCACGTCTTCGAGGACGGGCCGCGCGACCGCGGGGGCCTTCGCTACTGCATCAACTCCGCCTCTTTGCGCTTCGTGCCGCGCGAGCGGATGGAGGCCGAGGGCTACGGAGAATACCTGTCTCAAGTGGAGGAAGTCGCATGAGCACCGAACGCGCCGTTCTGGCCGGAGGCTGTTTCTGGGGCATGCAGGACCTGATCCGCAAGATGCCGGGCGTCGTGTCGACGCGCGTCGGCTATTCCGGCGGCGAGGTTCCCAACGCCACCTACCGCAACCACGGCAACCATGCCGAGGCGATCGAGATCCTGTTCGACCCCGCCAAGCTCAGCTACCGGCAGCTTCTGGAGTTCTTCTTCCAGATCCACGATCCCACGACCCCCAACCGGCAGGGCAACGACCGGGGCCCGAGCTATCGATCGGCGATCTACTTCGAGAACGACGAGCAGCGCCGGGTCGCCGAGGACACGATCGCCGACGTCGACGCCTCGGGTCTGTGGCCCGGCAAGGTCGTGACGGAGGTGGAGCCGGTCGGCGACTTCTGGGAAGCCGAGCCCGAGCACCAGGACTACCTGGAGCGGATCCCGAACGGCTACACCTGCCACTTCGTGCGGCCGAACTGGCGCCTGCCGCGCCGCGAGCAGGCGGCCTGATCCTCAGGAGCCGCCGCGCCCGATCGAGACATCCAGCCCGCCGGGTCCGCCCGGCGGGTTTGTCATGTCCGGGCAACAAAAAGCCCGCTCGGGGGAGGACCGAGCGGGCTCAAAGGTAGCGGGTCGTTTGGGAGGAGGATGACCCGCGCCCCTTTTGTGCCACCGCGCCCCCCGCCGCACCAGCGCAACGCGCGCATGGCTGCCATGCACGCCTCCGGCGCGCCACGACAGGCCCGCGTCAGCCTTTCGTGTTCTCTCCGGCGGCCCGCCGGGTCGCGCGAAGGACCGTCCGCAGTTCCGCCGTGAAGAATTCGGGCTCCTCGAAGGCGGCGAAGTGGCCCCTCCTCCACCTCGCGAAAGGCGACGATGCGCTCGTAGCGCCGCTCCGCCCAGCGTCGCGAGCCGCCCCGGATATCGTGCGGGAAGATCGAAAAGGCAGTGGGGATGCGGACCGGCCAGATGTCCGTGTCGAGCTTCGGGAGGTCGGGGCGGACGTCCTCCTGCGTCTTGCCGAGGTCGATCCACTGGATCTCCGTACGGGGTGGCATGATCGTGCCGACCGGACGCGCGGCGAGCGTCAGAACGCCTCGGATCATGTCGGTCTCCACGAGCGCAAAGACGGCGGACGAAGCCCCTCGGAGGATGTCCCGGGCGTTCCCTGCGCCCCCGCCCCCGCTCGGCAGCGCCCGCCGAAGAGGTTGAGGATCCGGGCGGCGGTGCACGTCCGCCTGTCCCTCCCGGCGTACGCGATATCGCTCTTGCGGCTGCGGAACTGGTTGCCTTGATGAGGACCGGGAAGCCGATCGTGGCGTAGAGGTAGCCCTTCGGCAGGTCGTAACCGAAGCCCTCGACGACGCGCCAGAAGCCTATCATCAGCAGGAAGCCGAGGCACAGGATCGCCACGGTCGGATGTCCATCGACGGAGGCCATGTCGTTCGTCTCTGTAGCGGGCATCGAGCCGCTACCTGTTCGCCCTATCGCGACGTCCGGCGCGATCGTGATACCAGTGTGCCATGCGTCAACATCTTCGTGACCGGCTGGCGGGAGAAGTCCACGCTTCCGCATCAAGGGCCGGGTCGGACGGCTCCCCGTACGAGATCCCGGGCGATCTCGTCGGCTATACCTCGGACCGGGAGCCGTCGAGCGAGACGTCGCGCAGGTAGACCGCAAGGGTTTGGTCGGGATGCCTGCGGACGGTTTCGGACCAGATCGCGGCATCGCTTTGCCCGGTATGCCCGACGAGAACGAAGCGCGGCCCGGACAGGCGGCCAGGATGCGGTCGACGGCGGCGAGCTCGTGGGTGCGGTGGCTGCCCGTCAGCCGTTGCGTCCTGTTCGGTCCGGAGTCCCTCGGGAACGCCGGTCCGTGCGGGATCCCGCGCAGTTCCCTGAACTCCCTGAAGAGATCGGGAAGGTTCCAAAGCTCGGCAAGACAAAGAAGACGGAGTTCGTGTCCGCTCCGCCGCGGCCGGCGGCGAGTTCCTGGAACAGGTACGTGACACAAGGGAAGGCGACCCGACCCTCGGCGGAGTTCAGCGCAGCGGTTCGCAAGTGTTTCGGGACGTTCCGCCTCGCGTCTCGACAAGCGTGTCGTCGAGGTCGGACACGATGCCGAACTCGGCATCCGCCGCTACGACCCGCCCGCCGAAGCGGACGCGGCTTCCTGAAACGCAGCCATGGTACGGCACCAGGATCGGCGGCGAGATAAGACCCGACCGGAGCTTCGCGCGGTACCGGGCATCGTGCCGAACGCCTGCGACCGCGCCGGTCGCCGGCCGTGCGATGGTCTCCTCCCATCCCGCCGTTCCCCCGACGATCGGTCCGCCGCACCGGAACATGCGACATTCCGTTCCGTTGTTCTGTCGAAGCATCGGGCATCCCGTCCGGTCGGAACGGAGGATTCCATGAGCAACGAACAGCTGAAGGGCGCGGCCAAGGAGCTCGGCGGCTCGATTAAGGAGACCGCGGGCAAGGTGACCGGCGACCGCCAGATGGAGGCGGAAGGGACGGGCGACCGCGTCGAGGGCAAGACCGAGAAGAACCTCGGCAAGGTCAAGGACGCGGTGAAGAACCAGTTCAGCTAGGCGACGGCGCAAGTCGCCCATCGCGGGGAGCGGCAGCCATGGGCGGCCGCTCCCTTTGTCGTGTCCGTGTTCGAGTGAGCGTGCGTGTCCCGTAGATATGTTGCCGTCGCGGTGCTGGCCGCCGCCTTCCTGCTCGTCCTGTGGACGGCGCCCGACGTCCTCCTGGTGGTGTTCGCCGGCATCCTCACCGCCGTGTTCCTGCGCGGCGGCGGCGACTGGATCGCGGGCAGGCTGAACCTCCGTGGCGGCACCGGCCTTGCGATCTTCGCAGTGGCGTTGGCGGTGGCGATCCTCGTTTTCTTCGCCATCGCCGGGGCGGCGCTCGCCGCGCAGGTGCAGGAGTTCTGGGACAAGCTGCCGGGAGCGGTGGCGACCGCGCGGGGCTATGTCGACGGCCACCCCTGGGTCGCCCGCACCATCGACTCGCTGGACCCGAGCTCGCTCGCACCCTCCGGCGAGAGCGCCACGGCGGCCTTCTCCTCGACGTTGGGAGCGTTCGGCAACCTGGTGGTCGTCGCCTTCATCGGCCTGTACGGCGCGGTCTCGCCGGGAACCTACGTGAGGGGCGCGACCGCGCTCGTCGCCCCCTCCCAGCGCCCGCTGTTCCGCTCGATGATCAAGGAGGCCGGGGTCGCCCTGCGTGGCTGGCTCCGCGCCCAGTTCGTGTCCATGGCGGTGGTCGGCGTCCTGACCGGGCTCGGCCTCTGGGCGCTCGGCGTGCCGCTGGCGCCGCTTCTCGCGGTGCTGGCGGCCCTTCTCACCTTCATCCCCAACATCGGCCCGGTGCTGGCGGCGCTTCCCGCCGTTCTCCTCGGCCTGTCCGGCGGCCCCGCCACGGCGCTCTGGGTGATCGGCCTCTACGTCGCGGTCCAGACGGTCGAGAGCTACCTGATCACGCCGCAGGTCCAGCAGGAGTCCGTGTCCCTGCCTCCCGCGCTCACGATCTCCGCGCAGCTCCTGTTCGGGGTGCTGTTCGGCATCCTCGGGCTGGCGCTCGCCACGCCGCTCGCGGCGGTCGCCTTGCGGCTGGGGAAGATCTTCTACGTGGAGGCCTATCTCGACGGCGAGGCGAAGGTGACGGAGGGGGTGCGATGAGTTCGCAGGCGACCATGGAGGCCATGGACGAAACGGCTCTGCCGTCACCGCTCGAACCGGGGCGCAACTGCCAGCGGATCGAGCGGGCGACCCGCGCCGCGGTGATCGTCGACGCCGACGACTACTTCCGGTGGGCTCGCGCCGCGATGCTGAAGGCCCGGCGCCGGATCATCCTGATCGGCTGGGACTTCGACGGCCGCATCACGCTGGGACGGGGCGGCAGCGGCGACGACGCGCCGGAGACGGTGGGCGAGTTCATCTACTGGCTCGCGCGCAACCGCCCCGAACTCGAGATCTACCTCCTGCGCTGGGACCTCGGCGCCCTGAGGACGCTGACGCGCGGCTCCACAGCCTTCACGGTGCTCAAGTGGATGAGCCATCCCCGGATCCACACCAAGCTCGACGGCGCCCATCCGTTCGGCGGCTCGCATCACCAGAAGATCGTCGTCGTCGACGACGGCTTCGCCTTTTGCGGCGGCATCGACATGACCGAGGACCGGTGGGACACGCGCGAGCACCGTCACGAGGACACGCGCCGGCGGCGTCCCAACGGCACGATGTACAAGCCGTGGCACGACGCGACGACCGCGATCGAGGGCGAGGCCGCCAGGGCGCTGGCCGAGGTCGCGCGCCACCGGTGGCGCCGCGCCGGCGGACGGCGCATCCCTCCGATCGAGGACCTGCCGTCCTGCTGGCCGGAGGGGCTGGACGCCCACTTCAGCCACATCGACATGGCGCTGTCCCGTTCGGCGCCCGACATGCCCGACGAGGAGCCGATCCGCGAGATCGAGAACCTCTACGTCGACCAGATCGCCTCCGCCCGCCGCCTGATCTACGCGGAGAGCCAGTACTTCGCGTCCCGGCGCATCGCCGAGGCGATCGCAAGACGGCTGGAGGAGCCGGACGGTCCCGAAGTCGTCGTGGTCAACCCGCTGACGGCCCAAGGGTGGCTGGAGCCGCTCGCGATGGACACGGCGCGCGCCCGCCTCTTCGAGGCGCTGCGCCGCCGCGACCGAAACGGCCGCTTCCGGATCTACCATCCGTTCACGGACGGCGGCGAGCCCATCTACGTCCACGCCAAGATCCTGATCTGCGACGACCGGAGCCTTCGCATCGGCTCGTCCAACATGAACAACCGCTCGCTGCGCCTCGACACCGAGTGCGACGTGACGGTCGACGCCGCGCTTCCCGGAAACGAGGGCGCCGCCGGGACGATCGTCGCGGTCCGGGACGAGCTCCTGGCCGAGCATCTCGGGGTGGACGCGCGCACGGTCGCCCGCTCGCTCGCCGAGACGCGATCGCTGATCGAGACGATCGAGGCGCTGCGCGGTCCCGGCCGAAGCCTGCGCCCCTACGAGATGCCCGAGCTGACGGACATCGAGGAATGGCTTGCCGACAACGAAGTTCTGGATCCCGAAGGTCCGGAGGAGATGTTCGAGGCGTTCCGCGAGCGCGGGCTCCTGCGCCGGCTTCGCAAACGGATGGGCCGCAGGTCCAATCGCGGTTCGGCTTCGTAAAGCCTTCGTTCATCGGCGGGTAGCTACCCAACGGGATGAACAGAGACAACCGTTCGCGTTTCGCATGGGGTAGAGGCGTGCGGCTCGCGCGCCCGCTTGCCCGGGTTGCCGTCATCGCGGCGATGGCGGCGACGCTGGTCGCTGGTTTTGGTGTCGCGTCTGCCTCGGCCGACCCGTCCGCCGTTCCGCGGTTCGTGTCCCTTCGCACCGCCCACGCCAACGCCCGCGTCGGTCCCGGGACGGGCTACGCGGTGCTCTGGGAGTACCGGAGGAAAGGTCTGCCGCTCGAGGTCCTCAACGAGTACGGCAACTGGCGCCGGATCCGCGACGCCGCCGGCGATGTGTCATGGGTTCATCGGGCACTCCTGTCGTCGAGGCGCGCCGCCAGCGTTGCCATTTGGATCAAGAAGCCGATCGCCCTGCGTTCGGCCCCTGAGCCGGATGCGCGTGTTCGTGCCCGTCTCACCCCGGGCGTCGTCCTGTCCGGCCTCATGTGCGAAGGGCGCTGGTGTCGCGGGACGGCTGCGGCTGGGGACAGGACGGGTTACGTGCCGCAGGCGAAGCTGTGGGGCGTCTACCCCGGCGAGAGGTTCGGTTGAGCGACGGAGACCCTTGCAGCTTCATCTGAAGGGTCTGATCGCTCCCCAACCGACGGGCGCATACGGTCAGCGAACCTGCGGAGCAGCCGGCTGTGTCCCGTTCCAGGCCATCGGGGCGACGACCGACAGCGACGTGCTGGGCGACCCGTCGATCAGCCGGGTCGTGCGCGCGACGTAGACGAGACTCCCGTTCTCCCGGTCGAGGATGCGGTCGATCTCCAGCGACTTGAAGATCAGCGAACGGCTTTCGTCGAAGACCTGCTCGCCCTCCTCGTCGCCGCTGAGCGGCCCGAGGTAGGAGATCGGTCCCGTCTGGACGCACGACACGCTGGCGATCGAGGGATCCTCGGCCAGCCCGACGGCACCCCGCAAACCGCCCGTCCGCGGCCGGGCGACGTAGCAACTGATGCCCTTGACCTTCGGGTCCTCGAACGCCGTCACGACGATCTTGTGGTTCGGGCCGAGGAGCTTGAAGGCCGTCGACACCTCTCCGATGTCGCGGGCGGAGGCCGGGACGCAGGCCAGCAGGACGAACAGGGCAACAAGACGCTTCATGAGATGACCAAAGGGTTGGAAGGAATCCACAAGGTAGGTCGCTCGACGACGGTGTCTGCGGCCACACATGAAAGGCGGACAACCGGATGCCGACCATGTTTGAAGTGCTGCCGCCAGCCCACGATGACGATCTCGGCCTCGGCGAGGCTGGAGAAGATCTCGCCGTTCCGAAGCTCGTCCCGAAGCTTGGAGTTGAAGCTCTCGCAGGTGCCGTTCTCCCATGAGCTGCCGGGCTTGATAAACGCCGTCCTGGCACCGACCGCCGCAATCCACTCGCGCACCGCCTTGGCGATGAACGCGGGACCGTTCTTCGGGCCATCGATTCACTGGATCGATGGCTGCCCCTCAGAACTCGGAGCGGATGTGCCCCGGCACGCCGGGCAGGATGAAGAGATCCGACAAGACGTCGATGACGTCCGTGGACTTCAGCTTCCGGTCGATCCGGATGGCCAGGCACTCCCGGGTGAACTCGTCGATCACGTCGGCGCAAACACGCAAGCGTTTATCGCCAGGCATGCGGAACTTGCGGCCGTCATGGGTTCTCCCTTCCTCGAAGTCATGGGACCACACGTGGTCCGCCTGCTCTGAGCGAAGCCGAACGCGCGAGCCGTCGTTCAGCCAGAGCCGACCGCGCCTGGGCTGTCTGGCCGCCACCTTCAGGCCTTCCCGGCGCCAGATGCGCTCGACTTGGCTACGTTCACGCGCCAGCCGGCATCCCCAAGCAAGGCCGTGATCCTGCGCCTGTCAGCGCTGGCACGCCATCGCCTGTCGGCCAGGGGGATACCCGTAGCGCCCATACTGCGTCGCCAGCTCGATGATGTCGGCCGTCAACGCCGCATCATCGGCTCGCCCCTTGGGCGCCTTGCGCTGCGTCGATCGATGTTGGCCCCGAACCCGGCATGCCAGCCGCTCCGACACACCGAACTTGCGCACGGTGTGGTCGATGCATCGCCGCCGCCGGTTCGAAGAGTCACGTGCCTCTTCGAACGGCGTCACCAGTTTCCCGCGGCGTTCGGCAAAGCCTCACCCATGAGGATGAGCTTCTCCAGCGTCAGGTCCGACACCGCCTTGCGCAGACACCCGTTCTCCTTCTCAAGGACCTTCAGTCGTTTGACCTGATCCGACTTCAGCCCGCCGAACCCCTTGCGCCATCGAAGTCACGTGAACGGCGTCACGCCGATCGTGCTGATCGCCTCCGCCACCGAACGACCCTGCGACAACAACACGTCGACCTGCCGCAACTTGGCGACGATCTCTTCCGGCTTGTGCTTCTTCTGTCCCATCTGGGCATCCTCCAGCGGCTCGAAAGCCGACTTCAGAAAGGGCCACTTTTCAGGGGGCAGACCAGGACGCAAACGGATACGTAGCCACGACTGGGTCGTGAAACCTCTCGTTCTGTCTCAAGGGGTCTGTCGTCTGCCATTTTTGGAGCGGGCGATGGGGATCGAACCCACGACATCCAGCTTGGGAAGCGGCTGCCAAGCTCATTTCGGCCGGTTTCCCCACTTCCCTACTCGTCTCAAACCCCTGCATTTCCTTGACGTTTGCGTTTCCGGGTGTTCCCTGAGTTTCGCAGTCGGACGGCTGCATCCGTCCAATATCCGTCCAAGGACGTCCAAGGGTGCCCGACCTGCCGACCACGAAGGGAGCAATCGAAGCGCTCCCACTTCCCGCCAAGAATGCGGCCGATTACCGAGACACGAAGCAGCGCGCCCTCTACCTGCGCGTCTCGCCGGCCGGCACGAAATCGTGGTGCGTCCGCGACGATCGAAACGGCAAGTCGAAGCGCATCAGCATTGGACGATTCCCCGACCTGCCAATCAGCATCGCCCGGGAGCGCACGGCGAAGATGCTGGCGCAGCTGAGTGATGGCGCGGATCCGAAGGCCGAAAAGGCTGCCAAGGCGGCGGCTGAAACGAAGCGTCTGGCGAACACCGTCGCCGCGATCGGCGAGGTCTACCTCGAGAAGGCGGAGATCGGCCGGCACCGTCTCAACGGGAAGCCTATGCGCCCCAACTCGATCCGGATGGAGAAGGCGTACTTCGCAAATGTCGTGCGGCCTTACCTCGGCGATCGCCCCCTCTCCGACCTCACTCGTGCTGAGATCCAGACCGCTATCGATAAGGCCGAGGCCGAACAGTCGAAGGCAGCGGCCCGGTTCGGCCGGAACGTCCTGCAACGGATCTACAACTACGCGATCTGGCAGGACATCGTTCTGAGCGATCCGACCCGGTTCGTCTCGGCGCCAACCTGGACGGAACGGGAGCGAACGTTGACTGACGACGAGTTGCGGGCCGTTTGGAAGGGCTTGGACAGGCTCCACGAACTGAAGGGCGTGCATATCTCGCCCAACCTCGCCATCGCCATCAAGCTTGCGGCTGTGACGCTTCAGCGCCGATCCGAAGTCATCGGGATGCGGCTCGACGAGATCGATCGGCCTGCACGAACATGGACGATCCCAGGGTCACGCACGAAGAACGGACGAACCCACGTCGTGCCGCTATCTGACATGGCGCGAGCACTGATCGATGAGG
>NZ_BBWK01000036.1 GCF_001463765.1 Aureimonas sp. AU4 | reverse complement strand
TGCGAGATAAAGCGCGTCGACCAGCCGTCGGCCAGTTCGTTGTGCGCTGGGTCCCGGAGCGTTTCGTCCGTCCCGCACGCAACAACCACGTCGCCGACCGACAGCCTACGAAGGCAGGTCAGGTCCCGACGTTGAGTGTCGGGATCTTCTTCAACTCACGCAGCATGGCATCCAGGGGATAGGTGCCATAGGCGTTGCCGACGCTCTTGGGTGCATGCCCCGTCATTGCGTCCATGATGTCGAGGCGGAGGTCATAGCGCCTTCCCATGGTCTTGAAGCGATGTCGCCAAGCATGGCTTGGAGCCAAACGTTTGCTGGTCAGTCCAAGACCGCGGACCCACGGCCCAATAATTTTCGTTGCATTACCACCTCGCTTACCAAATTTGTCAGGTGGTAGGTCCTGGAACAGCGGGCCTTCTTTCACTGTTCGAACGAAATCGAGAAAGCCGCTTTCGACCAAGGCAGGATGAAGAGGAAGCGAACGTTCAGAGCCTGCGTTCTTCAGAGACCCAGCTTCCGCTGCGAAACGCAACGCCCAGATGCCATCGTGCACCTCAATATCTTCGCGTCGCAACTGGCAAACCTCCGAAAGGCGTGCCCCAGTGTACGCGCAGATCCACGGCACCCATCGCAGGACAGGGTCTTGCTCCTTCATTGCCGCCTTGAGAACGATGATCGCTTCGGCGTCCGTGAACTCGAGCGGCGACCCAGACGGCAACTTCTTGGCGGAGACGGTAACCTTATCAGCTGGGTTCTCGCGAAGTTTTCTGTTGTCGAGCGCGACCTGCAGGACCGCTCGCACGACCGCGAGCTTGGCATCCTTGATTGTCTTGGTCGCGAGATTGGCCTCGAGAAGGGCGTTCTTCCAGGCTATGACGTCGTCAACCGTCAGGCGGTGAGCATCGTCATGCCCGACGAACTTGCCTAGCTCCCTGATCGTGCGGCGCCATTCGTAGATCGTTCGCTCGCGCGGCCGCTTCTCCGAGATCCAGAGTTTCACCGCATCGTCGAACGAGAAGCTTGATGTATCGGCTACCGCTGCCGGTCCTGTACGTGACGTGGACGCCGGAGCGGGCGACGGGAAGCTCGGTGCTTTGAGCGCTGCATTGAACAGATGCTCGCCCTTGGCCCTAGCCTGCAGGTCAAGACATGCACGTTGGATCATGATGCCGACGGCACGTGCCAGGGTTTTCCTGTCGGGCGGGTCGAGGGTTATGAAATTGCCAGTACCAACTTCTATTGGATCCGCAGGCTTCGCGTCGATCCCGTGCTTCTTGATCAGGTAGTCGGCGGTATCATTGCAAACCATGTACATCCACACGTTCCCGCCCCCAGTCCAGAGCTGATCGAACGTGTCGGTCTGCCAGCGCGTCTGCTCGCTAGGCGCATTGGCGTAGTGAGTGAACCATCGATCGTAGACCTCACGCGCGATCTCGAGCGCTTCCAGTTCGGTCAGATCCTTCCGCTTGACCCGAAGGTTCGCCCACCGCGTTTCGAGCTCTGCGAGCGCTGCGGAGAACAGGCGCTTGGCCTCGGCAGGATACTTGGTCTTGAGGCTGACCTTCTCCTCACGCCGTCCGAGAACGCCGATGAGATCGGCCGGGACACGCTTGCGCAGATAGAAGACGCCGGTCTTAGGATGCCGGACGGGACGACTCATAGCGAGGCTCATGTGTACCACCGTTGTGTACCACTAGAGCAGCTCTAAGCCATTGTCTTTGCGGAAACTCCTGCATCTCAACAGTTTGAGAGAGGAATGGTGCCCAGGAAAGGAATGCCAACTTCTTCTCAAAGCATCAGGAAAAGCAACGGTTTAAGTCGCCAATATCTGACCGTTGTGTAGCACTCTTGCGTTACGTTGTCGAAAGGCGATTTGGAAGCCTCCGTATGATGGGGGAGGACCGCCTTTCATTCTGCCGCTTCCAGTGTCAGTCCTGCCTCAATCGCATCAACGTCGTCGTCATCGTGGTCTGCAGCTGACTCCGGATCGTCAGGCAGCCCGGCCGTGTTCTGATTGCTGGGTTTACCCATAGCCGCTTCCACAAGGACCAATAGCTGATGCTGGCGATCAGTCATAAAGCCCTCGAAGTCGTCCGCACGCAGGAGCTTTGGGGTGATGAGGTGAGACTTTAGTGCTTCGTCTAGATCACCCGACGCAATCGGAGGAGTGTGCGAAGCACCCGCGTCCAATTTGGCAAGATAAGCCGAAGGCGCAGCGCCGCCGATGATGCGGTTCGTGCGATAGGCAAGGGGGGTCTTGTTGATGATCGAGTCGAACCGATCAGGTTTGATGCCCTGCTTGGCGCACCAATCCTTCGGGAAAATATGATGGATATCGACGTTCTCGTTGAAGAATACGGCATGACTAAAGGCTTGGCCTGATAGCCAATCGATCGCTCCCTCCTTCATTAATAGCGCATTGATACCCTTGTAAGCAGCGGACAAGCGCATACGCATTGTTTTCAACCGGTCCGAGCGGAACACGGCGTCCCGAACCGTCGATGGTTCCGGGCCGCCGTTCAGCCATGGAACAACTTCAAGGAAGTCCCGGGCCATCCGGCTTTCGACTGCCGAACCGTAGAGCTCGCCGAAGACCCCGCACCAGTACCATTGCATGAGTTTCTTGCGGTTCGCCTGGTGCTCCCAGGCATCCCCCATATCTGCAAGGATCGCTGCAAGCGGAACAATCTGTGATTGATAAGGTAAGTCGAACACGCGGTAGATGTGCTGCGTGTGGAGGAACCGCGCCGCCTTCACAAATCCTTCTTCGACGAGGGTCTGATATTTGAGATAAGCACTTAGCGGTAAATCCAAAAGAGCCGATCGATGAGGTGCGACGGAGGGAAGATCCTTGCCGAACTTACCCGCCTCCTCGGCCTCTCTGCGACGGTCTCTTGCATGAAAGAGAACGACTGCCTGGAGGAAGTCGGTATTGGAAACGTTCGAGACGATGCCGCGCGTCTGGTTTCCAGGGCGTAGGGTTTCCAAAAGTCGATGCTGCCGACCCTTCTCCGCTCCTTTCCCGTACCAGTCCTTGCGAAGCTCATGGCCATCGGCCGCGTACATCGCTGTCACTAGCTCGAACGCATCGAGCGGCTTTCCGCCAGTGTTGACCTTCTCGAACACGGTACAGACGGCTTCCTTCGATGTTCCCTTGTCCAAAGCGATCACTGGCACTTGATAGGACTCAAAATTCTTAATGATCCCGGCGTAGAAATTTTGAAGGATGGGCCATTTCTCCGAGAATGTGCCGTTGGCATTGACGTGTTTGATGAATTCCATCTGCCAATCGTTCCAAGAGAAGACCTGGTTGAGAGGAAACATCAGAGCGTCGAATTCGCGATTTTGGCTGGAAAGATCTAAATCAACCGTTCGGTCAAAATCGGACTTTATCTTCTTGTCTTCCGGCACGGATAAGATCGCTTCTTCGCGATCGACACTGGGGTCGAGGCATTTCGCAATGTCAAGGTAGAACCATCGTTGAACGGGCTTCCGCTTGGCGGTCATGGTCTTCACAACCTGGCCTCGCAGCGTGACCTGGTACATGGAGGTTGTGCGTTGCTGCCCGTCGAGCAACAGCGCCTGGGCCATGAAAGCTTCGATCCCTCCGGGCGCACCCTCGATTGGGCGGGGCTGGAAGTTAACCGGCCCGCCTGTGTTTAGGGTCATAAGCGCCCCCACGGGAAAAGACCGCGAGATCGAAGCCACGAGGCTCTTGATCCGATCCTCGTCCCAAACCCAGCTCCGCTGAAAGTCAGGGAGTTGCATCCGCCCGTCGTGGCAGAGCTTCAGAAGCTCATGCAGAGACACGGGGTTGGTCTGGAATGTCGCAGCCATCGTTATGTGCCCTGGAGTTGTGTGATATTGCGCGGAATGAGATGGAGTCACACGAAAGTTGCACCGCAATAGGCCAGTTTGCTCGCGACAAAGCTATGGTCAGGATCCAGTGATTTGAGGTGTGCCGTGTGATTCAACCTTCGAAGGGGAGACCGGATATGAGCGACCTGTACCGGCTTCCGAGGGAGTAGATGGAAGGGCTTCATCCGTTCTTTCTCTGCGGCAAGGGCTGGCAGCGAGTTGATGACTGTCGGGTTTCCAGCGGCATCACCTTTTTCAGCCGCGATGGGCTGGGCTGCCACGAAGCAGCGAGGGACTGTGAGCCTACGAAGGCGCGGTGCAATCGCTGGAAGCCTTTGAGCAAATTGAGTGTCATCCTGAGGATAATAAACAGGCTACGATCAAATCTCCGATGGAGCACCTAAGCCAACGAGTTAGCTATGGCCCAATCGGGGGGGGGGGGGGGGGGGGC
>NZ_BBWK01000035.1 GCF_001463765.1 Aureimonas sp. AU4 | reverse complement strand
GGGGGGGGGGGCTCTGACGCACGCTAACGTTCCAAAGTCGATGACAACCTACACTTCCGAAGCCAGCGTTGGAGGGAAGCTAACTATCGGATTTCAAACCGATAGTGCCGGAAGTCCGTCGGACGCTCCCGACGAAAGGTTCTACGCGCCATACCTCAATGCGAACCGGAGCTAACCTAACTCCATACACTTTCATGCTGTGGATGGGACCAGCCAAGATCGCAAATGAGACGATCGGCGGTGATTTGTTTCCGATTTCGTGGGAGAAAGGCCTATGCCGACCATCGCTTCACTCACGAAAAAAATCAGAAACATCACCGCGAACGATGCGGATGAGCCAGACCTGTATGGCTATATCCGTGACCTTCTAGTGCGTCCGACTTACGGCATCGAGGCTAAGGATAATCAGGTTGTAGTTGACTCAAAACTCGATGGTTCGCTGCGACGCCCTGATCTCGTCGTCTATCGTTCGCTCAAAGGCAAGGCACTGCGTGGTCCCGACTATGCTCTCGCAGTTTTCGAAGTTAAGAAAGGCGACCAGATAGAAAAAAATGCTCGTGCCATTTTGCGCGAGAAGCGCGCCTACGTACAGTCGGGCACAACGTGGTTTTTCTTAATTGATCAGCGCGTAGTCACTCGCATAAACACTGCGGATCGCGAAGCTTTTGGCCGCGCTCTAGAACCGCATGGGAAGCTGTCGCATGAGATCGCGCCTTCTTGGTCTTGGACCGAGCTTGCCGATCCAGAAGAATTTAAGAAATGCTTTGGCGTGCTGTCCGCAGATGCTCTGGCGCTGGAAGGCGAACTTCATAGGTTCCGGCATAACCTGACGCCATATCAGTATCTGAACGCTTCGGGCGACGGGCGATCGCAGTTCGGAGATACTGTACGAGAGGCATCAGAACAACTGCGTGAAGCTGTAGCTACAATCATTCAAACGAAGGCTATCCCCGATCTAAAGCGTGCAATTGAACGTCTTAAGCCTATGATCGCGGACTACGGTGCGCCTAAATTTGATTGGTTTGATCAGCAGCGTCCGATTTCGTTTGAGCGAATGGCTTCGCCTAAACTTCGAGCCACGCTGACGGAGGAGCTTGTTGTCGACTACGAGCGCCGCCGAGAAGATTTGATGGCGGATCTGGATCATTTGGTATACGCTCTTCGTCTTGAGCATGACCTATTCCAGCAATACGCTGAGCGGAATGGTGTCGCCAACGCCAGTCTTCTCAAGGTGGAGTCTGATAAGTCGAAGCCAAACGCTAGGCTGTTACAGTCTCTTGCCTATGAGACTGGTTCATTAATACTATCTAGAATGTTAACTATTAGGTTCTGTGAAGACTACGGGTTGTTCCGCGTGCGGTACATCTCGAACGGGGGTATCGATGTGTTCTGGCGCTTTGCAGAACATTTCGATCTCCCGATGCAGGAGCTTCTACGGCAAACATATCGGCACGCACACAACGTGTTCCGCTCAATCTTCGACGCCAACTTGCTTGATTGGGCGGTTCGACGCGACGATCCCATATTATCAGTCGCGCTTGAACGAACGGCGTTCGTTTTATCGCGATGGGATTTTCGCACTGTGCGAGGAGATATCCTCTCCGGGGTATATGATCAGTATCTTGATGTTTCTCAACGTCGACGGTTGGGTGAGGTTTACACGCGGCCAGAGGTGGCGCGTTTCATGCTTAAAGCTGCAGGCTGGTCCGGCGGTGACAATGTCCTCGATCCTGCCTGCGGCACTGGTACATTTCTAGTTGAGGCCTTGGTGCAACGGCTTGACCAGCTGAGTAAAGCGGGGGCTGTGACAGCCGAAAACGTGCGCGATGTAGTGGGCCGTTTGCATGGACTTGATATCTCATCTTTCTCGATTGCGTTAGCTCAAATTCAGGTCTTCTGGCACCTGATCGATGTTTTGCAAGGTAAGTCGGTTGATGAAATTCAATCCTTCGCGCGTTCTATTCTTCCTAGCTTGCCCTTGCACGGTGGTTGGTCGTCGCTAGATGCGATGGGGCAAATTCTTGAGGATGACCAAGAGACTAAATCATCTAAACAATTAGGTATGACATTCCGTCTTGCTTACGACGAACGCACTGCAACATTGATCCCACCTGGCTTCGAACGCGTAGCTAAGGGGTCCTACGATTTGGTAGTGATGAATCCGCCCTACGTTCGACCTGAGCGTACAGGCTCGGCTGACTACGGGTCAGTTTATAAGCAAGTGGCGTTCAAGAACACCGATACATCGATCTACTTCATATATCGAGCATTACGCCACTGGGTCAAGCCCGGCGGTCGGCTCGCATTCATCGTTCCCATTGGTATGAGCGAGGCGGCTTATGCAGGCAAGCTACGTCGCGTTCTGCAGGGATACCGTATCAAGCTGATCGCTGACTTGGAAGGATTAGGTAAAGCAACCTTCAGGGGAGTGAAGCGACCTACCATTATTGTTGTCGTTGAACATGCGCCGTCTTCACAAGAAGACAGCATAGAAATATTGCAGCTGGATCCAACCTGCCTGATAGAAGATGTAATCGACTTCGATCGAGCGACGCGGACTATTGTTAAGCGATACGAGCTCGATCGACTGGCTTACGTCCCTGCCATACTGCGTCCCGTCATTGCGACCGCAGCTGCCGAAGAAAGCCCGCAACTCCAACAGCACGAAACAAACCCGTCCGCCGATCCAGCCGAGGCCTACGGTGTCGATGGCTTGGC
Organism: Aureimonas sp. AU4; assembly: GCF_001463765.1. Taxonomy (GTDB): domain Bacteria; phylum Pseudomonadota; class Alphaproteobacteria; order Rhizobiales; family Rhizobiaceae; genus Aureimonas. The sequence goes on along the minus strand of NZ_BBWK01000035.1, from coordinate 23,110 downwards.
AAGCTCGATCTTACCATCGTCGCTCAATAACGACAGCTCGTCCACCGAACTGCCGGTGTGGGTGCAGGCCATGCGTTCGAATGACGAAGGCGCTGACGCCATGCTGACTAAATTGCGCGCTGGTGATGCCGAAGCGTTGAAAACGATGAGCGAACTACCTCGCTTAGGTGAGATCGTGCGCGTCCTATGGGTACGGCGGGACCGGGGGCGTATTATCGAGGCATTAGGCGCTCAACCTACAACCAATGCTGCAGCGTACAGACCAGAGCTTATGCTCAACTATGGAGTCAAGCTTGGAGGGGAAAAGGCGTTCCGCCAGGAAGGCGATGGCGACTGTATTGATCTTTACAAAGGACAGAACATTTTTCCGCAGGGTCTGCTAGGTGAGCCTTTAGGTCAATGGTCAACAACCGCGCTCCGTGAGACTACACGCTATATATATAGTTATAGTGATTATATATCATACGAAAAAACCTTTGCAGTTCGCGAGATATCTCAGCTGCCAACCGCTGCCGTAGTTCAAAAAGGGAATGGTTTCCAAAATACGGCAACGTTGATGGAGCTGATTGAAGAATTTCCGCTTAACGGATACTTGCTTAGTCGCGTCGTTCAATTCTACGCGGCGCGCGTTTTGCGTTCTTCGATTATTGAGGACCTTGGCTGTCATTGGTACAAGCGTACTTTGACTCTGCTCCCCTTGCCGCCGAATCGTACATCCGATCGGCTTGAGGCCCTCCGCATCGCTGGGCAGGCTGTAATGGATGCAGACAGTGATATTGCTGATCGGTATCGTCAGATAGACGCGTTGATTGCTCTCGAGCCTGACGATGCCCGCACGGTGAATAGCCTTATCTTACGAGCAGATCAGGTTGCTGACGGTATCGACTTGAATGGTGTGTCTGAAACGAAGACACCTATACTCCACATTCAAGAGTTAGGGGAGGAGATACGAACTGCAGACTTATTTTTCCGCTTGGTAGTACCAAACGCAGAGTTGCGGGCATTTATCTCATTCACTTTGATGCGCAGCGTAGAAGATAATCCGGATGCTGAGCTAGGACGTGGCGATGTACTTACGCTCTCGGTTCCCAAGAATCTCTCTGACGTCGTATCCGCGATACGATCGTTAACGGAGGATGATCTGGAGGAGAAATATCGGGAGGCGCTTGATGCGCTTGATAAGCTTGTAGCCGAGCAATGCGGAATTTCGAACGAACACCGTGATCATATGATTGCAGCGATGACAAACGATGCAATCCTATCCCAAATGAGGCCAATGATTGCTCAACGCGGGCTTCGTGTCCAACCTTACGTAGATCATAGTGAAAGCGACAGGTATGGGTGATTGGATGCGCCTACTTTGCGCCGCCTTTGTAGAGATCTAGAGCAGCTTCTGTTCATGTCGCATCCTATTCTGCAGGCTGCGGCCTGCAGCCTACAGCCCGCAGTTAGTTGGCACATCCAGCTGGTATGAAGATCGAGACGACTTCTCCGATGGCTCGCAGGGTTGCGTCAATGGTAGGCTTGAGGCGTGTAGGCAACAAGGCTTTGAGCTTGTGAAGACCTTCTCCAGCGGGCGAGAGTCGGGTGAGTAGAGCGGCAGAAGGCGCACATTCGCGCCAGCCGCTTTTAGTGATAGTATGAGCGCCTTCGTCCTGATGTGGCGATAGGTTGGCTATCAAGGTGATATCGCCCGGCTAAAGGGCGGGCATCAGCATCCTGTTGCCGTAGACCAGGAACATGGGGCACTCCGTCGCTTTATGCTAGTTGAACAGCGCGCTTCTGTTGGACGCCCGCTTTGCGGGAGGGGGCAACGGATGCGGTCTGAAAGTTTGTACTCTGCCGTCAGCGGAGTGATACGCGCCCGCGCCTACTAAAACGCACGTAGGATGCGGTACACCTGCATGCGTGAGCAACCCATCGCTTTTGCGATTGCAGCGGGGCCGTGACCTTCTGCATGCAGCGCCGCGATGTTACCCCGGTTAAGGCGTGGTTGCCCGCCCCTATACACCCCTTCCGCCTTGGCCCGTTCGATGCCGTCGCGCTGTCGCTCCTTGATGAACCGTCGCTCCATCTGCGCGACCATGCCGAGGACGGTTAGCACGATGTGACCCATCTCGCCACGCGTGGACACGTGTGGGTCGAGGACGGTAACGAACGCACCGCGCTGTTCGCACTCGTGAATGAGGTTAAGGACGTCCCGCGTATCGCGACCCAGCCGATCGAGACGCGTCACCACCAATTCGTCACCCAGCCGTAGGAACTCGATGACGGTCGCCAACTCGGCCCGTCCCTCGCGGCTGGCCCCCGACACCTTCTCGGCGCGAACGATCGCGCAACCCTCGGCCCGCAGCCGTTCGAGTTGCGTATCGAGATCCTGGTCGAGCGTGCTGACGCGGGCGTAGCCGATGCGGGCCATAGGTGTCACCTTCAGGTTTAGGCCCGAGCCGTACCAGGTCACAAATAGCGAGCGTCAACCCGGATGTTACGATGGGCGGCGATAACCACGTGACGTCACGTGCGGGTGTGCCTCGATGTGACGGTTCGGGCAGGGTAGGGCCGATTGCGGACTGGCAATTTTTCGTCCGCGAAGGGCAATAAGCTGCCTCGCGGCGAGTGTCACAACCGCTCGGCTTTAACACTCCTAGCTTTCTTCATCCGGTGAAAACCGGAATGGTCGCTTTGGGACCCGAGCCTATTATCTTGTGCGTGGGTCACTTGCGGCGGGATTGCTAAGAGCGCACCGAGCGCGGATCATCAGAAAGGTGAACGCATCGGGCCGAGCTTCACGCCCTCCTGAATTCGCTTACCTACGCACGCTTGGGGCAGCGGTAGCGGTAGGACATTCTCAGCGCCGAATAGGTGGGCCGTTGCCGCAAGCGCCTGTGGTCCGAGCGTTTGAGTTGCCAGAACGGCAAGCCGCTTCTTAGGTCGCGAAATGGCGACATAGAAGAGATTCCGCCATCGCGCGAAGCTCGCCTGCTCTTTAGCGGGGATGTTCCCCGTCTGAAGGCTTTCGAGAAATTTCGGCCAGTTGTAGTGGTTCCACCCGGCGCTGAGGATGACGAGTACATTTTCGAACTCCGCGCCCTTCACGCTGTGCTGCGTAGCGAACGGCGTGAAGCCGTTGATGAATTCCACGAGCGCGACCAGCTCGCGGTACGCCACGTTTCTGAGCTTGCGATGACGCTTGAGGGATTTGGATTCGTCCGGCGTTTCATCGGGGCCAAGACCAGCGATCTCAGCTTCGCGTTTGGCTACCCGATCCGCAAGGCGCGGCCGTAGGGTGTCTTTTAAAAAATCGATCACCTCACCGATTGTGCCATTAGCACGAAGCGCGACAAGCTGATCCAGCTGCGCCCGCCACTCGGCCTTGTCGACGGATTTTCGGATCGTAGGGAGGCCACCCATGACCTGGAACATCTCGCCATAATTACCTGCGATATAGGCTAGACAGATCGGCTCAACGGTGTCGGCAAGGAAGGCAATGGTCGCGTCTTCCTTCTTGGAGAAGGCCTCCTTGTGCTCGAAGATATTCGCGAGGTTTGGGTAGCCGCGCTCAGCCGCGATTGCGTTATGAGTGAGCATCAGGATTTTGGTTTTTGCCGGAGCCAAGTCCCATCCCTCGGCTTCCAACTGCTCCTTGAGGCTGTCGGTGAAGCTCGAGGCTAGCTCAGCGGGCAGTTCTGCCTTTCCGTTTCGTGAGTCCACCCGCTCGCCCGTGTATGCATTGCAATGGAAGAACCGCGCCTCGCCCTGCGCGGTTTCGTCATCTACGTGTTGCATTAGCTCCGGGCGGAGCTTGTTCAGCACGTTCACGATGACCGGGACGGAACGGAAATTGGAGCCCTTGGCGATCGACTCGACGTTGGGAAACTCCGCGAGCTGATAGTCCTTGCGATAAATCGTTTGCCAGTGATCCCCGAAGAGGCCGATAATAGGCCCCGTGCCGGTCGCAAAAAACTGGTCCGAGATCGCGCTCATGACGAGCGGGTCGGTGTCCTGATACTCGTCGATAAACAGCACAGGGTGCAGGCTGCTAAAAATTCTCTGAAACTTCGGATTTGCGAGCAGCGCAGCGAGATATCTCGGGATATCGTCGTGATGGAGTGTGATCTGCTTATCGTCGATGCCGAAAAAGCCGAGATTGTACTCGACCGTTTGGTTGTATATTCCCCCGGCGGCCTCGATCGCTTCCTGACGATTTTCCTGAGCGGCGACAAGATCGCGAAGCTGCTTCTGAAACGGTGAGATGAAGGACCATCCGAACCCGTGGATGGTGTTCACGAGAATGGCGGGATGTTGCTCAATCTCCTGAGCGATCTCGTTGCGAGCCACCTCGGTATAGGTGATGCACGCCACTTTCTGCCCGGCATTCATTAACGCCGTGCCCCGCTCGGCGATCAGCTTCCGGAGTGCCGCGACCAGCGAATAGGTTTTTCCCGCGCCTGCGCCAGCTTCCAGACGGAAGTCCTCTCCCGCCTCCAGACATGCTTCGAGTCTTTCCTGTGCTTGCTGGGCCGCAACAACAGCAGGCGATGGAGGCTGGGTTGTCATGCCACTGACTCCTCCGGCTCGCCGCCGGGAACTATTGGCGGCGGAGCGCCGGGTGGTGGTGGGGGTTCGGACAGCCAGATCAGCCCCTCACGGATATACCGGGGCACGTTCCAATTCTCTTCGCGGACGGCGAATTTGATCGCCTCCTCGGACTTTTTGAAATCCTGCGCGGTCTCCCACGCATTCTTGGCTGCCTCGGCATCATCGACGATCCCGAAGTCTGCGAGATTAGCGAGAATAAGCGCGTCTTCATAGCTTCTGGCGCAATGAGCCGATCCATCTTCCTGCATCTGATAGGCGAGGCGACAAAAGCCCTTTGTCTTATCGGCGGTGGTCTTCGTCATCAGGTCTTGGACGGAGATGTGAGGCTCGTCGAACCAAGCCCTGAGCGCCGAATTCGACGTACGCTCACCGTCTGCGCAAGGGCACTTTCGCCATTTAGAATCCAGGAGCCGCACTGCGTCGAGATCGGAGATGATGAGCGTCTTTAGCTCCAAGAATTCAAGAAGCGGATAGAAAACCTGCGCATGCGCGCCACCGGCCTCTATGGTCGTGATATATTGACGGCTGAGTTTGCTGCCTGCGGGTAGGTCAGCGTCCACGATCTTGGAGATGCGTGGCATCAGAATCCGTTCGGTGGCTCCTTCCACGAGGATGGCCTTATCCGCGAAATACAGGTCGCACTTTGTGAGTGTCATATATTGTTGAAGAAAGCGGCGGTCCTCGGGGCTGATTGCCTCGGCCCCGCGACGGAAATCCTTCACCTTGGTGCGGCGGACACCGGCATGCGCTGTGGGCTCGTTCAGAAAATAGCGGATCGCGTCGAACTGAGCCGCATTGGCGAGGTGTGAGGAATGAGTAGAGACGATAAACTGCACCTGCCAGACCGGTTCGCCGGGATATTTCTGTGAAAGGGTGGCGACGGCTGCATTAAGCTGGCTGATAAACACCTCCTGCATCTGCGGGTGGAGGTGCGCCTCGGGTTCCTCAATAAAAATAAGATGGGTCGCGGGCCGCATCGCGGAGCTACGATAGGCTTTGTGCAGAGCCTCCAGCTGGAGCAGGATATAGATAAGGTTGCGTGTACCAAGCCCGTTGTATCCCTCGGGCAGGTGGACGCCGTCGGCCCCGGTATAAAGGATGCGGGTGTTGTCGGTGAGAAGGCTCTCAACATCGATCGTTGTATGCGGCCGCAACTCGGTATCGTTGATGCTGGGGAAGCCGAAGGTGTTAAGCGCGGGCAGCAAGGCTTTCAGCCGCTCGTCGAAATCCCCCTGCATCGCCTGTTCGAGATCTGCGACGGATGCCTTGAGCCCTTGGGCGATCTCTTGATCATCGACTGATGCGGTTATGGTGTTGGCGGTCTTGAATAGTTTGTTTAGGAGCTTGCCGATCACGTCAGTGTCGCCACGCTTGCCGAGATCGAGCGTGCGCTGAGCCTTGACGAAGCCGGTATGGATCAACGCCGAAAGCTCGGTGGTTTTATCGAACGTGCGCCGGTTGGTGTCGTCGGTGGGATCGATCGCCAAGCAGCGGATCGCGTAAGCCTTGGGGATAGCATCACGTAGATGTCGGAGGAGACTCTCGTTCGGGTTAGCCCCCTCTTCCAGTTCGGGTAGATCGAGCAACAGTGGGACGGTGTTGAGCACGGGCGAATATTCGATCCGGGCGATGGCCGTGACGCAATCGGGATCGAGATCGATGACGAACGGCGACAGCGCGCCGAGATCGTCGGCGGCCGGATTGTAGGTAAACGTCAGCGTAAGCGCGATGACCGGCAACTCAGCGAGCACGTCCTCTGGAGCGGTGTCCCCGCCCTCTCTCAGCCCTTTCGCGGACAGAAATTTGGGCCTGATGACGGCAGCAAAATCTTCAAGGCGAAACTTACCGGCCTGCTCGCCAAGGAATCGGTCGAACACTTCTGTGAGGGAGGTCTTGCCGCTATTGTTGCGCCCGACAACAACCGTCGCGCCGGCTTCCACGGCGATCTCGATATTGTCCAGTAGACGAAAACCCTCAACGCGCACACTTGTAAGTCTGATCATGCCGCCCCCTAAGTCGCTATCACTCTATCGGCGGGTTCGCCCGTTCCAAGTGCTAGTTGGTCCGATCGCAAATTGATCACCGACAAAAGGGATTGTCGCACATAACTGAACGAGTGGCTGGCTTCGGAAGCCTCCGATGACGCTCTGAATCACCCGCTTCTTGGTCTTGGCCGGTGTCAGAACCGGTCGGTTCTGACACGAATCATGGACGTCCGGTTTTCTGGGGCTTCAAGGTTTCCCAAAGGCAGAATTTCGGTATCGGGAGTGATGGCTATGCGCTCCGATGACCGAAATGGGCGCGAAGCGGACTGTGTGTCGGACTCAGCGTGTGCCTACTCTTCGACCGATCCTTCGACTTCAATCAAATGCAATGATCGATGTGTGAACGCGTCGAGAAGCGCCTTGCCACTTCTAGGACTAAGGCAGCACCATCCTGCAGTTGATTCGGACCGTGAACCAGTGTCAGCCTACGCAATGGTAGCGAGAGAGGCACGTCCTTGTACGTTTGCCGACCTAATCAGGCTAGATATCGTTAAAAGCTGATGTTCCGAATGCTGTCGCAGGTCAGTCGGGATACTCGGTCTCGTTCGCCGTGGCGAACATGGCGTCTCCCACCCATTCGAGAAGGCGCGATGTATGTTCGGGCCGATTGACGCCCCAATCGTCGTCTCGTCCGCCGATGGCGATGTAGGTTTGAAGAGCTTGGTTGAACGCTTCTGCCGTCGCAGCCCCCCAGCGCCCATCCGGTTTAGAATGGTACGTCCCATACGAGGCCAGCAGGGCCTGCGCTTGCAGCAAGGCCGGGCCGCCCCGCGCCTGGAAATAGAGCCTGACATTCTCCAGCTCCCAGCTGGTGTCGAGTGGGCCAGCCCTGTTGGGTCCTTTTGCGATCTCCTCGCGCTGCAGGATCTCGTCCGTTGTCCTCGGGCGACCCCCTTTCTGAAGCCGCGTCAGCTCCTCTAGTAGGGCGGGATCGGGCCCCACGATGCTGATGGCCTGAGACAAGCCATACCGGATGGCGTTGGCGGACGCATCGCACTCGGCCTGGCTGGGGCCAGGCGCTATCTGGGCGGACGCCTTGTATTGGAGTAACGCCGACGACGCCAAGTGCTGAGCGACAGCCCAATCTTTGGGATAGGCTTTTGCTAGCTCGGCCTCGGCTTGCCCGAGCGATGCCCAGACAACGTCGTGGTACTCACACCATACCTTACTATCCTGGTAGGACTCGACGGCGAGCGCAATTGCGTCGATCGAGCTTTGAGCCCTGGCCCCGCCGGTGAGGGCCGCCATGCCTGACAGCTTTGCAATGAACGCCCATTGCGCGTGACGACGCATTCCATCCTCCGATCAGATCCCACGTAAGGCGGCTGCCTTCAGTTGGGCGAACTCGGCCTGGTCGATGTGGCCGGCATCGAGCAGCTGGCGCAGGCGCTCGATTTGATGCAGGGCAGCGCCCGACGACGGGGGCGTGCCTTCATGACGCCTGGCAGCCCCATGCATCGACGGCTCGACTCGCACGCGACGAATGTCGTTGGCAAACAGGTTAAGGCCCGACTCGCCGCCTCGTGAGCCGTTAGCATCGCCGGGTAGGTGAACGATGCGCAGTGCCCATACCAGCGCCACACACCAGCCGATGCCCGTGCCGCCGAGGCCGATGTTGACGGCTAGAATCAACCAGCGGTTCGGGTGGTGGCGACGGAAGGCGACGAAGCTTGGGATGGCGAAGATAAGAAGAACGACCAGCCATAGGGCGGCCATGACCCCATAGAACAGCAAGATAAAAAGTTCCTCGCTCACCGACTGGCCTCCGAGGCCATGAGTCGCGCTTTCATCGTGTCGAACTCGGCCTGTGTCAGCGTGCCGTCGGCCCGAAGTTGGGCCAGCTTCTCCAGTTGCGACACGAGATCATCGGTCATGGCAGGGGTACGCGCTGTTGCTACCCGTGGTGCCGGCTCTGAACGCGGCGTCGGCACGACACTGAAGGACGGCTCGCGCCGTCGCTTGGGCGCTCCTGCCTGGGCTTGGCCGGGTGCCCCATCCATCGGGTTCGCAGGCTCAGGCCCGAACCTGTTCGGGCCGACGGTGCCTTTGAAGGCGGCGGGGATCAGCATGACGAAGCCGACAAGGGGAACGAGGCCGATCAGCGCCCACCACCCGCTGGCGTCAGTGTCGTGCAGGCGTCGGGCGAGCACGCAGATGTAGGGGACGAGGTGCGCCAGCACGAAGAGCAGGTAGAGAAAACTCGGCCAGACCGACTGCCCAGGACCTGGGTCGAGAAGGGCGTTCAGGATGATGCCGAGAATGCTCGTGACGAGGAAGAACCCCCAGAACTCGGCGATGTGGGCGCGGCCTTGAACCTGCCCATACGAGCGCATCGCCGCGAGGTAGCCCTGCATCAGTTCGTTCTCCCTGTAAGCCTATGCCGCTGCCCTATGCTCGGAACGCTGGCAATTAAACCGCTATTGTTATCGTATAGGATATCGACCCCAACTCGCAACGCGAATGCCTTGCCGGCATGGATGGGCGAGTACGACTGGCATGGAATATTCGGCGGCTGCGGGGGGCGCGTGGAATGACGCAGGAGGCGCTTGCGTTGGAGGCGGAGGTCGCCAAGCCATACCTCAGCCGAATTGAACAAGGTAAGGTGAACCCAACGATCGATATTATGGACCGCTTGGCAGTCGCCTTTGGCGTGACGGTCAACGAGTTGCTGCAAGCGCCTGATGTTGGCAGTGAACTTCCTGAGCAGATGCGCCCTGGTCGTAAGCCGAACCCTATCGAGAACGAAAAGCGACCCAAACGAAGTTGATCACAAACTGACCTTAGGGCGAACATGGGCTGATTTTTGCTTCAGGTTGCCCATTGCTCTGCATCGCTGTGCAGTGATTCAGTTGCGCCAGCACGCGAGCTCGTGAGCGTAGTGTCTCGATCGCTGCATCAGGCTCGGCGACGCCGGCCGCCTGCGTTTCCCGCAAAGTGGCCTCGACTTGCCTGCTCAACGCCGTCAGTCCTAGGTGCGCATGTTCGCGCTCGAACGCCTCGGCATGGTGAGCCGTTGTGAACGTGCACCAGCGCGCATACAGCGCGGTTTGCCGGGCGAGGCGGCTTCTGGTGTCGATCAGGCGATATGCGCCGTAGCGGCGTGCCTGAAGCTGCTCTAGGGCGTCACGCCCAACCACGGTCCGTTGCCCGTCGAGGTCATCGAGCGATGCCCATTCGAGGGGCGCGCGTGCCTTCTCGACCCCGAGCGCAAATATTGGAATGTGGCGCACGTCCGGTACGGCCAACAAGACACGGTGGGGAAACCGAGCGGCGAGCGACGCGAAAGCGTTCAACGCGTTGGCGGGCGGCTCGTGAGCCGGCACCGTTCAGTACTCCTCCGGCAGCATCAACGTCATGATGCGATGGGTGACGGCCGGGTCGGCGGGGTCAGGTGAGTGCCAGCGCATGTCGAGATCGTAAGCCTCAACCTTGAACCACACCGTTTGCCCTTCGATCACGACCGACCCGAACTCATGCTCATCGAAAGGGTCGTTGTGCGCGCCGAAGTCATCAAACGCAGCGACGGCACGTAGGGTCGCGGCGACGGCAGCTGCGCCCAGGGCTCGCACACCGGGTGTCGTGACGATCGTACCGCCCGTCTGCTGCTGGCGAAGCTGATCGTTGAGGGTGCGCACGCGGTCGCGGGTGGTGACGACCAAGGTCTGCATGGAAACCTCATATCAATAGAAGGGGGAGGGGGCGTGCCCGAGCCACGATTGCTCGGGCACCAGCCGGTTAGGTGCGAGTGGCGGGCTCGCTGGCCTCGGCCGGAGGGTCGACCTCACGAGAAGGGTGCATCAGGCCGATCTCGGCACGCTGGCGGGTGAAGGGCGTTTCATTCGGCCAGTCGCAAAAGCGCAGGGTGAAGCGGTCGCTCGCCTCGACGCCGATGACCTGGCATTCGTACCATTCGGTATGCTTGGGGGCGATCGCGGCCAGCACGATCGCGCCAACCTGAACGTCGGCCCAATGTGTTGGCTGTGGGACCTGCGCAAAGCCGGTGATGGCGGTGGGCTTGTGCTGGGCGGCAGTGGACATGGTGGTCTCCGAAGCGGCTGGGGCTGTGGCGGGCGAATTTAAGGAGGCGTCGGCTGAGGGGCCTGCTGCGGACTTCAGGGCCAAAAGCTCGGCGTAAAGACCGGCCTTGACGAACGGCACAAAACCCTTGCCCGACGCGAACAGCCGGCCTTTCGGCACCCTGGCCGCCAGCGACCGGTCGGCGTCGGTCGTGACCGACAGCGTGCTCATTCCCATCAGCGCGGCGGCCTTCCGGGCGAGCGTCGCCTCGCTGGCATCAAAGGCCGAGGCATGGGGCTTGCCGGTATCGTCGAGGCCGAACACGATAACAGCAGGCGGCGACGCAGAAGCCGGTGCAGGGGATACGGGCGTCTGCGAAGGGGGCGGCGACGAAGCAGCAAGCGTCACCGCACGCTGAGACGATGCGGCGTTCACGAGCGCCTCCCGCAAACGAAGAAGGAGGCCAGAGGCCCCCTTCGTGAACGAACAGCGATGATTGAAACGGGCTTTGATCGGCCCGCTTGATAGGTTGGCATAGGAAGCTCCCGGTTGGCCGACGATGTATCGGCGCAATGCGAACCTCACCATCATACTAGGATTATATTCCTATGTCAATGACTTCGATTGCCCATCGCGAGCCCATCTCGAATTTCGAATGAGCGCCTGCCTCTTCACATGACTCAGCCGCGCCAACTTCAGCCTACGCAAACTTTAGCCGTGCAAGGCGACCCGATCGCAATCGGTAAAAACGGGGCAAGCTACGTTCCTGCATCGGTCGCGGTCGTCAATGCGAACCCCGTTGCATAGGTTGATCTCCTGCGTGGAGCACAAGCGATACATGGCGAACTGAACGAAGCGCGGGAAGCAGGCGGGAAAGTCGGCATTGAACTGGCGCGCGTCGACACGCTTTGCCAAGCCACGAATGAGATCGCTGCAGCCCCCTGGCGCATAGCACCTTGGGCCGTAGGCATGATCGGCGTCGAAGCGACGGAGAACCCCGGTGCGGTGCAGGTGATTGTGGAGAAGGCTGTCGACAACGACCATGCCGGCTCCTGTCGTGATCCATCGTTCGCGGTTTGGGTCGCTAGCCAGCAGCAGGTCGGCCAGCGCCATCGACCAAACCTTGTCTCCTATCCCGTAGATGCCTCGCAGCCGGCTGAGGAGGGCTGCGCCCATGCGTACCGCTCGATCGGGTGCGTCGAGCCCTGGGTCGGCGTCAGCGAGCCGCTGATCGATCCATCCGATCAGGTCGCCATCGCACAGATCGCGAACGAAAAAGAACAGGGCGTAGGCGGCTTGGATCAGTGAGCCCTTGCGTGTCGGATGGTGGGGCAGGGGGCAGTTCGTCAAATGTCCTGGTTCGGCGCAGGCATATGACGCCTTCCGATACCCGCACTCGTTGAACGACCAGAAGCTTCGTAAGCGAGGGCAGGACGGGTTTGGCCGCAACGAGTCGGCTATGTCGCCCCATCCGACAAGGCCATGTTTAGCGGTGAAGGCAGCTGCATTGCGGTCGGAGATACCCTGAAATTGCGAAACTGCGATCAGCCAATCGACCAGGAACGGCGTGTCCCGACGTGCGACTGCAGTCGTGACGCCGTCAGCGATCAATATTTCTTCGATCGCCGAAATATAGTCAGTGGGCGCTAGCAAAAGTGAAGGCAGTGCCACGCGCAATAAAAATTCCGCTGCGGTGATGTCCATCCAAAAAAACCCGAATGCTTCGTTCGGTTTTTATAATTCGCGGCTAATAGTAGACGTCAATCGCAGACAATGTGGTTGGAAGGGGTCGAATCAAAATATCTTAACGTCGACTCCTTCCTTTCCATTAGCGACAGCGAGTTTTGCCTGTGAAGTATCGTTCTGAGCCCATGCGACCGCCACTAATCAGGCGTTCTTCCTCTCGTTTGAAAGGACGCAGGGATTCTTCGCGAACCTTTCGCAGAATGGACTTCCCTTCTCCACCGGCAATGGCTAGCTGATCAAGGTACCGTCCCTCAAGAAAAGTGCAAACCCTGGCGAGTTCACCCGGTCGTAACGCGCCTTTCTTTTGTTTAAAGAAGCCTGTCGGCCGCTTTTCTAGCTCACCGGTTTCGGAATCAAAACTATCTTCTTTGAAAGCATACACACGGTACGCGCTTCGAGGTGCTTTTAGAGCATATAGAAGCTTAGCGGTTAGTTTCCTCCTAGGAATTTCAGCTGCCAACGCTGGAACTACGCCAGGGAAGATCGTCCTCGTCGATGCGTTTATCTCATCTATACGTTTCCCAACGAGATCGGATGTTTTGCTCCAGCCAGTCCCATGAAAATGCCATGATACTGAACCTCGCCCACTGCCTCTTTTCAGATTTGTATAGTAGGCTAACTCTAGGCTGCCGATAAAATCGATGCCATGAAGGACTTGCTGGACCCAAGCTTGCAACGATCGCTGGTCGAAGTTCGCTGCTTCGCTTTCTGGTAGGACGTAACGTTCCGAGATTAGGGTGATCCAATAAAAGGAAACATCATGCGTCGGAGCCAAAGACTGGACATGCCGTGTCATGACCTCAGCGAAGCCGAGGCGTGCAAGCCTGTTGTTTGCATGCAGGTAGATTGCCGCCCTAGGCTCGAGTTCGTTTCGAACAGTTCGGCTTAGGGAAACCGATCCTTTCCTGGCGTCGATGAGGTACTGACGTAGCCGTACGCCGTCTGAAAGCGTTGCTCGCTTGAAGGTCTCCCAATTCGTTATCGGCTTTCGCCTAGTGCGAAGGGGGGGTGATGCCGTCGTAAGGCGTCGATTTGGCATGATGGGGCGATTTCGTACCATTTTGGGGGCCACCGGTTTCATTTACGGCCCTTTCGACGGTGCGAAGTGTGTAACAATGGGGCTCGACTGACGGGTTTTGCGATAGATCCGAAATCGAACTCCAACTGGACGCCTACGGTATACCTAGCTTTGGGTGCGGATAGGATAGGCGTCATATCTTCTCGAGGAGACGCGACTCTTCTGGCCATGTCGCTTGAGGGGGCTAGCTTCTCGCGCAACCGTGCCGGTGTTGTAGCCGGCGTGCGAAAACGCGGTGCGTTTTCTGGCAATGTGACGCGCGGCCGGTGTCTCAAGGTCGAGCTAGTATGGCTGCGCTGGGAATTGCGTACGCCTTCAGCGCGATCATCAATCGAACGTGTCGAAAGGCGATTTGATCGGGGGGGTGCCTGCTGATCGCGCGCCAGGGACCGTTCAGTATCGGAAGTTCTGACTGGGCGAAGACACGATGCGTTTTCAGGCAATGTAATACGCGACCTCGGTTGTGAGGTCGAGCCAGCGTGGTCGCGCCGGGCGGCACGTGCGCTTTCTGCGCGATCATCAATCGAAGCTGTCGAAGCCTGAGTTGATCGAGTTTCTGTTGGTTGAGAGCGAGTTGCGCGTCGCTCACGGCGCGAGACGAGATGTTTCATTGCCTTCTTGCTCCGGTGCGGATTGGTGTGGACCGATCCAACACAGACAGACGAGGAAGGAAGGCATGAAAAGGCCAGCCAAATCCCTCGCACATTTGCGATGGATCGGTGCGGCCTCTGCGACGTAAGTCGCCGGGGGAACATGACCTTTAATCAGCTGCGATCATAGCTGAGGTCACTGTTACTTGTAGTCCCAGTTTGGGAGGTCCTCGTAGCGCCGTTAAGATTGCGCGTCGCCACGCCATCGTCAAGAAGGTCGTCAATTAAAATGCCTCTTCAGGCATCAGTGACGTGTGGCGACGTTCATTTGTGGTAGCTTCGCGATCTCTTGAGCCATCGTACGAAGGGTCACGTGACCATACGAGTCGGATACCGACCGAGGGGCGTGACCTTGGATAGCATCGAGAACCCGGGGAGGAATGCCGACCTCCATCCCAACGGTTTTGAATCGGTGTCGCCAGCCATGAAACGGCGCGACGTTTGGGTCGGTGACAACCGTCCGCACGAAGGCCGATAGGCGGTTCTTCAAACCCTGCAACGGCCCGAGCACATCGCCTTCCTTGCCGACCGTGATGAATAGGTGGCCCTTGGGTGCTTGCTCGATGAACGTCGGAAACCCGAGCTGCTCCAGCTGGTGGTGCAGAACTACCATTCTGGCTTCATTCGTTTTGACGGTGCCAGCCTCAGGGGTGATGCGAACGACCCAATGGCCGTCACTTTGCGTGACGTCCTCCTTGCGAAGCTGAGCGATTTCACCCAAGCGTGCGCCGGTGAAGGCACAGAGCCATGGCACCCACCTCTTGGCCGCGCTCGTCCGTGCGTTCTCCCGGCCTGGCTCGAAGGTCGACGCAGCCTGCAGAATGGCGATGGCCTCGGCGTCGGTGAACCCCTTATCGCGGAGCTTGCGTGGCTTGCCGAGCCTGATTGTGACGTTGGCCGCAGGGTTCTCAGCCATCCTGCCGTTGACGACGGCCCATTCGAACACCGCTTTCAACGCGGTCAGGTCGGAGTCTTTGACGGTCTTAGCGGACGGAACTCGGCCTGTGCGCGCCGACGGCGTCACGAGGCGGTGGTCCTTAAAGGCGATCACGTCCGCCTTGCCGACCTGGGTCGCGTCGTCGTGGCCAAGGAACTTGATCAACGTCGCGAACGAGTTGCGATAGCTCTCATGGGTGCTGGGCTTGCGCCCCGTCGCCTTCGCTTCCTGCCACCAGTCATCGACCAGGCCGCTCAGCGACATGCTGGGTTGCCCTTTGGCGACCCTTGAACTGCCGCCTGTCGCGCCAACGCTATTCGGCGTCGCCGTGTGGGTCAAAGCGGTTGGCGACGGCCTGTGGCCCCGCGCAGCATAGTCGCCGCGCGCTTCCTGCTCCAGAACCAAGCTCGCTCGCTGAACGGCCGCCCCGATGGCGCGGGCCATCGCGTCCCGACCGTCGTTCGACGTGACGAGGCCCTTGTTGGCGAGAAACGACGTTGCCTGTTCCCGGCACCAACGCTCCAAACTCGCATGTCGAAGAAACTGCACAGAGGTGAGCGCGTAGCCATCAACCGGAGCGGTCACCCAATCAGGCACCGGGTCGGCGTTGACCGCGTCCCGTGACCAAAGCCGCGCCCCGACCTGGGTGTCCCAAAATGTCTGCTGGCTTGGGTTCTGTTCATGCTTGCCCAGCCAGTCGTCGTAGAATGGCTCGGCCAACTCGTGGGCTTCCCGCTCCGTCAGGGTGCGGGGGCCCGCCCTGAGGTTAGCCCAGTAGGCGTCATGCTCCAAACGAAGCTGAGCATGCCGTAGCCGGGCTTCGCCTGGGTCCTTGGTTTCGAGGCTACGGGTGACTTCCTTGCGCCCGACGGCGGCCACCAAGTCGGCCGGCACCCGCATTCGGAACCAGTAGACTCCGGTTCGGGGGTGCTTCTGCGGACGGCTCATCGCAAGGACCATGTGTAGCACCCCTGTGTAGCACTGGGGCGACGCTAAACCTATGATCCTGCTGATTTTCTTTGCGGGTCAACCCGTTACGGGGTTGTTGGTGCCCAGGAAAGGACTCGAACCTTCACGCCTCGCGGCACACGGACCTGAACCGTGCGCGTCTACCAATTCCGCCACCTGGGCACGGGGGGTTCTCTACGGGCGGGGTCGGGCCGTGTCAATGGCGCTTTCCCGGAAATCAGCCGGCGCGGCTTTTCCGCTCGTGCGATTGCCGCTAAAGCCTGCCGCCACATCATACCCGCCGGTACGCAACGCGGAAGAGAAGAGCCATGGCGATCGATACGAAACAGCTGGTCACCGTGTTCGGAGGCTCCGGCTTCCTCGGCCGTTACGTCGTCCATGCGCTCGCCAAGCGCGGACATCGGATCCGCGTCGCCTGCCGCCGGCCGGATCTTGCCTATCACCTTCAGATCGCCGGCAACCTCGGGCAGATCCAGGCCGTGCAGGCGAACCTGCGCTTTCCCTGGTCGGTGGAGCGCGCGCTGGAGGGGGCGGACTTCGCCGTCAACCTCGTCGGCATCCTCACGGAGGCCGGCGACCAGAGCTTCAGCGCGCTTCAGGCCGAAGGCGCCGGCCTGATCGCGCAAGGGGCCGCCAAGCGCGGCATCGGCATGGTGCAGATGTCGGCCATCGGCGCCGACGCCGACTCGCCGTCCGAGTATGCGCGCACCAAGGCCGACGGCGAGCGCCGTGTCCTCGAGGCGGTGCCGCAAGCGGTGATCCTGCGCCCCTCGATCGTGTTCGGCGCCGAGGATCAGTTCTTCAACCGCTTCGCCAACATGGCGCGCTTCTCGCCGGTGCTCCCGCTGCTGGGCGGCGGTCACACGCGCTTCCAGCCGGTCTTCGTCAACGATGTGGCGCTGGCCGTCGCCGATGCGGTGGAGGGCAAGGTGCCCGGCGGCCGGATCTACGAGCTCGGCGGGCCCGAGGCCGTGAGCTTCCGCGCCATGATGGAGGAGATGCTGCGCGTCATCGAGCGCCGCCGGCGCTTCGTGAACATTCCCTTCGGCCTCGCCGCCAAGCTGGCCGACTGGACGAGCTTCATGCCCGGCGCTCCGCTGACGCCCGATCAGGTGACGCAGCTCCAGATCGACAACGTCGTGTCCGATCGGGCCGTCGCCGAGAAGCGCACCTTCGAGGCCTTCGGCATCCGCCCGCGCACGCTCGAGGCGGTCCTTCCCACCTATCTCGTGCGCTTCCGCCCGCAAGGCCAGTTCACCAAGCCCCAACCCCACGACGACCGCCCGGCCGAGGACGAGACGCTGCCCGGCGACGACCGCTCCGCCAAGGCCTGAGCGGCAACGAGGGCTCCGCCTCTCGGTCTCTTGGAGATGATGAGGCCCGGCTGCCTGTTTTCGGCTGTGACATGCAAAAGGGGGACCCGGCGGGTCCCCCTTTTGCATGTCGAGACACAAGGATTTGCCCAAGGGGGGGGCGATCGCTCCGCTCCCCCTCCACCTGCCTCATCGATAGGCCAGGAGCAGGCCGATGCCGATCGCGCCCACGACGATGCGCCACCAGGCAAAGGGGGCGAAGCCGTAGCGCGAGACGAAGTTCAGGAGCGAGCGCACGACCAGGAGCGCCGAGAGGAAGGCGGCCATGAAGCCGATCGCGATCACGGTGAGGTCGTCGCTCGACAGGAACTGGTAGTTCTTGAGGAGGTCGTAGGCGAAGGCGCCGGCCATGGTGGGAATGGCGAGAAAGAAGGAGAATTCCGCCGCCGAGCGCTTGTCGGTTCCCAGAAGCAGCGAGCCGGCGATGGTCGCGCCCGAGCGCGAGGTGCCAGGGATCATCGCCAGGCACTGGAACAGGCCGATCTTGAAGCAGAGCGACAGCGGATAGTCCTCGACGTCGCGGAAGCGCGGCACGAGCGGCAGGCGGTCGATCACCAGAAGCGCGATGCCGCCGATCACCAGCGCGACGCAGATCGTCATGGGCGACTCGAGGAGCACGGTCTTGATGAAGTCGTGCGCGATCGCGCCGATCACGGCCGCCGGCAGGAAGGCGAGCAGGATGCCGCCCACGAAGCGGCGCGACTTGGGGCTGGTGGGCAGCGTGACGGCCAGGTGCCACAGGCGCCCGAAATAGACCGAGAGCACCGCCAGGACCGCGCCGAGCTGGATCAGGATCGGAAAGGTGTTGCCGGTCGAACGGAAGCCCAGAAGCTCGCTTGCCAGGATGAGATGGCCGGTCGAGGAGACGGGGATGAACTCCGTCAGGCCCTCGAGAATGCCGAGGATCAGCGCGTCCAGATAGGGCATGTCCATGGTCTCCATTCGGTCCGGCGCGCCTCGAGGGAGGGGAGGGAAGAGGCGCGCGGCCGTGAAACGGGCGCGGTCGTCATAGGGGCTGAAGCTTTCGCGCGCCAGTCCGTGCCCGCGATCTGGCGCTTGCGCATTCGCGCAGATCGGCTATCTCCCAACCCTGTCCGGCGGCCACGTCGCCCGGGTCCCTTCGCCGATCCGCCGGCGGCGGCCTGCCCTTGCGCCGGCCTCGACCGGCGCGAGGCGTCGAACGATGAGAGTTCTCCCGCCTTCATGCTCACGCTCCATCACCACCCCATGTCCGCCGCCTCGCGCTTCGTGCGGCTGGTTCTCGGCGAATACGGCGAGCGGGTCGAACTGGTGGAGGAGCGACCCTGGCAGCGAAGGCAGGAGTTCCTGGCGCTGAACCCGGCCGCGACGCTGCCGGTCCTGATCGAGGACAACGGGCCGGCGATCGTGGGCGGAACCGTGGCGGCCGAGTATCTCGACGAGACGCGCGGCGCCTTCCAGCGCGAGCGGCGCCTGCTCGCCGAGAAGCCGGGCGAGCGTGCCGAGATCCGGCGACTGACCGAGTGGTTCCTCGGCAAGATGGACGGCGAGGTGACGCGCTATCTCGTGCGCGAGCGCGTGTTCAAGCTCGAGATGCGCGCCAACGAGGGGGGCGGGCCGCCCGATGCCTCGGCGATCCGCGCCGCGCGGCTCAACCTCAAGAACCACATGCGCTACGTCGGATGGCTGGCGGAAAGCCGCAACTGGCTGTCGGGAACGCGCCTGTCCTATGCGGACCTAGCGGCGGCTGCGGCCGTGTCGATCCTCGATTATCTCGGCGAGGTCGCCTGGGACGAGGAGCCGCTCGCCAAGGAATGGTACATGCGGATGAAGTCGCGACCCTCGTTCCGGCCGTTCCTCGCCGAGCGCGTGCGCGGCATCCCGCCCGTCGCCCATTACGGCGAACTCGACTTTTGACGGCCGGACGGCTCGTCTTCGTCACCCATCCCCAGGTCGTAATCGACCCGGCCGTGCCGGTGGAAGACTGGAGCCTGTCGGCGCGCGGTCGCGAGCGCATGGACCTCTTCGCGCGCGAGGGCGACTGGAGCCGCCTCGTGGAGGTCTGGTCGAGCCGCGAGCCCAAGGCGCGCGAGGGGGCCGAGATCCTGGCCACCCGGCATGGCCTCGGCGTCCGCGAGCGCGAGGACCTCGGCGAGAACGACCGGCGGGCGACGGGCTTCCTGCCGCCGGACGAGTTTCAGCGCACGGCCGACCTCTTCTTCGCCCACCCCGAGACGAGCGTTCGCGGCTGGGAGCGGGCGGTGGACGCGCAGGCGCGCGTGCGCCGCGCCGTGGAGGCCATTCTCGCCGGGGCGCCCGAGGGCGACGTCGCGGTGGTGGCCCGTGGCGGGGTCGGAACGCTGCTTCTCCTCTCGGTCCTGGGCGAGCCGATCAGCCGCAGCGCCGACCAGCCCTTCGAGGGCCACGCCTGGGCGATGGATCGCGCGAGCGGACGCGTGCTGCACCGCTGGCGCGAGATCGCGCCACGCTGACGGGGAAACGCGAGCCGGTTGGCAGGGAGGCCGCCCGGCTCTAGAAAACCCGCGATGGCCGACCCCTTGAGCCCCGCGGCCCTGCGCCGCTTCCTCGACACGGATGCCCGGCGCCTCGGCTTCGACGCGGTGGGCGTCGCGCGGGCAGGCGAGAACGCGGCGGCGGCGGCCCATCTCGACGCCTTCGTCGAGGCGGGTTTCCACGGCACGATGGGCTGGCTTCCCGAGACCGCCGGGCGCCGCCGCTCGGTCGGCTCGCTCTGGCCCGAGGCGCGGAGCGTGATCGTGCTCGGCCTGAACTACGGACCGGACGAAGACCCCTTGGCTGTCAACGCCATGGCGGACCGGGGCGCGATCTCCGTCTATGCCCGCCACCGCGACTACCACGACGTCGTCAAGGGCAAGCTCAAGGAACTCGCCGGCCGCCTCCTCGCGCGGGCGGGAACGCGGGCCGACGGCACGCCGCACGAGGTCAAGGTCTTCGTCGACACGGCGCCCCTGATGGAGAAGCCGCTCGGAGAGGCGGCCGGGCTCGGCTGGCAGGGCAAGCACACCAACCTCGTGTCGCGTCGCCACGGCTCCTGGCTGTTTCTCGGCTCCATCCTGACCACGCTGGAACTCGAGCCCGACGCGCCGGGCACGGACAGTTGCGGCTCCTGCCGCCGCTGCCAGGACGCCTGCCCGACGGAGGCCTTCCCGGAACCCTACCGGCTCGATGCGCGGCGCTGCATCTCGTATCTGACGATCGAGACGCGTCACATCGTGCCCCGCGAACTGCGGCCCCGCATCGGCAACCGCGTCTACGGCTGCGACGACTGTCTCGCCGTTTGTCCCTGGAACAAGTTCGCCTCGACGGCACGCGAGGCGAAGCTGCGGGCGCGCGACGACCTGAGGGCGCCGAGGCTTACGGATCTCCTCGCTCTCGACGACGCGACCTTCCGAGCGCTCTTTTCCGGCTCGCCGATCAAGCGGATCGGCCGGGACAAGTTCGTCTCGAACTGCCTGATCGCCGCCGGCAACTCGGGTGACCCGGCGCTTCTGGCGCCTGTCCGCGAGCGGCTCGGCGACGAGGCTCCGCTGGTCCGGGCGATGGCGGTCTGGGCGCTTGCGCGCCTCGCGCCGGCCGAAGCCTTGGCAGGCCGGCCGGACGCACTCCATAACGAGGCGGACGACCTCGTGCGGAGCGAATGGGATGCGATCGATCGGCAGGACGCCTGAGGGGCGGGAACAGGGGGCCGAGCGTCGAAGCGCCGAGGCCGTGGGTGTGCGGGCCACGGGTGCGTCGGCGGTCGGGGCTTCGGCACTCGGTGCCCTGTCGGTCGGCGCTCTCGCGCTGGGCGCGGTCGCGATCGGCAGCCTGGCGATCGGAGCGCTGAGCGTCGGGCGCGCGCGCATCCGCCGTCTGCGGATCGACGAGCTCGAGGTCGGCCGCATCCGCTTCCTCGACGAGCCGGCGGATCATCGATGAACGGGGCTTCGCACGGCGACGCGCGCTTCTTCGTCTTCGGCGCGGGCTACTCGGCCTCGGCCTTTCTGGAGGGGCTGGAGCCCGCGCGGATCGAAGGGGCGACGACCCGTTCCGCCGAGAAGGCCGCCGGCTTCGCGCGCCATGGCTGGCCGGGCTTCGTGTTCGACGGGGAGGAGCCGGGGGAGGGGATCGCGCAGGCCTTGGCGCGCACCACGCACCTCGTCGTCTCGATCGCGCCCGGCGAGCGTGGCGATCCGGTGCTGCGGTGCTACCGGGAGACGATCCTCCACGCGATGCCGCGGCTTGCCTGGATCGGCTACCTGTCGACCGTCGGCGTGTACGGCGACCACGGCGGGGCCTGGGTGGACGAGACGACGCCGCCGCGACCCGTCTCGCGCCGCTCGCGCGAGCGGCTGGAGGCCGAGGAGGCCTGGACCGCTCTGGCCGAGGCGCGGGGCATGCCGCTTGCGATCCTGCGCCTGTCGGGCATCTACGGGCCGGGCCGCAACAGCTTCGTGAACCTTCGCACGGGACGCGCCAAGCGGCTGGTCAAGCCGGGCCAGGTGTTCAACCGCATCCACGTCGCCGACATCGCGGGCGTGCTGCGCCTTCTGTCCGAGCGATGTCTCGGAGGGACCTTCAACGTCACCGACGACGAACCCGCGCCGCCGCAGGACGTCGTGCTCCATGCGGCGCGGATGATCGACGTCGAGCCGCCACCGGAGCAGGATTTCGAGACGGCGGAGCTGACTCCGATGGCACGATCTTTCTACGGAGAGAACAAAAAGGTCTCCAATCGGCGCATTCGTTCGCTTGGATACGAATTTTTTTTCCCAACGTTTCGTGAAGGTCTCGCGGCGCTCATGCCCTGTGACAGAGGCGATCGAGGCCTTTAGCGATTTCGCCATATATCAGGCGGAAATAGAGCGTGATGGAACCGTCACGGTTTCGCCCCATCCCGCCGGCACCCCGACCCCGTCGAACGGCGGGGGCCACGAGGGGAAAGGGCGAATGAACTCAAGGGGTTCGTTCATTCTTCGTTAAGGCTCGGTTCCCGGTCCGGCGGTAACAGGACAGGTTCCGAAGAGTTGAACGCATTCACGATCGCGGCGGCTGCCGTCGTATTCACCGGCCTTGCGGCCCATTCCGGGTCCGCCGAGGCTGCTGGCGGCAAGACGACCTGCGGTCGCGCGTCCTGGTACGCGCTGACCTCGCGCACCGCTTCGGGCGAGCGCATGAACCCCATGGCGATGACCGCCGCCCACAAGACCCTGCCGCTCGGCTCCAAAGTCAAGGTCACCAACCTCAACAACAACCGGTCCGTCGTCGTGCGGATCAACGATCGCGGCCCCTTCGTGAAGGGTCGGATGATCGACCTCTCCAAGGGCGCGGCCGGCAAGCTCGGCTTCGTCGGCGCCGGTCATGCCCGCGTCCAGATCGAGCCGGCCGACGGCTCGGGCACCGGCGACTGCGCCTGATCCCTGCCCGAGGATCGGTGTCCCCAGGCCCCGATCCTCGCTAGCGCTCCACGCGCTCGACGAACCAGCGCGTCAGCCGCGTCCAGACCTCGTCGCGCTCGGCCACGTCCTCCACGCCGTGCTCGAGGTTGGGGTTGTCGTTGACCTCGATCAGGAAGACGCCGTTGTCGGTTTCCTTGAGGTCCACCCCGTAGAGCCCGTCGCCGATCATCTTGGCGGCCCGCAGCCCCGTGTCGAGCACGGCGGGCGGCGCGTCGGCGAGCGCGAAGGCGGTGAAGC
>NZ_BBWK01000034.1 GCF_001463765.1 Aureimonas sp. AU4 | reverse complement strand
CCGCCCGCCGGTCTCGTGGTTGATGATCTGCCAGTGGGACTTCGCCATGTGGTACTGGACCGCGAAGAGCGGCTGGCCGCCGAGAACGCCCACACGCCAGTCGAAGCGGGTCGGCATGAACTCCTGCGCGATCAGGAGGTCCGTGTCCTCCAGCCAGGCCAGCGCGAGCTTTTCGAGGGCTGCTTGGCTATCGACCTTCTTGACCCCGCGCGAGAACGAGCCGTCGGGGATCTTGAGCACCATCGGGAAGCCGAGCTCGTCGGCCGCGCGCGCGAAGTCCTCGCGCCCCCCGATCATCACCGAGCGCGGCACGCAGACGCCGTTCGCCGTCATCAGCTCGTTCAGATAGACCTTGTTGGTGCAGCGGATCATCGACACCGGGTCGTCGATCACCGGCATCCCTTCCTGCACGGCGCGGCGCGCGAAGCGGTAGGTGTGGTTCGAGATCGAGGTCGTCTCGCGAATGAACAGCGCGTCGAAGTTGGCAAGGCGCGGCAGGTCGCGCTTGCCGATCGGCTCGACGTCGACGCCCATGCGACCCGCAATCTTCGCCCAGTGCTTGAGCGTGCCGATGGTCGAGGGCGGCAGCGTCTCCTTGGCATCGACCAGCGTCGCGAACGAGTATTTCGCCGGGGTCTTGGAACGGGCGTCGCGCCATTCGCGCGCCGTGTAGCGCTCCATCGACTGAAGAAGGCGCGTCTTCTCGGCCTCGTCGAGCTTGCCGATCGAGGCGAAGCCGACGCGCTTGATGCGCACCCGCTCCCGCCATTCCAGGACGACCTCCAGCGCGGGCGCGCGGAACCAGTCGAACAGGAGCTTGGCGAAGCGCTCCAGGCGTGCGTCGTCGGTATAGCCGAAATAGAATCGCACCGGCTCGCGCGGGCAGTCCTTCTCGCTTGCGATGGCTTTGGCGAGCAGTTCCTCCAGCTCCGGCAGGGCGTTCTCGTAGAGCTTGCGCTCCGAGAGGTCGATCATGGTCTCGACGCTCGGGATCACCCGGTGCCCCCGCGCGCCCGCCAGGAGCGAGGCGTAGTAGCCCCGGCTCTGGTAGCTGTAGGAGCGGCACAGGTTGATGACCTTGGGCCGCTCGGAGCCGAACAGCGCCGGCCGGGCGAGATAGTCCCGGCTCGTCATGACCTTGTGCGGGGTCGAGGCGTTGTCGAGGTCGGAGGAACGGCCGACCAGAATGACCCATTGGGACATCGGGGAGGGAAGCTTTCTCGTGGGCGGGACGGGACGACCCGGGTCAGGCCGAGCGTTTATGGAGGAAGACGGCGGCCTTGAGGCCGACCTTGCCGAAGCGCGCCATGCGCGCGAAGGCGTCGTAGGGAACCGGCAGGTTGGCCGCGTCCGAGGCCGACTCGCCCCGCTCGTCGGCGACCCAGGGGTCGTGCAGCACGAGATGCCGGCCGTCGTCGCCATGCACCAGCACCCAGTGCGGCACCTTCTGCCCGAACATGTGGTAGCCCGAGACGAGCACGATCGCCGTGCCGCCCGCCGCCACGCACCCGCGCAGGTCGTCGACCGTGACCGGCCGGATCGCCACGGGGATGCCGTAGCTCTCCGCGCGCAGGCGGAAGTCCTCCTGCGCCAGCGCCATGACGTGGCGTTTCTCCGCCGAGCGCACCCCTTCCAAGAAGAGATCGCCCGCCGTCGAGACGTGGATCTCGGCCGCCAGCCCCGCCTCGTGCGCGGCGACCGCCAGCCCGTAGGGCTCGCAGCCGCCGGGGCCCGACATCATGAAGATCGTGGTGGCTTCGCGCCAGAGCCGGATCTCGAGGCGCGGGCTCGGCTCGACCGCGGCGTCACGCGCCAGCGCCATCATCAGGCAGCACGAGCCGCAGGTGAAGTCCGTGGTCTGCGCGTAGTAGGGCACGCCCGTGTCCACGCGATGCTCGCCCTTCAGCGTGCGCTCGAAGCGCAGCGCCGACGCCCCGTCCTCGTAATAGTCCTCGATCCTGCCGATCGGGCGGTAATGCTCGGAACGGTAGAGCCGGATCGCCGGCGCGTTGTCCTCGCGCACCTCGAGGCGTAGCGCGATGCGGTCGCGCTCGAAGGCCTGCCGCTCCGCGGCGCGCAGAAGCGCCCGCCCGAGGCCCCGGCCGCCCCGGCCGGGCAGGACCGCCAGCGAGTAGAGCCGGGCGAGCGCGGTGCCCTCGCGCAGGAGAACCGCCGCGTAGGCGACGGGAGCGCCGTCCTCCTCGGCGAGGATCACGATCGCGCTGCGCGAGGCGAGAAGGTTGCGGAAGGAACGCCGCGAGATGCGGTCGCCCAAAAACGCCGCCTCCTCGATGCGCACGAGCGCGTCGAGGTCGTGGGGCGTGGCGGGGCGGATGGTGTGTGAGGTCATGGGAGCCACGAGATCGGCCGGTGCGCCGTCCCGATGGCGGCGGCCGGCCGCTCTCCATACGCCTTTGCGAGGACCGCCAGAAGGCCCCTTCAGGCGGCCAGCATGTCCGCGTCGGCTTCGGCCCGCTCCAGCCGGGCGATGCCCTCGCGCAGGGCCGCGACCGCCTGGCGGTCGACCACCGTATCGCGATCCGCCTCGAGGATGGCGAAGGCGTCCGCGCGCGACATGGCCTTGCGATAGGGGCGGTCGGCGGTGAGTGCGTCGAAGATGTCGGCGACCGTCACGACGCGCGTCAGCGGCGTGATCTCGGGCCCGCCGATCCCGTCCGGATAGCCGCGCCCGTCCAGGCGCTCGTGATGGGCGCCGCCGATCTCGGCGGCTTCCGCGAAGACGGGCAGCCCCGTCAGGATGAGGCGGCTGTGGACCGGGTGCCGGCGCATGAGGCTCCATTCCCGCTCGTCGAGGCGCCCCGGCTTGTCGAGGATGCTGTTGGAGACGCCGAGCTTGCCGATGTCGTGGAGAAGGGCGGCCCGCCGGAGGCGGCGGCGCGTCTCGTCCGACAGGGCGAGCGACTCGCCGATCATGTCGGCATAGAGCGCGACGCGCTGGCAGTGGTTTCCGGTATAGGGGCTCTTGGCGTCGACGATGTCGCCGAAAGCCTGGGCGATGTCGTCGAGATAGGGCTCGTCCACCTCTTCGGCCGGATCGTCCTCCACCGGCACGAGGAGCGCCTCGGGGCCGGCCAACGCGTCCCACAGGGCTCCGTCGCGCGCCGATTCCCCAAGGGCTGCGACGAGCGCGGGGTCGAACCAGCGGCCGGACCTGCGCCGCGCCTCCTCCAGCGCCGCGCGCGGGCCGCCGAAGCGGTGGAAGACATCGACGATCTGCGACAGGAGCGCGATGCGGCTGAAGAGCGGGATGGCGCCGCCCGACAGGCCGGCGGGCTTGCCGCCGCCGTCCCAGTGCTCGTCGAGCGAGGCGATGCCCTCGGCCACCGTCTCCGAGAAGCGCAGCCGCCGGGCGATCGAGGCGCCGCGCGTGCAGCGCGTCTCGATCAGCTCGCGCGCGATCTCGCCGCCATGGCGCAGGATGTGGCCGACCGCCCGCACCCGTCCCGCAAGGTCCGCCCCCGCGCCGGTCTGTTCCAGGACGAAGCGCAGCACCTCCGGCAGGCCGCTGCCGAGGCGCTTGAAGTCCCGTTTGAAGCCGAGGTCGTCGGCGAGATAGAGCTGGCAGAGCCGGGCGGCGTTGGAGGAGCAGCCGAGGTCCTTGAGGAGAACGGCGTAGCGCAACTCGCGCCGCTCGGGTCCCGCCAGTCCGACCGCCGCACCGATCCGGTCCGCCACGAAGGCCGCTCGCACGCAGTGTCCCGCCGGCTGCCCCTCGGTCATGTCGAGCGCATGGCTGAGGGTCGACAGGATCTGCGACAGGCGCAGCCCCGGCGTGGCGGCGGGAAGGGAGCCGGACAGAAGGGGCGTCATTCCAGGTTGAGCCTTCGAGCGGGAGGCCGGGCCTCGGTGCCACCGGTTCCCCACTCTTGCCGACAAGGGCTTAAGGGCGCGTTCCCGGCGCCCCGGGCGCGCTCGCGGGTCGCGCTTGGCGCGCCACGAGCCTTCGTGCTAGAAGCGCGGACCGGATGAGGATCCTTGTCCGCTTCGTGCCGGAGGGTGCGAGACGCCGGATCGAACCGGCAACGGGAGCAACAGGAAACCTTCCCCCGTCGGGGAGCGCATATGACTCACCTGGCCGGGCATGCCCGCACCGCTCGATCACTCATCCCCCATCATCCGGAGGCCTCGTCAGAGGAATGACCACTGGTGACGCCGCGGTCGCGGCCGGCACATCGCATGACCGCCCGCCGACTCACCCCAAGAAGGCGATGCCGCTTCTCGTCGTGGGAAGCGTGGGCGTCGTTTATGGCGACATCGGGACCAGCCCGCTCTACGCCATGAAGGAATCGCTGCTGCATGTCGGCGGCGTTCCCTCGGCGGCCGAGATCATCGGCATCGTCTCGCTCCTGATCTGGTCGCTGGTGATCGTCGTCACGGTGAAATACGTGATCTTCGTGCTGCAGGCCGACAACCAGGGGGAGGGCGGGGCCCTCTCGCTGATGGCGCTGGCGCAGAAGGCCATGGCCAAGCGCGGCCTACGGCACCCCAACCCGACCATCATGATCCTCGGCATCATGGGGGCGGCGCTGTTCTACGGCGACGCCATCCTGACGCCGGCCGTGTCGGTGCTCTCGGCGGTGGAGGGCCTCAAGGTCACGACGCCCGGCCTCGACCCCTATATCGTGCCGATCGCGCTCGCGATCATCGTGGCGCTCTACGCCGTGCAGTCCTTCGGAACCGCCAAGGTCGCCGTGTTCTTCGGCCCGATCATGGTGCTGTGGTTCGTGGTGCTCGCCGTGATCGGCGTGTCCCATATCGGCGATGCGCCGATGATCCTCCATGCGCTGAACCCGCTGGAGGGCCTCTCCTTCATGACAAGCCACGGGGTGATCGGCTTCACCGTGCTCGGCTCGGTCTTCCTGGCGGTCACGGGCGCCGAGGCGCTCTATGCGGACATGGGCCATTTCGGCAAGCAGCCGATCCGCATCGCCTGGCTCGGCTTCGTCGGCCCGGCGCTCCTTCTCAACTATCTCGGCCAGGGCGCCTTCGCGCTCTCGAGCCCCGAGGCGCTGCCCAACCTCTTCTTCCTGTCGGCGCCCGAAACCCTCCGCCTGCCGCTCGTGAT
The DNA here is from genome assembly GCF_001463765.1 of Aureimonas sp. AU4. Taxonomy (GTDB): domain Bacteria; phylum Pseudomonadota; class Alphaproteobacteria; order Rhizobiales; family Rhizobiaceae; genus Aureimonas. Next base: position 61,398 of record NZ_BBWK01000034.1, on the reverse strand, counting down.
CCTGGCGACGCTCGCCACCATCATCGCCGGACAGGCGGTGATCACGGGCGCCTTCTCGCTCACCCAGCAGGCGATCCAGCTCGGCCTCCTGCCGCGCCTCCAGATCGAGCACACCTCGGAGTCGGAGCAGGGCCAGATCTACCTGCCCACCGTGAACTGGCTGATGCTGGTGGGCGTCGTCCTGCTGGTTCTCTTCTTCCAGACCTCGTCCTCGCTGGCGGCGGCCTACGGCATCGCGGTCACCGGCACGATGATCATCACGAGCCTGCTCGCCATCGTGGTCTTCGCCTATGGCTGGGGCTGGGGCCTCGGCCTCGCCTTCGCGGTGGTGACGCCCTTCCTCGTGATCGACGGGGCGTTCCTGGCGGCCAACCTCCTGAAGCTCGCCGACGGCGGCTATCTGCCGCTCGTGATCGGCGGCTGCATCGTGGCGCTGATGGTGATCTGGGTCCGGGGCGTTCGCCTTCTCAACGAGAAGGCGCAGCAGCAGAACCTGTCGCTCGACGCCTTCATCCAGGCCATGGAGAACTCGCAGTCCGTGACGCGCGTGGCGGGCACCGCCATGTACCTCACCTCGACGCCCGAGACAGTCCCCTCGGCCCTCCTGCACAACCTGAAGCACAACCGGGTTCTGCACGAGAAGAACGTCATCGTGACGATCCGCACGGCCGACATCCCCTATGTGCCGCCGGCCGAGCAGATCGAGTTCACCAAGCTCGCGCCGGGCTTCGCGCGGATCGAGCTGCACTACGGCTTCCTGGACGAGCCCAACCTCATCCAGGCGCTGATCCGGCTGCGCGAGCAGGGCGTGAAGTTCGACGTGATGTCGACGACCTTCTTCGTCGGGCGCCGGCGCATCAAGTCGGCGACCACGCGCTCCGAGATGCCGCGCTGGCAGAGCCAGCTCTTCATCAAGATGGCACGCCATTCCTACGACGCGATCGACTACTACCGCATCCCCGCCAACCGCGTCGTGGAACTGGGAACCTACGTCACGCTTTGATGGCGAGACCGCCCTGTCGCTGGGCGGGGAAAGGGTGTTTCTTAACGTCGCGTCACCGCGCCGCTCGAAAGGCGGCGCTCGCGCCCTAGTTTTCCTGTCATGCCGAGTGATCGGCGCACCGGGTTTTCCACGCACCAGCGTGAAACGATCAAACCCCCGGTTCGGGAAGGCATGACGCCATGGACACGCACACCCCGCGGGCCGAGCTGGAGCTCGGCAACATCGCCAATCGGTCCGAGAAGGGATCGGCGATGTCCCTCATCCGCGCCGAAGCCAAGGCCACCGGAGACAAGACCGCGCGCCTGCGCGCGCTCCGCATGGAGCGCGAAGCAATTCAGGCCGCGGAGGCTGCGGCAGCGCCCAAGCCGGTCAAGGCGGCGCGCAAGAGCCGCGCCAAGGCCACCGCCTGACACCGACCTGAGATCGATATCTCCGAACGGGGCGGCTCGCAGGAGCTGCCCCGTCGTCTTGCCGGATAGCTCTACTTCGTCCAGGCGGCGACCTTCTCCGGGTTCGCGTCGATCCAGGCCTTGGCGGTCTTGGCCGGATCGGTGCCCTTCTCCTCGTTCTGGAGCATCAGCTTCTGCTCGTCGTCGAGCGAGATCTTGAAGTTGGTCAGGATCTTGTGGACTTCGGGCATGTCCTTGGCGAGGTCCTTGCGGGCAACCGTGTTGACGCTCTCCTCGCCGCCGAACGAGCCCTTGGGATCGGCGAGGTATTTCAGCTCGTAGCGGCCGAACATCCAGTGCGGCGTCCAGGTCGTCACCACGATCGGCTCCTTTCGGTCGATCGCGTCCTTGAGCGCCGCCGTCATCGTGGCGTCCGATCCCTCCACCAGCGTCACGCCCGACAGCTCGTAGTCCTTGATCGCCTTCTCGGAGGCCTGCATCAGGCCGGCGCCCGGATCGATGCCGATCACCTTGTTCTCGACCTCGCCGCCCTTGGTCTTCAGGTCCGCGACCGAGCTCATGTCGACATAGGCGGGAACCGCCCAGCCGATCTTGGCGCCCTGGACGTTGGGCCCGACGAGGTCGACCTGATCCTTCAGCTTCTCGTAGTAGGCGGCATGGGTCGCCGGGAGCCAGGCCGCGACCATCGCGTCGGCCTCGCCCGTCGCGACCGCCTGCCACATGGCGGCGGCAGGAAGCGGCGTCAGCGTGACGTCGTAGCCCTTGGTCTTCAGCGTCTCGGCGAGAAGGTTGGTGGCCACAACCGCGTCCGACCATTCCACGTAGGCGAGCTTCACAGCCTTGCCCTGGGCCAGCGCCGTGCCGCTGAGCGCGGCCAGCGCGAGGGTCGAGAGAACGAGGGATTTCAGCATCGCGATGGTCTCCTGTTGGGGGCTCGGGTGGATAGTGGATCAGGCGGGCCGCGCGCGGCGCGCCATGGCCTGGGTGATGCGGTCGAGCACGACCGCCACGATCACGATCGCGACGCCCGCCTGGAAGCCGGAGCCCGCGTCGAGCCGCTGGATCGAGCGCCAGACCTCGCGCCCGAGGCCGCCCGCGCCGATCATCGAGGCGATCACGACCATGGAGAGCGACAGCATGATGGTCTGGTTGACGCCGGCCATGATGGTGGGAAGCGCCAGCGGCAGCTGCACCTTCAGGAGCTTCTGCATCGGGCTCGTCCCGAAGGCGTCGGCGGCCTCGGTCAGGTCGCGCGGCACCGACAGGATGCCGAGCGCCGTCAGGCGGATCACGGGCGGCATCGAGAAGACGACGGTCGCGAACACCGCCGACACGGCGCCCAGACCGAAGAAGGGGATGGCGGGGATGAGGTACACGAAGCTCGGCATGGTCTGCATCATGTCGAGGCCAGGGCCGACCGTGCCCCAGAGCCGGCGCGACAGGGCGCAGCCGATGCCGATGGGAACGCCGATCGCGAGCGCGGCCAGCGTTGAGAGCGTGACGAGGACGATGGTCTCCATCGTCGCGTCCCACAGGCGCAGGTTCCACAGGAACAGGAAGCCGGCGGCCGAGAGGACGGCGATGCGCGGGCCCGCCAGGCGCCAGGCTAGAAGCGCCAGCGCGAGGATCACCACGGGCGGCGGAACGAGGAGAAGGAGTTCGGTGCCGCTGGAGATCCAGCCTGCGACAAGGCGGCTCAGCGAGCGCGTCAGACCGGACAGGTGAGCGGTGAGCCAGTCGAGTCCGCCATCGCTGAGCGTGTCGAGCGGGAACTTGGGAACGCTCCAGGAGCGGGGATCGAGCCATTCCATTCGCCGTCTCCGGGTCGGGTGCGGGCCAGGGCATGCAGGACCCGCTCGCGCGTGAGGAGGCCCAGGAAGCGGTCTTGCGCGTCCACCACCGCGATGCCGTGCGGCTCGCGGGCGAGAAGCGGCAGCGCGGTGCGCAGGACGTCGGTCGAGCGGGCGCGCGCGATGCCGCCGTCCATCAACGCGTCGAGGCGGCGCCCGCGCGCGCCGGGCGCGCCGAGCCGGTCGCGATTGAGGCGGCCGATCGGCATGCGCCGGTCGCAGGTGACGACAAGCACCTCGTCGGGGCTTCGCGTCTCGACCAGCGGCCAGGCGTCCTCGGCATGAAGCGATTCGGGCAGGAGGGGCGGCGCCTCTTCCACGAGACGGCCGAGGGTGAGGACGGAGGAGACGTCGATATGCTCGGCGAAGCGGCGGACGTAGTCGTCTGCGGGCGCCAGCAGGATCTCCTCCGCGCTGCCCGCCTGGACGATCGCCCCGTCGCGCATGAGGACGATGCGGCCGCCGAGGTGAATGGCCTCGTCGAGGTCGTGGGACACGAAGACCACGGTCTTGCGAAGATTGCGCTGGAGCGAGACGAGCTCGTCCTGCATCTCGCGGCGGATCAGCGGATCGAGCGCCGAGAAGGCCTCGTCCATGAGGAGGATGTCGGCGTCGACGCAGAGCGCGCGGGCAAGGCCCGCCCGCTGTTGCATGCCGCCCGAGAGCTGGCTCGGCAGCTTGGCGTCCCATCCCTTCAGGCCGACCAGCTCGATCGACTCCAGCGCGCGCCGGCGGCGCTCGGCAGGCGCCACGCCTTGCACTTCGAGCCCGTATTCCACGTTCTCGGCAATGGTGCGGTTGGGGAAGAGGGCGAAGTGCTGGAACACCATGCCGAAGGTCTTGCGACGAAACTCGCGCAGCGCCTTGGGCGACAGCGTCGTCACCTCGACACCGTCCACCCGGATCGATCCGGCGGTGGGTTCGACCAGGCGGTTCAGGCAGCGCAGCATGGTGCTCTTGCCCGAGCCAGACAGGCCCATCACGACGAGGATCTCGCCCTCCTCGACCGTGAAGGACACGTTGTCGAGGCCGAGCACGGCACCGCTCCGCTCGCGGATCGCGTCCTTGCCGGCGCCTTGGCGCAGGAGATCGAGGCCCTCGTGCGCGCGCTCGCCGAAGAGCTTGACCACCCCTTCCACTCGGATGCGCTCGGCTGGCATCGGGACCGATCCTTTCCCGCGACGTGTCGACGGGCCGGATGGTGCGGACTTCGCCGGCTCGCGGACGATGCCGTATCGGACACCGGCGGGTAGAAATCCGACAGAGCGCGTAGTTTTAGGACGGTTTCGGAAAAGCGCCTACTGCAGATTTTCCAAGACGCGCCCGGTATTTAGGCGCAGTGCCGCCGCGCCGGGCAGATCGGGCCGGCCGGGCTCGGCGCGCACGTCGCGCGGTGCCACGCCGAAATGGGCGCGGAACTGGCGCGCGAAATGGGCCCCGTCGCAGAAGCCCGCCTCGACCGCGATCTCGGTGACGCTCTTGCGCGTCGTCTCGAGAAGGCGCCGCGCATAGGCGAGGCGCAACTGGCGATAGGCGACCGCCGGGCTCGCGCCCACGGTCTCCTGAAAGAGACGCTCCAGCTGGCGCGAGGAAAGCGCGAGCCGGTGGGCGATCGCCTCCACCGACAGGGGCTCGGCGACGTGTTGCTCCATGAGGAGAACGGCGCGCCGCACGCGATCGTCGCCGCCGGGCACCGCGCCGCCATGGGGCTGTGCGTCGTGACCGTGTCGCGCGTTCTGGAGCTGGAGCACGTGGAGGCACTTCTGCGCGGCGGCCGGGCCGACATGGCGCTCGATGAGATGGGCGGCGAGGTCCGCCACGCCCGAGCCGCCCGCGCAGGTGATCCGGTCGCGGTCCACCACGAAGAGCCGGTCGGCATCGGCCTCGCCGTCCGGGAACTCGGCCTCGAAGTCGGCATGGTGGTACCAGGAAACGCAGCAGCGGCGCCCGCGCATGAGCCCGGCGCGCGCCAGCACGAAGGAGCCGGTGCACACGCCCACCAGCGGCACGCCGCTCGCCGCCGCCGTGCGCAGGTAGGCCACCGAGGCGTCGTCCATCGCCTCGCCGCCGTGCAGGAGGCCGCCCACCACCACCACGTAGTCGAAGCCGCGAGGATCCTCGAAGCCCCCGGTTCGCGACACGGTCACCCCGCACGAGGCGCGCACGGGCTGCGACGTCGCGCCCATGACGCTCCAGGCGCAGCGAATGGGGCGCGAGCGGTCGCCCTCGTCGGCCGCCAGGCGCAGCGCGTCGACGAAGAGCGAGAAGGCCGACAGGGTGAAGTTGTGGGCCAGAAGGAAGCCGACCCGCAGCGCGGGGCGCTCGGGGGCCGGGCGGGAAGCGGAGCGGTGCAAGCATCCTCCTTGTGAGCGGGCCACGGGCGCATCATGGCCGCAACCCCGGCGCGTCCGCAAGCGCGCGACCCTCAAGCCGACGCGAGCGCGTCCCACACGCCGGGCGGGATCGGCTCGAGGTTGCACTCGAACTCGCGCGTGCATTCCTCCCAGGAGAAGCCTTCCGCAAAGCGCCGGCAGGCCGTGCGGTCGATCGCGAGCGCCTCCAGCGCCGCCGCGCGCAGGTCCTCCGACAGGCGCGCGACGGTCGGCGCGGGGCCGAGAATGTCGAGCGGCCCCGGCACGGGCAGGGCCGCCACCGGCGTGCCGCAGCTCAAGGACTCCAGGACCACGAGCCCGAACGTCTCGAAGCGCGAGGGGAACACGAAGACGTCGGCGGCCGAGAAGTGCCGGGCGAGGTCGTGGCCCGTCCGGTAGCCGAGGAAGTGGGCCGCGGGAAAGCGCGCCCGCAGGGCCGGGAGCGCCGGCCCGTCGCCCACCACGACCTTGGAGCCCGGCAGGTCGAGAGCGAGGAAGTCGGCGAGGTTCTTTTCCGGGCTGACGCGGCCGAGATACAGGAAGATCGGGCGCGGCAGGTTGAGAAAGTCGGCATCGAAGCCCGGCTCGCCGCGCAGCGGGCGAAAGCCCTGCGTGTCCACCGCCCGGCCCCAGCGGCGCACGGGGCCGAAGCCGCTCGCCGTCAGTTCGCGCTCCAGCGTGTCGGTCTGCACCATGATGGCGCGCCCGCCCCGGTGGAACCAGCGCTGCGCGGCCAGCGCGAAGCGTCCGCCGCCGCCGATGCGCTTCTCGAAATAGTCCGCAAAGCGCGTGTGGAACGATGTCGTGAACGGAATACGGCGGCGCCGGCAGTAGCGCCGGGCGGCAAGCCCGATCGGCCCCTCGACGGGTACGTGGATCGCGTCCGGCCGGAAGTCCTCGATGAGGCGACGCAGGCGCCGTCCGGGCGCCACCGCCAGCCGGACCTCCGGATATCCGGGGGCCGGCAGCGTCAGGGGGAAGCGGTCTGGCCCGACCACCTCGACCTCGTGGCCGAAGCCGCGCAGGTGCCCGGCCGTCACCTGGAAGACGCGCACGACGCCGTTGATCTGTGGCGTCCAGGCGTCGGTCGCGATCAGGATGCGCATGGAAGGGTGGGGAACCGTCGCTTGGGGAACGCCGGGCGCTTGCGCTCGGCGGACGGCTGAGGCATCAGCCGTCGAGAAGGGGGCTTCAACAGCCAAGCGGCCGGGATTTCAAGAGCTTGTCGTCTCTGGCATGCTCGAAGGTCCCGCCGATGCGCCTGCCGGCGCGGTCGCCGGAGCCCCGGGCCGGAGAAGGTGTGCGCATGAAGGTCATAGTGCTGGGCGGCGACGGCTTCTGCGGCTGGGCGACCTCGCTTCACCTCTCGGCCGAGGGCCATGAGGTGACGATCGTCGACAACCTCGTGCGACGTCGCACCGACGAGGAACTCGGCGTCCAGAGCCTGACCCCGATCCGCCCGATCGGCGAGCGCCTGCAGGCCTGGCGCGAAACGCGCAACACGCCGATCGACTTCGTCGAGCTCGACGTCGCCAGGGACTACGACCGGCTGGAGCAGCTCTTCCGCGACGTGCGGCCCGACGCCATCGTCCACTTCGCCGAGCAGCGCGCCGCGCCCTATTCGATGAAGTCGCCCTGGCACAAGCGCTACACCGTGGACAACAACGTCAACGCCACCAGCGCGGTGCTCTGCGCCATGGTCGAGGCCTGCCCCGACGCCCATCTCGTGCATCTCGGCACGATGGGCGTCTACGGCTACGGCAAGACCAAGGGCATGACGATTCCGGAGGGCTATATCGAGGCGACGCTGCGCTCGGCGGGCGCCGAGGCCGACGTCGAGATCCTGTATCCCGCCGACCCCGGCTCGATCTACCACATGACGAAGACGCTGGATCAGCTGCTCTTCCTCTACTACGCCAAGAACGACGCGCTCTCGATCACGGACCTTCACCAGGGCATCGTCTGGGGCACCTCGACGCCGGAGACCGACCTCGACGAGCGCCTCGTCAACCGCTTCGACTACGACGGCGACTACGGCACGGTGCTCAACCGCTTCCTGTGCCAGGCCGCGCTCGGCCACCCGCTGACCGTTCACGGCACCGGCGGCCAGACGCGGGCCTTCATCCACATCCGCGACACGGTGCGCTGCATCGCGCTGGCCATCCAGTCGCCGCCTGCGCGCGGCGAGCGGGTGCGCATCATGAACCAGATGACCGAGACGCACCGCGTGCGCGACCTCGCCCAGATGGTCTCCGAGATGACCGGCGTTCCGGTCGCGCTGCAGGACAACCCCCGCAAGGAGATGGCCGAGAACGACCTCGTGGTCGCCAACGATACGCTGATCGGCCTCGGCCTTGAGCCGACGCGCCTGTCGGACGGATTGATGGACGAGGTGGTGAGCGTCGCGCGCCGCTATGCCGGGCGCTGCGACACGAGCCGCATTCCCTCGCGTTCGCTCTGGGTGAAGCCTCTGGCGGCGGAGTAGCCGAGCCATGCCCCGCGTCGCCTCGCTCCACATCCATCCGGTCAAGGGCGCGCGCGGCATCGCGCTCGACCGGACAACGCTCGACCTGGAAGGGCTGGCCGGCGACCGGCGCTGGATGCTGGTGGACGAGGCGGGCCGCTTCGTCTCCCAGCGCGAGATGCCGGAGCTTGCCCTTCTCGACGCGCAGCCCGACCCGGACGGGCTTCATCTCTCCCTGCCGGAGGGCGGCGAGCGCTTCGTCGCCACGCCCGACGGCGGAGCGCGTCTCACCGTGCGGGTGTGGGGCGACGAGGTCGAGGCGGCCGCGGCGTCGCCCGAGGACGATGCGGCCGTGTCGCGCTGGTTCGGCCGGTCCCTGCGCCTCGTCCACTTCGACGCCGGCTCGCGCCGCCTCGTGTCGCGCGACTGGCTGGAGCGCGACGCGCCGGTCGGCTTCGCGGACGGGTTTCCGCTTCTGATCGCCACGCAGGAATCGCTGCGGGGGCTGAACCGCGAGATCGTCGCGGCCGGCGGCGAGGCCGTCCCGATGAGCCGCTTCCGGCCGAACCTCGTCCTGTCGGGCGCCGAGCCCTTCGCCGACGACGGCTGGGCGACGATCCGCGTCGGCGACGTCCTGTTCGACCTCGTGAAGCCCTGCGCCCGCTGCATCGTGACGACCACCGATCAGGACACGGGCGCGCGCGACGGGCCCGAACCGCTGGCGACGCTCGCCCGCCTGCGCCGCTCGGCGGACGGCCGCGCGCCGGGCGCCCTGTTCGGCTGGAACGCCGTGCCGCGCTCGGGCGGGCGGCTCGCCGTCGGGGACGCCGTCGAGGTCGTCACGGAGCGCCCGGGCGGCTGGCCGCTGCGCTAGCCACCCGGGGAAAAGGGGCGTCAGCGCCAGCCGAGGAGCGGCGCGACGTGGCGGACGACACCCTCGATCACATGCGCGTTGTACTCGACGCCGAGCTGGTTGGGCACGGTGAGGAGCAGCGTGTCGGCCTCCGCGATCGCCTCGTCTCGCCGCAGCTCGTCGGCCAGCCGCTCCGGCTCGTCGGCATAGGAGCGGCCGAAAACGGCGCGCATGTTGTCGATCACGCCCACCTGGTCCGAGTCCTTGCCGCGCCCGAAATAGGCGCGGTCGCGGTCGTCGAGGATCGGGAAAATCGAGCGCGAGACCGAGACGCGCGGCTCGCGCGCATGTCCCGCCGCCTTCCAGGCCTCGCGATAGGCGCGGATCTGCCGGGCCTGCTGCACGTGGAAGGGCTCGCCCGTCTCGTCGGCCTTGAGCGTCGAACTCTGGAGATTCATGCCCATGCGAGCCGCCCAGACGGCGGTCGAGTTCGACGCCGAGCCCCACCAGATGCGCTCACGCAGCCCTTCGGAATGCGGCTCGATGCGAAGGAGGCCCGGCGGGTTCGGAAACATCGGTCGCGGGCTCGGCTCGGCGAAGCCTTCGCCCTTCAGAACCTCCAGGAACACCTCGGCGTGGCGGCGGCCCATGTCGGCGTCGCTCTCGCCGGGCTGCGGCGCATAGCCGAAGTGGCGCCAGCCCTCGACGACCTGTTCGGGGCTGCCGCGGCTGATGCCGAGCTGCAGCCGGCCGCCCGAGATGAGGTCGGCCGCGCCCGCGTCCTCCGCCATATAGAGCGGGTTCTCGTAGCGCATGTCGATGACGCCGGTGCCGATCTCGATGCGCTTCGTGCGCGCGCCGACGGCCGCCAGAAGCGGAAAGGGCGAGGCCAGCTGGCGCGCGAAATGGTGGACACGGAAATAGGCGCCGTCCGCTCCCAGCGCCTCGGCGGCCTCCGCCAGCTCGATGGACTGGAGAAGCACATCGGCCGCCGAGCGCGTGCCCGACTGGGGGGAGGGGGTCCAGTGTCCGAAGGACAGGAAGCCGATCGACTTCATGGCGTGATCCTTTCGCGGCGGCGGCGCACCCGGCGCCGCTCCGCTTTTCAACCTTGACGCGGTATGGTTTTGTTACCGAGTCCCATTAGGTGAGCCCCGCATGGACACGCAAGAAGGCACAGACGTGATACCGGCTGACGGTCTGTCGCGGCAGGAACTGGCCGCGCCCGCGCGCTGCCGCGTCGTCAGCGGTGTCCTGTCGCGCGTCGGTGACAAATGGTCGGTTCTGGTGGTGATGCTGCTCAGCCACGGCCCCAAGCGCTTCTCGGAACTCAAGCGCGGGGTCGGCAGCATCTCGCAGCGCATGCTCACGCTGACGCTGCGGGGGCTGGAGCGCGACGGGCTCGTCACGCGCACCGTGACGCCCACCATCCCGCCGCGCGTCGACTACGCGCTGACGCCGCTCGGCCATTCGCTTCGCGAGCCGGTGGAGGCGCTGGGCGACTGGGCGCTGCGCCACCATGGTTCGATCGAGGCCTCGCGGCAGGACTACGACCGGCGGGCCGGGCGCGACGACGAGCCTTCCGCAGCCGGGACCTGACGCCTCAGGACGCGCGCCCCTCCCGGTCCACCGTCTGGATCACCTCGAAGCCCTCGAACTCGGGATGGCCGAGATAGAGCGGACGCGTGCCGCCCGCGCCCCGGTGCGAGGCGCGGAAGGCCTCCGAGCGCGTCCAGTCCTCGAACGCCTCGCGCGAGGCCCAGACCGTGTGCGAGGAATAAAGCTGGTGGTCCTCGCGTTCGGGTCCCTTCAGGAGATGAAATTCCTGAAAGCCCGGCACCGTATGGAGGTTCGACTGGCGGTTCCGCCAGAGCGTCTCGAACTCCTCCAGCCCGTCCTTGACGACCTTGAAGCGGTTCATGGCGATGAACATGCGCATGCGTCTCCCGATGTGTCTGCGCGCATCATAGTCGCCCGCACCGGTGGCGGAAGGGCGCCCGACGCGCCGGTTCTCGCGCAAGAGTGAACGCGGCCCGCGGTCCGATCGCGGCAAGCGTTTCGCCGCCTCGCGCCACACAAACGCTTTCTTTGCCATTATGGCCGAAACATCGCCCGGAACCCGGTCCGACCGGTCCGCCCTCTTCGGCCCGCCCTCATCGCGAAGCCTCCCGCCGCCAGGGCCGGTCCGCCCCACGCAAACCAAGGAACGATGCCATGCGTCCCTCCGCCCTCCGTCTCGTCGCCGCCGGCGTCCTCGCCCTCATGGCCGGGCCCGCGCTCGCCCAGAGCTGCGGCAACAACGCCGCCGGCTTCGCGCCCTGGCTCGCTTCCTTCAAGCGCCAGGCCGCCGCGCAGGGCATCTCGCAGAACACGATCGAGTCCGCCCTCGGCGACGTGACCTACGATTCCAAGGTCATCGGCCTCGACCGCAACCAGAAGAGCTTCAAGCTCTCGCTCGACGCCTTCATGGAGCGCCGTGCGCCCGCCTCGTTCGTCAAGAAGGGCAAGAGCGTCATCGCGCAGAACCGCGACCTCCTGAACCGCATCGAGCAGCGCTTCGGCGTCCAGAAGGAGATCCTCGTCGCGATCTGGGGCATGGAAACGGGCTTCGGCGCCAATTCCGGCAACATGAACATCTTCCGCTCGCTGGCGACGCTCTCCTACGACTGCCGCCGCTCGGACTTCTTCACGGAAGAGCTGATCGCGGCCCTCGAGATCGTCGACCGTGGCGACAAGCGCGCCAGCGACATGCGCGGCGCCTGGGCCGGCGAGATCGGCCAGACGCAGTTCCTCGCCAAGAACTATCTGCGTTACGCCGTGGACTTCGACGGCGACGGCCGGCGCGACCTGATCCGCTCCAAGGCCGACGTCCTGGCCTCGACGGCCAACTTCCTGAAGCAGCACGGCTGGGTTGCGGACGCCGGCTACAATCCGGGCCAGCCGAACTTCGCGCGCCTCCAGGACTGGAACCGGGCGAGCGTGTACCAGCAGGGCCTGGCGCTCTTCGCCTCGCGCCTCGCCAACTGAGGCGGGCAGATATCGGTCGATCGGGAAGGGGGCTTCGGCCCCCTTTTTTTTTGCGCGTTGCGGTGGTGATCGGTCGCCGCGCAGGTTTTGTCGCGCGAATGGTTTTGAGGCGGTGAGATAGGTCAGGAATGCTGCCTTAAATTGCGGCTGCTTCTTGGGCTGCCTTCGAATGCGGCGGTTTGTAGCTGGACAAACCATCCCCTGCAATGGTTCATGACCGCTTCCGGCCGCCCTAAGGCGGCCTTCGCAATTTCGGAGGAACACGCTTGTACCATTCCGTCCGTTCGCTCTTCGGCGCCGTCTCGATCGCCGGCCTGCTTCTTGCGGGCACGGCCTCGGCCGCCCAGCTCAACCTTCACAACGGCGGCGACGTCACCTCGCTCGATCCCCAGCGCCTGTCGGGCGACTGGGAGAACCGCGTGGCGGGCGACATCTTCGAAGGTCTGGTTGCCGAAGACGCCAAGGCCCAGCCGATCCCCGGCATGGCCGAGAGCTGGACCATCTCCGACGACGGCCTGACCTATACGTTCAAGCTGCGCGACGGGATCAAGTGGTCCGACGGCGAGCCGGTCAAGGCGTCGGACTTCGTGTTCGCCTTCCGCCGCCTGATGGATCCCAAGCAGGCCGCGCAATACGCCTACCTCCAGTATCCCGTGAAGAACGCCGAGGCGATCAACACGGGCAAGATCACCGACATGGAGCAGCTCGGGGTCAAGGCGCCCGACGACAAGACCGTCGTGATCACGCTGGAGAACCCGACCCCCTTCTATCTCGGCGCGCTCACCCACTACACCGCCTATCCGCTGCCCGAGCATGTCGTGAAGGCCAAGGGCGATGCCTGGGTCCAGATCGGCAACATCGTCACCAACGGCCCCTACAAGCCCGTGGAATGGGTGCCGGGCAGCCACGTCCTGACCGCCAAGAACCCGAACTGGTACGACACCAGCTCGCTGAAGATCGATGGCACGAAGTTCTTCACGCTGGAGGACATCCCGGCGGCGTTGCGCCGCTACCGCGCCGGCGAGTTCGACATCCTGACGCAGTTCCCGGCCGACCAGTACAAGTGGCTCCAGGAGAACGCGCCCGGCCAGGCCCACGTGACCCCGTTCGCCGGCCTCTACTACTACGTCCTCAATTCCACCAAGCCCCCGCTCGACAACGCCAACGTGCGCAAGGCGCTCTCCATGGCGGTGGTGCGCGAGGCGATCGGCCCGCAGATCCTCGGCACCAACGAGCTGCCGGCCTATTCGTGGGTTCCGCCGGGCATCAGCAACTACGAGGGCGGCCCCGCCTATGTCGACTGGAAGGACATGCCCCAGGGGCAGAAGATCGCCGAGGCCAAGAAGCTGCTGGAGGCCGAGGGCTACAACGCCTCGAACCCCCTGAAGCTGCAGCTGCGCTACAACACCGACGAGAACCACAAGCGCGTGGCGGTCGCCATCGCCTCCATGTGGAAGCCGCTCGGCGTCGAGGTCGAGCTGACGAACTCCGAGGTCAAGGTCCATTACGCCGACCTGCGCGCCGGCGAGTTCCAGGTCGGCCGCGCCGGCTGGCTCGCCGACTACGACGACCCGACCAACTTCCTCGACCTCCTCAAGGGCGGCATCGAGATGAACTATGGCAAGTGGTCGAACACCGAGTACGACAAGCTCCTCGCCCAGGCGGCGACGACGCTGGACCTCAAGGCCCGCGCCGGCATCCTGAAGCAGGCCGAGACGCTGGCGCTGAACGACACGGCGGCGATCCCGATCTACTACTACGTCACCAAGAACGTCGTTTCGCCGAAGATCACGGGCTTCGAGGACAACGTGAAGGACATCCACCGCACGCGCTGGCTCGCCAAGAGCGAGTAAGGCGGCGCACCGTCCGCTGATCGGGACAGGGGCGGCACGCCGCCCCTGTCCGAGTTCGTGAAGGCGGCGCGCCGCCCTTCCGCGTCGCGCTCCCGCCCGCCCGCCCAGGCCGGCGCTCCACCGATCGTGCATCTCCTTTCAGGCTCCGTTGCCCCTGACGGCCCGCGAGCCCCCGTTTTCGATGCGTCGCTGCTTGGGTCCTATCCCCGGCGATCCCGCGCACGACGCCCAATGGAACAATCACAGCGATGCTGTCCTTCGCCCTTCGCCGTCTCCTGACGGCGATCCCGGTGGTGCTGATTGCGATCACCGCCTGCTTCTTCATCCTCCGGCTGGCGCCGGGCGGCCCCTTCGACGCCGAGCGGGCACTGCCCCCCGAGATCCTGGCCAACCTGCGCGCCCACTACAATCTCGACCTGCCGCTCGTGCAGCAGTACCTCCTGTATCTCGGGCGGCTCCTGCAGGGCGATCTCGGGCCGTCCTTCGTGACCAAGGACTTCTCGGTCGGACAGCAGATCGCGATCGGCCTGCCCTACACACTGATCCTCGGCGGCTCCGCCTTCGTGGTCGCGGTGGTCGTCGGCCTTGCCGCCGGCATCTACGGCGCGCTCTACCAGAACCGGGGCGCCGACTACCTGATCGCCGCCGTGATCATGATCGGCGTCGTGGTGCCCAACTTCCTGGTCGCGCCGATCCTGCAGCTGATCTTCGGCGTGCGCCTCGGCTGGCTTCCGGTGGGCGGCTGGGGCGACGGATCGCCCATCCACCTCGTCCTGCCGGTCTTCGTCCTGGCCTTTCCCCATGCGGGGCGCATCTCGCGCCTGATGCGCGGCTCGATGATCGAGGTCCTGAACTCCAACTACATCCGCACGGCGCGGGCCAAGGGCGTGGGGCCGCGCATCACCATCCTGCGTCACGCGCTGAAGCCCGCGCTCACCCCGGTCATCTCCTATCTCGGCCCGGCCGCGGGCTATCTCCTCACCGGCTCGATCGTGATCGAGCAGATCTTCGGCATTCCCGGCATCGGGCGCTACTTCATCCAGGCCGCCCTCAACCGCGACTACGGCATGGTGCTCGGAACGGTGGTCTTCTACATGCTGCTGATCGTCGTCCTGAACCTTCTCGTCGACCTCGCCTATGCCTGGCTCGACCCCCGGGTGCGCGCGCGATGACCCTTTACGTCGACAAGCGCGAGGCGCTCGAACCCTTCATCAATCACGAGGCGGAGGCGATCCACGGCAAGCCGCGCTCGCTGACGCGCGACGCCATCCGACGCTTTCGCGGCAACAAGGCCGCGATGCTCTCGCTGGCGGTCTTCCTTCTGATCGTGGTCGCCGCGATCGTCGGTCCGTGGTTCGTGCCCTTCGACTACGAGACGCCGGACTGGGCGGCCTTCCGCGCCCCGCCCTCCGTCGAGACCGGCCACTATTTCGGCACCGACCAGAACGGGCGTGACCTTCTCGCCCGCACGCTCTACGGCACGCGAATCTCGCTGCTGGTCGCCCTCATCGCCACCACCGTCTCCGTGCTCGTCGGCATCCTCTACGGCGCGGTGTCGGGCTTCGTGGGCGGGCGCGTCGATGCGGCCATGATGCGCTTCGTCGATGTGATGTACGCGCTGCCCTACATCCTGTTCGTGATCCTCCTGATGGTGATCTTCGGGCGCAACGTCTACCTCCTCTTCGCCGCGATCGGCCTTCTGGAATGGCTGACCATGGCGCGCATCGTGCGCGGCCAGACGCTGAGCCTCAAGGAGCGCGAGTTCATCGAAGCCGCGCGGGCATCCGGCGTCTCGACCTTCGCGATCATCCGCCGCCACATCGTGCCGAACCTCGTCGGGCCCGTCGTGATCTTCGCATCGCTGACGATCCCCGAGATCATCGCCACGGAAAGCTTCCTCTCCTATCTCGGCTTCGGCGTTCAGGAGCCGCTCACCTCGCTCGGCACCTTGATCTCGGAAGGGGCCGACACGCTCGAGATCATGCCCTGGCTCCTCCTGTTCCCCGGCGGCGTCCTCGTCTCGCTTCTCCTGTCGCTCGCCTTCATCGGCGACGGCCTGCGCGACGCCTTCGACCCGAAGGACCGTTGATTCCATGACCCAAACGACCGATAGGCCGGTTCTCGAACTGGCGAACTACTCCGTGCGCTTCTCCACGCCCGACGGCGAGGTGAAGGCCGTCAGCGACGTCGATCTCGCGGTCCATGCCGGCGAGACGCTGGCGATCGTGGGCGAGTCGGGCTCCGGCAAGTCGCAGACCTTCAACGGCGTCTTCGGCCTTCTGGCGCGAAACGGGCGCACGGAAGGAGAGGCGCGCCTCGAGGGCCGGGACCTTCTCGCGCTGAAGTCCCATGAGCTCGACCGCTATCGCGGTCGCGACATGGCCATGGTGTTCCAGGACCCGATGACGGCGCTCAACCCCGTCATGAAGATCCGCCGCCAGCTCGCCGAGACGCTGGAGGTGCACAAGGGCGTGCCCCGCCGCGAGGCGGAGGGCCAGGCCCTCGCCATGCTGAAGCGCGTCGGCATCCCCGATGCCGAACGGCGCATCGAGCAGTACCCGCACGAGCTCTCGGGCGGTATGCGGCAGCGCGTCGTGATCGCCATGGCGCTTCTCTGCGCGCCCAAGGTCATCGTCGCCGACGAGCCGACCACGGCCCTCGACGTCACGATCCAGGCGCAGATCCTCGAGCTCTTCGCCGAACAGACCGCAGGCTCGCGCACGGCGCTCGTCCTCATCACGCACGATCTCGGCGTGGTGGCGGGCGTCGCGACCCGCATCGCGGTTATGTATGCGGGGCGCGTCGTGGAGGAGGGGACGGTGGACGACGTCTTCCAGGCGCCCGCGCACCCTTATACGGCCGCGCTTCTCGCCTCGATCCCGCGCGTCGACCGCGACGCCGGAACCGTGGAGCCCATTCCGGGCCGTCCGCCCAATCTCATCCATCCGCCGAAGGGCTGCGCCTTCCATCCGCGCTGCCGGGCCGCCGTCGAGCGCTGCGTCGCCGAGCGCCCGCCGCTGGAGCGCGTCGCGCGCGAGGGCACGGGGCCGCGCCGCGCTGCCTGCTGGCGCCCCTTCGCGCTGGCCGACCGGGGAACCGCATCGCAGGAGACGCCCGCCCATGTCTGAGACCGGAACGCCCATCCTCGACGTGCGGAACCTGTCGACCCGCTTCACGCTGCGCGGCAAGGGCCTTTTCTCCAAGACCCAGACCCTCAAGGCGGTGAACGACGTCTCCTTCTCGGTGCGCGAGGGCGAGACGCTCGGCGTCGTCGGCGAGTCGGGTTGCGGCAAGTCCACGCTCGGCCGCTCGATCCTGCGCCTCGTCGAACCGACGGAAGGCAAGGTCGTCTGGCAGGGCCGCGAGCTGACCGAGCTCTCGGCCGCCGACATGCGCCGGGCGCGGCGAGACCTGTCGATCATCTTCCAGGACCCGATCGCCTCGCTCGACCCGCGCATGACGGTGGGCGACATCATCGCCGAGCCCCTGCGCGTCGCCGAGCCGAACCTCAGCCGCACCGAGCGTCGCGCCCGCGTCGAGAAGGTCATGGCCGAGGTCGGCCTCGTGCGCGAGATGATCAACCGCTACCCGCACGAGTTCTCGGGCGGCCAGGCGCAGCGCATCGGCATCGCGCGCGCCATCGTCACCGAGCCCAAGCTCATCGTCTGCGACGAGCCGGTCTCGGCGCTCGACGTCTCGATCCAGGCGCAGATCGTGAACCTCCTTCGCGATCTGCGTGAGCGGCGCGGCCTGACGCTGATCTTCATCAGCCACGACCTGTCGGTGGTACGCCTCGTCTCCGACCGCATCCTCGTCCTGTATCTCGGGCGCGTGGTGGAGACGGGGCCGCGTGCCGCCGTGTTCGAGCGGCCGGCCCATCCCTATAGCCGTGCGCTCTTGTCGGCGGCGCCCATTCCCGACCCCGCCATCGCGCGCACCCGCAAGCGAACCGTCCTCCAGGGCGATCCGCCCTCGCCGGTGAACCCGCCGTCCGGCTGCGCCTTCCGCACGCGCTGCCCGATCGCGGAAGAGATCTGCGCCACGGACCCGCCGCAGCTACGCGCGGTGGAGGCCGCCCACGAGGCCGCCTGCCACTTCGCGGGCGAAGAGGCGGCGCGGCGCATGAAGGCCAAGGAGGCTCCGGCGCTGGAAGCGCTGGCGGGCTGAACGAAGAAGGGCCGGTCCCTGGACCGGCCCTTTTCGCATTTCGGCCCTGTCGTCTCAGGCCGCCATCATCTCGGCCTCGGGCGTCTTGGCGCCGGTCATCAGCGCGACCGCGTCCGACATGGAGATGCTTTTCGGGTCCACCACGCAGAGCCGCTTCGACAGGCGGTGGATGTGGATGCGATCGGCGATCTCGAAGACGTGCGGCATGTTGTGCGAGATGAGCACGATCGGCAGGCCGCGCGAGCGTACCTCGAGGATGAGGTCGAGAACTTTGCGCGACTCCTTCACGCCGAGCGCGGCCGTCGGCTCGTCGAGGATCAGCACCTTGGAGCCGAAGGCGGCGGCTCGCGCCACCGCCACGCCCTGCCGCTGGCCGCCCGACAGCGTTTCCACCGGCTGGTCGATGTTCTGGATGGTCATGAGGCCGAGCTCGTTCAGCTTCTCGCGCGCGATGCGGCGCATGGAGGGCTTGTCGAGCATGCGCAGGTAGGTGCCGAGCGGCCCCGAGCGCCGCATCTCGCGGCCGAGGAACATGTTGTCGGCGATCGAGAGAGCCGGCGAGAGCGCGAGCTGCTGGTACACCGTCTCGATGCCGGCGTCGCGCGCGGCCTGCGGGTTTGCGAAGTTCGCGACCTGCCCGTCGAGCTTGATCTCGCCCGCGTCCGGCGTGACGGCGCCCGACAGGGCCTTGATCAAGGTCGACTTGCCCGCGCCGTTGTCGCCGATCACGGCGAGGATTTCGCCGGGATAGAGGTCGAAGTCGGCGTTGTCGATCGCGACCACGCGGCCGTAGCGCTTCGAAAGACCCCGTGCCTGCAGCACGGGCTGATTGCCGAGATGTGCCATTACGCCGAGACCTTCCGGATCCACTGGTCGGCCGCGACCGCCAGGATGATGAGGGCGCCGACCGCGAGGCGCGTCCACTGCGGGTCGGTCCCGTAGATGCGCAGGCCCATGGCGAAGACGCCGACGATGAGCGCGCCGACCATCGTGCCGAGCACCGAGCCACGCCCGCCGAAGAGCGAGGTGCCGCCGATCACCACGGCCGTGATGGCCTGGATGTTCGCCTCCGTGCCCGAGGTCGGCGACACCGAGCCGATGCGCCCGATCAGGGCCCAGCCGGCGAAGGCGCAGATGAGGCCCGAGACCGCGTAGACCGACGTCAGGACGCGGGTGGAGCGGATGCCCGACAGGCGCGCGGCGTCTTCGTCGTCGCCGATCGCGTACACATGCCGTCCCCAGGCCGTGTAGTTCAGGATGTAGTAGAAGACCGCGACGAGCCCGAGCGCCGCCACCACCGCGTAGGTGAACACCGCGCCGCCGATCTGGAAGCTCTTACCCAGGAACTGCAGCATGGGCGCGGCCGCCTCGACGTCCTGCGCGCGGATCGTGGCGTTCTGCGTGTAGATGAAGTTGACGGCCTCGAAGATGAACCAGGTGCCCAGCGTCACGATGAAGGGCGGCAGGCGCACGCGCGCCACGAGGAAGCCGTTGATGGCGCCGCAGAGCGTGCCGACTGCGAGGCCGATCGTGAGGGCCAGCGGCGCCGGCACGCCGTTCACCACGGCCAGGTTGCCCATGATCACCGAGCTCAAGACCATGATGGCGCCGACCGAGAGATCGATGCCGGCCGTGAGAATGATCAGGGTCTGCGCGACGCCGACGATGCCCACGATCGCCACCTGCTGAAGGATCAGCGTCATCGTGAAGGCGTTGAAGAACCGGCCGCCGATCAGGAGGCCGAACACCAGAATGCCGAAGAGCAGCACGATCACCGGCACCATGGTCGGGTTGCCGTGCAGGAAGTGCTGGAGATGCTGGAGCGGCGTGCGCCCGCGCGCGGAGAAGTCCGCAACCCGCGTGTCGCTGTTCGCCAGCCCCTGCTCGAAGTCGCTCCCCTTGCGGGTCGTCTCACTCATGGCGTGAAGCCTCCCTGGTGCTCGGGGCTCCGGCGGGGCTATCGCCCCGGACCCCATCCGGGAAGGACTTCCCGGACCCTTCTTTTCTTTTGATGGGTCTCTTCGATCCGGGCGGGAGTCGTCGGCCCCCGCCCGGATCGAACACTCTTCAAGAGAAGAGGGGTCCAGGGGACATCATGTTCCCTGGTCGGAGTGCAGGGGTGAAACCCCTGCGGACATCCTTCAACCCCAGCAGGCCTTGGCGGCCGCCGCCGAGTCCATGGACTTCACGCCCTGGGCGGGCTGGTCGGTCACGAGGTCGACGCCGGTGTTGGTGATCTGGAGGCCCTCGGACGCCTTCGGCTTCTCGCCCGACTCGGCGAAGCGCTTCACCGCCTCGACGCCCTGCGAGGCCATCTTCAGCGGATACTGCATCGAGGTCGCGCCGATCACGCCGTCCTTGACGTTGGCGATGCCCGGGCAGCCGCCGTCCACCGAGACGATCGTCACCTTGCCGCCGAGGCCGAGACCCTTCAGCGCCTCGTAGGCGCCGGCCGCGGCCGGCTCGTTGATCGTGTAGACGAGGTTGATGCCGGGGTCCTTCTGGAGAAGGTTCTCCATGGCCTGGCGGCCGCCTTCCTCGTTGCCGTTGGTGATGTCGTGCCCGACGATGCGCTTGTCGTCCTCGTCGCCCACCACGTCCTTGTTCTTCACGTCGATGCCGAAGCCCTCCATGAAGCCCTGGTCGCGCAGGACCGCGACGGAGGGCTGCTGGGGGGTGAGGTCGAGGAAGGCGATCTTCGCGTTGGCCGCCTCGGCGCCCATCTTGGCCTTGGCCCACTGGCCGATCAGGACTCCCGCCTCGTAGTTGTCGGTCGCGAACGTGGCGTCGGCCGAGGTGAGGGGCTCCAGCGGCGTGTCGAGCGCGATCACGATGAGGCCGGCGTCGCGCGCCTTCTGCACGGTCGGAACGATGCCCTTGGTGTCGGAGGCCGCGATCAGGATGCCCTTGGCGCCGCCCGCGATGCAGCTCTCGATCGCCTGCACCTGGCTGTCGGAATCGCCGTCGACCCGGCCGGCATAGCTCTGCAGCTTGATGCCGAGCTCCTTGGCCTTCGCCTCGGCGCCTTCCTTCATCTTCACGAAGAATGGGTTGGTGTCGGTCTTGGTGATCAGGCAGACCGTGATCGGCGACTGGGCCGCGGCCGGCGCGACCAGGGCGGCGAGACCCAGCGCGCCCAGCGCGGCGGAAGCGAGAAGCTGACGAAGCTGCACGATGGAACATCCTCCCGGAAGACAGCCGAGCGGGGCCCGCGGCAAGCGAAGGACACCCGGTGCGGCTGGATGCGAACCTCCTCGCCCGCACCCTTCGACGCGATCTGACAAACTGGGATAGCCCTTGTCAATCGATAACTCACGAGGATTTATTTATTGACAGTTCATGCCGGAGGGTCGAACCCTTGCCCCACGACGTCCGCAAGAGACGGGGAGGACCACGTGGCGGAGGACGCCTTGCGCGCCTTGGAGATAGAGCTGCCGCGCCCTTTGGAAGGGGCGGACGGCACCCTGCGCGGCTCGAATCAGGCCAGCCTTCGCGCGCACAACGAACGGGCGGTCCTGTCGCTGATTCGACGGCACGGGGCTCTGGCCAAGAGCGAGATCGCCCGCCTTTCGGGCCTCTCGCCGCAGACCGCGTCCGTGATCATGCGCCAGCTCGAGCGCGACGGGCTCGTACTGCCCGGCGAGCCGCGGCGCGGGCGCGTCGGCCAGCCCTCGGTTCCCATGCGCCTCGACCCGGACGGCGCCTTCTCGCTCGGCCTGAAGCTCGGGCGGCGCACCAGCGAGATGGTGCTCATGGACTTCGTGGGCAGCGTGCGCGAGAGCCGGGCGATCCTCTACCGCTACCCGCGGCGCGACGACATCCTGCGCTTCGTGGCGGAGGCGGCGGGCGAGTTGCGCGCGACGCTGCCCGCAAAGCTGCGCCCGCGCATCGCGGGCCTCGGCGTCGGCCTGCCGTTCGAGCTCTGGTCCTGGGTCGAAGCGAACGGCGCGCCGGTCGAGGAGCTGGACGCGTGGCGCGACCTCGACACGGCGGCCGAGATCGCGGCGCTGACGGGCGAGACCGTCTTCCTCGCCAACGACGTGACCGCCGCCTGCGGCGCCGAGCAGGCCTTCGGCCGGCAGCCCTCGGCCGACTACGTCTATTTCTTCGTCGGGGCGTTCGTCGGCGGAGGCATCGTGATCGACGGCAGCCTCGTGGCGGGGCGGCTCGGCAATGCCGGGGCGCTCGGCTCCATGCCGGTTGCGGGCCCGGGCGGGCAGGGCCGCGTCCAGCTCATCCACGCCGCCTCGATCCATGTCCTGGAGCGCATGGTGGAGGACGAGGGCGGCGAGGGCGTCGACCTCTGGCGGCGCGACGCGGACTGGTCAGGCCTCGGGCCCGCGCTCGACGGCTGGATCGCCACCGCCGCGCAAGGGCTCGCCGAGGCCGTCACCTCCGCCACCGCCGTCTACGACTTCGAGCACGCCGTGATCGACGGCTCGTTTCCCGCGAACGTGCGGGCCCGGCTCGTCGAGGCGGTCGCGCAAGCGCTGGAGGGAATGGAGCGGCGCGGCCTGTCGCCGGTCGGCGTGCGGGAGGGCACGATCGGGCGCTCGGCGCGCGAGGTCGGCTCGGCGAGCCTGCCCTTCTTCGCCAAGTTCCTGCTCGACCATCGCGTGCTCCTGACCGAGCGCGGGTAACGCGACAAAGCAAGAAGCTGGAGCCGGTCCGGTGAACCGGGGTTCAGCGGACGGGCTCCGGGCGTTCAGCCGTCGCCGGCGCCCGGCTCCGGGGCGACGCGCAGGACCGACCCTTCCGCACCGGTCACGCGCACGGCGGTGCCGGCCGGCAGGTCCGGCCCTTCCGCGATCCACCAGCCGTCCTCGATCGCGACCCGGCCGCGCCCGCCGCGGATCGCCTCGCTGACCACGGCGTGGCGTCCGACAAGGCGTGCCGCGCCCCGGTTCGGCTCCGGCGAGGCGCCCTCGCGCGCCGGGCGGCGCTGTCCGTACCAGCGGTGGCCGACCAGCGTGACGGCGGCCGAGACCACGGCGAAGCCGATCACCTGGCTCTGCCAGGACAGGTCCGGCACGATCAGCGCGTTGAGGCCGATCACCAAGGCGGCGATGCCGAAGAACAGGAGATAGACGCCCGGCGCGAAGACCTCGGCGCCGAGCAGCAGGAGCCCGGCGATCCACCAGCCCGTGCTCGTCATGAACTCGGCCATGGCGGCTCAGTCTCCCTGCGGCGGCACCGCGAAATTCGGCATGCGCGGGACCGGCGAGGCCGCCGGCCGCGGGCTGACAGGAGCCGAGGTGCGCTCCGGCGCCTCGGGGAAGGTCGCCCGCGCGATCTCGGCGATGCCGCCGATCGCGCCGATCACGGAGGAGGCCTCCAGCGGCATCAGGACGACGCGCTGGTTGGGCGCCGACGCGATCTTCGCGAGCGCGTCGGTGTAGCGCTGGGCGACGAAGTAGTTGATGGCCTGGACGTCGCCGCTCGCGATCGCCTCCGAGACGAGCCGCGTCGCCTTGGCCTCGGCCTCGGCGAGCCGCTCGCGCGCCTCGGCCTCGCGGAAGGCCGCCTCGCGCTTGCCCTCGGCCTCGAGGATCTGCGCCTGCTTCTGACCTTCCGCCTTCAGGATCTGGGCGTTGCGCTTGCCCTCCGCCTCGAGGATCTCGGCGCGCTTCTCGCGCTCCGCCATCATCTGGCGCGCCATGGAGTCCACGAGGTTCTTCGGGGGATTGATGTCCTTGATCTCGATGCGCGTGATCTTGATGCCCCAGCCGTGCGCGGCCTGATCGACCACGCGCAGGATGCGCTCCGAGATCGTGTCGCGGTTCGACAGGAGGTCGTCGAGGTCCATCGAGCCCATGACCGAGCGAAGGTTCGTCATCACGAGGTTGAGGACGGCGTATTTGAGGTTCGACACCTCGTAGGCGGCGCTGGACGCGTCGAGGATCTGGTAGAAGGCGACGCCGTCGGCGGCGACGGAAGCGTTGTCGCGTGTGATGACCTCCTGGGTCGGCACGTCGAGCACCTGCTCCATCATGTTCATCTTGTGCCCGATCCGCTCCACGAAGGGCGTGATCAGGTTGAGGCCGGGCGTCAGCGTTCGCACGTAGCGCCCGAAGTTCTCGACCGTGTAGTTGTAGCCCTGCGGCACGATCTTGACCGTCGAGGCGACTACCACGACCGCCACGAACAGGAGAACGACGACGAGAATGCCGCCAAGGCCGATGGTCTCCAGCATGTCGTCCCGTTTCCTTCCGCTCGTTCCGATCAGGGGGCTTCTATCCCATCGCTGCGGGAAATGCGCCCCGGGAACACGCAAGGCGCGTGGCCGCCGGGGCGCATTGGGCGGTGGTTCAGTCGACCTCGCGGATGCGGCCATCCGTGTGCGGTGCGTAGGCGCCGCCCTGCGCCTGCAGGTAGCCCACCACCACGTCCTCCATGTTCGGGCCGTAGTCGTAGGCATTCTCAGCCTTCTCGGCGAAGACCTTGTAGCCGTCGCCGCCCTGGCGCAGGAAGTTGTTGGACACGACCGTATAGGTCGCGGCCGGGTCGATCGGCACCCACTCGCCGGCGTCGTTCCGCACCCGCACCGCCTTGATCCGGCTGACGCCCGCCTGGCCCTTGCGCGACCAGTCGAACTGGAGGCCGGCGACCTGCGGGAAGCGGCCGGCCGTTTCCTCGACCTGGCTGACGCCGTTCTCGAGCGCCGCCCGGATATCGGCGCCCGTCAGCTGGAAGGTCGCGATCGTGTTCTGGAAGGGCAGGACGGTCAGGATCTCGCCCATGGTGACGGGGCCGGCATCGATCGAGGCGCGGATGTTGCCGCCGTTGCCCATGGCGATCGTCACGCCCTGGTCCTTGGTGCGCTCGAGGATCGCGTCGGCGACGAGGTTGCCGCCTTCGCATTCCGCGACGCGGCAGCGCTCTCGCGCGCCGTCGATGGGCTTCGCGGCCTCGGCCACGACCTTGGAGCGGATCTCTTCCAGCGGCTTGGCGAGCTCGGCGACCCGCGCCTTGATGCTCTCGTCCTCGGCGACCGACGCATCGAGAAGGACCGGCGCCCCTTCCGCCTTCGTCACGCGGCCCTCGTCGTCGAAGGAGACGCGCAGCTCGCCGAGATACTTGGAATAAGCGTAGGCCTGGACGATCGGGACGTCCCGGCCGCTCGCGCCCTTCACCATCGTCGGATAGGGGCCGGCGGCCTTCGGGTCCGTGGAGGACAGAAGCGTGTGCGAGTGGCCGCCCACGATCACGTCGATCTCCGGCACCTCGGCGGCGAGGCGCTTGTCGACCTCGTAGCCGGAATGGCTGACGAGGATGATCTTGTTGACCCCTTGCGCCGTGAGGCTGGCCGCTTCGCGCTTGGCCGCCTCGACCGGATCGCCGAAGTCGATCGACTTGCCGGCTGCCGTCAGCTCCTGGTTGTCGCGCGGCGTCAGGCCGATGAGGCCGATCCGCTCGCCGCCCTTCTCGATGATCGTGGAGGGCTTCACCAGCGCGGCCAGCGCCGGCTCGCGCGCCATGTCGGCATTGGCCATCAGCATGGGAAACTTGGCGGCGCTGGCAAACGCCTGGATCACGGGCACGCCGTCGTCGAACTCGTGGTTGCCCACCGCCATCGCCTCGAAGCCGAGGCGGTTCATCATCTCGGCCGAGTCCTTGTCCCGGTAGTAGGTGTAGAACAGCGAGCCCTGGCTCTGGTCGCCGGCATCGAGAAGGAGCGTCGGCTTGTTGCCCGCGCGGGCTTTCGCCGCCTCGATCGCGGTCGCGATACGCGCGATGCCACCGAAGCAGCTCTTCTCGTCCGCCGCCTTCTGCGAGCAGGGGCCGTCGTACTTGTCGATCGGCTCCATGCGCGAGTGGAAGTCGTTGATGTGAAGGATCGTCAGGTCGAAGGCGTGGGCCGGCAGGCTCGCACCGGTCAGAAGGGCGGCAAGGCCGAGGATCGCGGGCTTCATCGTAGGTCGTGTCCTCTCGTGAATGCGGGGGCAGTGTGGTCGGCGCGCCGCTGGTTTGGCAACCGCGAAGCGCAGCCTACCTTACCGCCGGCCGGTAAAGTCCGTTTGACACCGCACCCGGCGATGCGGGACACCCGGCACGACAAGCGACGCGCCGCATGCGGTCGGCGCATTCGGAAAACGGGAGAGGGGCCCCATGACAGAGTACAGCGAGATCCATTCTCTGCGCGTCGCAGAGGAGCTGCGCCGCTTCGCCGAAGACGAGGCGCTGCCCGGGACCGGCATCGAGGCCGACCGCTTCTGGCGATCGCTGTCGGAACTCCTTCACGACCTTGGACCGCGCAATCGCGAGCTGCTCGCGACGCGCGACGAGCTGCAGGCGCGGATCGACGCATGGTGCCGCGAGCGCCAGGGCGGCGCCGTGGACGGCGAGGCCGCCGAGAGCTTCCTGCGGGAGATCGGCTACATCGTGCCGGAAGGGCAGCCCTTCGCGGTCGAGACCGAGAATGTCGATCCCGAGATCGCGAGCCTCGCCGGCCCCCAGCTCGTCGTGCCGGTGCTCAACGCGCGCTTCGCCCTGAACGCGGCGAATGCCCGCTGGGGCTCGCTCTACGATGCGCTCTACGGCACGGACGCCCTGTCCGAGGAGGGCGGCGCCGAACGAGGCGGACGCGCCTACAACCCCCGGCGCGGCGAGCGCGTCGTGGCATGGGCGCGCCGCTTCCTCGACCGCTCCGCGCCGCTGAACGGCGCCTCGTGGAGCGACGCGCGCTCCTTCCATGTCGAGAAGAACCGTCTTCTGGCGACGCTGGAGGACGCGCGGCAGGTTCCGCTCGCCGACCCCGAGCAGTTCGCCGGCTATCGCGGCGAGGCCGCGGCGCCGACGGTGCTTCTCCTGGCCACCCACGGCCTCCATGCCGAGGTCGTGATCGACCGCTCTTCGCCGATCGGCTCGAGCGACCCGGCGGGCATCGCGGACGTCGTCCTGGAGTCGGCCGTCACCACGATCCAGGACTGCGAGGACTCGGTCGCCGCCGTCGACGCCGAGGACAAGGTCGCCGTCTATCGCAACTGGCTGGGCCTGATGCGCGGTGATCTTGCCGACACGTTCCAGAAGGGCGGCGAGACCGTGACGCGCCGGCTCAATCCCGACCGCGACTACGCCGCGCCCGACGGCTCGAAGCTCACGCTGCCCGGCCGCTCGCTGATGCTGGTTCGCAACGTCGGCCACCTCATGACCAACCCGGCCGTTCTGATGGGAGACGGGCAGGAAGCGCCCGAGGGGCTTCTCGACGCCATGTTCACGGTGCTCTGCGCCCTGCATGACCTGCGCAAGACGGACGGCCCGCGCAACTCGCGCGCCGGCTCGATCTACGTCGTGAAGCCCAAGATGCACGGGCCCGACGAGGTGGAGTTCGCCGACGAGACCTTCGCGCGCGTGGAGGCGGCGCTCGGCCTCGAGCCCTACACGGTGAAGATGGGCATCATGGACGAGGAGCGCCGCACGACGGTGAACCTTGCCGAATGCATCCGCCGGGCACGCCACCGCGTCGTGTTCATCAACACCGGCTTCCTCGACCGGACCGGCGACGAGATCCACACCTCGATGGAGCTCGGACCCATGATCCGCAAGGGCGACATGCGCGCCGCCACCTGGATCAAGGCCTACGAGGACCGCAACGTCGACACGGGCCTCGCCTGCGGCCTCAAGGGGCACGCCCAGATCGGCAAGGGCATGTGGGCCATGCCCGACAAGATGGCCGCCATGCTGGAGCAGAAGGTGGGCCATCCCAAGAGCGGCGCCAACACGGCCTGGGTGCCGAGCCCGACCGCCGCGACGCTCCACGCCACGCACTATCACGAGGTCGACGTCGCGGCGGTCCAGTCCAGGCTCGAGGGTGAGGCGCGCACCAAGCTCTCCGAGATCCTGACCATCCCGATCGCGGTCCGCCCGAACTGGAGCCCGGAGGACATCCAGGCCGAGCTCGACAACAACGCGCAAGGCATCCTCGGCTATGTCGTGCGCTGGATCGACCAGGGCATCGGCTGCTCCAAGGTGCCCGACATCAACGATGTCGGCCTGATGGAGGACCGCGCGACGCTGCGCATCTCCTCGCAGCACATCGCCAACTGGCTGCGCCACGGCGTCGTCACCGAGGCCCAGGTGCTCGAGACCATGAAGCGCATGGCAGGCGTCGTCGACCGGCAGAATGCTGGCGATGCCCTGTACCAACCGATGGCGCAGGACTTCGACCGCTCGGTCGCCTTCCAGGCCGCGCTCGACCTCGTGCTCAAGGGCCGCGAGCAGCCGAACGGCTACACCGAGCCGGTGCTTCACCGCCGCCGCCAGGAGCGCAAGGCGCAGTTTGGCGCCTGACCTCGACGCGGCGAGGCTTGGCGCCTCGCCGCACCCCGCATGATCGCGGATCTGCCCGCCTACGGGGCGCTCTTCGCCAGCGCCTTCGTGGCGGCGACCCTGTTTCCCGCCTCCTCGGAGGCCCTCCTCGTCGGGCTTCTCGTCGCCGGAACGGGGGAGCCCTGGTGGCTGGTGGCCGTGGCCACCCTTGGCAACACGCTCGGCGGCGTCTTCAACTGGGTCTGCGGCCGCTTCCTGGCGGCGCAGAGCGACCGGCGCTGGTTTCCGGTGTCGCCCGGCCAGATCGAGCGCGCCGGACGCTGGTTCGCGCGGTTCGGCCAGGTCTCGCTTCTGTTCACCTGGCTACCGGTCGTGGGAGATGCCCTGACGGTCGCGGCCGGCGCGCTCCAGGTTCCGCTCGGCCGCTTCGTGCTTCTCGTCGGCATCGGCAAGGGGTTGCGCTACGTCGCGCTCGCCTCCGCGACGCTGGCAGGCCTCGGCGCACGCTGAGAAGTCGAGCGTTCAGCTAAAGAAAAAGGCCGGACGTCTCCCCCGAGACGCCCGGCCATCAGCGGGTCCCCCGCTTCGAAACTTGGAGCCTTACGAGGCGGTCTTGATCGTCCCTTGGGCGATGCGGCGACCGCCACGATAATCGTCGAGCCTGTCGTCGCCCTGGAGCACGATCACGCGCGCGTTCATCGGAACGCGGTCGTAGAGGTCGATGATGTCCTGGTTGATCAGGCGAATGCAGCCCGACGACATGCTCTTGCCGATCGACCACCATTCCGGCGTGCCGTGCAGGCGATAGAGCGTGTCCTTCTTGCCCTGGTAGAGGTAGAGGGCGCGGGCGCCGAGCGGGTTCTTCAGGCCCGGTCCCATGCCGACCTCGTTGCCGTAGGGCTTGAGCTCGGGACGGCGCGCGATCATCTCGACCGGCGGAAACCACTTCGGCCAGTGCTGCTTGTCCTTGATCTCGGCCTCGCCGGCCCAGGCGAAGCCCGCCTTGCCGACGCCGATGCCGTAGCGCATCGCCGTGCCGCGCGGCTCGATCACATACAGGTGGTGGGCGCGCGTATCGACCACGACGGTGCCCGGCTCGAAGCCTTCGCCGTTGTAGACGACGCGCTGGCGCAGGAACTGCGGATCGACCTTGTTGGTCGGGATCGCGGGCAGCGTGAACTCGCCGTCGCTCAGCGCAGCATAGGCCGTCGGCTCCACGGGGCCAAGCGGGCCGCCCCAGTTCATCTGCTCGGCGGGCGAGGGCGAAACGAAGGCCTGCGCCATGGGCGGCGTGGTGGGCGCCAGCGCGGCACGCTGCGTGGTCGAGCAGGCGCCGAGCGCCATCAGCGAAAGAAGCGAGACGCCAAGAAGAGGCAGGCGGGAGGAGGTCATGAGCGGGCGTCCGGAACGGCTTGTTGGGTCGAGCGGCCGGGCGGTCGTAGCTTCGGACCAGAGCGCCCGCGGCGGGACCACAACCCTGGTACGCCGCCGTGAATCGCGAGGCAACGGCACGGAGTAGACCGGGTCATGCTTAAGGAAATCTTGTTGCCCGCCCGACACAGTTGATTTGGCCGCCGCCTGCGGCATTTCTACAATGGACGGGCCAAAAGGGCTGCTGTTCCGGGGGCTTGGCATGAACATCGGTGAGGCGGCCCGGCGCTCCGGACTGCCACCCAAGACCATCCGCTACTACGAGGAGGTCGGGCTGCTGGCGCCGGCCCGGGCCGCCAACGGATATCGCGACTACGCCGAGCGCGACGTCCATATCCTGCGCTTCCTCCAGCGCCTGCGCTCGCTCGGCTTCACCACCGACGAGGCGCGCCGCCTTCTCGCACTCTACGGTTCCTCGTCCTGCGGCTCGGAGGCCAACCGGCACGTCCATCGCCGCTTGGCGGAGATCGACGGCAAGATCGAGCAGCTCCACTCGCTGAAGCGCACGCTCGCGGCCCTGGCGGAGCGGGAGGGGAACGAGCCGGCCCCCGACTGCCCCGTGCTGGAGGACATGCCCGAACACGCCGTCCGGATCGCGCGCCCGGCCTGAGTGTGCGGGTAAGGGGCGGGCCGGATGGTCGCAGGCGGCGGTCTTGAAGGAGATGGGAGATCGGCGTTAACGATTGCGCCATGCCTCTCGTGTCCCTCCGCGCCCGCGATCCCCTGATCGACGGGCGCCAATCCGAGCGCGCGCTTCTCGTGCGGCGCGGCGTGCAGCGCCTTCTCATGCAGATGCGCGTCTCGGTGCTGCCCGAGATTCCGCTGAGCGGAGGGCGGCGCGCCGACCTCATCGGTCTCGGGGAAAAGGGCGACGTCCTGAT
Organism: Aureimonas sp. AU4; assembly: GCF_001463765.1. Classification (GTDB taxonomy): domain Bacteria; phylum Pseudomonadota; class Alphaproteobacteria; order Rhizobiales; family Rhizobiaceae; genus Aureimonas. The sequence continues at coordinate 30,818 of NZ_BBWK01000034.1, read as the reverse complement.
CGTCGAGATCAAATCCTCGATCGAGGACTTCCGCGCCGACCGCAAATGGCCGGAATACCGCCTCCACTGCGATCGCCTTTATTTCGCGACCCATCCCGGCGTGCCGCTCGACATCTTCCCGGAAGAGTGCGGGCTCCTGCTTTCCGACGGCTACGGCGCGGAGATGATCCGCGAGGCGCCCGAGCACCGGCTCGGCGCGCCCGCCCGCAAGGCCCTGACGCTGCGCCTCGCCCGCCTCTCGGCCGATCGCCTCCTGCGCGCCGAATGGATCGCCAACGGCGCCGCGCTCAGCGGTCTGCCGGACGCGGACGAGTAGGCACAGGAGCTCAGGACGAGGCTGCACCCTCGATCTGGCAGCGGAATGACTCCCCTGCATCCCCTTTCGTTGAAGAGGTTTTCCCGACCGGGGAGGGCCGCTGGCCCTTTCCGGTCCGGGACATGTCGCCAATCAAAGAGAAGGGCCCGGGAATTCTCTCCCGGACAGGGCTCGGGGCGGTAGCCCCACCACGGCCCCGCGCGCTACCCGTCAGCGCGGCGCGCGCTTGGCGAGGATGCGCTGGAGGGTGCGGCGGTGCATGGAAAGGCGGCGGGCCGTCTCGGAGACATTGCGGTCGCACAACTCGTAGACGCGCTGGATGTGCTCCCAGCGGATCCGGTCCGCCGACATGGGGTTCTCGGGCGGCTCGGCCTTGGTGTCGGGATCGCGCATCAGGGCGCCGATCACCTCATCGGCATCCGCAGGCTTGGCGAGATAGTCGATCGCGCCGAGCTTCACGGCGGTGACGGCCGTCGCGATGTTGCCGTAGCCGGTGAGAACCACGACGCGGGCGTCGGGCCGCGCGCGGCGCAGCGCCTCGATCACGTCGAGGCCGTTGCCAGCGCCGAGCCGCATGTCGACGACGGCATAGGCCGGCGCACTGGCGCGGAGCGCCGCGACGCCCTCGTTGACGCTTTCGGCGGTGCGCACCTCGAAGCCGCGCTGCTCGAAGGCGCGGGCGAGGCGGGTGACGAACGGGCGGTCGTCGTCCACCAGAAGAATCGAGCGGTCGCCCTCGGGAAGCCGCATCGGAGCGGGTATCGCGCCTTGGTGTTCGATCAGCATCACATCACTCCCTTCGGTGCCGAAGATGGGCACGGTGACACGTTTTTTCAACGTTTCGGCGGGTTACCGCGAGGGTGCGACGAAGGCATCCTCCGGCATGACCGAGGCTCCCGCGTCGCGGCGAGGCACGTCGATACCCGCCCGCAGCCAGGATACGGAGACGCTCGCGCCGGGACCGTCGCTTTCCGACCTGTTGGCGAAATGAATGCGGGCGCCCGAACGTTCCAGAAGCGTCTTGGCGATGAAGAGCCCGAGTCCGAGACCGCCGCCGGAATTGCGCGGTCCCGCCTCGCGTGTCGCCATGTAGGGGTCGCCGATGCGGCCGAGCACTTCGGGCGGGAAGCCGGGGCCGTCGTCGCGCACGGTGATCTCGACGCGCTCCATCGTCCAGCTGAGGTCGATCACGACCTCGCCCGCCGCGAAGTCCACCGCGTTCTCGACGATGTTGCCGAGGCCGTAGAGAATGCCGGCGTTGCGCCGCATGACCGGCTCCGATCCCTCGCGTCGGCCGTTCTCGACGCGGATCGTCACGCCGAAATGGCGATGGGGCGAGGCGATCTCTTCCACCAGCGAGGGAAGCGGCAGGCGCGCCATGTGCTCCTCCGACGAGGAGGAAAGGGTGGACAGACGCTTCAGGATCTCGCGGCAGCGCTCGGTCTGCGTGATCAGGAGGTCGACGTCCTCGCGCATGGGGTCGCCCGCCTTCGTCGCGCGTCCCATTTCCTTGGCGACGAGGGCGATCGTGGCGAGCGGGGTGCCGAGCTCGTGCGCGGCGGCCGCCGCCAGCCCGTCGAGAGCCGAAAGGTGCTGCTCCCGCTGAAGCACGAGTTCGGTCGCGGCGAGCGCATCGGACAGCATCCGCGCCTCGGCTGCGACGCGGTAGACGTAGAAGGCCGAGAAGAGCAGCATTGTCACCAGGGCGAGCCAGAGCCCGCCGAGATAGGGAAGCGGCAGGTTGAAGGGCGTGTCGCGCGGCCAGGGCACCGGCAGATGCGCGAAGGACAGAACGGTAGCGGCCAGGAGCGCGAGAAGGCCGAGCGCGAAGGTGAGCCGGGCGGGCTGGGTCGCCGCGGCGATCACGACCGGCACGATCAGGAAGATCGCGAACGGGTTCTGCACGCCGCCCGTCAGCATCAGAAGCGCCGCGGGCTGGACGACGTCGTAGGTGAGAAGAACGGCGGCGAGACGGGGCGTCAGGCGGTGGCTGCGCGGGAAGCGCAGCGTCAGGCCGATGTTGAGCGCGACCGACAGCCCGATCAGCGCGAGACAGCTGAAGACCGGATAGGGATACCAGAGCCCCCAGGCGACGAAGACGCAGGACGCCGTCTGTCCGCCGACCGACAACCATCGCAGGCGCGTCAGCGTGGCGAGCCGCAGCCGCTCGGCGGCTGCGCGGCCCGGCCATTCGGGCGGACCCGGTTCGAACTCGGCGGTCGTGGAGCGGTTCATCATGACCCTTCCGGAGATAGCACGAGGCGATCCGTCGGAAAGATGCGGCGCATCAACGCTTTGCCGCCGGCTCAGCCTCGCGGCTTGGCGCGTGCCGTCGGCACGGCTCCGGCGGGATCCTCGGGCCACGGGTGGCGGGGGTATCGCCCGCGCAGGTCGGCGCGCACGTCGCGCCAGGAGCCGGCCCAGAAGGCCGGCAGGTCGCGCGTGATCTGGATTGGCCGCGAGGCCGGCGACAGGAGCTCCAGCGTCAGCGGCAGGCGACCGCCCGCGATCGCGGGATGCACCCGCAGCCCGAACAGTTCCTGGACGCGGATCGCGAGCACCGGCCCGTCCTCCTCGTAGCGGATCGGGTGCGTGTTGCCGGTGGGGGCGGTGAAGTGGGAAGGGGCGAGCGCGTCGAGCCTCGCGCCGGGCGGAACGAGGCTCTGGAGGGCCGTCCTCACCTGGCCGGGCGTGATCGCACCGAGCGAGGCGATGCCCGGCACGAAGGGCAGGAGCCAACCCTCAAGGCCAGCGAGCAGCGCCTCGTCGTCGAGCGCCGGCCAGTCGGGCTCCGCGGAGGCCGCGAACCGCATCCGGCGCAGAAGGCGCTCGGTCTCGTTGTCGAAGGGCAGGGCGCGCAGGCCGAGGCTCCGCGCCCCTTCCATCAGCGCTCGCCCCACCGCCTCGCCGGGGGAAAGGGCGATCGGCTGCTCCGTCAGGACGGCACGGCCGACGCGGCGGCGGCGGCGTCCGCGCACGGAGCGCGAGGCGGCGTCGAACACCACCGCGTCCTCTTCCACGGCGCGGGCGCGCAGAATCGTCTCCAGCGCCTCGCGGTCGAGCACGGCGGCCGCGCGGATCGTTCCGACGCGGGCCGGCGCGTTCTCGCTCTCGCCGAGATCGGCCACCACCAGCGCGGGCACGCGGGCCAGCGCGTCGCGTTCGTCGATCCTCGCGCCCCGGCCATTGGACAGGATGAACTGCCCCGGCGCGCCGCGCGGGATCGCGATGCGGTCGGGATAGGCGAGCGCAAGGAGCACCGCCGGATCGGCCTCGCTCTCCTGCGAGCCGACCTCGCCTTCCGGCACCGAGGCCGCGATGCGCCGGGCAAGGGCCGCGGCGTCGCGCGCACGCGCGCCGTCCTCGGCCCGCCAGCGGCGCAGGCGCTCCGCAAGGTCGGGCGAGGGGCCGCCGAGCCCCGGCTCCGACAGGAGTACGGCCAGCCGCGAGGCGAGGTTTCGCGCCTCGCCGGGTTTGGCTCCCGCCACCATGCGCGCTAGGCGTGGGGCGAGCGGCAGGAGGCGCATCGCCTCGCCCATCGCGGTCAGGCGGCCCGCCTCGTCGAGCGCGCCGAGATCGCGCAGGAGCGCGACGGCCTCGGCCAGGGCGGCGGCCGGCGGCGGGTCGAGAAAGGGCAGGTCGGCCGGCGAGCGCGCGCCCCAGCTGACGGCGTCGAGCGTCAGGCCCGACAGGTCGGCGCTCAGGATCTCGGGCCGGTCGAAGGGCTGGAGCGCGCCGCTCTGCTCGGCGCGCCAGAGCCGGATGGCGGTTCCCGGTGCCGTGCGGCCGGCGCGGCCCGCGCGCTGCTCGGCCGAGGCTAGCGACACGCGCACGGTCTCAAGGCGCTGCAGGCCGGTCGAGGGTTCGAAGCGCGGCTGCCGCTTGAGGCCGGAATCCACCACCGTCGTCACGCCGTCGATGGTGATCGAGGTCTCGGCGATCGTCGTGGCCAGGACGACCTTGCGCCGTCCGGTGGGCGCCGGGCGGATGGCCTCGTCCTGCGCGGCGGGCGGCAAAGCGGCGTAGAGCGGACACAGCATCGCGTCGCCCGGCAGGCGGGGGCGCAGTGCTGTGGCCGTGCGTTCGATCTCGAAGGCGCCCGGCAGGAAGGCGAGGATCGAGCCCGAACCCGCCTCGAGTTCGTCGAGGATGGTGCGCGTGACCTCGTCCTCGATCCGCGCGCCGGGCTCGGGCGCGCGGTGCCGGATCTCGACCGGAAACGCGCGTCCCTCGCTCCGGATCACGGGCGCGTCGCCGAGAAGGCCCGCCACGCGCGCGCCGTCCAGCGTCGCCGACATGACGAGGATCCGCAGGTCCGGCCGCAGCGCGCCGGCCGTCTCCAGCGCCAGCGCCAGCCCCAGATCGGCGTCGAGCGAGCGCTCGTGGAACTCGTCGAAGAGGATCGCCGACACGCCGGACAGCTCGGGGTCGGCGAGAAGCAGGCGCGTCAAAACGCCCTCCGTCACGACCTCGATGCGCGTCGCGGCCGAAACGCGCGTGTCGAGCCGCATGCGCCAGCCGACCGTCCGCCCCGGCGCCTCGCCGAGGAGCTCGGCCATGCGCGAGGCGGCGGCGCGGGTCGCGACGCGTCGCGGCTCGGCCAGGAGAATGCGCCCCTCGGGCAGCGAGCCGAGGAGATGGAGCGGCACGAGGGTCGTCTTGCCGGCGCCGGGCGGGGCGACGAGAACGGCCCGGTGCGGCGCTTGCGCGAGGGCCCGCTCGACGTCCGGTAGGACGGCCGAGACCGGCAGCTCGTGCAGCGCGATGCCGGCGCCCGCTTCCCGGTTCTGTTGGCGCGTCTGGTTCATGGGCGGCGTTGTGGGGGCGAGGTCGGCGCTTGTCCAGCCGCCCTCAGACGAGGCTCGCGCCCACGTTGACGGCCAGCGCCAGGATCGTCGTGTTGAACAGGAAAGCGAGCACGGTGTGCACGAGCACGAGCTTGCGCATGGGCCGCGAGGTCACCGAGACGTCGGAGGTCTGGCAGGCCGCGCCCATGGTGAAGGCGAAGTAGAGGAAGTCGACATAGTCCGGGTCGCGGTCGTCGCCGGGGAAGTCGAGGCCCCCTTCCGCCTTCGCGTCGCCGTAGTAGCGGCCGGCATAGTGCAGGGCCATGGTGACCTGCGTGACGGTCCAGGATAGGAGGATCGTGATGCCGGCGAGCGCAAGGCTGCGGGGCGAGGGCGAGGGGTCGCCGCCGGCCCCGGCCGCCTGTCCGCCCCCGCCATGGAGTTCGGCGGCGATCGCGACGAAGGAGAATGCGATGGCGAGCGTCGTCAGGAAGAGGATCGCGGCCGCCCCCTCGTCCTGCGCCCGCGCCTGCCGCCGGATCAACCCGGCATCGGCCCTGGCCATCATGCGCGCGACGAGAACCAGATAGACCGCGACCGCACTGTCCCAGGCCACCAGCGAGACGGTTGACCAGCGCAGCGAGCCGGGCAGGACCAGGGTGACCAGAAGCGCGACGCCGAGCGCGGCCAGAAGGCGGGGACGCGAGCGGAGGCCGGCGGCTAGACGCATCGCTCAGCCCCCGTAGCGCCGCCGCCACTCGTCGCGCAAAGGGGCGGCCCAGCTCGGATGGAGCGGTTGGATCACGAGGTTGACACCCGGCCCGGCCGGCTGGCCCGGCGCCTTCGCGAAGGCGGCGAGCCTTGCGCGCAGCGCCGGGGCGAGGCGGTCCGGCGCGAGGATCGTCGGCTCGCCCCAGATCGCGGGATCGGCCTTGCGCAGCTGCGCCTCGGGCGACAGGAGGAAGTTCGCGACCACCATCGCGCCCTCCTTGGCGTCGCTTGCGGCGGGAATGGCGAGGTAGGCGGCGCCGCCGATCGTGCCGCCTTCCAGCGCGAAGGCGGCACGATCGGCCGGCAGGTCGCCCCGCGCGACGGCACCCGCCGCCGCGCCCGCATCCGCCGCGACCGCGACGTCGATCGCGCCCTCGCGCAACAGCCCAAGCTGCGCCACCGCGTCCGGCTGTTCGGCGCCCTCGCGCCAGCTCGCCGCGCGCAGCGTGTCGAGCCAGGCCCAGAGCGGCGCGGTTACCGCCGCCACGTCGCTCTCGGCTGCGGGACGCCACAGGACCGAGGGTTCCTCCGCCGTCATGAAGAGAACCTGCTCGATCAGCATCAGTCCGGCCGGATCCTCCGGGGAAGGGAAGGGGATGCGCCCGGGATGGACCTGCGCATGGAGGCGCAGCGCTTCCAGCGACGAGGGCAGGGCGTCGCCGGGCGTGGCCTCGCGGGAGGTGTCGGCCAGGAAGACGAGCCGCGTCGCGCCGGTCGGCACCTCGCGCCCGCCGGTCGGGCGCGTCGCGTCCATCAGCGCGGCCGGCTGGTTCGCCGTGTCGACGAGGCGCCAGTTCGGCAGCCGCCGCGCGAAGGGCTCGGACAGGCGCTTCGCCTCGTCGAGGCGGCGGAAGCTTTCGCCGCCGGTCGCCACGAGGTCGGGCACAGCCGCGCCATCCGCCTCGACGCCGCGCGCGGCCTCCGCGAGCGACGCGGCGGCCCGTGGAACGAGCGTCACGCCGTAGAGGCGCTCCACCTCGCCGGCGGCCCAGGCCAGATGCGCTTGCGCGGCCTCGCCGCCGACGAAGGTCATCTCGACGCGCTGCCCGCGCGCGGCGCTCTCGACCGCCGCCCAGTCGTCGGCGCGTGCCGCAGCGCCGCCCGGCGCCAGGAGAAGGGCGAGGACGACCGGCGCGGCGCGAAGAAGGGTCATGACGATTGTCGGGTCCGGAACTCAAGTTACGCGGCGAGGGGGATGCCGCTGCCGGCGACCTTCGGTTAAAGAGGAGCGCAGACGCGGAAAATCAACGGCGCCGGGCTTCACCGATCGGACGCCCGCCGTCGTCGCCGCCAGCAGGGAAGCTCCGATGTCCGCCGACGCCGCCAATTCCTCCGAGGGTCGCCGGATCCTGGTCCTGACCGGTGCCTCGCGCGGCATCGGCCACGCCACCGTGAAGCGGTTCTCGCGCGAAGGGTGGCGCGTCATCACCTGCTCGCGCCAGGACTTCTCGATCGACTGCCCGTGGCCGGCCGGGCCTGAAGACCATATCCGCGTCGACCTGTCGGACCCCGAGGACGTGGGCTTCGCCGTGTCGGAAATCCGCCAACGCGTCGCGGCCGAGGGCGGGCGGCTCCATGCCCTCGTCAACAATGCCGCGATCAGCCCGAAGGCCGAGAAGGGCGCGCGGATGGATTCGATCCGCACGCCGATGCATGTCTGGCGCGATGTCTTCCAGGTGAACTTCTTCGCGCCGATCATGCTGGCGCGCGGCCTTCATGCCGAGCTCGCGGCGGCCAACGGGGCAATCGTCAACGTCACCTCGATCGTCGGCAGCCGTGTCCATCCCTTCGCGGGCACGGCCTACGCCACGTCCAAGGCGGCGCTCGCCTCGCTGACGCGCGAGATGGCGGCCGATTTTGGGCCGGACGGCATTCGCGTCAACGCCATCGCGCCGGGCGAGATCGACACCGCGATCCTGTCACCGGGCACCGAGAAGATCGTGGAAGGCATTCCGATGCGGCGACTCGGCAAGACGTCCGAGGTCGCCGACATCATCTTCTTCCTGTGCTCGGGCCAGGCTTCCTACGTGAACGGCGCCGAGATCCACATCAACGGCGGCCAGCACGTCTGAGGCTCAGGCGCGACGCGCGCCCCGGGCGTCGAGGGCTGCGAAGAGGAGCCCCAGGCCGGACGACAGGAGCGAGATGCCGAGGAAGACGCCGCTCGCCCAGAGCGCGGTGCCCGGCAGGCCGAGAACGAGCAGCACCGCCAGCGCGATGTTGAGGACGCCCGCCAGCGCCGGCAGCCAGAAGCGTGCGGTGGATGGACGGAAGGCGTTGGCGAGTGAGAGCATGCTCAGGCCCGACAGGAGGAAGTAGATCGACAGAAGCGTCGTCAGCGTCACCGCGCCCGCAAACGGGTCGAACAGGATCATGACGCCCAGCACCAGCGCCAGAACCGAGACGAGAAGGCCCGACCAGAAGCCGCTGGAGCCTCGCATGCGCAGGCTCGACACGATGCCGACGACGCCGAGAACGAGCAGCAGCCAGCCGAAGAAGATCGCGGAGGCCAGCGTCGCGACGAGCGGCGCCAGAAGCGCGAGGACGCCGGCCAGCGCCATCAGGCCGCCCTGGAAGGCATAGCTCTTCCAATGGTCGCCGAGGTGGCGGCGGATCTTCTGTTCGACCATCGAGGCCGTCGGGGGCGCCGGGTCGGTGGGCGTCGGCAGAGGGGTCGGCACGTTGGTCACTCCAGACACGAGAAACGGCTCTTCGCTCCCGCGAAATGAGGCGGACCGCAGCGGGTTCCCGGCTCCCTCCTTTTAGCCGTGGCGACCAAGGGCCCGGGCGTGATCGAGAAACGCATCAAGCCAGCCGTCGAGTGCCCCGTCCGCCTCGCGGTCGAGCGTCGTGTCCTCGGCTGCGACGGGAAAGGTCGGCGTGACGACGCTCGCGCCCAGACGCGCAAGGCGCGTGCGGAGCTCCTGCGCGCATAGGGCGGCGTCCCCCGGATCTCCGACCACCGCCAGCGCCACCACGAGCCGCCGGAAGGCCGCCTCGCCGCCGCTTGCCGCGATCCATTCCAGCTGGTTGACGAGAAGGGCCGGCGCGCCCGCGCAGCGCGCAGGCGTGACGAGAACCAGGCCATCCTGCAGCGTGAGGCGTCCGGCGAGGAGCCGTGCGTTCTGCGGTGCCGCCTCGTCGCCTTCCAGCCCGTCGAAGACGGGCAGGGGATAGTCGGCGGCGTGGACCTGCGCGAGCACGGCGTCGGTGACCGCAAGGCGCCGCATCGCCTCGCCCGCAAGCTGCGTCTCGGGCGACCCGGAGCGTGCCGAGGCCGCCATGATCAGGATGCGGGGGCTCAATGGGGACGCACGGGGGTCTTGCGGTAGATCCAGACCCGGGCCGGCGGGATGTTGTCCCAGACGATGGGTGTCGAGGAGACCTCGAAGACGCCCTCGACCGGCTTCACCGGAGGCGTCACGAGATAGGAGAGCTGCGTGATGTTGCCGCCGGGGGCGAGCCGGTCGAGATAGCGGCGGAAGAGCGCCTGCCTTTCGGCCTGGGGCTTCGAGACGACGGGGATCGCCATCAGGATCGCGGCGAAGCGTGTCGCGCCGCCGTCGCCGAGCGTGGCGTCGAGATCGAAGCCGTCGCCCTGGACGACGTCCACGCGGGGGAAGCGCTCGCGGAGCGTCCGGGCGAAGTCCGCGTCGTACTCGATCGCGGTGATCCGGCCGGGATCGACGCCCTTGGCCAGAAGCGCGCGGGTCACGACGCCCAGACCCGGTCCGAGTTCCAGGATGGGTCCGTCGAGATGGGTGGAGGCGGCGGCCGCCATGGTCGCGCAGTAGGTCGCCGACGAGGGCGCGACCGCGCCGAGCGAGAGCGGCTTGCGGATCCAGGTGCCGAAGAAGCGGGCGAGGTCGGCGCGGCGCGCACGCCGCTCCTCGCGTCCGGCCGGGGTGTCGGGGCGAAGGTTGGACATCGGCGCTGCTCCATCTGGGGTTGCCGCAGCGCATCATGGCACGTGTCTCGGAGCGACAAAAGGCGTCGCTCCGAGAACATTTTCGCTACTCGCTCAAGCCCTCGAAGAACTCCTTCATGCGCGAGAAGAAGCCGGTCGACTGCGGCGAGTTCTCGGAGGACGAGATTTCCTCGAACTCCTCCAGAAGCTCGCGCTGCCGGCGCGACAGGTTCTGCGGCGTCTCGATCGAGATCTGGATGAAGAGGTCGCCCGTCTGGTTGGAGCGGAGCACCGGCATGCCGCGTCCCTTGACGCGGAACTGCTTGCCGGACTGCGTGCCCTCGGGGACCTTGACGCGCGACTTGGCGCCATCGAGCGTCGTCACCTCGAAGGTGCCACCGAGCGCCGCCGTGGTCATCGAAACCGGCACCTTGCAGAAGAGATCGGCGCCGTCGCGCTGGAAGAACTCGTGCGGGCGCACCGAGAGGAAGATATAGAGGTCGCCCGCCGGCCCGCCGCGCAGGCCCGCCTCGCCCTCGCCGGCGAGGCGAATGCGCGTGCCGTCCTCGATGCCGGCCGGAATGTTGACCGAGAGGTTGCGCTCCTCGGGCAGCCGGCCGTCGCCGCCGCACTTGCCGCAGGGGTCGGCGATGATCTCGCCGCGCCCTTGGCAGGTCGGGCAGGTGCGCTCGATCGAGAAGAAGCCCTGTGCCGCGCGCACGCGCCCGATGCCGCCGCAGGTCGGGCAGGCCTTGGGCGCCGTGCCGGCCTTGGCGCCGGTGCCGTGGCAGATGTCGCACTGGATGGTGGTGGGAACCGAGATCTCGGCGGTCTTGCCCGCGAAGGCCTCATCGAGGCCGATCTCCATGTTGTAGCGAAGGTCGGAGCCGCGCTCGCGCCCGCTCTGCTGGCCGCCGGCGCCGCGCCGGCCCTGGCCGCCGCGCCCGCCCATCATCTCGCCGAAGATGTCGTCGAAGATGTCGGCCATGGACGAGGAGAAGTCGCCCCGGAACCCGCCCGCGCCCCCGCCGTTCTGGAAGGCGGCATGGCCGAAGCGGTCGTAGGCCGCGCGCTTCTGCGGATCCTTGAGCACCTCGTAGGCCTCGCCGATCTCCTTGAAGCGGTGCTCGGCGGCGGAGTCGCCGGGGTTCTTGTCCGGGTGGAACTGCATGGCGAGCTTGCGAAACGCCGCCTTGAGGGTCTTGTCGTCGCACGTCTTCGCGACGCCGAGCGTCTCGTAGTAATCGACCTTCACGGACACTGCTTCACCGTTCTCGCATCTGGAACAAGGGCGCGACCGAGAGAACGGCCGCGTGGCCTCGTGCCGCCCCCGGAGGGCGGCCGTCGGCGCGCTTTTCGCGCATGTAAGGGCTGCGCGCGGCCGTTACCATAGGCGGGCACCCGGGGAAAGGGCGGGATGGCGGGCCGGGGAGGCTCCGAGGTCAGGCTCCCGCCAGTCTCAGGTCGGGCGAGGCGGGCTTGCGGCCGCCCGACAGAAGCCGGCCGAGACGCCCCTCGACGAAGCGATGGGACAGGAGCGCCAGGCCGATCGTCGCCAGCATTGGAACAAGAAGCCACGTGTAGAAGCCGACCGAGCCCGCCGGCTCCAGAACGCGCCGCCAGCCGAACGAAAGGAACACGATCTCCGGGATCGAATGCAGGATGTAGATGCCGAAGGACACACGCGTCAGAACCATTAGCGGGGCGAGGACGGCGGTGGACCGGGGGCGGGCGGTCTCGGACAGTCCGACCAGCAGGATCGCGAGAAAGAGGAGGGCGAGGATCGGATAGACTGGCCCTTGCGCGATCATCATCGCGAGCGCGAGGGCCAGCGACAGAAGGCCGGGCAGGTGGGAGCGCACGGGGAAGGCCCGCCGCGCCACGAGGCAGGCGGCGACGGCTCCCGCCGTGAAATCGGCAAAGGCGCGATAGGCGCCGAGCGTGTCAGCATTCGTCCAGTGGCCGCTCGGAAAGACGCCCGCCCGCGACAGGACTTCCAGAAGCGCGACCCAGGCGAGCAAAAGAGCGATGAGTGCGCGCGTCCCGCCGAGCCGGGCGACCACGACCACGACCGGGAAGAGCAGGTAGCAGAAGATCTCGGCGCTGACCGACCAGGACGGGTAGTTGAAGGACAGGTGGTCGGTCGTGCCCCAAGCGTGGATCGCCAGAAGATGGAGCGGCACGTCGCGGAAGGTCCAGCGCTGCGGGTCGTGCAGGGACAGGATGCCGCCCGCGCCGGCCGCCGCGACGGCCGCGAAGAACAGGAGCGTCAGGACGTGAAGCGGATAAAGGCGCGCCAGCCGCCGGCGCAGGAAGCGGCCGTAGTCGCCGACCGTGTTCATCCGGCCGGCATAGAGCGTCATGATCAGGAAGCCCGAGATCATGAAGAACATGTCGAGGAGCGGCAGGAGGCGGTGCAGGAAGTCCGTCGCCGCCGGGGCGTCCGTGCCGGGCGCGAAGAACAGGTAGTGATAGGCCATCACGAGCAGCGCCGCGGCGAAGCGCCAGCAGTCGAAGATCCGGTAGTGGATGGGCTGTTCCGGCATGCGCGCAATGACTCCCGCGATCGACGGTGACGGCGCGCAAGTCACCCCGGAGCGGCGTGATGGAATAGCCGGGAACGAGTGTGCCGTTGCAGCCTATAACCCGCATCCGGCCGGCCGATCGATCGGACGAAGCCTTTATCGTTCGTTAACCTGAACGCGGCCTCGAACGAAAAAAGCCCCGGCGATGCCGGGGCTCTTCTCATGCTTCATCGGTGACGAGCTGATCAGGCCGACTTCTTGCGGTCGTCCTGGACCTCTTCGAAGTCCGCGTCCACCACGTCGTCCTGGCCACCCCGGGCCTGGGTGCCGGGCTGGCTCTCGGCGCCTTCCGCACCCTCGGACTGCGAGGCCTCGTACATGGCCTGACCGAGCTTCATCGAGGCCTCGGCGAGCTTGTCCGACTTGGCCTTGATCGCGTCGGCGTCCGCCTCGGACTTGTCGAGCTCGGCGCGCAGGTCGGCGATGGCGTCCTCGATGGCCTTGCGGTCCGTCTCGGAGACCTTGTCGCCGTAGTCCTTGAGGGACTTCTCGGCCGAGTGCAGGAGCGACTCGCCCTGGTTCTTGGCCTCGACCGCGGCGCGGCGCTTCTTGTCGGCGTCGGCGTTGGCCTCGGCTTCCTTGACCATCTTGTCGATGTCGGCGTCCGACAGGCCGCCCGACGCCTGGATGGTGATGCGCTGCTCCTTGTTGGTGCCCTTGTCCTTGGCCGACACGTTGACGATGCCGTTCGCGTCGATGTCGAAGGTCACCTCGATCTGCGGCACGCCGCGGGGTGCGGGCGGAATGCCCTCGAGGTTGAAGCGGCCGAGCGACTTGTTGTCGGCGGCCATCTCACGCTCGCCCTGGTAGACCTGGATGGTCACGGCGTTCTGCGAATCCTCGGCGGTCGAGAAGACCTGGCTCTTCTTGGTCGGGATCGTCGTGTTGCGGTCGATGAGGCGCGTGAACACGCCGCCCAGCGTCTCGATGCCGAGCGAGAGCGGGGTCACGTCGAGAAGGAGAACGTCCTTCACGTCGCCCTGCAGCACGCCGGCCTGAATCGCGGCGCCCATGGCCACCACCTCGTCCGGGTTGACGCCCTTGTGGGGCTCCTTCCCGAAGAAGCTCTTCACGGTCTCCTGGACCTTGGGCATGCGCGTCATGCCGCCGACCAGCACCACCTCGTCGATATCGGCCTGGGTCAGGCCGGCATCCTTGAGGGCGGCCTTCATCGGGCCGACGGTGCGCTGCACGAGATCATCCACCAGCGCCTCGAACTTCGAGCGCGTGAGCTTCATGGTCAGGTGCTTGGGGCCCGAGGCGTCCGCCGTGATGAAGGGCAGGTTGATCTCGGTCTGCGAGGCCGACGAGAGCTCGATCTTGGCCTTCTCGGCCGCCTCCTTGAGGCGCTGAAGGGCGAGCTTGTCGTTCTTCAGGTCGATGCCCTGATCCTTCTTGAACTCGGTCGCCAGGTAGTCGACGAGCCGCATGTCGAAGTCTTCGCCGCCCAGGAACGTGTCGCCGTTCGTGGACTTCACCTCGAACACGCCGTCACCGATCTCCAGCACCGACACGTCGAACGTGCCGCCGCCGAGGTCGTAGACCGCGATGGTCTTGCCGTCGTTCTTCTCCAGGCCGTAGGCCAGCGCCGCCGCCGTCGGCTCGTTGATGATGCGCAGGACGTCGAGGCCCGCGATCTTGCCGGCGTCCTTGGTCGCCTGACGCTGGGCGTCGTTGAAGTAGGCGGGAACCGTGATCACCGCCTTCTCGACGCGCTCGCCGAGATAGGCCTCGGCGGTCTCCTTCATCTTCTGAAGGATCATGGCCGAGATCTGCGAGGGCGAGTATTTCTCGCCGTGCGCCTCGACCCAGGCATCGCCGTTCGAGGCGTTGACGATCTTGTAGGGGACGAGATTCTTGTCCTTGGCGACCACCGTGTCGTCGAACCGGCGGCCGATCAGGCGCTTGACCGCGAACAGGGTGTTCTCCGGATTGGTCACGGCCTGACGCTTGGCGGGCTGGCCGACGAGGCGCTCGCCGTCGTCGGAGAAGGCCACCATGGAGGGCGTCGTGCGTGCGCCTTCCGCATTCTCGATCACCTTGGCGGTCTTTCCGTCCATGACGGCGACGCAGCTGTTGGTGGTGCCGAGATCGATGCCGATCACCTTCGCCATACGAAAACTCTCCTTTTCGAGCGTGCCGCCCGGACCCTCTGCTGAGGCGTTCCGCGAGGCGGCACCTTGGGATGAATGGGGGCCGGAAACCCGGCTCGAAAGGCCGGACCACCGGGGCTGCGGGCTATATATGAACGGCGTTTCGGCCGTGCAAGACGCCCGCCGACCGCCCTTTTTCGACGGACCCGGCCGACGCCTCGCCCGCCGCGACCCGCTCCGGTGGTGGAACCCTCTCGCCCGTGGCCGGTTAGCAGGCGACACGGCAACGGCGTCGTCCTGTCGCGGCGTCGGAACCAAACCCACCGGACGAGCAAGGCGAGACGCCCCATGCACAACATCATCTACCTCATCGGCCTGATCGTGGTGGTTCTCGCCATCCTGTCCTTCCTCGGCCTGCGCTGAACCGACCCGGAGTCTTCACCATGTCTTCCACCTTCGATACGGGCAGCGGCGGCACGCCCGGCCGTGACGCAAGCAACGCCCTCAACCGCGAGGCGCAATCGGCCCGCGACGAACTCGGCTCGGCCGGCGCCAAGCTGCGCGACGGCGCGCAGTCGGCCCTGTCGGAGGCCAAGGACCGCGCGAGCGCCACGGCCGAGGACGGAAAGTCCGCTGCCGCGAGCAGCCTCGAGGACTTCGCCGCCGCGATCCGACGCGCCTCGGACGAACTCGGCGACCGCGACCAGTCGCTGGGCGCCGGCCTCGTGCGCCAGGTGGCGGGCGGCCTGGAGCAGGCCTCCGATGCCCTGAAGGGCCGCAGCATTCCCGAGATCGCGGGGTCGGTCGCCGACTTCGCGCGCCGCCAGCCCGCCGCCTTCCTGATCGGCGCGACGCTGGCGGGCGTCGCGCTCGGCCGCTTCGCTCGCGCCTCGTCAGACCACGGGCGCGGACAATCGGCCGCCGGGTCCCATGGTGCGGACCGCTACGGGCGCGGCTTCGACGGACGCGACCGCAGCGATGCGATGCGCGGCAATGCCTACACGAGCGGATCGTCCGCCTCGCACGGCTCCTTCGAGGAGCGCGATCGCCGCGCCGGAACGGCGGCGGGCTTCGGCTCGGGCCCTTCGGGCGGCTCGTCGTCTTCCGGCAGCGCCTCCTCCTTCGGCACGTCCCAGGCGGGCGCGTCGTCCACGTACTCCGCCAGCTTCTCGAGCCCCAGCGGATCGAGCAGCGGCGCGCAGTCCGCGGGCACGGTGACGGGCGGCGCCTACCAGACGGGTGCCAGCGACTCCCAGCTCAACCGCTCCGGCGCTTCGGGCTCCACCGACACCACCAAGCTTCCCGGTCACGAGGAGAACGCCCGATGAGCCTCGACCGCGAACAACGTTCGGTTCCTGATCTCCTGAGCGATCTCCTGCGCGAGACCACCGAGCTCTTCCGCACGGAAGGCCGGCTGATCCGTGCCGAGATCTCCGACAAGGTCTCGCAGCTCCAGGTCGGCGGCGGATCGCTGGCGGCCGGCGGCATCTGCCTCCTCGTCGCGCTGATCGTGCTCTCGCAGGCGCTCGTCATCGCTCTCGCCCATGTCGTCGGCGCAGGGTGGTCGGCGTTGATCGTCGGCATCGTGCTGGCCGTGATCGGCGCGATGCTGCTCGCCAAGGGCAAGAAGGATCTCGAAACCCTCAGCATCACCCCGGACCGGACCCTGGACCAGCTCGGCAAGGACGGGCGCCTCGTGAAGGAGAAGACGCTATGAGCTCGGAAACCGAACGTCTGGCCCGCGAGGCCGAAGAGCGGCGCGGCCAGCTCGACTCGACGCTGGAATCGCTGAAGAACCGCTTCACCCCCGGCCAGATCGTGGACGAGGTCGCGTCCTACGTCCGCAACGGGCAGGGCGCGGAGATGGTGAACAACCTCAACCGGCAGGTCCGCGACAACCCGCTGGCGCTCGGCCTCGTGGGCGCCGGCATCGCCTGGCTGCTGCTCGGACAGGGCGTACGCGACACCGGCTCGCGGGCCCTTTCCGTCGCCGACCGCAACCGGCGGGGCGACTGGAGCACGGATCGCGACTGGGGCACCGACCACTGGCGCGAGGACGACCGGGACAACCGTTTTGAGGGAGCCGAGCGCTCCTCGGGCCCCGGCATCGGCGCGCGCCTGTCATCGGCCGGATCGAGCGTCGGCGACAGCTTGTCGAGCGCAGGCTCCAGCGTGGCCGACACCCTTTCCCATGCCGGCTCGTCGATCAGCGATGCGGCTCATGCGGCGGGGGATCGTCTCTCCTCGGCGGCCGGCCACGTGTCGGACAGCGCGAGCCGCCTCGGCCACGACGTGCGCGACGCCGCCTACGACGCCGGCCGCGCGGGCTATCGCACCGCGGCCCATGCCGGAGAGCGGGTCGGCGACCTCGGCCGTCGCGCCCAGCGCACCATCGTCGACACGCTGCATGACGAGCCGCTGATCCTCGGCGCCATCGCGGTGGCCGTCGGCGCGGCGATCGGCGCGGCCCTGCCGTCTACCCGCACGGAAGACGAGTGGCTGGGCGAGACGCGCGACCGTCTGCGCGACGAGGCGATCGGCAAGGGCCGCGAGACGCTCGACAAGGCGACCCACGTCGCCGAGCGCGCCTTCGATGCCGGCAACGCGGAGGCCGACAAGCACGGGCTCAAGCCGACCGGCGAGGGCGAGACGCTCGCGCAGAAGGTATCGGCCGTGGCGAGCGCCGCCGTGGGCACGGCCAAGGACGAGGCGCGCAAGGAAGGTCTCGCCTGAGGCCAAGACGCTTCGTCGGCAGGACAAAGCCCCGGCGCCGAAAGGCGCCGGGGCTTCTCCACGTCGAGACTAGTTGAACAAGCCGCGGAACAGGGAGCGGTCGCTCTCGCGTCCGCCGACCGGACCTTCCAGGACGGCGTCCGGCGGCAGTTGGTCCGGCGACACGCGGCGTGCCGGCCCCTCCAGCACCGCGTCCGGCGGCAGGTCGCCGCGCCGCACCACGCGCGCCGGCCCGACGTTTTCGGGCGGGCGCATGCGGGCCGGCTCGCCGTAGTCGGCCGGGGCATCGTAGACCGGCGGCGCGCCGCCGTAGCGATCGTCGCCATAGGGATCGGCCGGCGCGACGGCGTAGTCGTCCTGCGGAACCGCGCGACGGTTGTCCGGGATGCGCCGGACCGGGGGCGCCTCGCCGCGGGCCACGGGAACCTGCTCCTGGTCGTAGAAGCCAGCGCCGGGCTCCGCGCGCGGCATCTGGCCGGCCGGTGGCAGCGGCGCCCCGGTCGAGGCGCCCGGCGCGTCGTAGAAGCCGTCGTCGGCCGGTGCCCCGCCCGGAAGCTCGGTGTTCTCGTAGACCGGGTTGCCGGCGGCGTCGTAGCCGATGATGCGGTCCTGCGCGTTGTTGGCGACCGGGATGTTGGCAGGGTCGCCGATCCGGTAGTTGCCGGGCAGGGGCATGGGCGGCAGGCCCTCGTGCGCGGCGGTCATGAAGCTCTTCCAGGCGTCGGCCGGCAGCGAGCCGCCGGTCACCTGCTTCATCGGCGCGCCGTTGTCGTTGCCGAGCCAGACGCCGGTGGTGAGGTTCGCGGTGTAGCCCACGAACCAAGCGTCCTTGAAGTCCTGCGTCGTGCCGCTCTTGCCCGCGACCTGCCAGCCCTTCAGCGCGGCGCGGCGCCCCGTGCCGGACGAGACGACACGCTCCAGCATGGCGTTCATCATGGCGACGATGTCGGAGGTCACGATCACCGGCGGCACGGCGTCGTCGCGCTCGAACAGCACCTTGCCCGACGCGGTGGTGACGCGGTTCACGAGGTGCGGCGTGGCCTGGTAGCCGCCGTTGGCGAACGGCGCGTAGGCGCCGGTCAGCTCGAGCAGCGAGACCTCGGACGTGCCGAGCGCCAGCGAGGCGTTGTTCACGAGCGGCGAGTTGATGCCCATGCGCTTGGCCGTGTCGATCAAGGCTTGCGGCCCGACATCGGCGGTCAGCTTGGCGGCGATGGTATTGAGGGACTTCGCCACCGCGTCGGCGACGCTGACCTCGCCGCGGAAGCGGTTGTCGTAGTTGGAGGGCGACCAGTTGCCGATGCGGATCGGCGCGTCGTTCACCACCGTCTCGGGCCGCACGCCGAACTCCAGCGCGGTCTCGTAGACGAAGGGCTTGAACGAGGAGCCGGGCTGGCGCTTGGCGTCCGCCGCGCGGTTGAACTGCGACTCGGCGTAGTCGCGCCCGCCGACGATCGCGCGGATCGCGCCCGTGCCGTCGATCGAGACAAGGGCGCCCTGGCTGACGTTCTGCTTGGCGCCGTCGATCGTCTTGCGGATCGCAGCCTCGGCCTTCTTCTCCAGGCCGAGGTCGATCGTGGTCTCGACCACCACGTCCTCGTGGATCTCGCCGACCAGGAGCGGCAGGTCCCGCATCACCATGTCGGCGGCGTAGTGCTCGGCGCCGGTCCAGAAGGAGCGGGCCTTGGTCGGCTTGGCGGCCTTGGCCGCCTCGAACTCGGCCTGCGTGATGGCGTGCTCGTCGAGCATGGCCTGCAGCACGACGGCGGCGCGGGCGGCGGCGGCCTCCGGGTCGCGCGCCGGGGACAGGCGCGAGGGCGCCTTGAGGAGGCCGGCGATGGTGGCGGCCTCGGGCAGGGTCAGGTCGGCGGCGTTCTTGTCGAAGTAGCGCCGGGCGGCGGCCTGGATGCCCGTCGCGCCCGATCCGAAATACACCCGGTTCAGGTACATTTCGAGGATCTGGTCCTTGGTGAACTTGTGCTCGAGCCAGAGCGCGAGGATCGCCTCCTGGACCTTGCGCTGCAGGGTCTGGTCGGCGGTCAGGAAGATGTTCTTGGCAAGCTGCTGGGTCAGGGTCGATCCGCCTTGCACGGTCTCGCCCGCCGCCATGTTCTCGGAGAAGGCACGGATGATGCCGAGCGGATCGACGCCCCAGTGCGAGTAGAAGCGCCGGTCCTCGATGGCGAGCACGGCCTTGGGCACGTAGGGGCTGATCTGGTCGAGCGCGACCGCCTCGCCGCCGGTCGTGCCGCGATCGGCCAGGAGATCGCCCGAGACCGACACGATCTTGACGTTGGGCGGGCGGGCCGGGATCGCCCAGGCTTCCTGCGGCAGCTTGGCCGCGAAGTAGCCGAGCACCGCCAAGCCCGCGAGGCCGCCCCAGATCGCCAGCATGAGGCAGAGGCGCACGATATGGCCGAAGAAGGAGCGGCGCGGCCGCTTGCGACCGCCGCCGAAGAAGCCGCCGAGACCACGCCCGCCGCCACCGCCGCCGTTGCCGCTCCCCGAGCCGTTGCCGCTGCGCCGGCCGGAGCCGAGGTCGCGGGAAGGGGAGACAGGGGGCTCGCGGCGCGCGGTTCCCTCGATCACGGGGCGCTTGCGGGAAGAGGCGGCAGCCATGGGCATCACGGCGCGATCGTCCGCCGACACGCGCACGACGCTGTCGTCGTCCGCCGACGATGCGCCGAAGGTCGGCTCGATCCTGCCCTTGTTGCGGCTGAACGCCATGCGCCGTTTTCCCCTTGAAGCTCACCGCCCGGCGCGCCGATCTCCCCTTAGGAGCGCAGGACGGCGGGACCCTCGATCCTCCGGCTCCGCCAAGGAGCTCGTCGGAGGCGGTCCGCTGCGCCGCGCCTGAACGGATACGGCAGCCTGACCGGGTGAAGCTTAAATGCGGCGAATTAACGGGGCGTTAAGGAAGCCTGCCGAGGCGTGAACGGCGGACGCGGGACCGGCCAGGCCCCGCGCGGTCCGCTCGGAAAGGGCTAGAAGAGGTCGAAGCTGAAGCGGCGCGACAGGCCGAGGCCCGCGAAGAACTGGTCCTTCGACCCGACCTGCGCGATCGGCGAATCGGCCGCATCGCCCACCAGGCGGTCCCAGGCGGCGTTCGCGTTCAGGAACCAGTCGGGACGGAACTCGTAGCGCGCGGAGGCCGCGACGCCCACCGACTTGAAGCCGCCCGACGTGTCGTAGGCGCGCAAGCCCCCGAACGAGCCGAGCGCCTCGATCGGCTTCACGGCGAAGTAGGTGTCCATGTAGTCGGAATCGGCGAAGCTCGTGCGGGGTCCCAGCTTGAATTCCAGGTCCGGCCGCGGACGCGAGATCAGGTCGAAGCCCGCGTCGCCCACGAAGCCCTCGCCCTCGTTGAAGGCGTAGCGCGCCGCGCCGTAGACCTCGACGTTCAGCGTCTCGTAGACCGGGAACTCGTAGCCCGCGCGCAGGCCGATCTGGTAGCTGTCGTCGAGCGGCAGCGTGCCGAGAAGCTCGGGGTAGTCGGCCGCGTTGCGCTTGTCGACGAACCGGAACGAAGGCCCGATGCGCAGGCCGCCCTGGCGCTCGTCCGGCGAGCCGATGTTGAAGAGGCCGGGGATGCTGAGATACTGCAGGGCGACGATCGGGAAGCCCGAGACGATGTAGTCGTTCGCGCCCTCGTAGGCGGGCTGGGTCGAGATGCCGGCGCCGAGCTCGATGATGAGGTCGGCATTGTTGACGACGGCGACCTCGGTCGTATCCGGTGTGTAGACGTCGGCCGCCGAGGCGGCGGAGATCGCGAGCGTCGAGGCGGCGAGGGCAAGGGCGAGTGCGCGGATCGACACGGGCGGGAACTCCGAAAACAGGGGCAGGCCGGCGAGGCGCCGCGTTGCCACACCATGTCTCGCGCAGCCCCATCGTTTCAACGGCCGCCCGGTGCCCGTGTGCTGTTCCTGCAACGAGGCGTGGCCGATAGGTCACAAGCAGTTGCGCGTCCCCGCGCTTGTCGCACCCGCCCGCCCGCGTCACACTAGCAGACTGAAAAGGGCTTGCGCGACGCGACAGAGGCCCGAGGGAGGAAACGGGATGAAACGACTCCAACTGCTTGCAGCCGCGCTCGCCACCGCGCTGGCGGGCGCCTTGTCGCCGGCGGTCGCGCAGGGCTATCCGGAGCGGCCCGTCACGCTGGTCGTGCCCTTCGCGGCCGGCGGCTCCACGGACCTCGTGGCGCGCACGATCGCGCAGAAGATGTCGACGATCCTCGGTCAGCAGGTTCTTGTGGACAACAAGGGCGGTGCGGGCGGGAATCTCGGCGCCAGCTTCGTCGCCAAGGCCCCGGCCGACGGCTACACGATCCTGATGGGAACGATCGCGACCCATGCGCTGGTCGCCTCGCTCTATGCCAAGCCGCCCTTCGACCCGGTCAAGGACTTCGCGCCCGTCGCCTGGCTCGTGACCGTGCCCAACGTCCTGACCGTCAACAAGGACTATCCGGCCAGGGACGTGCGCGAGCTGATCGCGCGGCTCAAGGAACGGCCGGGCGAGGAGGTCTATTCCTCCAGCGGCAACGGCACGCCGCTCCACCTGTCGGGCGAGCTTTTCAAGTCGATGACCGGCACGGACATGGTGCACGTGCCCTACCAGGGCTCAGGCCCGGCGCTGGTGGACGCCGTGTCGGGCGCGGTGCCGATCAACTTCGACAACCTGCCGTCCTCGACCGAGTTCATCCGCTCGGGCGCGCTGCGGGCGCTGGCCGTGACGACGAAGACGCGCGCCGCCAACTTCCCCGACATTCCCACCATGGAGGAGGCGGGCGTGCCGGGCTACGAGACCAACACCTGGAACGCCTTCTTCGCGCCGGCCGGCACGTCGCCCGAGATCGTGGCGAAGCTCAACCGGGCGGCCAACGAGGCGATCGCCGACCCGGCCGTCAAGTCGCGCCTCGCCGAGGTCGGCGCGACGACGGTGGGCGGCACGCCCGAGGAACTCGCCGCCCATGTCCAGTCCGAGATCGCGCGCTGGCGCCCGGTGATCGAGCAGTCCGGCGCGCGCATCGAGTAGCGCGTCAGAACTCGCCTGCGTCGTCGCCCATCGCCGCTGGCAGCCGGTGGCCATGGGCGACGATGGCGTCCTCGACGAGTTCGGGGCGCTCGCCGCGCAGGATGCCGGCCAGTTCGAACGCGGTCAGCTCGCCCGCCTCGAGGGCGAGCCAGGTCGCGGCGAGCTCCTCGTCGGAGAGCGGCAGGAGATCCAGCCCGTTCAGCACCAGGAAGGTCTCGCAGGCGACCAGCGAAACGGCGCGGTTGCCGCTCGCGAACGGCCGGTCGCGCAGGATCGCCTCGGCGAGCGCCGCGGCAAGGTCGGTCAGCTCGACCTCCTCGTCGCCCTGCAGGAGGCCCGCCAGACGACGCAGGAGAAGGGCGAGGGCGGGCGCGGCGTCGCCCTCCGGCCGGCCCGCAAGCTCGGCATGGATGCGCTCGATGTCGAGACGGTCGAGCCAGGTGATCTCGAACATCGCGCCCTAATCCTTCAGCGCCGCGAGCGCGGCGCGCCGCCGCCGCGCGACGGCGCGCGCGACCTGCATCTTGGCCTCGCGCAACGGGTCGGAGAGCGGGGGCAGCGCCGGTGCCCCGGCTCCCTCCGCGTCCTCGCGCTCCTCGTCCTCGTATCCGGGCGGCAGACGGCTCACGCGGTCCCCCGCTCGCCCAGCGCCGCCAGGATGCGCGCCCAGGAGCGCTGGCCCTTGGCGAAGGAGCGCATCTCGTACTTTTCGTTGGGCGAGTGGATGCGGTCGTCTGCCAGGCCGAAGCCGACCAGCAATGATGGCATGCCGAGCCGGCGCTTGAACTCGCCCACCACCGGGATCGAGCCGCCCATGCCGATCATCACCGCCTTGTTCGGCCACTCGGCCGACAGCGCCTCGCGGGCCGTCTCCAGCACCGGCGAATCGAAGGGCAGCTGGATCGCCGGCGAGCCGCCGTGCTCGTGGAACTCGGCGCGGCAGTCGGCCGGCAGGCGCTCGCGCACGAACTGGCGGAAGCTCTCGCGGATCGCCGTCGGGTCCTGGTCGAAGACGAGGCGGAAGGAGATCTTGGCATGGGCCTCGGCCGCGATCACGGTCTTGAAGCCCTTGCCCGTGTAGCCGCCCTCGATGCCATTGACCTCGGCGGTCGGGCGCGACCAGGTCTGCTCGAGGACCGAGCGGTTCTTCTCGCCGAAGGGCACGGAAAGGCCGACCTGTCCGAGAAAGGCGTCCTGCGAGAAGGGCAGCTCGTCCCAGACCCGGCGCACGTCGTCCGGCAGCTCCGGCACGCCGTCGTAGAAGCCGGGCAGGGTCACGCGGCCCTCTGCGTCGTGCAGATCACCGATGATGCGCGCCAGAACCGTGATCGGGTTGGCGGCCGCCCCGCCGAAATAGCCGGAATGAAGGTCCATCGAGGCGGCGCGGATCGTCACCTCCTCGCCGACGAGGCCGCGCAGCCCCGTCGAGATGGCGGGCGTGTCCTTGTCCCACATGCTCGTGTCGCAGATCAGCGCGACGTCGGCCCGCAGAGCCTCGCGGTGCGCGTCGAGGAAGGGCAGGAGCGAGGGCGAGCCGGACTCCTCCTCGCCCTCCAGGAAGATCGTCACCGAACAGGGCAGGCCGCCGGTCTCGGCGATGAAGGCGCGGCACGCCTCGATGAAGGTCATCAGCTGGCCCTTGTCGTCGGCCGAGCCGCGTCCCGTGATGCGGCGCGAGCCGTCGGGCCCGTCGACGACGCGCGGATCGAACGGGTCGGCATCCCACAGCTCCAGCGGGTCCACCGGCTGCACGTCGTAGTGGCCGTAGAAGAGGACGTTGGGCGAGCCGGCCGGTCCCTCGCGCCGCGCCACCACCATGGGATGGCCCTTCGTGTCGTGGACGCGCGCCTCGAAACCGATCGCCTCGAGGTCGCCGCGCAGCCACTCGGCGGCGCGCCGGCAGTCGGCCGCATAGGCCGGGTCGGTCGAGATCGAGGGGATGCGCAGGAGGGCCTGCAGACGCTCCACCGAGCGGTCGAGGTTCAGGTCGAGGGAGGAAAGGACGCTGTCGAGGTCGGCCATGGGATCATCCGGGCTGCGGGACGGCCCGCCGCGAAGGGCGGGCTTCGACCATGGCCATAGCCCTTCCGGCTCGCGCAGGTCCACCCGCGCGATGCGTGGCGCACAAACAACAGGTCATGTGGAAAACGGGGAGAAGCCGAGGCAGGAAAACAGAAAAGAGCCGTCGCGGACTGGAGGGGGGTTGTCGCGACGGCTCCTTCTGATAGAGCGGATGTCCCGAGAGGGGGGATGGGATCTTTCCGCTCAGCGTTCGGCACGAAAGCGGGGGACAAGCTTTAGGCCGAAGGCGACGCCTCTTTGCGTGCGTCGTTGGGCAGAAAATGCGCCTGCCCCCGAATAAGTTCAAGGCGATCTGATCACAGCTTCGTGATCTGAACCTTAAACCTCTGTAATGTCGGCGATCCGGCGTCGCTTCTCTCCCCTTGACGACCGTTTTCGCTGCCCAGTCGCCGCCTGCCATCCCGGTGCTGCTCCGGCTTCGGCGGGTTGCCGTGGACAGGTTCCGCGCCCCGCGATACCAACCTTTCCCATGCAAAAAGGCGATCATCTCTTCCTGGTCGATGGCTCGGCCTACATCTTCCGCGCCTATCACGCGCTGCCGCCGCTGACCCGCAAGAGCGACGGTCTGCCGGTCGGCGCGGTGGCGGGCTTCTGCAACATGCTGTGGAAGCTCGTCGAGGAGGCGCGCGAGACGCAGGTCGGCGTCGCGCCCACCCACTTCGCGGTGATCTTCGATCACTCCTCGACGACGTTCCGCAACGAACTCTACGGCGACTACAAGGCCAATCGCGCCGCGCCCCCGGAGGACCTGCGCCCGCAGTTCTCGCTGATCCGCGACGCCGTGCGCGCCTTCGACCTGCCCTGCGTCGAGCGCCAGGGCTTCGAGGCCGACGACCTGATCGCGACCTATACGCGCCTCGCCGTGGAAGCGGGCGGCGACGTCACGATCGTCTCCTCCGACAAGGACCTGATGCAGCTCGTGGGGCCCGGCGTCACGCTCTACGACCAGATGAAGGACAAGCGCCTGGGCGCCCAGGAGGTCTTCGAGAAGTTCGGCGTCTATCCCGACAAGATGATCGACCTGCAGGCGCTGGTCGGCGACAGTTCCGACAACGTGCCGGGCGTGCCCGGCATCGGGCCCAAGACCGCCGCCGGCCTCCTCGAGCAGTTCGGCACGCTGGAGGCGCTGCTGGAGCGCACGAGCGAGATCAAGCAGCAGAAGCGCCGAGAGGTGATCGAGGCCAACGCGGAACAGGCGCGGCTCTCCAAGCGCCTCGTGACGCTCGATCAGAACGTCCCGATGGTGGACGGCGAGGAGCTCGACGACCTCTTCATCCACGAGCCCGACGGCGAGAAGCTCGTCGCCTTCCTGAAGGCGATGGAGTTCACGACGCTGACGCGTCGCGTCTCGGCCAAGCTCGGCACCGACATCGCCGAGGTGCCCGCCGCCAAGGTCGAGGTGGAGGCCGCTCCGCGGGGCCCCGACCTCGACGCGGGCCCGGCCGCCGCTACGGGTGCTCGCGCGGGCAATCTCGAACTCTCCCCCGCCGCCCATGCGCAGGCGCGCCTCGCCGAAGCCGCCGCGCAGGAGGTGGACCGCTCGCGCTACGAGACCGTGCGCGACGAGGCGCGCCTCGCCTACTGGATCCGCCGGGCGACCGAGGAGGGCGTCGTCGCCTTCGACACCGAGACCACCGCGCTCGACGCCATGCGCGCCGAGATCGTCGGTCTGAGCCTGGCGGTGGCCCCCAACGAGGCCGCCTACGTGCCGATCGCGCATGTCGGCGAGGGGCACGGCGACCTTCTCGGCGAGCGGGAGGGCGAAGGGGTCGGCCCGCAGATCCCGCTCGGGCGCGTGCTCGACCTCCTGAAGCCGCTCCTGGAGGACCCCGCGATCCTCAAGGTCGCGCAGAACGCCAAGTACGACTACCTCGTGATGCGCCGGCACGGCGTCGAGATCGCGCCGCTCGACGACACGATGCTGATCTCCTACGTGCTCGACGCCTCGTCCTCGCTGGACGGCCACGGCATGGACGAGCTGTCCGAGCGCTTCCTCGGCCACAAGCCCATCTCCTACAAGGAGCTCTGCGGCTCGGGCCGCGCGATGAAGCCGATCGCCAGCGTTCCCATCGAGCGCGTAACGGAATACGCCGCCGAGGATGCCGACGTGACGCTGCGCCTGTGGCGCGCCCTCAAGCCCCGCCTCGTCGCCGAGAGCCTGCTCCATGTCTACGAGCGCCTCGAGCGCCCGCTCGTGCCGGTGCTGGCGCGCATGGAGGAGCGCGGCATCCGCGTCGACCGGCAGATCCTGTCGCGCCTTTCGGGGCGCTTCGCGCAGAAGGCGGCGGGCCTCGAGGCCGACATCCACATCCTGGCCGGCGAGCCCTTCAACATCGGCAGCCCCAAGCAGCTCGGCGACGTCCTCTTCGGCAAGCTCGGCCTGCCGGGCGGAAAGAAGACCCGCACCGGCCAGTGGGCCACCGACGCCAAGCTCCTGGAAGACCTCGCCTCGCAGGGGCACGAGCTGCCACGACGGATCGTCGACTGGCGCCAGATCACGCGCCTCAAGAACAACTACGCCGACGCGCTGCCGACCTTCATGGACGAGCAGGATCGCATCCACACGTCCTATTCCATGGCCTCGACCACGACCGGGCGCCTTTCCTCCTCCGACCCGAACCTCCAGAACATCCCGATCCGCACGGAGGAGGGCCGCGAGATCCGCACCGCCTTCGTGGCGGCCTCCGGCTACCAGCTGGTCTCGGCCGACTACTCGCAGATCGAACTGCGTCTTCTCGCCCACATGTCGCAGATCCCCTCGCTGATACAGGCCTTCCGCGAGGGGCAGGACATCCACGCCGCGACCGCGGCCGAGATGTTCGGCGTGCCAGTGGACAAGATGCCCGCCGACATCCGGCGACGCGCCAAGACCATCAACTTCGGCATCATCTACGGCATCTCTGCCTTCGGCCTCGCCGCCCAGCTCACCATCCCGCAAAGCGAGGCCGGCGCCTACATCAAGCGCTACTTCGAGCGTTTCCCCGGCATCCGCGACTACATGGACCGCGTGAAGCAGGGCGCGAAGGAGCGCGGCTACGTCGAGACGCTGTTCGGGCGCCGCGCGCACTATCCCGACATCAAGGCGTCGAACCCGCAGGTGCGCGCCTTCAACGAGCGCGCCGCCGTCAACGCGCCGATCCAGGGCACCGCCGCCGACATCATCCGCCGCGCCATGGTCCGCATGGAGGGGGCGCTCGCCAAGGAGCGCCTCGGCGCCCGCATGCTCCTGCAGGTCCACGACGAGCTCGTCTTCGAGGTGCCGGACGAGGAGGTGGAGGCCACCATCCCGCTGATCCGCCACGTCATGGAGACCGCCGCCGAACCCGTCCTAGACCTCTCCGTGCCCCTCGTCGTCGAGGCGCGCGCGGCGCATAACTGGGACGAGGCGCACTGAGGCATCGGTGAAGGCAAGGCAGGGGACGCCGTCCCCTGCACCCCAACCAGGGGAAAAGACGGCTCAAACGAAAAGAAGGGTCCGGGAACTCTTCCCGGACGGGGCACGGGGCGGTAGCCCCGCTACGATCCCAACGCCTCAGGAGCCATGCCCATGCCCACGTCCGCACGCGACCGGTTGATCGTCGGCCTCGACCTGCCTGACGTGGCGAGCGCGGGCGCCGTGGTGGAGCGGCTCGGGGAGGCGGTCGGCTTCTACAAGGTCGGCTATCAGCTCGCCTATGCGCCGGGCGGGCTCGACTTCGCGCGCGATCTGGCCGCCTCGGGCCGCCGGGTGTTCCTCGATCTCAAGCTGCACGACATCGGCAACACGGTGGAGAAGGGCGTGGAAGCCGCCGCCCGGCTCGGCGTCGCGATGCTGACGGTCCATGCCTATCCGCAGGTGATGCGGGCGGCGGTGCGGGCGGCAGCTGGCTCGGATCTCACGATCCTCGCCGTCACGGTGCTGACCTCGCTGGAGGATGCGGATCTCAACGAGATGGGCTGGGATGGCGGCGTCGAGGCGCTGGTGGAGCGGCGCGTGCGACAGGCCGTGGAGGCGGGCGTCGGCGGCATCGTCGCGTCGGCGGCGGAGGCGGGGCGCGTGCGGGCGCTGGCCGGGCCGGGCCCGGCGATCGTGACGCCCGGCATCCGCCCGACGGGCGCTTCGGCGGGAGACCAGAAGCGCGTCGTCGCGCCCGCGGACGCGCTTCGAAACGGGGCGACCCATCTGGTGGTCGCGCGCCCGGTCGTCGAGGCGGCCGATCCCCTGGCGGCGGCGCGTGCCATCCTCGCCGAGATGGAAGCGGCGTAAGCCGCCTCTATCTGGCCGGGGACGTGAAGAGGAGACCCCGACCATGCCGAAGGCCTACTGGATCGCCCATGTCGATGTGCACGATCCCGAGCGCTACAAGGACTATGTCACGACGGCCGCGCCCGCGATGCAGCGTCACGGGGCGAAGTTCCTAGCGCGCGGCGGGCCGTTCCGCGATCTGGAAGGCGACGCGCGGGCGCGCAACGTGGTGATCGAGTTCGCGTCGATGGAAGAGGCGCTCGCCTGCTACAACTCGCCCGAATACCAGGAGGCCAAGCGCCTGCGCCAGGAAGTGTCGGACGCCGAGCTCCTGATCGTCGAGGGCGTGGCCGAGGGGTGAAGCGCGGCGGCAAGCCGTTTCGCGGCATGGCGCCCGAGCCCTACCGCATCCGCATGATGGAGCCCGGCGAGGCGATGCGCCTGCGCGAGATCGACCGCCGGGCCGGTCAGCTTCTCGTCGAGGCCGGACACATCGCCGATGCCGAGCCCCTCGCGCCCGGACGCTTCGTCCAGTTCCTGCTCGCCCACGAGGTCTTCGTGGCCGAGCAGGACGGCGAGGCGGTGGGCTTTGCCGCGAGCGTGGACCTTGCCGAGATCCTGGCCGGCGAGCCGGAGGCGGCGGAAGGGGCGGGCTGCACCTGGCTTTCGGCGCTTTCGGTCGATCCCGACCATGGCCGGCGCGGGCTCGGCTCGGCGCTCCTGACGGCCGTCGTGGCGCGGGCCGGCTGGTTCTTCCAGCGCGCGGTCGCCCTGTCCACCGCGCGCGATCTCGCCTTCAACGAAGGCTTCTACGCCCGGCGCGGCTTCCTGGCCGTGCCGCCCGCCGATCGCCCTCCAGCCCTGCGCAAGCGGTTCGATGCGGAATTGCCGCCGGGGGTCGATCCGGCCCGGCGCACCGTGATGGTTCGCTGGCTGTGACGCCGCGAAAATTGGACGCCAGATCCAAAGCGCTTATATTGCAATGCAATAGCCGATGTGCGGCACGTATGCGGCCGGGATGCGGGAGAGCATGTTGTACCAGTTCTACGAATGGAACCATGCCGCGCTCGCGCCCTGGCGCGCGGTCGCCGAGGCGACGCAGGTCTTCTACCGCAACCCGCTGAACCCGGTCGCCGCGACCGAGTTCGGCCGAACCGTCGCCGCGATGGCGGAGGTGTTCGAGCGCACCACCCGCGTCTACGGCAAGCCCGAATGGAACATCCACGACACGTTCGTGGACGGGATGCGCGTGCCCGTGATCGACCGCACGGTCTGGGAGACGCCCTTCGCGCGGCTCCTCCATTTCGAGCGCGCGCTGCCCGAGGAACGCCGCCCCGATCCACGCTTTCTGCTCGTCGCCCCGATGTCGGGACATTATGCCACGCTCCTGCGCGGCACGGTCGAGGCGCTGCTGCCCTACGGCGAGGTCTATATCACCGACTGGACCGACGCGCGCACCGTGCCGGTCGCTGCGGGGCGCTTCGATCTCGACGACTATGTCGACCACGTCACGCAGATGCTCCGCTTCCTGGGCGAGGGCGTGAACGTCGTGGGCGTCTGCCAGCCGGCCGTGCCGGTGATGATGGCGGTCGCTGCCATGTCCATGGACGACGACCCCTGCGTTCCCGCCACGATGACCCTGATGGGCGGACCCATCGACACGCGCGTCAACCCGACCGCCGTGAACCGGCTGGCCGAGGCCAAGGGCATCGACTGGTTCCGCGACAACGTCGTCATGGCCGTGCCCTTTCCCCATGCGGGCTTCGGGCGGCAGGTCTATCCCGGCTTCCTGCAGCTCACCGGCTTCATGTCGATGAACCTCGACCGGCACCTCATCGCCCACAAGGACTTCTTCTTCCATCTCGTGAAGAACGACGGCGACAGCGCCGAGAAGCACCGCGTCTTCTACGACGAGTACAACGCGGTGATGGACCTCACCGCCGAGTTCTATCTGCAGACCGTGGACGAGGTCTTCATCAAGCACTCGCTTCCGCGCGGCGAGATCGCCCATCGCGGTCGCCGCCTCGACATGGGGGCGATCCGCCGGACCGCGCTTCTCACGGTCGAGGGCGAGAACGACGACATTTCGGGCCTCGGCCAGACGCGCGCGGCCCATACGCTCTGCCGCAGTCTGCCGGACGACATGCGCGTCCACTACGTCCAGCCCAAGGTCGGGCATTACGGCGTCTTCAACGGCTCGCGCTTCCGCGCCGAGATCGTGCCGCGCATGGTGGACTTCGCGCTGACGCATCGCCGTGGCGGGGAGGGCGCTCCGCCCGCCGTCCCGC
>NZ_BBWK01000033.1 GCF_001463765.1 Aureimonas sp. AU4 | reverse complement strand
CCCGCCGTCCCGCCGGTCGAGGCGCCGGCCGCCGCCGATCTGCCGGACGGCGAGGTGCTGGGCGCGGGAACCGCCTTCACGGCCGCCGCCGCCCTGCCCGACAACCCGGTTCGCCTGCCTGTAGCTCCAGCGGAGACGGAGCAGCATCGGCCCGGCACCGCCGCGTTGGAGGCCACCACCGCGCTGCACGGGACCGAGCCCGACGGCGACCCGGCCCATCTCGGCGAAACGGCGGCGACCCTTTCGGCGCCGTCGGGCGGGGAGGGCATGGAGGCTATCCTGCCGGAGCCGCGCTTTGCGGATGCCGAGCGCGAGGCCGAGAACCGCACCGGAACCTGACGTTCCCGCCGGCCCGTTCGCGTGAGCCTTGCCGAATCGTGAACGGCGCGAAGCGGCGAGGCGTTGAAGCGCGTTTTGAGGCCCACCATCTGAGGAAGCGGGATCGTCGCCCGCTACCCATGGGCCTTTCGCACTGGAACGCCGTTCGATGAGATCGCAAGCCCTGATTCGCCCCGCCTGGACCCCTGCCACCATCGCTTTGATGGTGCTCGGCTTCATGGCCTATTGGCCGCTTGGCCTCGCCGTCCTCGCCTACATCCTCTGGGGCGACCGGCTCGAGGCCTTCCGCGGTGACGTCGGCCGCATGACCGACCGCGTCGCGGCCACCTTCCGCGGCTCGGGCGCCAACATTCCGGCCGGCTTCGGCCGCACCGGAAACGTCGCCTTCGACGACTGGCGCGAGGCCGAGCTGAAGCGCCTCGACGCGGAGCGCCGTCGCCTGAACGAGGCGAGCGCCGAGTTCGAGTCCTATGCGCGCGAGCTTCGCCGCGCCAAGGACCAGGAGGAGTTCGACCGCTTCATGAGCCAGCGCGGCCGCCGCGCCGGCGCCGAGGACGCCGAGATCGTCACCGCCCGCTAGGGCGTCAGTCTCGATCCGTGAACATGGGCCGCCCCGGCGACGGGGCGGCCTTTTTCGTGTCCGTATGGAAACCGGCAAGGCCCGCGCGCTAGAAGAGCGGGCACATGCCCGCGCTTCCCGCCTTTCTCCGCCGCTCCGCCCCCCAGCCGCTGCCCGAGTTCTTCGAGATCGAGGGCCGCGCTCTGCCGCTGCGCGTGCGCGAACATGCCGGGGCGCGGCGCCTCGTCCTGCGTCTGTCGCCGTCGGGCGAGCTGCGCGTGACGGTTCCGCCGCGCACGCGCGCGGCGACGGTGCTCGGCTTTCTCGACCGGCACCGCGCCTGGGTCGCCGGGCGGCTCGAGGTGCATCCTGGTGCCGTGAGAGTGGAGGACGGCGCGATCTTGCCGTTTCGCGGCGGCGAGCTTCTCGTCGTGCACGAGCCGGGACGCCGCGCGGCGCGCGTCGAGGCGGGCGAGGGGCGTCTCCTTGTCGGGGGCGAGCGGGACGGGATCGGCCGCCGCGTCGCGGACACGCTGAAGCGCGAGGCGCGGCGCGACCTGCAGGCCGAGGTCGACCGGCTGGTGCCGATCCTCGGGCTGCGGCCGAGCGCCCTGTCGCTCAAGGACACGCGCAGCCGCTGGGGCTCTTGCTCGGCGGAACGCCGGCTCAGCTTCTCCTGGCGCATCGTCATGGCGCCGCCCCCCGTGCTGCGCTACCTCGTCGCGCACGAGATGGCGCATCTTCGGGAGATGAACCACGCCCCGGCCTTCTGGGCGCTCTGCCGCGAGCTATGTCCCGAGACGGAGGCAGGGCGCGACTGGCTGCGCCGCCGCGGCGGTTCGTTGCACGCGATCGATTTCGGGTAAGGACAGGCCGTTTCCATGCAACGCATCGGGGTCGGCGCGCTTTACACGGGCCGCCCTCCGGCGCGATAAGGCCCTGACCCTCTTAGCGGATTTCGAGATCCCGTGAACCGACCGCACGTCAAGATCTGCGGACTTAAGGAAGCCCGGCACGTCGACGTCGTCCTCTCGCGAGGCGGCAACGAGATCGGCTTCGTTCATTTTCCTCCCAGCCCGCGCCACCTCGAGATCGCGGACATGATGCGACTGCGCGCCCATGCGGGCGGCCGGGCGCTGGTGACGGTCGTTCTGGTGGACCCGGACGACGACCTCCTCGAGCGCGTCGCCGAGCGCGTGCGCCCCGACGTTCTCCAACTCCACGGGCGCGAGAGCGTCGCGCGTGTCGCCGAGGTCGCGGCGCTGACCGGCCTCAACGTGATGAAGGCGATCTCGGTCGCCGAGCCCGCCGACCTCGACGCCTTCGAGCGCTACGAGCCGGTCGCCCACCGCATACTGATCGACGCCAAGCGCCCCAAGGGCTCGCAGCTTCCCGGCGGGAACGGCGTGAGCTTCGACTGGCGCCTTCTCGACGACCTGCCGACGCGCGACTTCACGCTCTCGGGCGGCGTCACCCCGGCCAACGTCGCGGAGGCCGTCCGGCGCGTGCGCCCCTTTGCCCTCGATCTCTCCTCGGGCGTCGAGCGCGCCCCGGGGGTCAAGGACGAAGGCCTGATCCACCAGCTGTTCGACGCCCTCGACGGGGCGGCCCGGACCACCGACCACACCAGCCAGCGGCATTCGGCATGAACTCGATCGCGACCCCGAACTCCTTCAAGCTCGGCCCCGACGACGACGGTCGCTTCGGCCTCTTCGGCGGGCGCTTCGTGGCCGAAACCTTGATGCCGCTGATCCTCGACCTCGAGGCGGCCTACAAGGCGGCCAAGACCGACGAGGCCTTCAAGGCCGAGCTCGGCAGCCTCCAGACGCACTATACCGGCCGGCCGAGCCCGCTCTATCACGCCGAGCGCCTCACCGAGCACTTCGGCGGCGCCGAGGTCTGGTTCAAGCGCGAGGAGCTGAACCACACCGGCTCGCACAAGATCAACAACTGCCTCGGCCAGATCCTGCTCGCCCGCCGCATGGGCAAGCGGCGCATCATCGCCGAGACGGGCGCGGGCCAGCACGGCGTCGCCACCGCCACCGTCTGCGCGCGCTTCGGCATGCCCTGCGTCGTCTTCATGGGCGCGACCGACGTCGAGCGCCAGAAGCCCAACGTCGTGCGCATGAAGCTGCTCGGCGCCGAGGTGCGCGCCGTGACGGCGGGCGCCGGCACGCTCAAGGACGCGATGAACGAGGCGCTGCGCGACTGGGTCTCGAACGTCGAGGACACCTACTACCTGATCGGCACGGCCGCCGGTCCGCACCCCTATCCCGCCATGGTGCGCGACTTCCAGCAGGTGATCGGCGACGAGACGCGCCAGCAGATGCTGGACACGGTCGGCGCCTTGCCGGACGCGGTGGTCGCCTGCGTGGGCGGCGGCTCCAACGCGATCGGCATGTTCCGCGCCTTCCTGGACGATCCCGACGTCGCGATCTACGGCGCCGAGGCCGGCGGCCACGGCATCGACGTCGAGAACGGCCATGCTGCCTCGATGAGCGGCGGGCGGCCCGGCGTGCTTCACGGCAACCGCACCTATCTCCTGCAGGACGAGGCGGGACAGATCCTCGAGGGCCATTCCATCTCGGCCGGCCTCGACTATCCCGGCGTCGGTCCCGAGCACGCCTACCTGCGCGACACGGGCCGCGTCTCCTACGTGCCGATCACCGACCAGGAGGCGCTGGACGCCTTCCAGCTCTGCACGCGGCTCGAGGGCATCATTCCCGCCCTGGAGTCGGCTCACGGCCTCGCCCAGATCGCCAAGATCGCGCCCACGATGCGGCGCGACCAGCGCATCGTCCTCTGCCTGTCGGGCCGGGGCGACAAGGACGTGAACACGATCGCCGCCCGCATGGGAATGGACATCTAGGGCGACGCGCATGGGGCCGGGCGCTTGAGGCGCCGCCCCGCGCGCTGTATCGCCGATCCCGTTCCGCACCGAAGGACCCGAGCATGACCACCCGCATCGAGACGCGTTTCGCCGAACTGAAGGCCGAGAAGCGCCCCGCGCTCGTCACCTTCGTGATGGCGGGCGACCCGGACCGGGACACGGCGCTTGCCGTGATGCGCGCCCTGCCGGCGGCGGGCGCCGACCTGATCGAGCTCGGCATGCCCTTTTCCGACCCGATGGCGGATGGACCCGCCATCCAGCGCGCGGGGCTTCGGGCGCTGGGAGCCGGCGAGACGCTGGCGCGCACGCTGGAGACGGTGCGCCTCTTCCGCGAAGGCGACGCGGCGACGCCCGTGATCCTCATGGGCTACTTCAACCCGATCTACATCTACGGCGTCGATCGCTTCGTGCGCGACGCGAAGGCGAGCGGCGTCGACGGGCTGATCGTCGTCGACCTGCCGCCCGAGATGGACGACGAGCTCTGCCTGCCGGCGCTGGAGGGCGGGCTGAACTTCGTGCGCCTCGCCACCCCCACCACCGACGACCGGCGGCTGCCGGCCGTTCTCAAGAACACGTCGGGCTTCGTCTACTACGTCTCGATCAACGGCATCACCGGCACCGCCGCGCCCGACGCCGGCGCGGTCGGCCGCGCCGTTCAGCGCATCAAGGGCCATACCGACCTGCCGGTCTGCGTCGGATTCGGTGTGCGCACCGCCGACCAGGCCGGGGCGATCGCGCGGCAGGCGGACGGCGTCGTGGTGGGCTCGGCCATCGTGCAGGCCATCGAGGAGGCGGCGCCGCATGGAACGCAGGCCGTGGTCGATGCCGTCACCGCGCTGGTGCGCTCGCTGGCCGAGGGCACGCGCGGCCGGAACCTTGCGGCGGCCTGAACCCGCCCTCATCTCATCTTGAACGCTCCGGCCCACGCGCCGGCCTCCGCTCGGAGAACCGCATGAACTGGATCACCAACTACGTCCGCCCGAAGATCTCCTCGCTGCTCGGCCAACAGCCGCGCGAGGTGCCCGAGAACCTTTGGATCAAGTGTCCCGAGACCGGCGAGATGATCTTCCACAAGGATCTGGAGGCGAACCAGTACGTCATCCCGACCTCGAACTTCCACATGAAGATCGGGGCACGGGACCGGCTGACCCACTTCTTCGACGGCGGCGTCTTCGAGGAGATCGCGCTGGAGAAGGTGCCGCTCGATCCGCTGAAGTTCCGCGACTCCAAACGCTACGTGGACCGGCTCAAGGACTATAAGGCCAAGACGGGACTCGAGGATTCGGTGCTGGTCGCGGCCGGCGCGCTCGAGGGCCTGCCCATCGTGGCGGCGGTCCAGGACTTCGCCTTCATGGGCGGCTCGCTCGGCATGGCGGCAGGCGAGGCGATCGTGACGGCGGCCGAGACGGCGGTGGACCGCCGTCGCCCGCTCGTGCTCTTCGCGGGCTCGGGCGGGGCGCGCATGCAGGAGGGCATCCTGTCGCTCATGCAGCTGCCGCGCACCACGGTCGCGGTCGAGATGGTGAAGGATGCGGGCCTCCCCTACATCGTCGTCCTCACGAACCCGACCACCGGCGGCGTGACCGCCTCCTACGCCATGCTCGGCGACGTCCATATCGCCGAACCCGGCGCGGTGATCGGCTTCGCGGGCGCGCGCGTCATCGAGCAGACCATCCGCGAGAAGCTGCCGGAAGGCTTCCAGCGCTCCGAATACCTGATGGAGCACGGCATGGTGGACATGGTGGTCCACCGTCATGAACTGAAATCGACGATCGCGAGGCTCCTGTCGGTGCTGACCAAGGCGCCCGCCGCCGAGCTGGCGCCCCAACCGGCCGCCGCTGCCGCGCCCGAGCCTGCCGCGCAGCCAGAGCCGGCCTGACCGCATTGACCTCCTCCCTTCCGCGCGTGGACACGGGCGAAGCCGAGCGCGAGATCGCCGGCCTCATGGAGCGCCACCCGAAGGGCTTCGACCTCGGGCTGGAGCGCATCCGGCGGCTTCTCGCCTCGCTCGGCGATCCCCAGACGCGCCTGCCCCCGGTGATCCACGTCGCCGGCACCAACGGCAAGGGCTCCACCGTCAGCTTCATGCGCGCCATCCTCGAGGCCGAGGGACTGGCGGCGCATGTCCACACCTCGCCCCATCTCGTGCGCTGGCACGAGCGCTACCGGCTGGGGCGTCGGGGCGAGCCCGGACGGCTGGTCGACGACGCGGTGCTGGCGGACGCGATCCGCCGGGCGCGCGAGGCGAACGGCGGGGAGCCGGTCACGGTCTTCGAGGTGCTCTCGGCCGTCGCCTTCCTTCTCTTCGCGGAGCATCCGGCCGACGCCGCGCTGATCGAGGTAGGCCTTGGCGGACGTCTCGACGCGACCAACGTCGTCGACCATCCGGCCGCGACCGTCGTCACCGCCATATCGCTCGACCACCAGCCCTATCTCGGCGACCGTGTCGAACTCATCGCCGCCGAGAAGGCGGGGATCTTCAAGCCGGGATCGCCGGTGGTGATCGGCCCGCAGACGGACGGCGCCGCGCTCGACGTCCTCCGCGACAAGGCGGCGCGCACACGCGCGGCCGTGAAGGTCTACGGCGAGGATTTCCTCGCCTATGCCGAGCGCGGACGGCTGATCTACCAGGACGAGGCGGGGCTTCTCGACCTCGCCCTGCCGCGCCTTCCGGGCCGTCACCAGATCGGCAACGCGGCGACCGCGATCGCGGCGCTGCGCGCGGCTGGCTTCAAGGCGGGCTCGGCCGCGATCGCGCGCGGGCTGACCGGCGCGCAGTGGCCGGGCCGCCTGCAGCGCATCACGACGGGTCCGCTCTTCGAGGCGCTGCCGCCGGGGTCGGAGCTCTGGCTCGACGGGGGCCACAATCCCGGCGCGGGCGCGGTGATCGCCGAGGCGCTGGCCGAGATGGAGGACCGCACGCCGCGCCCGCTCCATCTCGTCTGCGGCATGCTCTCGACCAAGGAGCCGGTCGGCTTCTTCCGCCATTTCCAGGGCATGGCGCGCGACGTGCAATGCGTGCCGATCCCGACGAGCGATGCCGCACTGGCGCCCGAGGTGCTGGCGGGCGCCGCCCGCGAGGCGGGTCTGCGGGCCTCGCCCGCGGCCGGCGTGGCGGAAGCCCTGTCGCGTGTGGCGGCGGGCGGGCGGACGGGCGACGCCGCGCCGCGCGTCCTTGTCTGCGGCTCGCTCTATCTTGCCGGCGAAGTGCTGCGCGACAGCGATCTGGCGCCCCGCTGACGCGAAAAGGGCCCGCCGGTCGTGAACCGGCGAGCCCTCTCGTCAATCTGCGCGGGAAGCGATCAGGCGGCGGTGTTGGAGTTGATCCAGGCCAACAGCTTGCTCTTGGGCGCGGCGCCGACCTGGACGCTCGCCTGCTCGCCGTTCTTGAAGAGCATGAGGGTCGGGATCGAGCGCACGCCGAACTGGGCGGCCAAATCCGGGTTCTCGTCGATGTTCACCTTCACCACGTCGATCGCCTGGTTCTCGGCGGCGATCTCCTCGAGGCTCGGGGCGATCATCTTGCAGGGACCGCACCACTCCGCCCAGAAGTCGACCACCACGGGCTTGGCGGACTGAAGGACGTCGGACTGGAAGTTGCTGCTGTCGATGGTCTTGGTGGCCATGCTCGGCTCCTGGGATAGGGCCTCGACGCTGCTTGCGAGGGGCCACGTGCGGGGGCGGGAACGAGAATTCTTGCGAGTCTCTCGTTCCGCGTCCGCGCATAGGTAGATGGGGCCGGGCCCTGGTTCAAGCGGCGTGGGCGGCGGCCTGCGCCCGTGCCGCCCGGGCGGCCAGCGCCTCGTCCAGCGCCTCGGCCGGTACCGGCATGAGGAGCGGTCCCTCGGTGAAGAGCAACGAGGTCCTGATCTCCAGGGCCGGGAAGAGCGGGCGCACCAGCTCGCGGTAGAGCGCGAGCTGCAGGCACATGGCGTCCGGGACCTCGGCGAGCGATTTGGGAAACGGTGCGTTCGTCTTGTAGTCGAGGATGTGGACGAAGTCCGGCCCGACCGCCAGCCGGTCGATCGCTCCGTTCACGGCGTAGAGAACGCCGCCGAGCTCGATCTCGCCCGCGACCGTCACCTCCGCCCGGCTCCCGTCCGAGAAGAGTTCGGCATGGACCGGATCGTCGAGCACCGCCTCGACGGCCGCCAGCATGGCCTCGCGCTCCTCGTTCGCGAACGCCGCGCCGACGCGCTCCATGTATGTGCGGGCGGCCGGTCGCCGTTCCTCGTGCGGCAGTTCGGGCAGAACCTGGAGAAGGCGATGCATGAGGCGGCCGCGCTCCAGGGCCAGCCGCCCGTTCGAGCCGGGAAGCGCCGGATCGGCGTCCGCCACGATCTCGAGGCGGCTCGCCCCGCCCGCCGTGGAGGGTGTCAGGGGGCGTGGGGGCAGGGGCTCGGGATCGAGCTTCGTCATGTTCACTTCACGTACGGGCGCCACCGGCTCGGGCGCGAGCGCCGGGGCGTCGATCCGCTCGTCGGGCTCCTCACCGATGCGCAGCGCGAGCAGCTCGCCCGTCTCGGGATCGCGGATCTCGCGCGCGCCGTCGCCGCCCAGCGCCGCGCGCACGCGCATTGCCCACGACGCCTCGTCCGGACCGCGCTGGCCCGCGATGCCGCAGACGACCAGCCGGTCGGCCGCGCGCGTCAGGCCCACATAGAGGAGGCGGCGGTACTCGTCCTCGGCCGCCTCGCGCTCGATGTCCTGCAGCCGCTCGACCACCGCGTTGCGAGCACCCTTCTCCGGGCACCAGAGGAAGCCGGGCGCTGCGCCCGACGGGCGGCCGGGCATGTCGGCCCACTCCATGAGCCGGGCGCCGTGCGCTCGGCTGAACGGCGCGGAGCCTGGATCCACCAGGAAGACCACCGGTGCCTCAAGGCCTTTCGAGGCGTGCGCGGTCATGATGCGCACCTCGCCGCGCCCGTGGTCCATCTCGCGCTTGATCTCGGGCGGCGAGGCTTCGAGATCGGCGAGAAACGCGTCCAACCCGCCGCGGCCGGCCTCTTCCTCGGCCAGCGCGAGGTCGAGAAAGGCGTCCACCACCGTGCCGGCCTCCGAGCCGAGGCGCACGACCAGCGCGGCGCGTCCCCCCTCCGGCCCGAGGATGCGCGCGAAGAACGGGAACACGGTGTCGAAGCCGGAGCGCCGGCGCAGTTCCTCCAGGCGATCGAAGCTCGCCTTGCAGAGTTTCAGGAAGCGGGCGCGTTCGCCCTCCGGCACGAAGGGGGGCACGAGCGCCACGCCGCGCGGGCGCGCGAGGCGGCGCAGGGCGAAGTAGAGCGATTCGGGGCGCTTCTGGTCGCGCGAAAGGGCGAGCGCCATCAGGTCGTCGTCGGAGAAGCCGAAGAGCGGGCTCTTCAAGACCGCGGCGAGCGACAGCTCGTCCTCGGCGTTGGAGACCGTGCGGCCGAGCGCCATGAGGTCCTGCACGGCGATATGGTCGGTGATGACGAGGCGGTCGGCGCCCGCCACCGGCAGCCCGGCATCGCGCAGCGCCGCGCCCATGGCCGCGACGAAGCCGGAGCGCTTCCTCACGAGGACGATGACGTCGCCCGCCGTGATCGGGCGCGTCTCGCCGCGCACGCGCACCGGCTGGCCGATCCAGCGCCGGATCGTCTCGGCGATGCGCCGCGCGAGGCGGCTCGGCGGGGCGGAGGCGGGCTGGTGGTCGATCGGGTCGAGCCAGTCGTCGCTCGCCACCACGGCTGCCGGCACGAGGCTCGGCCAGACCTCGATGAGGCCGGGGTCGCTCGCGCGTGCCGAGACGTGGACGGGCCGCTCGTTGCCGCTCGACAGGCCGCGCCGGTCGCTTTCCCCGGAGAAGACGCGGTCCACCGCGTCGAGAACCGCCGGCACGGAGCGGAAGCTCTGGTGCAGCTCGACGCGCGAGAAGGGCAGGCCCGCATTCTTCGCCAGCGCCTCCAGGTTACGCCGCTCGGCGGCGAACATGGCCGGCGAGGCCCCCTGGAACGAGTAGATCGACTGCTTCTCGTCGCCGACCGCAAAGACCGTGCGCGGCCTCGGCCGGGCCTGCGCCTCGCCGAAGAACTCCTCCACGAGCTGGCGCACGACCTGCCACTGGCGCGGGCTCGTGTCCTGCGCCTCGTCGACCAGCACGTGGTCGATGCCCTGGTCGAGCTTGAAATGGACCCAGGCCGCGGCCTCGCCGCGCAGAAGGAGATCGGCCGTGCGAACGATCAGGTCCTCGAAGTCGAGCCGCCCGCGCCGCCGCTTGAGCGCCTGGTAGTCGGCGTCGAGCCGCTCGGCGATGCGCAGCGCCGCGCGGCTGGCCGAGAAGAGCCGGAGCGTCGCGAGGCGCTCGGCGAGCGCGTCCAGCGCGTCGCCGGCCTCGGCAAGGCGTTCCGCGAAGTCCGGGAAGCGGCTTGCCACCGCCTTGGTCGCGACCGAGCCCGGCTTGCGGCGCTCGCCCGCCGCCGTGAGCAGGATGGCCCCCAGAGCCTCGAAACGCCCTTGCGCCGTCGCCGCGCTCTCGAAGTCGGCGAGCTTGCCGAGAAGGGTCGCATCGGTCGCCTTGTCGCTGTCTCCCGCAGCAAGGCTCAAGGCGCGGCGGAAGTCGCGGTCGAAGCCCGGCGGATCGTTCACCGCCGCCAGCGCGGTCTCCGCCGTCGCGGCCGGGTCGATGCCGAGCGAGCGCGCGGTGAGCGCGATCGCCTCCTCCAGCCCGCCGGCTCCCTCGATGAAGCCGCGGACGCGGTCGCGCTTGGCGACGATCTCGGTGAGAAGCGCGTCGAGCCCCCACTCGCCGCCGGCGGCGAGCGCATCGGCAAAGGCGAGCGCCAGCGCGCCGTCCTCGGGGTCGGGAGAGCCGGGCCTCGTGCCGGTGACGAGCAGGCGGCGCGCCTCCGCTAGGAGAAGCGCCGACTCGGTCTCGTCCAGCACCTCGAAATGGCCGGGGATGTTGGCCTCCAGCGGGAACTGGTGCAGCACCGCCTCGCAGAAGGCGTGGATCGTCTGGATCTTCAGGCCGCCCGGCGTTTCCAGCGCGCGGGCAAACAGGCGCCGCGCCTCGGCCAGCCGCTCCGGCGCGGCGGGCCGGTTCGGCTCCATTCGGGCAAGTTCCTCGGCGAGCGCGGCATCGGGAAGGCGTGTCCAGCCCGCGAGCCGTCGAAAGACGCGCGTCTGCATCTCGGCGGCCGCCGCCTTGGTGTAGGTGAGGCACAGGATCTTGGAGGGCTCGGCCCCGGCGAGCAGCAGGCGCACGACACGCTCGGTGAGGACATGCGTCTTGCCGGAGCCGGCATTGGCCGAGACGAAGACCGAGCGCGAAGGGTCGGAGGCGAGCGCCTGAGCCCGCTCGGTCTCGCGCGAGACGGTGCGGCTCATGCGTCCTCTCCTTCGTCGCTCGCGGCCACGCCCCATTCGCGGGCTCGCGCCAGGTGGTCGTAGGGGCCCGAGAAGTCGCCCGCCATGAAGGGCCGGGCGCGCGACAGGTAGCCCTTGTCCGCGTTCTTGTAGATCGCGGCGAGGGCACGGAACCTGGCGAGCGCCCCCTCGGCGAGGTCGTCGCCCGTCTGCGGCTCGCCGGTGCGCCCGCCTCCATGCGCCAGCCGTTCCTCCAGGAACTCGCGTTCGCGCAGGCGCACGTAGATGAGATCGGAGATGCCGCCGGGCTTGTCGCCCAGCGCCTCGAAGCCGCCGAGCCTCGCCATCGCACCCTCCAGCGGAAGCTGCGGGGCGAGCAGCGTGCGCGCCTGTTTCACGGAAGGGTGCGTGCCCGTCTTGTAGTCGACGATCTCGATCGCGCCGCCGCGCAGCCGGTCGATCCGGTCGGCATAGCCGCGCAGCGTCACGCCAAGATCGGCAAACGTGACTTCGCCCTCGACCTCGGTGAAGCGTGCCTCGACGAAGGGCGCGCGCGTCCGCTCCCAAGCCACCATGTTGTGCGCCAGGGTCTCCATGCGAGGCCACCACACGGCCTCGATCTCGGGCGGTAGCTTCTCGCGATCGAAGAGCACCCTGGCGATCTGCAGGAGCTTTCCTTCCGCGCGGGGGTCGTCGCCGCGCACCTTCGAGACGAACTCGTGGAGCACCGCGTGGTAGAGCGTGCCGCGCTCCGGCGCGCCGGGCTGGCGGATCAGCGGCTCCAGCGGCTCCAGGCGCAGGACGCGCCGGGCATGGACCGCGTAGGGGTCGCGCACCAGCGTCTCGACCTCGGTCACCGAGTAGCGGATCGGCCGCGCTTCGGCCGGGGGCTTCGGTTCGGGCCGGCCGGCCTTGCCCGTCTCGGGTAGGCCGCAGAGATCGGCCTCGGCCACGCGCGCGTGATGGAGATAGACCCGCCCGCGCTCGCGCATCGCGGCCTCCTCGCCCGGTCCGGCGAGCGTCAGGATGCGCTGCAGCCAACGCGACGCGATGGCGGGCGCGCCGCCCGCGCGAGCCGAGCGGGCGAGGAT
Organism: Aureimonas sp. AU4; assembly: GCF_001463765.1. Classification (GTDB taxonomy): domain Bacteria; phylum Pseudomonadota; class Alphaproteobacteria; order Rhizobiales; family Rhizobiaceae; genus Aureimonas. Next base: position 39,003 of record NZ_BBWK01000033.1, on the reverse strand, counting down.
GACGCGCGGCGTGCCCATCGCCATCCAGATGTCATGGGCCGCGAGGCCGATGCGCCGCTCCGGCGGGTCGAGGTCGATCTCGGCGCGCATGACGCGCGACAGGAAGGCGTCCGAGCGCGCCGCGCGCGGCCATGTTCCCTCGTTGAGCCCGGCGAGGATCATCGTGTCGACGTTCTGAAGCCGTGCCTCCAGCGCCCCCCACACGAAGACGCGCCGCGACAGGCCACCGCGCGGGCGCACGGTCACCTCGCCCATCAGGGCTCGCACGACATCCGGCAGCTCCTCCGGCACGAAGGCGAAGCCCGTCTCGGGCGCCGCGCCCATCTCGCGCAGGAAATCGGCCATCGCCGCGCCGGCCTCTTCCGCATAGAGCGGACGGGGCTCGCCCTCCTCGTCGCGCGCCAGCGCCTCCAAGGCGGTGCGCAGCGCCTCGGCATAGTCGGCGACCTCGGTCTCGCCGTCGCCGCGCAGGACGAGGAGGGGGCCGAGCGCTGCGGCCAGCTTGTCGGCGACCTCGGTCGCGTAGCCGCGCTCCTCGGGCCCCAGAAGATCGACGGCGCGGCTGGCGCGCAGCCGGTCCGGATCCTCGCGCGGCAGCTCGAAGCGGCGGATGCGCGATCGTACGAGTTCGGGAAGCGATAGTGCGTCCGCCGTGCCGACGCCGCCGCGCAGTGCCAGGAGCTCGATCGCGCGCGCGCCCTCGCGCGCCTGCGCGGGCGAAAGGCCCAGCCGCACCAGCGGGTGCTTGAGGAGCGAGAGCAGCACGATCGGGTCGCCCGGCCGCAGCGCCGCGTCGAGTGCCAGGGACGCCAGCGTTCCGGGCGGCGTGCAGGCGAGCGGGCGGCCCGCCGAATCATTGGCCTGAACGCCGAAGCGCTCGAGTTCGGCGACCACGCGCCGCGCCACGTTGCGGTCCGGCGTCGTCAGCGCCACGGTCGAGCCTTCCGCCGACAGCGCGTCGCGGATCGCCACGGCGATCGCCAGCGCCTCCTCGCGCTCGTCCGCCGCCTCGATCAGGTCGACGCCGCGCAGCGCGGGACCGGCGAGCTCGGCCAGGTCCCGGCTCGCCCAGAGGTCGGTGGTCTCGGCCGGGCGCATCGCCTCCGACAGGAAGCGCTCGCGCGCCAGAAGGTCGCTCCCTTCCGTTGGCGCGGTCTGGTGTACGTCGTCGCGCCCCAGCTGGAGAGCTTCCATGATCCGCCGAAGGCCGTGCTGCGGATGGCCGGGCGCGGCGATCGTGCGCGAGCGGTCGATCCAGCGGAAGCTCGGCTCGTCGAGATGGCAGTCCAGGCCGGGCAGCACCAGCGCGCCGTTCGGGAGCCGCGCGACCGCACGAAAGAAATCGAGCGTCGCGGGCGCCGTCGCGGTCGAGCCGGCCACCACCACGCCGCCGCGCGACCCGTGCCGCCGCAGCCGCTCGGCCTCGCGCCGGAACCATTCGACGCGCGCCGCGGCCCTGTCCTGCAGCCGCCGCTCCGCCAGGATCGCCGGCCACTGCCGCGCGAGAATGTCGAGGAAGGTCAGCGTCAGCTGCCACCATTCCGCGAGCCGGTCGGGCGCAAGGTTCGGCAGGGCGGCCAGACTCGCCTCGTCGTCCGTCGCCTCGTCGAGAAGGGCCGCCAGATCGTTGGCGAGATACAGCGCGTCCGCTGCCGAGGCCGGCAGCACGCGCTCCTCGCCCGTCAGAATGCGCAGCGACTGCCGGTTCAGCGTCGTCTTCCAAAGCCGCACCAGCCGCGCCAGAAGCAGCCGCCGCTCCAGCGCCGCCATCTCCGGCACGAGCTGCGGCGTGGGGCCGAGATCGAGGAAGGCCGCTGCATCTTCCGCCTCGCCGAGCGGACGCACGCTCGGCAGGATCGCGGCCCGCCCGCCCAGCGCCCGCGCGAACTCGCCCTGCAGCGCCCGCGCCGCGCGGCGCGTGGGCACCAGAACCGTCAGGTCCGCCAGCTTGAGCGGATCGCCCCGAAGATCCAGGCCCGGCAGGAAGCGCCCGTCCAGAATGCCCTCCGCCAGGGTCGGCAGGAACGGAAGACCCGGCGAGATCGAGAAGACATGACTGCGCATCGCCGCATCCTATCCGCGCCCGCACGGGCGTTCAAACGCATGAGGGTCGCGTGTTGGAGCCAAGACGGGACTCCACCCTCGACCCGGCCTGTGCGAGCCACGGGTCTCGCCCGTCCGTGGGACGGGAATGATTCCCCTGCAGCCCCTTCTCTTGAAGAGGTTTGGGATCGATCATCGAAAGAAAGGAAGGGTCCGGGAAGCCATTCCCGGACGGGGTCGGGGCGGTAGCCGCGCCATGACCCGGATGCGCGCCCCTCAGGCGTACTGGACGCGTCCCGTGCTGGCGAGGAAGGCGTCGTTGGCCTCGCGCACGGCGGCGGGGGTTCCGACGGTGATCCACAGGCCGTCGAGGCGCACGCCGTAGAGGCGGTCGGCCGCGATCGCGGTGTCGAAGACGCGGTTGAGGGAGAAGGTTTCCTCCGGCAGGCCGTCGAAGACGGCGGGGTTCAGGATGCCGGCGCCCGCATAGATGAAGGGGCTCATGTCGCGCTCGGCGACGCGGCGCAGGCGCCCTTCCTTGTCCATGGTGAAGTCCCCGCGTCCCTCGTATCCGGTGGCCTGCCGCATCTCGGCGATGAGGAGGGTGATGTCGGACTTCGCGGGGTCCCAGAGGTCGGCGACGAGGTCGAGATTGTCCCGGTAGCCGTCGATCCAGAACGTGTCGGCGTTGAGGAGGTAGAACGGGTCGTCGCCGAGTAGCGGGCGGGCGCGCACGATGCCGCCGCCCGACTCGAGGAGCCTGTCGGTCTCGTCGGAGACGACGACCTCCATGTCGCGGCGCTTGCGCAGGTGGGCGCGCATGAGCTCGGCCATGTAGTGGACGTTGACCACCACGCGCTCGACGCCGTTGCGGGCGAGCGCGTCGAGCCCGTAGTCGATCAACGCCTTGCCGCGCACCTCGACGAGGGGCTTGGGGATGGTGGAGGTGATGGGGCGCATGCGCTTGCCGAGGCCCGCCGCGAGGATCATCGCGGTGCGGGGCTTGGCGGCGGAGCGGGGCATGCGGATGGCGGCTGTCGGTCGGTTCATGGCGTCGGCAAGGCTATGATGGTGCGCCGTCCTCGTCCAGCAGGCGCCAGCGGCCGTAGAGCTCGGCCAGTGGTGCCAGCGCCGGATGGGGAAGGGTGCGCTTCAGATACTGTTTGAGACGGGGAATGTGACGACGGTATTGCGGTTTGCCGTCGCGCGCGTGAAGCCGGACGAAGATGCCGAGAATCTTCGTCAGCCGCTGCGCCGACATCACCGCATAGGCCGCCTCGAAGCGGAAGGCGTCGAAGGCGGGATCGTGCCGGCGCCGGGCGGCGCAGTAGCGCGCGATGAGGCGCGCCTCCAGCTCGGGCTCGACGGTGACGCGCGCGTCCTGCGCGAGCGAGGCGACGTCGTAGGCGGTCGGCCCGATCATCGCGTCCTGGAAATCGAGCAGCGCGATGCGTCGGATGCCTTCCTCTCCCGGCTGCCAGAGCAGGTTGGGCGAATGAACGTCGCGCAGGAGAAGGTGATGCTCGGCGTCCTCGGCGAGGTCGAGGAGCGGTGCCCAGGCGGCGTCGAACGCTGCCCGGTCGTCGGGCGAGGCGGGCTGGCCGTACCGGTCCGGCCAGTACCAGTCGAGGAGCAGCGAGATCTCGATCGCCATGGCGTCGCGGTCGAAGGGCGGGATGCGGTAGGGGCCGTCCGGCCCCGCGACGGTCTCGGCGAAGGGCTGCGCGTGGAGATGGGCGAGGGCGTCGACGGTGGCCTCGTAGCGCTCCGGGATCGGACGGCCGCCGGCGTCGAGAACGCCGTCGCGGCCGAGATCGGAGAGGAGGGCGAAGCCGGCGCGCGTATCGGCATGGAGAACGTCCGGAACCAGGAGGCCGTGGTCGCGCAGGGTCCCGGCGATGGCGACGAAGGGCGCGAGCGTCTGCGCGAGATGGGCGATCGCCGCGTAGGGCCGGCCGCCGCGCACGGGCGGGCCGGGAACGAGGTCGGGCGAGTCCATGAGGATCAGGGGGGCCGCGCCGGCCTCGACGGTCACCGTCTCGTAGCCGCGCGCCGAGGCGTCGCCGCCGAGCGGCGCGCGCCAGGCGCGTCCATGGCCGGCTTCCTCGAGAAAACGACGGGCGGCGAGCGTCCGGCCGAAACGCGTGGCCGCGGACGCGTGCCCGGACTCGATATGCGCGACGCGCCCGCCGCCCGCCGCGTCACGCAACCGGATACGCAGGCCCGGGTGTCGCGTGAAGCTTGGCGCGCGCTCCGGCCACTCCACGAGAAGAATGCCGTCCTCCAGCACCTCCACGAGCCCCAGTTCCTCGATCTCCGCCTCGTCGCCGAGGCGGTAGAGGTCGGCATGGGCGGCTGGCGGCTGCGTGTCGTAGAGCTGGACCAGCGTGTAGGTCGGCGAGGGGACCTCGAGTTCCGGATCGCGCGCGAGCGCCCGCAGGAAGGCGCGGGCGAGCGTCGACTTGCCGGCGCCGAGATCCCCCTGCAGCGCCAGGAGGTCGCCCGGGCGCGCGGCAAGCGCAAGGTCGGCCGCGAGACGCCGCGTGGCCTCTTCGTCCGCCAGCGGAACGTCCCACGTCGCGTCCGGTCCCGACCGATCGGGAATGCCGCTCATTCCGCCGCGAGGTCCCGTTCGTTCCTGTCGGGAGCGGCCGGGAAGCGGCAGGTCACAGTCGTGCCGCGACCGCGCGGACCGGTGCCGACCTCGACGCGCCCGCCATGCAGTTCGACGAAGCTCTTGACGATCGACAGGCCCAGCCCGGCGCCCGACTGGCGGCCGCCCGCCGGGTCGGATTCGAAGCGCTCGAACAGCTTGGCGACGGCGTCCGGCGCGATGCCGGGGCCCTCGTCGCTGACGGCGAAGACGACGTCGCCCTTCTCGCGCCAGGCGCGCACGCCCACCAGCGATCCGGCCGGCGCGAAGTTGGCGGCGTTGGACAGGAGGTTGAAGAGGATCTGCGTGATGCGATGCCCGTCGGCGCGGAAGGTCGTGCCCGCGCCCGCCACATCCACCGAGAGCCGCAGGTCGCCGTCGCGCAGGCGCTCGCCCACGGCCTCGGCGGCGTGCTCCACCGTGCGCGCGATGTCGACGTCGGTCAGATCCAGATCCATGATGCCGGCATCGATCGTGGCCAGATCGAGGATGTCGTTGACAATGGCGAGAAGCGTCGTCGTCGAGGTGCCGATATAGTCGAGATACTCGCTCTGCTTGGCGTTGAGCGGACCGGCGTCGGGCGAGCGCAGCAAGGCCGAGAAGCCGATGATGTTGGTGAGCGGCGAGCGCAACTCGTAGTTTACGTGCTGGACGAAGTCGCTCTTCAGGCGCGCGGCGTGCTCCAGCGCCTCGTTGCGCTCGCGCAGCATGCGCTCGGCGGCGCGCGCGTCGGAGATGTCGGTGAAGGTCAGCATGGTCTGCCCGTTGGGCAGGGGCACGATGCCGTAGAAGTGGATGCGCCCGTCGGTCAGCTCGATCTCGCCGCTGACCGCCTCGCGGCCCGTCTCGTCGAACGCGGTGACGGCGCGGGTGAAGGCCGACCAGTCCGCGCCGCCCTCGCCGGTCGGGCGCACCGAGACGGCGGCGCTCGCCGCGAAGGCGCGGATATGGGGCTTGGCCTGGAGGAAGTCCGGCTCCAGACCCCAGACCGAGGCGAAGACCGGGTTCCACAGGCGCAGCCGGCCGTCCTGGCCGAACACGGCGACGCCCTCGCGCAGGTAGTCCAGCGTCTCGCCCTGAAGGCGCACGAGCGCGTTGAGGCGCGACTCCAGCTGAAGCTTCTCGGTCAGGTCCTCGAAGACCCAGGTCGCGCCGCCGCGCGGCTCCGGGCTCGTGAAGACGCGCAGCGTCCGCCCGTCCGACAGGTGCCAGAGGCCGTCGGTCGGCTCGGTCGCGCGATGGGCGCGCAGGATGTCGGCCTTCACCTGGCTGAGCGGGCGGTCTTCCGGCAGGACGCCGCGCGAGCGCAGGTGGTCGATGATGGCGACATGGTCCGGCCCGGCCTCGAGGAAGCCGGCCGACAGGCCGAAGAGCTTGGCGAAGGCGCTGTTGTGGTAGATCAGGAGCGTGCGCTCGTCGAAGCGAGCGATGGCGGTCGTCAGGTGATCGAGCGTCTCGGCATGGGAGCGAACGGTCTCGCGCAGCTCCATGCGGACCGTCTCGGTCTCCGACACGTCGACGGCCAGGCCCGCCGAGCCGAAGGCACCGCTGGCGTCCACGACCTGGAAGTTGCGCCGGTCGGAGGCGACCACGGCGCTGATCTGGCCCTCGAAGCGCCCGGCGGTCTTGAGGCGCGCGGCGATCTGCTGGCGCTCGCGCTCGTTGAAGAACTCGATCTGTCGCGCCACCGCATCGGACACGCCCGGCGCGTCGACGGCGGCGGCATAGGCGCTGTTGACCCAGACAAGGAGCCCGTCGGCGCCGCGCACCCACATGGGCAGGGGCGCCGCGTCGAAGAGCGCCTGCACCGTTTCGATCATGCCGTTGGCACGTTCCAGCGCGATGCGCGCCTCGGCGATCTCCTCGCGCAGGCCCTCCAGCGGCGCGAAGCGCACCGTGGCGAGCCCGCCCACGGTGCGGCCCACGATCTCCATGGCTTGGCCGCCCGGCGCCTCGATCTCGCGCCGGAAGCCTTCGGCCCGGGCGCGCAGCGTGTCGATGTCGCGCTGGAGCGCGGCCGCCTCCGTGGGGTCCATCCATTCCCCAAGGCGCAGGAAGGCTGCCGGCTCGGCGGGGACGCCCAGGGGACGCGGCAGCGCGCCCATGACGTCGGGCACGCCGACGCCGCTGAAGACCAGGAGGCGTTGACCGTCCTGCGTGAGGAGCGTGGCGCGGCGGTCGGATTCGTCGGCCGCGTCCGCCAGCGCCAGGGCGAGACGCCGATTCTCCGCCGCGGTGGCGGACTGCTGGCGGATCAGCCACACGGCGGCGATCATCGCGGCGCCGATGGTCAGGCTGACGAGGGCCAGATTGAGAACCGTTTCCGGCGCGAGGCCGCCATCCGCCTCCTGCGCGTGGGCCGCGACCGGCCACGTGCACAGAAGCGCAGCCCAGGCAACGGGTTGCAACCAGAAATAGAGGTTAGGCCGGACCCCCCGGTCCGGGCCTAGCCTTGCTTCGCCTTGTGTCATCCCCGTCCTTCTCCGCCGCCTTTCGAGGAAAGACAGTTGTCCCCAGCGCCGCGATCCGTTCCCCAACGGGTCGTGACGCTCGGGAATTTAAACGGTGGATAACTCCGCGCAAAGCGCGCGAACGGCACAGTAGGGAAAAAAGAAAAAGCGCCGTGGGGGTTGCCAACGGCGCTTTCGGGGTCTCGCATCCTAGAAGGGCGCTCGTGCGCCCTTTACACGTTTTAGTAGCGGTAGTGGTCCGACTTGAAGGGTCCCTGCGGCGTCACGCCGATATAGGACGCCTGGTCCTGGCTCAGCGTCGACAGGCGGGCGCCCAGCCGGTCGAGATGGAGGCGCGCGACCTTCTCGTCGAGGTGCTTGGGCAGCACGTAGACCTTGTTCTCGTACTGCTCGCCCTTGGTGAAGAGCTCGATCTGCGCCAGCGTCTGGTTCGTGAAGGAGGCGCTCATCACGAAGCTCGGATGGCCGGTGGCGTTGCCGAGGTTGAGGAGTCGGCCTTCCGAGAGCAGCAGCATGCGCTTGCCGTCGGGGAAGGTGACCATGTCGACCTGGGGCTTGATGTTGGTCCAGGTGAGGTTGCGCAGGGCCGCCACCTGAATCTCGTTGTCGAAGTGGCCGATATTGCCGACGATGCACATGTCCTTGACGGTGCGCATCGTGTCGAGCGTCACGACGTCCTTGTTGCCGGTGGTCGTGATGATGATGTCGGCCGTGGGCGCCGCGTCCTCGAGCGTCACGACCTCGAACCCGTCCATCGCCGCCTGCAGCGCGCAGATCGGGTCGACCTCGGTCACCTTCACGCGGGCGCCCGCGCCCTGAAGCGAGGCGGCCGAGCCCTTGCCGACATCGCCGTAGCCGCAGACCACCGCCACCTTGCCGGCCATCATGACGTCGGTCGCGCGGCGGATGCCGTCGACGAGCGACTCCTTGCAGCCGTACTTGTTGTCGAACTTCGACTTCGTGACCGAGTCGTTGACGTTGATCGCGGGGAAGGGGAGGAGCCCCTTCTTCTGCAGCTGGTAGAGGCGGTTGACGCCGGTGGTCGTCTCCTCGGTGACGCCGCGGATGGCATCGCGCTGGCGGGCGAAGAAGCCCGGCGTCTGCGCCATGCGCTTCTTGATCTGCGCGACGAAGATCTCCTCCTCCTCGCTGGTGGGGTGGGACAGGACGTCCTCGCCCGCCTCGGCCCGCGCGCCGGTGAGGATGTACATCGTGGCGTCGCCGCCGTCGTCGAGGATCATGTTGGCGGGCTCGCCGTCCGGCCACTGGAACAGGCGGTCCGTGTAGTCCCAGTATTCCTCGAGCGACTCGCCCTTGACCGCGAAGACCGGGGTGCCGCCGGCGGCGATCGCCGCGGCCGCATGGTCCTGCGTCGAGAAGATATTGCACGAGGCCCAGCGCACGGTCGCGCCCAGCGCCTGCAGCGTCTCGATCAGGACGGCGGTCTGGATCGTCATGTGGAGCGAGCCGGCGATGCGCGCGCCCCGCAGCGGCTGGTCTGCGCCGAACTCGTCGCGGCAGGCCATCAGGCCCGGCATCTCGGTTTCGGCGATGTCGAGTTCCTTGCGGCCCCAGTCGGCGAGCGAAAGGTCCTTGACGACGAAATCCTGTGCGGCGCTCATCACGCGTCCCTTGTCTCGGGCGGTGCATCGACGCGAAGGATCGCCGCGCCGCCTCGGTTGCGTTGCGGACGTCTTACCAGCGGTGGCCGGAAAAGGATATAAGGAAATCCTTATACGCTTATGCGAGCGTTATTGCAGGCCTTCGACGGCGCGGGATCGGCCGTCAGCATTCCTCGCCGAAGCGGTTGGCGAGAAGGTCGGAGATCGCCTCCATGGCGGCCTGCGCGTCGGGGCCGTCGGCCTCGACGTCGATCGTGGTGCCCTGGCCGGCGGCCAGCATCATCAACCCCATGATGGACTGTCCGCCGACGCTCATGCCGTCGCGCGAGATGATCAGGCGTGCGTCGAAGCACTCGGCGGTCTGCACGAACTTGGCGGAGGCCCGAGCGTGCAGTCCCTTGCGGTTCACGATGGCAAGGGTGCGTACGATCGGCCCTTCCTGCGGTTTCACGGCTGTCTGGCTCATCGGCTGAAATCTTCGGACAAGAATACGGGACCGGTGGCGGACGACATGGGGGAGGGCTCCGCTACTGACCGCTGAGAATTCGACTGGCGACGGCGATGTACTTGCGACCGGCATCCTGCGCGCGAACGAGGGCCTCCTCCATGGAATGCTCGGCCCGCACGCTGGCGAGCTTGATCAGCATGGGAAGGTTGACCCCGGCCAGGACGTCGATGCGATTCTCCTCCATCACCGAGATGGCGAGGTTGGAAGGCGTGCCGCCGAACATGTCGGTCAGGATGATGACGCCCCGCCCGCGATCGGCGTCGCGAACCGCCTGAAGAATGTCGAGACGGCGCTGCTCCATGTCGTCCTCGGCACCGATGCAGATGGTCTCCAAGGCGTCCTGGGGTCCGACCACATGCTCCATGGCCAGCTTGAACTCGCGGGCCAACTGGCCGTGGGTCACAAGCACCAATCCGATCATGCGACCCCGTACTCCGCCACTTCGCTAGGCATTCGATTGTGCGCTTGCGGGCACCGCCTCCGCAAGGCACACCGCCGTCACATTCGAAAGATTCCGGGTTTTCAACGCGGATCGGTCGTATCCGGCCCCTTGCGCTTCGCATCCGGGTTGTAAAACCGCACACCTATGCACAGTTCGTGTGCTGCGGCTGCGAAGAATCCCGTCACGCCGCGTCCGGATCGATCCGCTCGGCTCCCGACAGGAGCGCGACCACGAGATCGGCGCCCGTGGTGCTCGCCCGCGCCGGCCATCGCACCGCAGCAAGCACGATGCCGGCGAGCGTGTCGTCGGCACGGGCGGGCATGCGCTCGCACGGTTCCGGCGCCTCCAAGAGATCGACGAGGAGGGCGACCGGGCAGGGCTCGGCGGCAGGCACGCGCAGAAGCCCGACGCCCCGCGCCTCGATCAACCCCTTGAGTGTGTCGGGCGCGAAGGCGACAAGCCTTCCCTCCTCGACCCGCAGGCGCACGCGGTCGTCGGCCAGAAGCCGGCCGGGCGTGCCGTCGAACAGGCGGCGCGACAGGAGCGCGAGCGCGAGCGCGGACTTCCCGCTTCCCGCCACACCCCGAATCAGGACCGCGCGATGGCCAAAGGCGACGGCGCTGGCATGGATGCCGCCGGGGCCGAGCGGGTCGTCGCTCATTCCTCGGCCGGAAGCGTCACGATGAAGCGCGCGCCCGCCACGCTCCCGTCGCCGCGCAGGATGTTCTCGGCCTCGAGCGTACCGCCATGGGCCTCGACGATCTGGCGCGAGATCGACAAGCCGAGGCCGGAATTCTGGCCGAAGCTCTCGGCGCCCGGTCGGTCCGTGTAGAAACGCTCGAAGATGCGTTCGATCTTCTCGGCCTGGATGCCCGGGCCGTTGTCCTCGACCGTCACCACGACGTGGCGCGAGCGGCGCCTGAGGCCGACCGTGATCTCCCCGCCGTGATCGGGCACGAAGGAGCGCGCGTTGTCGACGAGATTAGTGAAGACCTGGCTGAGGCGCAGGTCATGTCCCGAAACGCGGAAGGTCTTGCCGGCGGGCGGGGGTGTTCGCTTCAGCTCGATGCGCGTGTCGCGGCCGGGCTTCAGGTGCGCGCGCGCCCCGTCCACCACCGAGGCGACGAGGCCGCCGAGATCGACGCGGCTCGAGACCTCGCGCGCCAGTTCCGCGTCGAGACGCGAGGCGTCGGAGATGTCGGTGATCAACCGGTCGAGCCGCTTCACGTCGTGCTGGATGATGGCAAGGAGGCGCTGGCGCGACTCGTCGTTGCGCGCGAGCGGCAGGGTCTCGACCGCCGAGCGAAGCGAGGTCAGCGGGTTCTTCAGCTCGTGGCTGACATCGGCCGCGAAGCTCTCGATCGCGTCCATGCGCGCATAGAGTGCGTTGGTCATGCCGCGCAGCGCGGTCGCCAGGTTGCCCACCTCGTCGGCGCGGTCGCCGAAGTCGGGGATCTCCTCGCGCGCGTTGACCCCGCGCCGAACGCGCACGGCCGCCGCCGAAAGGCGCCGCAGCGGCGTCGCGATGGTGGAGGCCAGAAGCATGGACAGAACGACGGTGACAAGCGCGGCCACCGCGAAGGTGCGCACGATCGCCATGCGCTCGGCCTGTACGATCTTGTCGATGTCGCCCCCTTGGGTCGACAGCATCAGGACGCCTAGCACGGCCCGCGCGCGCTGGATGGGAACGGCGACCGAGACGATGAGCTCGCCCGTCTCGGTGGAGCGCACAACCGCGGACGGACCGCCCGTCAGCGCGCCCATGACCTCGGAATAGGTCGTGCCGGACCCGCCCGCCGCCTCGCGGTAGACCGGCAGGCCGCCATGGCCGAAGATTCGCCCCGCCTGGCTTTCCAGCCACGAGAAGACGCTGTTGTCGCTTTCCTCGGCCACCGGCGGCAGGCCGAGACGCTGGATCTGGCCGAGCGAGTAGAGGTGGCGCGAGTCGAGGATGAGGTTGGCGTCGCGGTCGTAGAGGCGGGCGCGCGTGCGCGTCGGCGAGATCAGGCGGCGCAGAAGCGGGGCCACGCGCTCGGGATTGATCGGAAAGTCGAGGGACTCGGCCTCGGAGCCGGGCTGCACCGTCGCGCCCGCCTGCATCTCGAGGAGGCGCTCGGGGTCGAGCGTGATGGAATTGGTCTCGACGGTGGCCGAGGAGGCGATGGCGCTCGCGATGATCTCGCCCTGCGTCAGGAGGCTTTCGACGCGCGCGTCGATCAGCCCGGCGCGGAACTGGTTGAGATAAAGGATGCCCGAGACGAGGACGATCAGCGCGACGAGGTTGAGAAAGACGATGCGCCGGGTCAGCGACGAGAAGATCGAATGGCCCAGCACCCAGCGCAGCCGGAAGAGCGTGCGGCGGACGAAGGGCACGCGCCGCCAGCGCGCGCGAAGGGAGCGCGGCCGGGCCGGGGAGGCGGCGGGCGGAGAGCCCTCGCTGGTCAACGCCAAGAACGGCCTCCTTATGCCGAGAGCGGCCTTCAGATCTCGCGGAAGCGGTAGCCCACGCCGTAGAGCGTCTCGATCATGTCGAAGTCGTCGTCGATCGCCTTGAACTTCTTGCGCAGGCGCTTGATGTGGCTGTCGATCGTGCGGTCGTCGACATAGACCTGCTCGTCGTAGGCCGCGTCCATCAGCGCGTCGCGGCTCTTCACGACGCCGGGCCGCTGGGCGAGCGAGTGGAGGATCAGGAACTCGGTCACGGTGAGCGTGACGGGCTGCCCCATCCAGGTGCAGGTATGGCGCTCCTGGTCCATCACGAGCTGACCGCGCTCCAGCGAAGCCTCCGGCGCCGGGCCGCCGCCCTTGGCCGCGACGGAGGGATCGCGCGGGGCGCCGCGCCGCAGGATGGCGCGCACGCGCTCCACCAGGAGGCGCTGGCTGAAGGGTTTGCGGATGTAGTCGTCGGCGCCCATCTTGAGGCCGAAGAGCTCGTCGATCTCCTCGTCCTTGGAGGTCAGGAAGATCACGGGCAGGTCGCTCTTCTGGCGCAGGCGGCGCAGGAGCTCCATGCCGTCCATGCGGGGCATCTTGATGTCGAAGATCGCAAGCTGCGGCGGGCGGGCGGACAGGCCCTCCAGCGCCGAGGCGCCGTCCGTGTAGGTCTCGACCCGGTAGCCCTCGCTTTCCAGCGCGATCGACACGGAGGTCAGGATGTTGCGGTCGTCATCCACCAGCGCGATCGTCGGCATCGTCGGACACTTTCCTTCAGTTTTCGTCGGGCGGCCGAGCCGCCCGGACGGGATACGGAACCCGCGCTCCGCCGTGGCCGATTCGGCCGCCCGGCGCGGAACGCGATGCGCGGTATCCGTTCACATTGTGTCTTTTGTCACGTTTTTCAAACGGATGCATGCAGAAGGGCCACAGCCGACCCTGGACCGCGGTGTGCGCGGGCGCGTGATCGAGCACCCGCGCCTGCCGCTCCTTAAAGACTGACCTTCACGTTTTCGGTCGTGTCGGGACGGGGCTTGTCGCCGAGATAGGCCTTGGCGAACTCGTAGGCTTGGGTAAGCTTGTTGCTCGTGACGTCCCAGATCTCGGCCTGCGACGGGTGGATCACGAGGACCGCGACGTCGGGCGAGTCCTTGCCCTGCGGCATCCAGGCCTCGGCCGCCGCATCCCAGATCTCGTCGATGCGGGCGCGGTCCTGCGTGACCGTGGCGGTGCCCGAAACGGCGACGTACTCGTTCTTGGAAGTGAAGGTGCAGGCGACCTGGCTGTCGGCGTCGACCTCGTCGACCTTGTGCGAGTTGCGGTCGGTGATGAACAGGATTTCCGATCGCTCGCGAGACACGCGCGGCGCCATCGGGCGCGAGCGCAGCTTGCCGCCGTCCCGTGTGGTCACCATGCAGGCGTCGAAGTCCTCGACCATCTTCCAGAACTTCTCGGTGGGCTGCTCCGCCATGGGAAGGCTCCTGCTGTCTCGAACGCGGGGGTGGGCGGAGCGGGCGATTCCCGCCCCGCCGGACGGGGAGGCAACGCGCAAAGTCGCCAAAGGTGCCCGAACCCGCGCCGATCACGAGGTAACGCGAAGGAGCAGCGAAAAATTTTGCACCGCCGAAAGACGCGGCTGAACCGATTGAACCGCGACATGTCAAGCTTTAAACCGATTAAGACATTGTTTTGACTGATGATTTGGCCGGGGTCGCCAGTTGCCGCCCCGCCCGGTCCGATTTATCTCCATCGCACCCGACGCTGTGTCAGCGCGGGCCGGTTCACGAGGCGGAGCGCGACACATGACGGAAAGCGGGATCCGGAACCCCGAGCAGGGTATCGAGACCACGGGCCTTCGCGGTCCCGCATCGCTGCGCTGGAACCTCGGGCAGGCCGAACTGGTCGAGATCGCCGTCAAGCGCGGCGAGGGGCGGCTCAGCGCGCACGGCGCCTTCGTGGTGACGACCGGCCAGCACACCGGCCGCAGCCCGAAGGACAAGTTCGTGGTGCGCGACGCCACCACCGAAGACCAGATCTGGTGGGACAACAACGCGCCCATGTCGCCGGACGCGTTCGAGCGTCTCTACGACGACTTCAAGGCCCATGCCGAGGGCCGCGACCTCTTCGTGGAGGACCTGTTCGGTGGCGCCGATAAGGCCGAGCGGATCGGCGCGCGCGTCGTCACGGAGTTCGCCTGGCATGCGCTCTTCATCCGCAACCTCCTGATCCGGCCCGACCGGGCGGAGCTCGAAGCCTTCCGGCCCGATCTTACGATCATCGACCTGCCGTCCTTCAAGGCCGATCCCGAGCGCCACGGGTGCCGCACCGAGACCGTGATCGCCTGCGACCTGACGCGCGGCATCGTGCTGATCGGCGGCACGACCTATGCCGGCGAGATGAAGAAGTCGGTCTTCACCGTCCTCAACCATCGCCTGCCGGCGCGTGGCGTCATGCCGATGCACTGCTCGGCGAACGTGGGCGCGGGCGGGGACGCTGCGGTCTTCTTCGGCCTGTCGGGCACCGGCAAGACGACGCTCTCGGCCGATCCGGCGCGCACGCTCGTCGGCGACGACGAGCACGGCTGGGGCGAGGAAGGGCTCTTCAACTTCGAGGGCGGGTGCTACGCCAAGACGATCCGCCTCTCGGCCGAGGCGGAACCCGAGATCTTCGCGACGACCCGCCGCTTCGGCACGGTTCTGGAGAACGTCATCCTCGACGAGGACCGGGTGCCGGACTTCGACGACGGCCGCCTGACCGAGAACACGCGCGCGGCCTATCCGCTCGACTTCATCCCGAACGCGTCCGCCACCGGCCGCGCGCCCCATCCGCGCAACATCGTGATGCTGACCGCCGACGCCTTCGGCGTGATGCCGCCGATCGCCAAGCTGACGCCCGAGCAGGCCATGTACCACTTCCTGTCCGGCTACACGGCCAAGGTCGCGGGCACGGAGAAGGGCGTCACCGAGCCGGAGGCCACCTTCTCGACCTGCTTCGGCGCGCCCTTCATGCCGCGCCACCCCTCGGAATACGGCAACCTCCTGCGCGACCTCATCGCCCGCCACCAGGTCGACTGCTGGCTGGTCTCGACCGGCTGGACGGGCGGCGCCTACGGCACCGGCTCGCGCATGCCGATCCGCGTGACGCGCGCGCTTCTCGCCCGCGCGCTCGACGGCTCGCTCAAGGACGCCGAGTTTCGCACCGACCCGCATTTCGGCTTCGCCGTGCCGGTCGCGGTGGAGGGCGTCGAGAGTTCGATCCTCGACCCACGTTCGACCTGGAGCGACCCGGCCGCCTACGACCGGCAGGCCGAGAAGCTCGCCGGGATGTTCCGGCGCAACTTCGAGAAGTTCGAGGCACATGTGGACACGGGCGTGATGGACGCCTCGCCGCGCTTCGCGCTCGCCGCCGAGTAGCGCACGAGACCTCTGGGAGGAGGGCTGGAGCCCGTGGCCGGAGACGGCTGCGGGCTCCTTTCGTGCGCACGCCCGCTTGGTCGGCGGGCGCAAGGCCGCTACCTCACTCCGGACGTTGGCGAACGGGGATCGGATCATCATGGCGAACGAGGGCGAGAAGGGCTTGGCGACCCGCCCCGAACGAGCGCCCGAGCGGGGCTTGCGCGTCTCCTCGCGGGTCGTCATCCCCGACGAGGATCTCGAGGAAAGCTTCATCCGCGCGGCGGGACCGGGCGGGCAGAACGTCAACAAGGTGGCGACCGCCGTCCAACTCCGCTTCCTGGCGGGGCGCTCGGCGGCGCTGGGGGACGAGGCGCGCGAGCGCCTCCTGAAGCTGGCCGGCGCTCGGGCCACCAAGGGCGGCGACGTCCTGATCGAGGCCTCGCGCTTCCGCACGCAGGAGCGCAACCGGGCCGACGCGCGCGAGCGCCTCGTCGCGCTCGTGCGCGAGGCGCTCGTCCCGCCACCTCCGCCGCGCAAGAAGACGCGGCCCTCGCGTGGGGCCGTGGAGCGTCGTCTTGAGGCCAAGAAGGGGCGCTCCGACATCAAGCGGATGCGCGGCCGCATCTCGGATTGAGCGCCCCTTGCGATTCCGGCCGATCGTCCCTCTCCAAATGGTGAAGGAAATTTCGTCGCACCACTGAGGCCGGCGCACGTCCCCGTTCGTATCTCCCGCGCCTTTCGGCACCGGAAGGCGAACCTTTAGGGAGACGCGAGATGATCACGACATTCATCAAGACCACCGCTCTGGCCGTCCTCGTGGCCGGCTCGATGGCCGGCACGGCCCTGGCGCAGAACGCCACCTCCGTCGAGGTCGGCGGCGCGCCGATGTATTCCAACAAGACGATCGCCGAGAACGCGCCGAACGCCTCCAACCTCTCGACCCTGGTCGCGGCGGTGAAGGCCGCTGGCCTCGTCGAGACGCTGAACGGCGCCGGACCCTTCACCGTCTTTGCGCCGACTAACGCGGCCTTCGAGAAGCTGCCGGCCGGCACGGTCGATACGCTGGTGAAGCCCGAGAACAAGGCGCAGCTGACCAAGATCCTGACCTACCATGTGGTGCCGGCCAAGGCGACGTCGGCGGACGCCATGGCGATGATCAAGAAGGACGGCGGCCAGCACAAGGTGAAGACGGTCGAGGGCGAGGAGCTGACGCTCGCCATGAAGGGCGACAAGCTGACCGTCACCGACGCCAAGGGCAACGTCGCCACCGTCACGCAGGCCGACGTCCTGCAGAAGAACGGCGTCGTCCATGTCATCGACACGGTGCTCATGCCCTGACGGACGGCGATCCCACCGTCTATATGAAAGCGGGTGCGCGGCGGACCTCCGGCGCCGCGCACCCCGTTCGCCATTCGCCGGAGAAGGAGACGAGCCATGCGGCGTCGCCAATTCCTTCTGGGCGGTGCGGCCCTGGCCGCGCTGGCCCCCTTTGCCCGGTCCCTGGTCGGCGCCTCGCCCGCCGCCGCCGAGACCTTTCCGGTGCAGATGACGCCCGACGAATGGCGCCGCAAGCTCTCGCCGGACGCCTACGCGGTCTTGCGCGAGGAGGCGACCGAGCGTCCCTTCACGAGCCCGCTGAACCACGAGAAGGCCGTCGGCACCTTCCACTGCGCGGGCTGCGACAATGCGCTCTACGCATCCGACACGAAGTTCGATTCCGGAACGGGCTGGCCGAGCTTCTGGCAGGCGATCGACGGCTCGATCGGCACCAGGAGCGACTTCGTGCTGGTCTACCCGCGCACCGAGGCGCACTGCGCCCGTTGCGGCGGGCATCTCGGCCATATCTTTGACGACGGACCGAAGCCCACCGGCAAGCGGCACTGCATCAACGGCGTGGCCCTCGCCTTCCAGGCCTCCGCCAAGCCGGCCTGAGACCCGCTCGGCGGGCTCTCGCCCGGCCGTTGAAGAGAGATGGCGACGACGCCATATGAGATGACGAGAAACGCCGCGCGGTGCCTCTGGCAGGGCCGGGCGGCGAGCAGAAAAGTCGCTTGGAACAAGGGCTTGGCATCGTCATGAGTCGGACACCTGTGTTCTCCAGCCCCCTTCTCGTCGGTTTCGACGGGGTGGAGAAGACGCTGGAGCGGATCGGTCGCGGAAGCGACGGATATCCGCCTTACAACATCGAGCGCGTCCCCTTGCGGGACGAGGACGCCGCACAGGGATCCCACGCCATCCGCATCACGCTGGCGGTGGCCGGTTTCCGGTCGGAAGACCTGGAGATCACCACCGAGGACAACCAGTTGACGATCCGCGGATCGCAGACCGAGGCGCGGGGCCGCGAATACCTTCATCGAGGCATAGCGGCCCGTCAGTTCCAGAAAAGCTTCCTGTTCGCCGACGGGATGAGGATCATGGGCGCCCAGCTCAAGAACGGGCTTCTGATGATCGATCTCGTGAAGCCTGAGCCCGAGCGAACCGTGAAGCGGATCCAGATCGTCGCGCAGGACTGAGGCCGGCTGAACCCTTCGCCCCTCCGCGCGTTTGTTGTCTCAAGGAGTTGCCTCTCATGACCGAACACCATCATCCGATCCTCTCCGATGCCGATCTCGCCGCGCTGGGCGAGGGGCACCTGGCCTATCTCCGCCGCATGTCGTCGGACGATATCCGGGCGCGCTTCCCCGCCGCACAGTCGATCCGGCCGGGCATCAAGCTCTGGGCGCTCTTCTCGGCCGACGGCACGCCGCTCGCCGTATCGGACGATCGGGGCTCGATCCTGGAGAGCGCGAGCCAAAACGAGCTGCAGACCGTCAGCCTGCACTAACCCTTTCCCGATCCTTTCGACGAAGGGCCGGGGCCGCCTCCTCCCAGGCGGCCCCGGCCCTTTTTCGTGGCCTTCAGGCTGCGAAGGGCGGGACCGTGCGCGTCATGAGATTGTGGATCGTGGTCGCGTCGTGCAGCGCGCGAAGCTGGGCGAGGACGGACGGGTCGCGCAGGAGGCGTGCGATCTTCGACAGGGCCTTCAGGTGGTCGGCGCCCGAGTCCTCGGGCGCGAGCAGCAGGAAGACGAGGTCCACCGGCTGGTCGTCGAGCGAGTCGAAGTCGACGGGCTTGGCGAGGCGGCCGAAGACGCCGCGAATGCGCGCGAGCCCCGCGATCTTGCCGTGGGGAATGGCGATGCCGCCGCCGATGCCGGTCGAGCCCAGCCGCTCGCGCGCGGTCACGGTCTCGTAGACGTCGCGCGGCGACAGGCCCGCCAGTCCCGCCGCGCGCTCGGACAGGTCCTGCAGCACCTGCTTCTTGGTCTGGGAACGCAGCGACGGGAAGATGGCGTCCTGCTCGATGAGTTCGGAAAGGTCCACGTTGCTCTACCTTCCCGCCTGCGTGCGGGGATTGCCGTCCCGATACCCCTGACATGGAGAGCTTGCCGCGCCCTCGCGTCGTTCCCTCAGGGGTCCCTGCCGCAGGCTTTGCGCCTGCGGCATGGGGTCCTTCAGCGGGCGGGTATCAGGTCTCGGGGCGCAATGTCGAGGGGTCGATCCAGCCGACATTGCCGTCGGCCCGGCGATAAACAATGTTCACGGTATCGTTGGCGCCGTTCTTGAACACGACCACCGGACCGTCCCGGCGGTCGAGCTCCATGACGGCGTTGGCGACGCTCATCGTGCCGACGATCATCGAGGTCTCGGCGATCACGGCCGGCGCGAAGTCCTCGGGAACCTCCTCGCCCTCCTCGGGAACGGGGCTGATCACGGTGTAGGCCACCTCGCGCGAGGCGTTGGTGAGGCCGGCCTTGTGGTCCTTCAGGCGTCGCTTGTAGCGACGAAGGCGCTTCTCGATGCGCTCGCAGGCCTCGACGAAGCTGGATTCGGGATCGTGCGACTCGCCGGCCGCCTGGAAGTAGACGCCGCTGTCGAGATGGATCGACAGGTCGGCGCTGTAGCGCTGCGCTTCCTTGGACACGACGACCGTGCCCGAGTAGTTGCCGTCGAAGTACTTGGCGACCTGTTCGGTGACCCGATCCTCGATCCGGGTGCGGAACGCGTCGCCGATGTCCATGTGACGGCCTGATACGCGAAGTGCCATTCGTTTCTCCTTCCGATGGTCGTCGCCGAACCTCGTTTCGCGTGTCCGGAGACGATGGGACTCGAAGCCGCACCGCGCCTTTTCGTTCCAGGCCCTCAGCCTGCCAGGCGGCGCGCCTTCATCTCTCGGCGGCGCTGGACCGAGGAGGGGAGGCCCAGCGCCTCGCGGTACTTGGCGACCGTGCGGCGTGCGAGGTCCACGCCCTCGCCGCGCAGCCGGGCCGCGATGTCGTCGTCCGACAGGACGTTGTCGACGCTCTCGGCGCCGATCATGCGGCCGATGCGCAGCTTCACGCTCTCGGCCGAATGCGCCTCGCCGCCGTCGCTGGCGCCGATGGCGACCGTGAAGAAGAACTTCATCTCGAACGTGCCGCGCGGCGTGGCGAGATACTTGCCGGCCGTCACGCGGCTGACCGTCGACTCGTGCAGCCCGATCGCCTCGGCCACGGAGGCGAGCGTCATGGGGCGAAGGCCCGGCACGCCGAGCCGCAGGAACCCGTCCTGCCGCCGCACGATCTCCTCGGCCACGCGCAGGACCGTGCGCGCCCGCTGGTCGAGCGAGCGCAGCAGCCAGGAGGCCGACTGCTGGCAGTTCTGGAGAAACTGGCGCTCCTCGGCCTCGATGCAGCCGCTCGCCACGCGGCGCGCGTAGGTCTCGCGCACCGCGACGCGCGGAAAGGCCCGCGAATTGAGCTCGACCACCCACGCGCCGTCCACAGGGCCGGCTACGAGGACGTCGGGAACGACGGCCACCGCTTCCTCCGCCTCGAAGCGCGAGCCGGGGCGTGGATCGAGGCGACGGATCTCGGCCAGGATCTCGGGAAGGTCGCTCTCGCGCTCGCCGGTGAGGCGGGCGAGCGCGGCGAAGTCGCGGCGCGCCAGAAGCAACAGGTGCGCGAGAACGGTGCGCATCACGGGGTCGAGCCGGCCGCGCCGCGCGAGCTGGAGGCCGAGCGCCTCGGCCAGCGAGCGGGCAAACAGGCCCGCCGGCTCGGCGGCTGCCTGGAGACGCTCCAGAAGGGCGAGTGCGTCCGTCTCGGCAAGTCCGAGGCTACCGGCGGCGGCCAGCGGATCGGTGGCGAGGAAGCCCGACGCGTCGAGGTCGGCGAAGAGATGCGCGGCAAGGCGCCGCTCCCGCTCGTCGGCGAAGATGTCGGCGATCTCGGACAGGGCGTGGGTCTGGAGCGTCGGTCCGGGTGCCGCGCGCTCGCGTGCCTCGAGGTCCGACCCGCCGCCCGGCGCCATGCGCACGGGCGCGGCAGCGGCCGGCCGCTCGACGCGCAGCAACGGATTGCTCTCGGCCTCGCGCTCCAGGAAGCCCTGGAGCTCGCCCCGGTCGAACTGCAGGAGGCGGATCGACTGGAGCAGTTGCGGCGTCATCACCAGCGACTGGCTTTGACGGACCTGCAGGTTCACCGAAAGCATGAGGGTGTCGGATCCCTTCCTCGCGCGGCCCGCTAGGGCCGTGCCAAGTCAACTGGTCCGCAACTTGCCTGTCAAGCGGCGAAGGTTCGCCGGGCGACGCCTCAGTAAGTGAACTGCTCGCCGAGGTAGACGCGCCGCACGTCCGCGTCGTCCACGATGTCCTGTGGCGATCCGTGCGTCAGCACGGCGCCGGCATGCATGATGTAGGCCCGGTCGATGAGGCCGAGCGTCTCGCGCACGTTGTGGTCGGTGATCAGGACCCCGATGCCGCGCCGGGTGAGGTGGCGCACCAGTTCCTGGATGTCGGCGACTGCGATCGGATCGACGCCCGCGAAGGGCTCGTCGAGCAGCATGAAGGTCGGGCGCGAGGCGAGCGCGCGGGCGATCTCGCAGCGCCGCCGCTCGCCGCCCGACAGGGCCGTCGAAGGCTGCTTGCGCAGGTGCGAGATGCGGAACTCGTCGAGCAGCGAGGTCAGCTGCTCCTCGCGCTTGGCGCGGTCGCGCTCCACGAGCTCGAGGACGGCGCGGATATTGTCCTCGACGCTGAGGCCCCGGAAGATCGAGGCCTCCTGCGGAAGGTAGCCGATGCCAAGGCGCGCGCGCCGGTACATCGGAATGCCGGTGATGTCGTGGCCGTCGAGCTCGATGCGCCCGCCATCCACCGGCACGAGCCCGGTGATCATATAGAAGCACGTGGTCTTGCCCGCGCCGTTCGGACCGAGAAGCCCGACGGCCTCGCCGCGCCGGACCGCGACGTCGACGGAGTCGACGACGCGGCGGCCGCGATAGGTCTTGGTAATGCCGCGCGCCACCAGCGTCCCGACCGAGGGATGCTCGGAGGGCGTGCCCTCGCGCGCGAGGATGTCCGCGCGCGGGTCGCGGGACGAGGGGACAGGACGGCGCGGGCCGCCCTCCGGCCGGGCCGGGATCGTATCGGACAAGACGCCTCCAGGGGTCTCGAAGGGGAGGGCGGCGGAGGCCGCCGGCTGCATCAGCGCGCGGCGGGGCGGCCGGACTGCTGCGCGTCGGGCGACAGGAGAAGGCGGACGCGTCCGCCGTTGGAGCCGCCCGAGGCGCCCTTGCAGTCGCGGCTCTGCAGCCGCGCGACGCCCGTGTCCATCTGGATGCGCAGGATGCAGCCGGTGGCGACGTTCTGGCCCTGGCTGAGCACCACGTCGCCGGTGAGGACGGCGACCTTGGTCGCCATGTCGAAGTCGGCCTTCTGGGCGGTGGCGACCTGGTCGGCGGACTTGATGGTCACCTTGCCGGTGGCCTCCAGGCGGCTGATGTCGCTGGAGCCGCCCGGCATGTTGCCGGTCGAGACGGGCTGCGCGCCGCCCTGTCCCTCGGCCTTGCGGACATAGTAGACGAGAAGCTTGTCGGCCTTCAGCGAGGTCTCGCCCTGCTGGACGGAGACCTCGCCCGAGAACGTGGCGAGCGACTGCTTGTCGTCGACGTCGAGCTGGTTGGACTCGATCGCGATCGGCTGGTCGCCCTGCACCTGCAGGCCGCCGAAAGAGTTGCCGAGCCCGGGCGACTGGGCCTGGGCCGCCGCCGGCAGGGCGCCCGCGACGAGAAGGAGCGCCGCCACGGCGGCCGGACGGATCACGTTCATGGGATGTTTTCGCTCGCTCGGGCCGCCGGGCCCGCTTCGGGGTTGGAACGGGTCTGCGGCAAGAGCGTCAGCTTGACCCGGCTGCCGAAGCTCAAGGTCTTGCCGCCGTCCGAGATGGAAACGTTGCCGGCCTCGAGGCGCTGGCTCGGCGTGGAGATCTCCACCGGCCCGTTGCCCGTCAGGCGGCCTTCGTTGAGAAGCACGTCGGCGCTGTCGAGGCGGATGCGGATGCCGCTCGACGTGTCGACCGCGATCTGGTCGTAGAGGCGCAGCATGTTGTTGCTGGTGTCGAAGCGCCCCTTGGCGGCGGTGAGCTCGGCGGTGGTCTCGGGATCGATCGAGAGGCTGGCGCGCACGGTCTCGAGGTCGATGCCGCTTCCGCCCAGCGCCTGGATGGCCCGGTCCGCGATCATGAAATAGGGCCGGTCGTTGCCGTCGACGCCCGACAGGCGCGGGTCCTCCATCACGAGCCGTCCGTCGACGATGCTGGTCGAGGCGAAGGCGACGTCCACCGGCAGGGCGCGCGCGAACCACGTCACGGCCAAGGCCGCGAGCACGATGACGACCGCCACCAAGGGCAGGCCGATGCGCAGCGAGCGCACGACGCGCGTGTGGCGTCGCGCGCGTCCGAACTCGCGCTCCAGCGCCCGTCCGTCGCCCGCCTGCGGGGCCTGACCCGGCGGCTGACCGTTTCGGTTAACGATACTGCCTTCCAACGCGCTTCCCGTCTCCCCGTCCATGGCCGACCGGCCGCCTCAGGGCGAGGCGACGAACCAATCTATGGGCAGTTCAAGTTTCATAACAGTGTCTAACAAGACACCCTAAGGCAGGATATGGGGTTTTTAGATGGTGGATGGGAGAGGGGCTTCCGCAGGCGCCGTTGCAGCCTCGTGAGCGCTACGGCTTGCCGCGACCGGACGCTCTGGCTATCGCTCGGGTCGGAACTTCCCGCTCGGGGCCTCGGGCCCCGTCCTCGACTGGAGACGTCATGGACCCCGAATCGCTGATCGACCGTCGCCGCCTGCGCCGCCGGCTCGGACGTTGGCGGGTCCTGGCGGTGCTCGCGCTGGCGGTTGCCGTGATTGCGCTCGGCGTCGCGGCGGGCTGGCGGCCCGGCACGGGCGGCCAGCAGATCGCCCGCGTCGAGGTGTCCGGCCTCATCACGGAGGACGAGAAGCTCCTGAAGCTGCTCGACGACCTTCGCGAGGAGGACGGCGTGAAGGCGGTGATCGTGAAGGTTGATTCGCCCGGCGGCACGACGGTGGGCGGCGAGACATTGTACCGCGCCGTGCGGCGGCTCGCCGAGGCCAAGCCCGTCGCCGCCGAGGTCGGGACGCTCGCTGCCTCGGCCGGCTACATGGTCGCGATCGCGGCGGACCGGGTCTTCGCCCACAACTCCTCCATCGTCGGCTCGATCGGCGTCATATTCCAGTACGTCAACGCTTCCGAGCTCCTGGGGCGGATCGGCGTCGATGTGAACGCGGTGAAGTCCTCTCCGCTCAAGGCCGAACCCTCGCCCTTCGCGCCGGCCCCGCCCGAGGCGATCGAGATGATCCGCCGCCTCGTCCTCAACAGCTACGACTGGTTCGTCGGCCTCGTCGCCGAGCGCCGCGGCTTCACGCCCGAGGCGGCGCGCCAACTCGCCGACGGGTCGGTCTTCACGGGCGAGCAGGGTCTGTCGAACCGTCTCGTCGACGCGCTGGGCGGCGAGCGGGAGATCCAGCGCTGGCTGGAGAGCGAGCGGGGCGTTCCCGCCGATCTCGAGATCGTCGAGCGCGAGCCCGAGGGGAAGGGCGGCTGGGGTTTCGGCGCGCGGGCGCAAGGGGCGTTCTTCCGCCTGCTCGGCCTCGACCCTTCGGCGCGCGATCTGCCCGAGGCGCTCGGCCTGCCCACGGCCCGCCTTGACGGTCTTCTGTCGCTCTGGCAGCCTCCGGCCCACTGAATCGACACGCCTCGCCCGATGCAAATCATTGAATGTGAACGGACTTTGACGGTCCGCCGGGTCCGGCCGCCAGCGTGGCCGCAGGTTCGTCGCACGCAAGGAAACGCGTCTTCGTGATCAAGTCCGAACTCGTCCAGATCATCGCCGGGCGCAACCCGCATCTCTACCAGCGCGACGTCGAGACCATCGTCAACGCGATCTTCGACGAGATCACCCAGGCGCTCTGCGAGGGCAACCGGGTGGAACTGCGCGGCTTCGGCGCCTTCTCGGTCAAGAACCGCCCGCCGCGCGCGGGGCGCAATCCCCGCACCGGCCAGGCGGTCGACGTGGAGGAGAAGTGGGTGCCGTTCTTCCGAACCGGCAAGGAACTGCGCGAGCGCCTGAACGCGGGCTCGTAGGCGCCTCTGGACGCCTCGCACGCCATCGCTTAAGGCGGCGGCGTTGACGCGAGGGATGCCCCGCATATCTCCCTCTCCCGCACCCCCGGCGCATGGCGCCGGAGGCGCTTCGGGCGGCTGTCGCCCGGCTTTTCCGAACGCGAGGACGCCGCCATGGTCTCGAAGATCCTGTCCTTCATCATCCTGGTGCCGCTCGCGATCCTTCTCGTGGTCTTCTGCGTGGCCAACCGGCAGGACATCCCCGTCTCGCTCGACCCGCTCGGCACCTCGCCCCAGCTCGCCTTCGAGGCGCCGCTCTTCGTTCTCCTCATGGGCGCCGTGATCTTCGGTCTGGTTCTGGGCGGCATCGGCACCTTCCTGACGCAGACCCATCACCGCTCGCGCGCCGCGCGCCGCGCCCGGGAGGTCGAGAACCTGCGCCACGAGCGCGATCTCGCCAACGAGAAGCTGCGCCGCCTGCGCGAGGAGCAGGGCCGCGAGGCTGCGATCCGCCAGAGCCCCGCGGGTCTTCCGCCGCGCGCCGACAATCTCGCGCTCGCCGGCCCCTCGGCCGCCGCCTGATCCCGCGCCGGGCCGGCGCCGCGCGCCGGTTTGCCCGAGGGGCGGGGGGTTGCTAAGAGCGCGCCGATGACGAGACGCAGACCCTCCCACCGATCCGACGAGCGTGCGCCCCGCCGCGAGGCCCCGGCACCGGCCGCCCCGCGCCCGAGCGTCGAAGAGATGGCGCGTGAGGGGCGGGAGGGGCGACCCGAGCCCGTCTGGCAGCGAGGCGCGCGGCCCGAACTCGTCGCCCCCGTGATCCTCCATGTCGAGCCGAACGCGGACTACGCGCTTCTTGATTCGGGCGCGGGCGAGAAGCTCGAGCGCTACGGGCCCCTGACGATCCGCCGGCCCGAGAACCAGGCCATCTGGCCGCAGCGGCTGTCGGCGGCCCGATGGGACGCGGCGGACGCGGCCTTCACCGGCGATACGGACGAGGAGGGCGCGGGCCGCTGGCGCCTCGGCCTCGAGGCTCAGGGCGAGACCTGGCCGATGCGCGAGGACGGGCTGCCCTATCTCGGCCGCTTCACTTCGTTCCGCCACGTCGGCGTCTTTCCCGAGCAGAGCGTCCACTGGCGCTTCATGACCGACCGCATCCGGGAGGCGAAGCGTCCCGTGCGGGTGCTCAATCTCTTCGGCTACACGGGCCTTGCCTCGCTGCTCGCCGCGCGGGCGGGGGCCGAGGTCACCCATGTCGACGCCTCCAAGCGCGCCATCGCCTGGGCGCGCGAGAACGCGGGCGTCGCGCGGCTCGAGGACGCGCCGATCCGCTGGATCTGCGAGGACGCGGTACGCTTCGTCGAGCGCGAGGTCCGGCGCGGCAACGCCTACGAGATCGTGCTCCTCGATCCGCCCAAGTTCGGCCGCGGGCCCAAGGGCGAGGTGTGGCAGATCGAGGCCGATCTGCCCTATCTCCTCGCGCTGTCGCGCCAGCTCCTGTCGCCGAACGCGCTGATGCTGGTGCTGACGGCCTATGCCGTTCGCTCGTCCTTCTTCTCGCTCGCGGCGCTCATGGGCGAGGCGTGCCGGGGTCTCGGCGGTCGCGTCGACTCCGGCGAACTCGTGATCCGGGAGGAGGGCGAGGACCCGCGCCTCCTGTCGACCTCCCTCTTTTCGCGATGGGTGCGCGCATGACCGAGCTTCCCGCATCCCCGCGCCGCGCGCGCCAAGGCGAAACGGTCGCCCCCGGCCGCGTCAAGGAGGTGACCAGCGTTTCCAACCCGATCGTCAAGGACATCCGCAACCTCGCGCTCAAGAAGCATCGCGAGGAGACCGGCCTGTTCCTGGCGGAGGGGCTGAAGCTCTGCATCGACGCGCTGGAGGCCGGCTGGCGGATCCGCACGCTCCTCGTCTCGCGCACGCTCCTGCCCGAGAACGACCTTCTCCAGCGCACGGCCGCGCGCACCGTGGCGGCGGGCGCCGACGTGATCGAGGCGAGCGACAAGGTGCTGGCGGCAATCTCGCGCCGCGACAACCCGCAGAGCGCGATCGGCGTCTTCGAGCAGCAGACCAGCCGCGTCGAGTCGCTGGCGCCGGGCAAGGGCGGCGTCCTCGTCGCGCTCGACCGCGTGCGCGACCCCGGCAATCTCGGCACGATCCTGCGCACCGCCGATGCGGCCGGGGCTTCGGGCGTCGTCCTGGTGGGCGACTGCGTCGATCCCTTCTCGCTCGAGGCGGTGCGCGCCACGATGGGCTCGATCTTCGCCGTGCCGGTCGCGCGCTGCGACGAGGCGGCCTTCCTGCGTTTTCGCCAGTCCTTCCGGGGGCAGGTGGTCGGAACGCACATGCGCGGGACGACCGACTTCCGAGATCCCGACTACGGCGCGAAGCCGACGCTGCTCCTCATGGGCAACGAGCAGAGCGGCCTGTCGGACGCGCTGGCGGGCGCCTGCGACACGCTGGTGCGCATCCCCCAGAGCGGGCGCGCCGACAGCCTGAATCTCGCGGTCGCGACCGCGCTCATGATCTTCGAGGCGCGGCGCGGGGGGCTCAAGCTGTGAACCGGCGCACGCTCAACGCCGTCCTCACCGTTCTCATCGCCGTGGGCATCGATCAGGTCATCAAGCTTCTGGTCGTGCGCTTCATGGCGCTCGGCGACTCGATCGAAATCCTGCCCTTTCTCGCCCTCTTCCACGCCCGCAACGAGGGCATCGCCTTCTCGATGCTCAACAACTTCCACGGCTGGGGGCTCGCGGCGATCTCGGCCGCCGTGCTCCTGTTCGTGTTCTGGCTCTGGCGCAACACGCCGGCCGAGCGGCGCCTCGCCAATTTCGGCTTCGCGCTGATCGTGGGCGGGGCCGTCGGAAACCTCATCGACCGCGTGAGCCTCGGCTATGTCGTGGACTACATCCTGTTCCACACCCCGGTCTGGAGCTTCGCGGTCTTCAACCTCGCCGATACGTTCATCTCGGTCGGCGCGGCGCTGATCCTGATCGACGAGGTCTTTCTGTCGCGCGGGCGCGCCTCCGCCTCCGCCGCCGACGAGACGCGTCCGGCCGGCGACGCGCGCTGATCCGGCCGGGGAGGGCCGCCAAGCCATGACGGAACGCTTCAAGGCCCTTCTTCTTCACCAAGGCGACGACGGACGGACGCTGTGCGAGGAGCGCGTCCTCTCGGCCGGCGACCTCATGGAGGGCGATGTCGACGTCGCGGTCGAGGCGACCACGGTCAACTACAAGGACGGGCTCGCCATCACCGGCCGCTCGCCGGTCGTGCGGCGCTGGCCGATGATCCCGGGCGTCGATCTGGCCGGCACGGTAAAAGCCTCGCGCTCGCCGCTCTGGCGTGAGGGCGACCGCGTCGTCCTCAACGGCTGGGGGCTGGGGGAAACGCACTACGGCGCCTATGCGGGGCTGGCCCGCGTCAGGGCCGAGTGGCTCGTCGCGCTTCCCGACCGCTTCTCGTTTCGCGACGCGATGGGGATCGGCACGGCGGGCTATACGGCGATGCTGGCGGTTCTGGCGCTGGAGCGCTTCGGCCTGTCGCCCGACCAGGGGCCCGCGCTCGTGACGGGCGCGGCGGGGGGCGTCGGCTCGGTCTCGGTCGCGCTTCTCTCGCGGCTCGGCTGGCACGTCGTCGCCTCCACCGGCCGGCCCGCCGAAGCCGGCTGGCTGCGCGAGCTCGGCGCCGCCGAGATCGTCGACCGGGCGGAGCTTGCCGCCCCCTCGAAGCCGCTGGCACGCGAGCGCTGGGCGGCGGGCATCGACAGCGTGGGCGGCGCGACGCTGGCGAGCGCGCTCGCGGCCACGCGGCGCCACGGTGCGATCGCGGCCTGCGGCCTGGCCGGCGGCATGGACCTGCCGACGAGCGTCGCGCCCTTCATCCTGCGCGGCGTGGCGCTTCTGGGCGTCGACTCCGTCATGGCGCCCAAGGCCTTGCGCGAGGAGGCCTGGAGGCGTCTGGCGGCCGATCTCGACGCGGAAGCGCTGCGGCGCATCGAGGTGCCGATCGGCTTCGCCGACATCGTTGTGACCGCCGGGGCCATTCTGGATGGGCGGGTGCGCGGCCGCGTCGTGGTCACCGACGTGGCGCAGGCGACGCGGGTCTGAAGGGGCGCCCGTTCCTTTTTGCGTGATCCATCGTCATCGAAACTCCTTGCGGCTATACTAGACACGCCGGAACGCGCGGATCCCTCCGCCGCGGTCCGACGGGAGTCGCCTCGATGACGATACACGTGTCCGTTCCCCGAGGGCTGAAGGTCAAGGGTTTGAAGGTCGGTCAGCTGCATCCCAAAACGCTGGCGCGGCGCCGGGTCTCGGTCGCTCCGCTCGATCCCGCCGCCCCGGTTCTCGGCCGGATCGGCACGCTGGAGGTGCGGCTGGCCCGCCATGCGGGCGAGATCCGCGCCGCGCAGAAGCTGCGCTACGAGGTGTTCTACGAGGAGATGCGCGCCCAGCCCTCGCTGGACCAGCGCCTCCTGCGGCGCGACAAGGACGGCTTCGACCGCTTCTGCGACCACCTTCTGGTGATCGACCGCGCCCAGGGCACGGACCGCATCGTGGGAACCTATCGCCTGCTGCCGCAGGAGCGCGCCGAGATGGCGGGCGGCTTCTACACCGCGGGCGAGTTCGAGATCGAAGGGCTCGTCGCGCGCCATCCGGGCAAGCGCTTCCTGGAGCTTGGCCGCTCCTGCGTCCTCAAGGACTATCGCGGCAAGCGGACGGTGGAACTGCTCTGGCAGGGCATCTGGACCTATGTCGTCGCCAACCGGATCGACGTCCTATTCGGCTGCGCGTCCCTGAGCGGCACCGACCCGGTAGCGCTCGCCGAGCCGCTCGCGCTTCTGCGCGCCTCCGCGCCCCCGCCGGCCGAGTGGAGCGTCGGCGCGCTCGCCGCGCGGCGCGTGCCGCGCAACCCGGCCGATGCGAGGGTCTACGATCCGCGCCGGGCGCTCGGTGCCCTCCCGCCGCTTCTTAAGGGCTACCTGCGGCTCGGCGGCTATATCGGCCTGGATGCGGTGGTCGACCACCAGTTCAACACGACCGACGTTCTCGTCGTTCTTCCCAGGGATCGCATCGCGCAGCGCTATGTCGCGCACTACGGCGCAGGCGCCGATCGCTTCGCCGCCTGACGCGGCGAGGCGCTTCAGTTGTCGATGCGCACCACGGAGCGCGTCGCCAGCTCCACGATCACCGGACGGCCGTCGTAGTAGAAGTAGCCGTAGACCTCGTCGTTGCCGACGCGGATGATCTCGACGTTCTGCGGAACCGAGGCGCCGAGCGAGGGCGCCGAGCGCAGGGGCGCGTCCGCCACCGGATGGTCGATGGCGTACTGGTAGACGTTGACCTTTTCGGACTGCGCCAGGGCGCCGCCGCCGGCCGCCAGTGTGAGAAGAAGGGCGGCGAGCGCCCGCTGGATGAATGTGGTCATGTTCGTCCGTCAGCCTTCGCCGAAAGGGCCATCGTGAAGCCATGCCGCTTCGGTGCGGCTTGATCCTTAGCCCATTCCCGCATCGCGCGACACCGCACCGCGAGATGTCCTGCCGCTGGTGTCGCATGTCGCGGCTGAACGGGACATGAAGCGGCGCGGTTCCGGCCGGGCGGGGACCGCCTTGTGGAAGACGGGGACGGCGGGGGCCGTGGATTCGCCTTCGGGCACCGGCTCGCGGTAATCTCCTCGGATGCTGGACGTCGCGCGCACCATCGATCCGAGCCCCGCCGAGGGCGCCCCGACGCCCATGATGGCGCAGTATCTGGAGATCAAGGCGGCCTATCCGGACGCGCTGCTCTTCTATCGCATGGGCGACTTCTACGAGCTGTTCTTCGAGGACGCGGTCGAGGCCTCGCGCGCTCTGGGGATCACGCTCACCAAGCGCGGCAAGCATCTGGGCGCCGACATTCCCATGGCCGGCGTGCCGGTGGTCTCGGCCGACGACTACCTGCAGAAGCTGATCGCGGTCGGCCACCGCGTGGCGGTCTGCGAGCAGGTCGAGGACCCGGCCGAGGCCAAGAAGCGCGGCGGCAAGTCCGTGGTGCGGCGCGACGTGGTGCGCCTCGTCACGCCCGGCACGCTGACCGAGGAGGCGCTGCTCGATCCCGCGCGCGCGAACCACCTCGCGACCCTCGCGCGGCTCGGCGGCGCGCGCGGCGCGATGGCAATCGCCTTCTGCGACCTGTCGACGGGCGTCTTCCGCATCGCGCCGACGGACGAGGATAGGCTCTTCGCCGACATCGCCGCGATCGATCCGTCCGAGCTCGTCGTTCCCGATACGATGCGCGAGGACGAGGCGCTGCGTCCGCTCTTCTCGCGCCTCGGCCGGGCGCTGCGCTTCGAGCCTGCGGTCCTGTTCGACGGCGCGAGCGCGCCCGAGCGCCTGTGCCGCTTCTACGGCGTCGCGACGTTGGACGGGTTCGGCGCCTTCGAGCGCGTCGAGATGGCGGCGGGCGCGGCCCTCGTCGGCTATCTCGGCCGCACGCAGTTCGAGGCGCGCCCGACGCTGATGCGCCCCGAGCGCGTCGAGCCGGACCGTTTCATGCTGATCGATCCGGCAACGCGCGCCAGCCTCGAGTTGACGCGCGCCGTCGGAGGGCGGCGCCAGGGATCGCTTCTCGACACGATCGACTGCTGCGTCTCGGGCGCGGGTTCCCGCCTGCTGGCAAGTCGTCTCGCCTTTCCCCTGACCGACATGGCGGACATCGCCCGGCGTCAGGACGCCGTTGCCTGGGCGGCTGGCGACAACCGGCTGCGCCGCAGCCTGCGCGAAGGGTTGAAGGGCCTACCCGACCTCGAGCGCGCCCTGTCGCGACTCGCGCTCGACCGGGGCGGTCCGCGCGACCTCGGGGCCGTCGCCGAGGCGAGCGAGCGGGCGCGGCTCCTCGCCGGCCTCCTCGAAGGTCGCGAGGTGCCGGAAGAGATCGGCGAGGCCTTGGCCGATCTCGCCGCGCCGCCACCCGAACTCGGCGCCTTTCTCGGCGCGACGCTGGGAAGCGAACTTCCGCTGCGACGGGGCGAGGGGGGCTTCGTGGGCGCGGGAGCCTGCGAACGGCTCGACGAGGCGCGGCGCCTGCGCGACGAGTCGCGGCTCGTGCTGGGCGACCTTCAGGCGCGCTACGTCACGGAGACGGGCGTCCGCGCCCTCAAGATCCGCCACAACAACGTGCTCGGCTACTTCGTCGAGGTGCCCGAGGCGCAGGGACCGACCCTTCAGGCGAAGGGCGCCTTCAGCCATCGCCAGACGCTCGCCTCGGCCATGCGCTTCACGACGCCGGAACTTGCCGATCTCGAGGGGCGCATCGCCGAGGCGGGCTCGCTGGCGCTCAAGCGAGAGCTGGAACTCTTCGGCGAGATGCGCGCCGCCATTCTCGGCGCCACGGACGAGTTGCGGCGCATGGCGGATGCCTTCGGCCGGCTCGACGTCGCGGCGGCGCTGGCGGAGCTTGCCGTGTCCGGCAACTGGACGCGGCCCGTCGTGGACGGCTCGCTCGCCTTTCGCATCGAGGGCGGACGCCATCCCGTGGTGGAGGCCGCGCTGAAGCGCGGCGGCGCGGGCTTCGTCGCCAACGACTGCGACCTGTCCCCGCCGGCCGGCGGGCGCCGCAAGGCCGCGCACGGCGCGATCTGGCTTCTGACCGGGCCCAACATGGGCGGCAAGTCCACCTTCCTGCGCCAGAACGCGCTGATCGCGGTTCTGGCGCAGATCGGCGCCTTCGTTCCGGCCGCACAGGCTCATATCGGCGTCGTGGACCGCCTGTTCAGCCGCGTCGGCGCCTCGGACGATCTGGCGGAAGGTCGCTCCACCTTCATGGTGGAGATGGTGGAGACCGCCGCGATCCTGAACCAGGCGGGCGAGCGCACGCTGGTCGTGCTCGACGAGATCGGGCGCGGCACGGCGACCTACGACGGGCTGTCGATCGCGTTCGCGGCGGTCGAGCACCTGCACGAGGTCAATCGCTGCCGGGCGCTCTTCGCCACCCACTTCCACGAGATGACGGCGCTGAGCAGCCGCCTTTCGCGCCTCTCCAACGCGACCGTGCGCGTGCGCGAGTGGGAGGGCGAGGTCGTGTTCCTCCACGAGGTCGGGCCCGGCATCGCCGACCGCTCCTACGGCATCCAGGTGGCGCGCCTCGCCGGCCTGCCGCCGGCCGTTCTCGAGCGGGCGCGCCAGGTGCTCGGAGAGCTGGAAAAGGGCGAGCGCACGGGCGGCGGCACGCTCGACGACCTGCCGCTCTTCTCGGCCGCCCGCGCCGCCGCGCCCGCACCTCCCGCCGCGCCGTCGCCGGCGCTGGAAGCGCTGCGCTCGGTGGATCCGGATGCCATGACCCCGCGCGAGGCGCTGGAAGCGCTTTACCGTCTGAAGGGGATGCTCGGCTCGTAAGGGGACTAAGCCTTATTCTGGGCGTCTGGCGGGAACGGCACCGAGGCCCGCGACTTTGGGAACGAGCGGCCGACGCACGGTCTGGCCCCGAGACCCAAGGAAAAGCCACATGTCGAACTTCCCCGCCCAGCATCAGTCCGGCGATCCCGGCCACGAGCACGAGATGACGCCGGCGCCCGACTACGCGCCGCGCTTTCCCGGCTCCGGCCGCCTCGAGGGCAAGACGGCGCTGATCACCGGCGGCGACAGCGGTATCGGCCGGGCGACCGCCGTGCTGTTTGCCCGCGAGGGGGCGGACGTGGCCATCGCCTATCTGGACGAGCACCGGGATGCCGAGGAGGCCAAGCGCCTGGTCGAGGCGGAAGGGCGACGCTGCATCCTCATCCCCGGCAACCTTCGCCAGAAGCAGAACTGCACGAAGGCCGTCGAGGAGACGGTGAAGGCGTTCGGCAAGCTCGACATCCTCGTCAACAACGCCGCCCACCAGGAGCAGGCCGAGGACCTGCGCGAGATTTCCGAGGAACAGCTCGCCAAGACGTTCGAGACCAACATCTACGCCTACTTCTACATGACGCAGGCGGCGCTCGATCACCTCAAGGAAGGCTCGGCCATCGTCAACGTGACCTCGGTCAACAGCTACAAGGGCAACGATACGCTGATCGACTATTCGTCCACCAAGGGCGCGATCACGGCCTTCACCCGCTCCATGGCGTCGAACCTCGTGGAGAAGGGCATCCGCGTGAACGGCGTGGCGCCCGGCCCGATCTGGACGCCCTTCATCCCGATCGCGATGGACGAGGAGCAGGTGGCCCAGTTCGGCAGCCAAGTGCCGATGAAGCGCGCCGGACAGCCCAACGAGGTCGCCTCCGCGCTCCTGTTCCTGGCGAGCGAGGACGCCTCCTACTTCACGGGTCAGGTGCTCCATCCCAACGGCGGGACGATCGTCGGCGCCTGACCGTGTTGACCGGGGCCGCGCGAGACCCGCGCGGTCCCAACGTTTCCGCAAGGCGCTTTATGCTTTAAGAGCCCGACCCTTGTTGGTGCGGAACGGTTCTTCAGGCAGATGGTCGCTCAAGGAAAAGCGGAAGCCGGCGCGCAGCGCGCGGCTCGCATCGGCGCGGTGCCGCCCGTCCCGGAGCGGTTCCACGAGATCGCCGACGAGGCGGGGCTGGTGGCGGAGCTGGAAGCGCTGGTGGGCGAGGGGGGCGACGGCTCCGACCCCGCGGTTCGCTCCGCCGTCCTCGCCATCCTGAAGCGCGCCAACGCCGAAGGGCGGCGCGCGGCGGAGGCGATGCTCTTTGCCGACGGCTCGGGGCTCCTGTGCGCGGCCCGCATCTCGTTTCTCCAGGACACGCTGATCCGCGCCGTCTGCCGCTTCGCGCTGGCGCGCGTCTTCAACGCCTCCAACCCCTCGCAGGGCGAGCGCATCGCGGTGGTGGCGGTGGGCGGATACGGCCGGGGCACGCTGGCGCCGGGCTCCGACATCGACCTTCTCTTCCTTCTGCCCTATCGCCGGACGCCGCTCGGCGAGCAGCTGGCCGAATATCTCCTTTATCTGCTGTGGGACCTGGGGTTGAAGGTCGGCCACGCGACGCGCACGGTCGAGGAATGCGTGCGCCTGGCCGCAGGCGACTTCACGATCCGCACCGCCCTTCTGGAGCGGCGCCTCGTCAGCGGCGAGGCCTCGCTCATGGAGGAGCTCGGCCGGCGCTTCGAGGCCGAGGTCGTGGCGGGAACGGGCCGCGAGTTCATCGCCGCCAAGCTCGCCGAGCGCGACGCGCGACACCAGAAGGCGGGCGACACGCGCTATCTCGTCGAGCCCAACGTCAAGGAGGGCAAGGGCGCGCTTCGCGATCTCAACACCCTGTTCTGGATCGCCAAGGACCACTACCGCGTCGACACGCGCGAAGAGCTGGTGGCGGCGGGCGTCTTCTCGCGCTCGGAAGCGAAGCTGTTCGAGAAGGCCGAGGACTTCCTGTGGGCCGTGCGCTGCCACATGCACTTTCTCAGCGGCAAGGCCGAGGAGCGCCTGAGCTTCGACATCCAGCCCGAGATCGCAAGCCGCCTCGGCTACAACACCCATCCCGGCCTCACCGAGGTCGAGCGCTTCATGAAGCACTACTTCCTGATCGCCAAGGACGTGGGCGACCTCACCGGCATCTTCTGCGCGGCGCTGGAGGAGGAGAATGCCAAGGACGCGCCGGGCCTTCGCGCCTTCGTGCGCTCGCTGCGGCGGCGCGCGCGCCAGATTCCCGGAACGCTCGCCTTCCTCGTCGACAACAACCGCATCACGGTGGCCGATCGGCACGTCTTCGCCAGGGACCCGGTCAATCTCCTGCGCATCTTCCAGCTGGCGAGCCACCATCGGCTCGAATACCACCCGGATGCGTTGAAGCTCATCCGCCGCTCGCTGCGCCTCGTGGACGCGAAGCTGCGTGCCGACCCGGAAGCCAACTCGCTGTTCCTAGACGTCCTCACCGACCGCGAGGACCCCGAATTTCATCTTCGCCGCATGAACGAGGCGGGCGTGCTCGGCCGCTTCATCCCCGAGTTCGGCCGCATCGTCGCGATGATGCAGTTCAACATGTACCATTCCTACACGGTGGACGAGCATCTCCTGCGCTCGATCCGCGAGCTCTCGCTTCTGGAAAAGGGTCGCTCCGAGGGCGAGCTGCCGATGACCAGCGGCTTCATCACGACGATCCGCGACCGCGCCGTGCTCTACGTCGCGCTGCTCCTCCACGACATCGCCAAGGGCCGTCCCGAAGACCATTCCACGGCGGGCGCGCAGATCGCGCGCGAGCTCTGCCCACGCCTCGGCCTCGACGCGCGCGAGACCGAACTCGTGGAGTGGCTGGTGCGCGACCACCTCGTCATGTCGATGACCGCGCAGCAGCGCGACCTCACGGACCGGCGCACCATCCGCCTCTTCGCCGACCGCGTGCAGACGCTGGAGCGCCTGAAGCTCCTGACGGTGCTGACGGTCTGCGACATCCGCGCGGTCGGGCCCCATGTCTGGAACGGCTGGAAGGGCCAGCTCATCCGCACCCTCTACGGCGAGACCGAGCTGATGCTGACCGGCGGCTATTCGGAATCCTCGCGTGCCCACCGCGCCGCCGAAGGGCGGCTGCGCCTTGCCGACCGGCTCGCCGCCTGGCCGGAGGTCGAGCGCGAGCGCCTCCTCGCGCTCCACTACGACAACTACATCCTGACCGTGCCGATCGACGACCAGGAGCGCCACGCCGCCTTCATTCGCGAGGTCGACAGCAAGGGCACGGCCTTCGCCACCCAGCCCCGCACGGACGGCTTTCGCGCCATGACCGAGATCACGGTCCTGGCGCCCGACCATCCGCGCCTCTTGTCCTCGATCGCGGGGGCTTGCGCTGCGGCCGGCGCCAACATCGCCGACGCGCAGATCTTCACCACGACCGACGGGCGCGCGCTCGACGTCGTGACCGTCAACCGCGAGTTCCGCGACGATGCCGATGAACTGCGCCGCGCGACCCGCATCGCGCAGACGATCGAGCAGCTGATGGACGGGCGCGAGGCGATGCCGGGCCTTCTTGCCCGCCGACGGCAGGCCAAGCCCAGCGCCTCGTTCACGGTCGCGCCCCGCATCGACATCGACAACGATCTGTCGGGCCAGCTCACCGTGATCGAGGTCGAGGGCCTCGACCGGCCGGGCCTTCTCGCCGACCTCACGGGCGCGATCTCGGACCTCAACCTCGACATCCGCTCCGCCCATATCTCGACCTTCGGCGAAAAGGTCGTGGACGTCTTCTACGTGACCGACCTTCTCGGGCTGAAGGTGACGGGCGAGGGGCGGGCCGAGCGCATCCGCCGGCGCCTGCGCGCCGTCTTCGAGGAGCCGGGCGGCGAGGTCTCGCAGCCCGGCTCCAAACCCTCCACCATCGCATTCGGAATGACCCCGTGAACCTTCTGGGCAAGTTCGCGACCGTCGGCGGCGCGACGCTGGGCAGCCGCGTCTTCGGCTTCGCGCGTGAGATGATGATGGCCTCGGCGCTCGGCGTCGGGCCCGTCGCCGACGCCTTCAACCTCGCCTTCCGGTTTCCCAACCTCTTCCGCCGCCTCTTCGCGGAAGGGGCCTTCAATGCCGCGTTCATCCCACTCTTCGCGCGCAAGCTGGAGGATGAGGGAGACACGGGCGCCAAGCGCTTCGCGACCGAGATCTTCGCGACCCTCTTCGCGGTGCTGACGCTCGTCACCGTGCTCGCCATGATCTTCATGCCTGAGCTCGTGCGCCTCGTGATCGCGCCGGGCCTGACGGTCTGCATCGACGACCCCGAGACGCTGGGTCAGGCCCTGTCGTGCCAGGACCGATTCGAGATCACGGTCGCCTTCTCGCGCATCATGTTCCCGTATCTCGCCTGCATGTCGCTGATGGCGATGGTGTCGGGCATCCTCAACGCGTTCCGCCGCTTCTTCGCCGCCGCCGCCGCGCCGACGATCCTGAACTTCGTCCTGATCGGCGTCCTCGCCTATGCCTGGAAGACCGGGGCCGACCAGCGCACGATCGGCTTCCTGATGAGCTGGGGCGTGCTCGTGGCGGGCCTCGCGCAGCTCCTCACAGTCACGCTCGCCATGCGCCTGGCGGGCTTCTCGGTGGCGCTCGGCCGGCCGCGATGGACGCCGGGCCTCAAGCGCCTCCTGATCCTGGCGGGACCCGCCGCGCTTATCGGCGGCATCACGCAGATCAACCTCTTCGTCGGACAGGCGATCGCCTCCTACAAGCCGGGCGCGGTGTCGATCCTCACCTATGCCGACCGGCCCTACCAGCTGCCGCTCGGCATGGTGGGCGTGGCGATCGGCGTCGTGCTCCTGCCCGAGCTTGCCCGCGCCCTGAAGGCGGGGCGGCTGGAGGAGGCGCAGCACACGCAGAACCGCTCGCTGGAATTCGCGCTGTTCCTGACCGTGCCGGCGGCGATCGCGCTGTTTCTCATCCCCGAGCCGATCGTGCGCCTCATCTACGAGCGCGGCGCCTTCCAGCCGGAAACGACGGTGAGCGTCGGCGCGGTGCTCGGTCTCTACGCGCTGGGGCTTCCCGCCTTCGTGCTGATCAAGGTCTTTTCGCCCGGCTACTTCGCGCGCGAGGACACGCGGACGCCGATGATCGTGACCGGCGTCTCGGCCGCCGCCAATACGGCGCTCAGCCTTCTCCTGTTCTGGTTCTACGCCGAGCGCGGCATCGCGCTGGCCACGACGCTCGCCGGCTGGCTCAACGCCTGGATGCTGTTCGAGGGCCTGCGCCGCAAGGGCTTGTGGGCGCTCGACCGCGCGCTCGTGAAGCGCGCGCTGCTCGTGGTCCTGTCGGCCCTCGTGATGGGCGCGGCGCTGGTCGCGATGATGGGCGTCCTGCATCCCTACCTTGCCACGGGAAGCCGCGCGCTGCATCAGGCGCTGGCGATTCTCGTGCTCGTCGCGGTCGCCATGCTCGTCTACTTCGCGCTGGTCTTCCTGACCGGCGCCGTGGACCGCCAGCTCGTCGGCCGCCTCCTGCGCCGGCGCCGGGCAAAGGAAGTGCTGCGATAGGCGCGGATCGACCGCGCGGGCCGCATGGCTCCGCCGCTTGATCGGCGGGCGGGCGCACGCCATAAGCG
>NZ_BBWK01000032.1 GCF_001463765.1 Aureimonas sp. AU4 | reverse complement strand
GGGCGCACGCCATAAGCGCCCGCCGACGCCCGTCCAACCGGCGTCATCCCGGAGCCGATCCATGACAGACAGCTTTCCGCCGCTGGTATTCTCGGGCGTCCAGCCCACCGGCAACCTGCACCTTGGCAACTATCTCGGCGCGATCCGGCGCTGGGTCGCGCTGCAGGAGGCCAATCGCTGCCTGTTCTGCGTGGTGGACCTCCATGCCATCACGGTCTGGCAGGAACCCGAGGACCTGGAGCGCTCGATCCGCGAGGTCGCGGCCGCCTTCATCGCGAGCGGCATCGACACGAAGGCCCATGTCCTCTTCAACCAGAGCCGCGTTCCCGAGCACGCGGAACTGGCCTGGATCTTCAACTGCGTGGCGCGCCTCGGCTGGATGGAGCGCATGACGCAGTTCAAGGAGAAGGCCGGCCGCGACCGCGAGCGCGCCTCGCTCGGCCTCTTCGCCTATCCCAGCCTCATGGCCGCCGACATCCTCGCCTACCGCGCGACGCTGGTGCCGGTCGGCGAGGACCAGAAGCAGCATATCGAGCTGACGCGCGACATCGCCGCGAAGTTCAACCACGACTATTCGGCCCGGGTCGAGGCGCTCGGCCTGGGACGCCCGATCAGCATGGGCGAGGAGGTGGTTCAGGGCTACTTCCCGCTCGCCGAGCCTCTCATCGAAGGCCCGGCGACGCGCGTCATGAGCCTCAAGGACGGCGCCAAGAAGATGTCGAAGTCGGACCCGTCCGACCTGTCGCGCATCAACCTCACCGACGACCCCGAGACGATCGCGCGCAAGATCCGCAAGGCCAAGACCGATCCCGACGCGCTGCCGTCCGAGGTCGAGGGCCTGAAGGGCAGGCCGGAGGCCGACAACCTCGTCGGCATCTTCGCCGCGCTCTCCGACCGGCCGAAGGCTGCGGTTCTCGCGGAGTACGGCGGGCGGCCCTTCTCGGAGTTCAAGCCCGCGCTGGCCGACCTGGCGGTCGAGAAGCTCGGGCCGATCGCCGGCGAGATGCGGCGCATCATGGCCGACCCGGCCGAGATCGACCGCACGCTGCGGGACGGCGCTGAGCGGGCCCGCGCGATCGCGAGCGTGACGCTTGCCGACGTGAAGCGGATCGTCGGTCTCCTCAACAACTGAGCGGCTTGCCGCCCCGATCCCTGCCTGCGAAGGTTTGCCGATGGTATCCAAGCGACTCGGAACGGGGCAGGGCGGACGGCGCAAGTTTCTCGCCGTCATCGACGAAACGCCCGAATGCGGCCGGGCGGCGGCCTATGCCGCCCGCCGCGCCAAGGCGAGCGGCGGCGCCGCCGTCCTGCTCTACGTGATCGATCCGGGCGAGTTCGGCCAATGGCTGGGCGTCGAGAAGATCATGCGGGCCGAGGCGACCGAGGAGGCCGAAACGCGGCTCGCCCGCGTCACCGACGAGATCCGCGAGGCCGTGGGCATCGAGCCCGAGACGCTCGTGCGCGAGGGCCGCACCGTCGACGAGATCCGCGACCTCATCGAGGCCGACCGCGAGATCGCGATCCTCGTTCTGGCGGCAAGCGACTCCACGCAGGGCCCCGGTCCCCTCGTCTCGGCAGTCGCCGGAT
This sequence comes from Aureimonas sp. AU4, assembly GCF_001463765.1. Classification (GTDB taxonomy): domain Bacteria; phylum Pseudomonadota; class Alphaproteobacteria; order Rhizobiales; family Rhizobiaceae; genus Aureimonas. The sequence continues at coordinate 17,389 of NZ_BBWK01000032.1, read as the reverse complement.
CCGGCTCGGCCTTTCCGATCCCCGTCACCGTCGTTCCCGCGACGCTGACCGACGAGGATATCGAAAGCCTCTGCTGACCACGCGGCGCAAGTAACGCCGCGGGTGCGACATCCTGTGACACGCTATTGGTGTGTCGTGCGCGAGATAATCGTCTTGTTTCTATTGTCGGCTTGTTGAGGATTGCTTGCCTAAGGTGACGGCAACTCCTGTCGCCGGATCCTCCATGCGCATCATCGATTGCCTCGTCATCGAGCACGATCTGACCTTCGTCCTTCTCGCCGCGCTCATGTGCCTCGTGGGAAGCGTCGTGACCGCGAGCCTCTTTCGCCGCTCGCTCCAGACGGAGGGGCTGCGCAGCCACGGCTGGGTGTTTCTCACGGCGGTCTGTTCCGGCTCGGCGATCTGGGTGACCCATTTCATCGCCATGCTGGGCTACCGGGTGCCGGTCGCCGTGACCTTCGACCCGGTCCTGACGCTGGGCTCGATCCTGGTGGCGATCGGGGGAACGGGTGCCGGCTTCGCGATGGGGCGCTCTCGCCAACGGTCGCGCACCGGCATCGTCGTCGGCGGCGGACTTCTCGGCCTCTCGATCGTCGCCATGCATTATGTCGGCATGTTCGCCTACCGCGTCGAAGGCCTGGTGAGTTGGAGCGGGTTCTATATCGGCTTGTCGGTGGTGCTCGCCGTCGTGCCGGCCATCGCCTTCGTCGCGCTCGCGCGGCACTGGCGCCGGGGCGCGTGGGCCCATGCCGCCGCGCTTTGCCTCGTCCTCTCCATCGTCGGCCTGCACTTCACCGGCATGGCGGCGTTCCAGGTGACGCGCATCTCGGGGCTGGCCGACGACGGCACGCACTCGGCCTTCCGCGCCATCGCGCTCGCCGTGCTTCTCGTCGGACTGATCATTGTGGGCACCGGGGTGTCGTCCTTCGTGATCGACGACCGCACGCGCGCCGACTCGAACGAGAAGCTGCGCCAGATGGCCTTCCACGATCCGCTCACGGGGCTCGCAAATCGCCGCGCGCTTCAGGAGCGAATCGTCGAGAAATTCGCGTCGGACCTATCGTTTTCGTTGCTCCTCGTGGACGTCGACCACTTCAAGTCGGTGAACGACACGTTCGGTCATGCAACCGGTGATGGTCTTCTGGTCTCGATCGCCGAGCGCATCCACGACGCCCTTCCCGATGCGATCTGCGTCGCGCGAATCGGCGGCGACGAGCTCGCCGTCCTGATCGAGGGCGAGGGCGCGACGACCGAGGCGGGCTCCAAGGCCCTCGTCGAGGCGATGGCCGAGCCCTTCCTGCTCGGCGACCATGTCGTCGTCTCCAGCGGCTCCATCGGATCGTGCGGGCGTTCCGAGGCGCAGGATCCCGAATCGCTGATGCAGATGGCGGACGTCGCCCTGTACGAGGCCAAGCGCGGCGGGCGGGGGCGTGCCTTCAGCTACAGGCCGGGCATGGCGGAGGCCGCCGCCGAGGCGCGCCGCCTCGAAACCGATCTGCGCCTCGCGCTGGAGACCGGAAACTTCCAGGTCGCCTACCAGCCGATCGTCGCGATCGACGAGGGCCGCACCATCGGCTTCGAGGCCCTCGTGCGCTGGAACGACCCCGAGCGCGGCCTCGTGCCGCCCGACCGCTTCATTCCGCTCGCCGAGGCCAACGGGATGATCGTCGATCTCGGCGCCTTCGTTCTCAGCCGGGCCTGCAAGGACGCCGTGGCCTGGGGAACCGACCAGTTCGTGGCCGTGAACGTCTCGGCCGTGCAGCTGTCTTCACCGCGGCTCATGGCCCATGTCGTGGGCGCGCTCGCGGCCTCCGGCCTGCCCGCGCACCGGCTCGAGATCGAGCTCACCGAGACCGCGATCGTCGCCAACGCCGCGCAGGTCGGCCATGTCCTGTCCGGGCTCCGCACGCTCGGCGTGCGCGTCGCCATGGACGATTTCGGCACCGGCTACTCCTCGCTCGCCCACCTGCGGGACCTTCCGCTCGACCGCATCAAGATAGACCGCTCCTTCGTGTCCTCGGCCTCCAGCGACCCGAACTCGCTGGCGGTGCTGCGCGCCGTCACGCAGCTCGGGCGCGACATCGGCATCGAGACGCTCGGCGAGGGCGTCGAGACGCAGGAGCAGCTCGCGCTCCTGCGCGACCTCGGCTGTCGCGCGGTGCAGGGCTATCTCCTCGGTCGCCCCGCCTTCGAGGCACGCGACGGCGCCTGGACGCGGGAGCGCGGCGCGGCCTGACGGACGCGCCATGCTTGCGGCCCGGCGGCCGGACGCTTATCTCAAGGGCTTCCGAGGCATTGCCGCGAGGCCCGTCGTCCCATGTTCATCCAGACCGAAGTCACCCCGAATCCGCAGACGCTGAAGTTCCTGCCGGGCCGTGTCGTCCTGGAGGAGGGAACCGCCGAGTTCCTCGACATCGACGACGCCTCGCGCCGCTCGCGCCTTGCCGCCAAGCTGATGGCGGTGGACGGCGTCACCGCCGTCTTCTTCGGCTACGACTTCGTCACCGTCACCAAGGACGAGACCGGCTGGCAGCACCTGAAGCCCGCGATCCTCGCCGCGATCATGGAGCATTTCCTGTCGGGCGAGCCGGTGATGATGGCCGGCAGCACGGGCGCCGGCGCGGACGCGGATTCGGGCGAGGAGTTCTTCGACCAGAACGACGAGGCCTTGGTCTCGACGATCAAGGAGCTTCTCGACACGCGCGTGCGTCCCGCCGTCGCGCAGGACGGCGGCGACATCACCTTCCGGGGCTTCCGTGACGGCGTGGTGTTCCTGAACATGCGGGGCTCCTGCGCGGGATGCCCGTCCTCGACCGCCACGCTCAAGCACGGCATCGAGAACCTCCTGCGCCACTTCGTGCCCGAGGTCGAGGCCGTCGAGGCGATGGAGGCCGCCTGACCGGCGCTTGGCTGCCCGCCGGCGGCCTCGTTCTAGCCCTCGACACGGGCAGCGAGCGCTGTTCCGTCGCCCTTCTCGATCCCGAGACACGCGAGGTTCTCGCCCGCGCCGACCCGGTGATCGGGCGAGGTCACGCCGAGCGCCTCATGCCGCTCGTCGAGGAGGTGCTGGCCGAGGCCGGCGCCGGCTGGAACGCGGTCGGCCGGATCGGCGTCGGGATCGGTCCGGGCTCCTTCACGGGCATCCGCGTGGCGCTCGCCGCCGCCCACGGCTTGCGCCTGTCGCTCGGCTGCCCTCTCGTGGGCATCTCGTCGCTGGAGGCTTTGGCCGAGCCGCATCGGGGCACCGCGTCGCCGGTTCTCGCCGTGCAGGACGCCAAGCGCGGCGAGGTCTACGCGGCGCTCTTTGCGCCCGGCGGCGGGATGCTCGCCGGCCCCGAGGCGATAGCGCCGGAGGCGCTGGCGGACTTCGTCCGCCCCGCTTCGGAGTGGCCGCTGGTCCTGGCGGGCTCGGGTGCCGCGATCGCGCAGGACATCCTCGGGGAACGCGAGACCCGAATCGCCTCCAGCGACGGCGCGCCCGACATCGCCGCGGTGGCGCGGCTGGCCGCCATGGCCGTGCCGGGGGGCGAGGTGCGGGCGCTCTACCTGCGCGGCGCCGACGCGCGGCCCTCCGGCGCACCCTCGCTGGTGGTCAGCGCCGCAACCTCGCCTTAAGCTGCCCCGAGCACACTGGCGTGTGGGGGATGCGGCAGGCCGGAGAATCGGCCCTCCCGCCTCAACGGGGGATCGAAATGTACTGGTACTGGCCGCTCAGCTGGACGCTGTCGTTTTGGGAGGGAGTGCTGGGCGCGGAATGGACCGTGGCCCCGCTCGGCCCCGCCGATCTCGACGCCGCCGCCTCGCTGCATGCGGTCGCCTTCCGGCAGAGCTGGTCGGGCGACGAGTTCGCCTCGCTCCTGCTGCAGCCAGGAACGTTCGGCTACACGGTCCGGCGCAACGGCACCGGCCGGCCCCAGGGCATCGTGCTCGCGCGCCAGGCCGCCGACGAGGCGGAGATCCTGACCATCGCCGTGGACCCGGCGGCGCGCGGGCGCGGGCTCGGCCGGCTCCTCATGGACAACGTCCTCCAGCACCTGCACGCCGAGCGCGTCGCCGCCCTGTTCCTCGAGGTCGAGGAAACCAACGCGGCGGCGCTCGCGCTGTATCGTCGGCTGCGCTTCGAGGAGGTGGGCCGCCGGCCCGCCTACTATGCCGGGCCCGACGGAACGCGCACCAGCGCGCTCGTGCTGAAGCGTGGTCTTGGCCGTCTCTGAGACGCGGGCGCCGGGCTGGATCGCCACGGGCCGTCTCGTCCTGACGGTGCTGGGCCTCGTGCTCCTGACGCTGGCGCTGTTGCCGCTGCAACTCGTGGCCATCCGACTGCGCTGGCCGCTCGCCCGGCGCCTGCCGCATGTCTGGCATCTCGTCGCCTCGCGCATCAGCGGCATCCGCGTGCGGGTGCGCGGCGCGCCGGCCACGGGACGCCCGCTTCTTCTGGTCAGCAACCACCAGTCCTGGGCCGACATCGTCGCGCTCGGCGCCGCCATGCCGCTCTCCTTCATCGCCAAGGAGGAGGTGCGGAGCTGGCCGGCCTTCGGCTGGCTCGCGCGCCTCCAGCGCACCGTGTTCGTCGCGCGCGAGCGGCGCGGCGAGACCGGGCGGCAGACCGACACGATCGGCGAGCGGCTGGCATCGGGCGACGTCATGGTGCTGTTTGCGGAAGGCACGACCTCGGACGGCAACGGCGTCCTGCCCTTCCGCACGGCCCTGTTCGGCGCGGCGCAGGCCTCGCTGCGCGCGAGCGGGCGCGCGGAGGTCACGGTCCAGCCCGTCGCGGTGGCCTGGACGCGCATCCATGGCATGCCGATGGGCCTGTTCCACCGCCCGCTCGCCGCCTGGCCGGGCGACGTGCCGCTGGTTCCCCACCTGCCGGATTTCATGCGCGAGGCGGCCTTCGACGCCGAGGTCGTGTTCGGCGAGCCCCTCGGCTTCACGGCCGGCACCGACCGCAAGGCGCTGGCGCGCCTGAGCGAGCGGCGCGTGCGCGAGCTTCTCGTCGGGGCGCTGCGCGATCCGCTGTGAGGGATGCCAATTGCTGGCGGCAAAAAGCCCGCTTGCGCCTTGGGCCGCCCGGATCGATATAAGGGAATGCGAAGGGGCCTTCCGCGCGCCCCGGCTTCGTGCCGGAGGGAAGGTGCCGGGCGCGGATTGCGGGCGCCGCCTCGATGTTTGCCCGCCATGACGGAGCCGGTCCACCCGCCGCCTCCGCGAAGGACGCATGAGCCAAGGTTCCGATCCGCAGACCCGCCCCGCCCGAAAGGTCTTCATCAAGACCTATGGCTGCCAGATGAACGTCTACGACTCCCAGCGCATGGGCGATGCGCTGGGCGCTGAAGGCTACGAGTCGACCGAGCGCGTCGAGGAGGCGGACCTCGTTCTCCTGAACACCTGCCACATCCGCGAGAAGGCGGCCGAGAAGATCTATTCCGAGCTCGGGCGCATCCGCGTCATGAAGGCCGAGCGCGAGGCGGCGGGGCTCGGCTCCCTGCGTGTCGGCATCACCGGCTGCGTCGCGCAGGCGGAAGGGGCCGAGATCATCGCCCGCGCGCCGGTGGTCGATCTCGTGATCGGCCCGCAGACCTACCATCGCCTGCCGGCGGCGCTGCGGCGCGTCGACGGTGGAGAGCGCGTGGTCGATACCGACTATGCGGTCGACAGCAAGTTCGACCACCTGCCGAAGTCCAACGACCGGCAGATCCGCTCGCGCGGCGTCTCCGCCTTCCTGACCGTGCAGGAGGGCTGCGACAAGTTCTGCACCTTCTGCGTCGTGCCCTATACGCGCGGCTCCGAGGTCTCGCGCCCGCGAGCCGCCATCCTGAAGGAGGCGCGCGAACTCGCCGAGGCGGGCGTTCGCGAGGTGACGCTGCTCGGGCAGAACGTCAACGCGTGGGGACCGGGCGAGGGCGGTCTCGCCTCGCTGCTTCATGACCTTGCCGCGATCCCGGGACTGGCGCGCCTGCGCTACACGACCTCGCACCCGCTCGACATGGACGAGGCGCTGATCCGCGCCCATGGCGAGCTGCGCCAGCTCATGCCCTATCTGCACCTGCCCGTGCAGTCGGGCTCCGATCGCATTCTGAAGGCGATGAACCGGCGCCATACGGCGGCAGACTATCTCGCCATCCTGGACCGCATCCGTGCCGTTCGCCCCGACATCGCCTTGTCCGGCGACTTCATCGTGGGCTTTCCCGGCGAGAGCGACGAGGACTTCGAGGCGACGCTCGCGCTCGTGCGCGAGGTCGGCTACGCCGCGGCCTACACGTTCAAGTACTCGCCGCGGCCCGGAACGCCGGGCGCCGCGATGGACGGCCACGTCCCGGAGGATGTGAAGACCGAGCGCCTCGACCGGCTGCAGGCCTTGATCCGCGAGCAGCAGATCGCCTTCCAGGAGAGCTTCGTCGGGCGGACTTGCGAGGTGCTGATCGAGAAGCCCGGGCGGCACCCCGGTCAGATGATCGGCCGCTCGCCCTTCCTTCTTCCGGTCGTCGTGCCCGCCACGGCCGGCGCTGTCGGCGACATCGTCGAGGTCACGATCTCCGAGACCCGTCCCAACTCCCTCATGGCCGCGGGCGCCGAGCCGCCCGCCATGCCGGCGACCGCTCACCGGGCGGCGTCCACCCCACCGCTCGCAAGGAAGATCGCATGAAGGCAGTGCGCGGCATGCCAGGCCAGGGCGCGTCCGACATGGCCCACGTCGTGCTCACCTTCGACGACAACCGTCTGGCGGGGGCCCTGTTCGGCCAGTTCGACGAGCACCTCGCCCTGATCGAGCAGAAGCTCCATGTCGATGCGCGCGCGCGCGGCAACAAGGTCGAGCTGCGGGGCGACCCGACGAGCTGCGACCAGGCCCGGCGCGCGCTCGACACGCTCTACGCCCGGCTCCAGTCCGGCCACGAGATCGCCCGCTCCGACGTGGAAGGGGCGGTGCGCATGGCCGCGACCCCGGAGGACCAGCTGACGCTCCCCACCATGGAGCGGAAAGGGCGCATGTCGCTCGCGCAGATCTCGACGCGCAAGCGCACGATCCATGCCCGCACGCCCACCCAGGACGCCTACATGCGCGCCATGGAGCGGGCCGAGCTCGTCTTCGGCGTCGGACCGGCGGGCACCGGCAAGACCTACCTCGCCGTCGCCTACGCCGCGCAGCTCCTGGAGCGGGGGCAGGTCGAGCGCATCATCCTGTCGCGTCCCGCCGTCGAGGCCGGCGAGCGGCTGGGCTTCCTGCCGGGCGACATGAAGGAGAAGGTCGACCCCTACCTTCGTCCCCTCTACGACGCGCTCTACGACATGATGCCGGCCGAGAAGGTCGAGCGCGCCATCGCGGCGCAGGCGATCGAGATCGCGCCCCTCGCCTTCATGCGCGGGCGCACGCTCACCAACGCGGCGGTGATCCTGGACGAGGCCCAGAACACCACCACCATGCAGATGAAGATGTTCCTGACGCGCCTGGGCGAGAACGCGCGCATGATCGTGACGGGCGACCCCTCGCAGATCGACCTTCCGGCGGGACAGAAGTCCGGTCTCGTCGAGGCGCTGCGCGTTCTGGAGGGCGTCGAGAACATCGTGTCGGTGCGCTTCGCCGCCGTCGACGTCGTGCGCCACCACCTCGTCCAGGCGATCGTCGAGGCCTACGAGGCCGACGCCTCGGACCAGCGCGTGTCCGCGCCGCTCGGCCGCAACCCGCGCTCGGCCTGATGGGCGCGGCGGCCCCTGCCGAAGCGGCGCCGAACGGCGTCGACATCGTTCTCGACGGGGCGGACGATCCCGCCTGGCGCGCGCTTCTCTCACCGGCCGATCCCGAGACCTGCGTGCGCGAGGCGATTCTCGCGGCGCTCGCCGGGGCGGGCCATGCAGCGGCGCGGACCGAGGTGTCGGTGACGCTTGCCGAGGATGCGGCCGTGCGCGAGCTCAACCGCGAGTGGCGCGGCAAGGACAAGCCGACCAACATCCTGAGCTTCCCGATGGTGCAACTCGCCCCGGGCGACAGCCTGGGGCCGCTCCTTGGCGACCTCGTGCTCGCGCGCGAGACGCTGGAGCGCGAGGCCACCGTCGAACGCAAGACCGCGCTCGACCACTTCCGTCATCTTCTCGTTCACGGCACGCTGCATCTTGCGGGCTTCGACCACGAAACCGACGAGGAGGCGGAACGCATGGAGGCTCTCGAGATCGAGATCCTTCGGGGGCTCGGAATATCCGACCCCTATGCCGAGACAGTTGAATAACGGATCGATCGACGGAACATGAACGTCATGACCATCAACGACGGACACGAGGGGGCAGGGAGCGCCGACCGCTCGCCCCCGGAAACGGAAGGCCGAAGTCGTCGCGCGCGGGCGCCCGAGCCCGGCTTCTTCGACTCCCTTGTCGCCTTTCTTCGCCCGCGCGTGCCCCCCTCGCTCCGCGAGGAGTTCGTGGAGGCGCTGCGCGAGGGTGAGGCGGGCGAGACCGGCTTCACGGCCGGCGAGCGCCTCATGCTCACCAACATCCTCGAACTTCACGACGTGCGGGTGGAGGATCTCATGGTGCCGCGCACCGAGATCCAGGGCATCCCGGTCAGCGCCACGCTCGCCGAGACCATGGCGCGCTTCGAGGAGACGGGCCATTCGCGCATGCCGGTCTATGGCGAGGGCGGCCTCGACGACCTGCTCGGCATGATCCACATCCGCGACATGGTCGGGCATATCACCCGCGCCGCGCTCTGCTTCCACCGCGAGGGCGCGGGCGAGGACGCGCCGGTGCGCTCGGGCTTCGACCTGTCGCGCGTCGATCTCGAGCCGACGCTGAAGGACCTTGGCCTCATGCGCCAGGTCCTCTTCGTGCCTCCCTCCATGCACGCGGCCGAACTCATGGCGCGCATGCAGGCGAGCCACATCCAGATGGCCCTCGTGATCGACGAGTACGGCGGGACGGACGGTCTCGTCTCGCTCGAGGACATCCTCGAGATGGTCGTCGGCGACATCGAGGACGAGCACGACGACGAGGAGATCCTCGTCACCGACGCGGGCGACGACGTGTATTACGCCGACGCGCGGGCCGATCTCGACGAGGTGCGCGAGGTCCTGGGCGACGACTTCGATCCCAGCGCCCACGAGGACGACGCCGACACGATCGGCGGCCTCGTCGTCAACGCGCTGGGCCGCGTGCCGGCCGAGGGCGAGGTCGCCGAGGCGGTGCCCGGCTTCCAGATCGAGGTTCTGGAGGCCGACCGGCGCCGCGTGAAGCGCGTGCGTCTCGTGCGCGTTCGCGAAGCCCCCGCCGTCCACGCCCCGGACTGAACCGCTTCGCCGGGCCGGGGCAAGCTGCGCGCGCTATCGCCCTCAAGCGGCCGCCCGGGGGAGGGCGGCCGGCGGGGTGACCTCGGACTTCGGAGAATGCGTTGGAACGGCTGGCCGGACGGATCATGCTCCTGTCGGGATGGCGCCGGGCGCTGCTCGCGTTTCTAGCCGGTCTCGTCGCCACGCTGGCGCTGGCGCCCTTCAACATCCCCGCCGTCGGCTTCCTGAGCTTTCCCGTTCTCGTCTGGCTGATCGACGGCGCGAGCGGCGAGCCGGGGCGCTCGGCGCTTCGCCGCGCCTTTCCGGCCTTCCGCATCGGCTGGTGCTTCGGCTTCGGCTATTTCGTGGGCGGCCTCTGGTGGCTTGGCTCCGCGCTGCTGGTCGACGGGCCGGAATTCGCGTGGGCGCTGCCCTTCGCCGTTCTGGGCCTGCCGGCGATCCTTGCGATCTATCACGGGCTCGGCTGCATGCTGGCGCGCCTCGCATGGAGCGGCGGACCCTGGCGCCTCTTGGCGCTCGCCGCCGGCCTCTCCGGGGCCGAGTTCGCGCGCGGCATGCTCTTCACCGGCTTTTCCTGGAACGAGATCGGCGTCATGGCCGTGCCGGTTCCGCTTCTGATGCAGGTCCTGACGCTGTTCGGGCTGCACGCGATGACGCTTCTTGCCGTCTTCGTCTTCTCGCTGCCCGCGATCGTCGTCGGCCGTCGGGGCGGGCGCAGCGCGGCGGTGGCGCTCGGGCTCGCGCTCGTGGCCGCGCAACTCGCCTTTGGCGCCTGGCGTCTGGCCGCGCCGCCCGCACCCCCCGTAGAGGGCGTCGCCCTGCGCATCGTGCAGCCCAACGTCCTTCAGGGCCAGAAGTGGGACCCGGCCGAGGCCGAGCGCATCTTCTCGCGCCTTCTGGAACTGACCGACGCGCCCGCCGCCGACAGCACGCCGGCCGCGCCGCGCCGCCTCGTGATCTGGCCGGAGTCCTCCTTTCCCTTCATCCTGACCGACCGTCCCGATGCGGTCGGCGCGCTGGCGCAGACGCTGCGCCCCGGCGACACGCTTCTGGCCGGCGCGACGCGGGTTGAGGAGGGGACTGGCGAGCCGCCGCGCTTCTACAACTCGATCTACGCGATCGGTGAGGACGGCGTGGTGGAGGACGCCGCCGACAAGATCCATCTCGTGCCCTTCGGCGAGTACCTGCCCTTCCAGGCGCTTCTGGAGAGCTGGGGCGTCTCGCAGGTCACCAAGCTGCCGGGCGGCTTCTCGGCCGGGGCGCGGCGGCGGATCGTGGAGCTCGAGGGCGTGCCCGGCTTCCTGCCGGTGATCTGCTACGAGGCAATCTTCCAGGACGAGCTCGTGCCCTTTCCCGAGGGTGAGCGTCCGGGCTTCATCCTGAACGTGACCAACGACGCCTGGTACGGCCTGACCCCCGGTCCCTACCAGCACCAGCGGCAGGCCGTGCTGACGGCCGTCTCGCTGGGCCTGCCGCTGGTGCGCGCCGCCAACACCGGCATCTCCGTCGTCACCGACGCCGAGGGACGGCCCCAGGCGGGCCTCGCGCTCGGCGAGGGCGGCACGGTGGATGCAGCGCTTCCGGGAGCCGGGCGGGAAACCGTCTTCGCGCAGCTGCGCAACATTCCCTTCGGCATCCTGTGGGGGCTCGCCGCCGCGACGGCCCTCCTTGCGGCCCGGCGTCGCTCGCGCGAAGGCGCCTGACGCCCCGGCGCGATAGCTCGTCCGGCGCGGCTTCCTCGGCAAAGCGATTGACGGGGGGCGGGACCTTGCATACCCCAATCGTCTATAAAATGTAGGCTATACGACATTCCGCGGGGGCGATGATTCGCGGGGTGGGTCTGCGTTGCGAGCGGCTTCGGCCGGAGGGGCACCGAAGGGGTCGATGGTCGTCAACAAGAAACAGCCCAACCCGATCGATGTGCATGTCGGCGCGAGAGTGCGCCTGCGCCGAACCATGACCGGCATGAGCCAGGAGAAGCTCGGCGAGCATCTCGGCATCACCTTCCAGCAGATCCAGAAATACGAGAAGGGGACGAACCGCATCGGGGCGAGCCGGCTCCAGAAGATCGCCGAGGTGCTGAACGCCTCGGTGTCCTACTTCTTCGAGGGCGCGCCGGGCGAGGAGGATAAGGCGGTCGGGCTGCGCGAGCCGAATGCGGACTATATCGTCGACATGCTCTCCACGAGCGAGGGCATGCAACTCACCCGTGCCTTCTCGCGGATCAGGAACCCCAAGATCCGCCGTCGCCTTCTCGACCTCATCCGCTCGCTCGCCGACGCCGACGGGGACGACGATACGGCCGCGACCCCCTGACCGGCCGCGCCGAGTTTTTCCTTGCGCGGTGGCGCAACCTCTCCTAACCCCATGAGCCGCAGGTTTCGGGGTGTCCGCGCCGCGCGTCGCTCCCTTGACGTGTGAGCCAGGGACTTCCCATGTCCGGCCCACAGGGGACCACACCACCACAATGGCACGCAGCGACTACCTCTTCACCTCCGAGAGCGTTTCCGAGGGACATCCCGATAAGGTCTGCGACCGCATCTCCGACGAGATCGTGGATCTGCTCTACAAGGAAGCCAAGAAAAGCGGCATGGACGCCTCGCGCGTGCGCGTCGCCTGCGAGACGCTGGCGACCACGAACCGCATCGTGATCGCGGGCGAGATCCGCTGCTCGATCGATCCGGCCAAGATGAAGTCCAAGGTCAAGTCCGCCGCGCGGCGCGCCGTGCGCGCGATCGGCTACGAGCAGGACGGCTTCCACTGGCGCACGGCCAAGATCGACGTTCTCCTGCACGACCAGTCGGCCGACATCGCGCAAGGCGTCGATTCCAGCGGCAACAAGGACGAGGGCGCCGGCGACCAGGGCATCATGTTCGGCTACGCCTGCCGCGAGACGCCCGAGCTGATGCCCGCCCCGATCTTCTACGCCCACAAGATCCTGGAGCGCCTTTCGGCGGCCCGGCGCGGCGGCGAGGGGGAGGCCGGCAAGCTGGGGCCGGACGCGAAAAGCCAGGTCACCGTGCGCTATCGCGACGGCAAGCCGGCCGAGATCGCCTCGATCGTCCTGTCCACGCAGCACTTCGACGAGACGCTCTCCTCCCAGGACGTGCGGCGCATCGTCGAGCCCTTCATCCGCGAGGCCGTGGGCGAATTGCCGATCGCGGCCGACTGCGTCTGGCACGTCAACCCGACCGGCAAGTTCGTGATCGGCGGGCCGGACGGCGACGCCGGCCTGACGGGCCGCAAGATCATCGTCGACACCTATGGCGGCGCGGCGCCCCACGGCGGCGGTGCCTTTTCCGGCAAGGACCCGACCAAGGTCGACCGTTCGGCCGCCTATGCGGCGCGCTACCTCGCCAAGAACGTGGTCGCCGCCAAGCTCGCCGACCGTTGCACGATCCAGCTCTCCTACGCCATCGGCGTCGCCGAGCCGCTGTCGGTCTATGTCGACCTGCACGGCACGGGCACGGTCGAGGAGGCCAAGCTCGAGAAGGCGCTGCGCGAGGTCGTGAACCTCACGCCCCGCGGCATTCGCGAGCACCTGCAGCTGACGCGCCCGATCTACGCGCGCACCTCGGCCTACGGCCATTTCGGCCGCAAGCCTGGCCGCGACGGCTCCTTCTCCTGGGAGCGCACCGACCTCGGACCGAAGCTGAAGGCTGCCCTTGGCGCCTGAACGCACGCAGCATCCGGACCGGGTCCGCACGCGCGAGAACTTCTTCGGACGCTCTCGCGGCAAGACCCTGCGCCCGCTTCAGGCCGATCTCCTGGCCGAGCGGATGCCGGCGCTCGGGCTCGATCCGAAGGTGTCGCCGCCGGCCGACCTTCGCGCGCTCTTTGCCGCGCCGGTCGCTCGCGTGCGTCTGGAGATCGGCTTCGGGGGCGGCGAGCACCTGCATCTGGAATCGGGACGCCACCCGGACAGCGGCTTCATCGGGGTCGAGCCCTTCCGCAACTCCATGGCCAAGATGCTGGTGGCGCTGGAAGCGGAGCCCCGGCCGAACCTTCGCCTCTACGACGACGACGCCACGCTTCTTCTCGACTGGTTGCCGGACCGCTCGCTGGACGGGGTGGACCTCTTCTACCCGGACCCCTGGCCCAAGCGGAAGCACTGGAAGCGGCGCTTCGTGAACGAGCGCACGCTCCGGCGGCTCGCCCGCGTCATGAAGCCGGGCGCGCCGTTCCGCTTCGCCTCCGATATCGAGACCTACGTGGACTGGACGCTCACGCATCTGCGCGACCATCCGGACTTCACCTGGGAGGCGCGGGGCAAGGCCGACTGGCTGACGCCCTACGAGGGCTGGCCCGGCACGCGCTACGAGCAGAAGGCGCATCGCGAGGGGCGAAAGGGCGCCTATCTCACCTTCCGCCGCCTCTGACCCGTGGCGGCGCGCCTTGCCAAGCGGGGAGCGGGGGCGTATATGACACGCAACTTCTTTGCGATGCGATCGTGAGAGTGGGTCCTGCCGGTCCCGCTCTTTTTCTTTAAGGGGCCTCCGTTTTCGAGCCCCGCGGTCGCATCGGCCCGAGCCCGCGCCGCTATTCGCCGGGCTCCTGATACCCGGGAGACGCCGTGACCGAAACCGCCGCGCAAGCCATTCCAGCCGAAACCGCGCCCGAGAAGCGCCTCATCGTGGAGCAGGGGCTCGAGGCGCGCGTCGCCGCCGTCGTTGAGCCCGTGATCGAGCAGCTCGGCTACCGGCTCGTGCGGGTGCGCGTTTCGGCGATGAACGGCACGACGCTGCAGATCATGGCCGAGCGGCCCGACGGCACGATGACCGTCGAGGACTGCGAGACCATCTCGCGCGGGCTTTCGCCGGTACTCGACGTCGACGATCCGATGGATCGCGCCTACCACCTCGAGGTCTCCTCGCCCGGCATCGACCGCCCGCTCGTGCGGCGCGGCGACTTCTCGGCCTGGGCGGGACATCTCCTGAAGCTCGAGACCAATCGTCTCCTGTCGGGGCGCAAGCGCTTTCGCGGGCGTGTCACCGCCGTGGAGGGTGACGCGATCCGTCTGGCTCGCGACGGCGTCGCAGCCGACGAGGAGGCCGTCGTGGAGATCCCGCTCGACGCGGTCGCCGAGGCGCGGCTGATCCTGACGGACGAGCTGATTCAGGCCTCGCTCAAGGCCGACAAGCTGGCGCGCCGCGCCCGCGGCCAGGCGGTCGAGGACGACGCGGCAGAGGACGCGGACGCGTCCCACTGATCTTTCCGGCGGACCGCCCGGTCCGCCCCGACGCCCTTCCTGAGGGCGCATCCATCTGAACGAGCCGACCGGTGGAGCCGGCGGCGGCGAGGAGACCGAACCCATGGCAGTCAGTGCGAACCGGCTGGAGCTTCTGCAGATTGCGGACGCGGTGGCGCGCGAGAAGTCGATCGACCGCGAGATCGTGATCGAGGCCATGGCGGACGCCATCCAGAAGGCCGCCCGCTCGCGCTACGGCCAGGAGACCAACATCCGGGTCGACATCAACCAGAAGACCGGCGAGATGCGCCTGCAGCGTCTTCTCGAGGTCGTCGAGGAGGTCGAGGACCCGAACACGCAGATCTACCTCGAGCTCGCGCGCGACAAGAACCCGGACGCCGAGCCGGGCGACTTCATCGCCGAGCAGCTGCCGCCCATGGAGTTCGGCCGCATCGCCGCCCAGTCGGCCAAGCAGGTCATCGTGCAGAAGGTGCGCGAGGCCGAGCGCGACAAGCAGTACGAGGAGTTCATCGGCCGGGTGAACGAGATCGTCAACGGCACGGTGAAGCGTGTCGAGTACGGCAACGTGATCGTGGATCTCGGCAAGGGCGAGGGCATCATCCGGCGCGACGAGCAGATCCCGCGCGAGCTCTTCCGCTACGGCGACCGCGTTCGCGCCTTCGTCTACGACGTGCGCCGCGAGCAGCGCGGGCCGCAGATCTTCCTGTCGCGCACCCATCCGCAGTTCATGGCGAAGCTCTTCACCATGGAAGTGCCAGAGATCTACGACGGCATCATCGAGATCAAGGCGGTCGCGCGCGATCCGGGCTCGCGCGCCAAGATCGCCGTCGTGAGCCGCGACTCGTCGGTGGATCCGGTGGGTGCCTGCGTCGGCATGCGCGGCTCGCGCGTCCAGGCCGTCGTCGGCGAGCTCCAGGGCGAAAAGATCGACATCATTCCCTGGTCGCCGGATGCGGCATCCTTCCTCGTCAACGCTCTGCAGCCGGCGGAAGTCGCCAAGGTCGTGCTCGACGAGGACGCCGAGCGCATTGAAGTCGTGGTCCCGGATGACCAGTTGAGTCTGGCGATCGGACGACGCGGCCAGAACGTGCGCCTCGCCTCGCAGCTGACGGGCTGGGACATCGACATCCTCACCGAGGAGGAGGAGTCGCAGCGCCGCCAGAAGGAGTTCAGCGAGCGTTCGGACCTCTTCATGAACGCGCTGAACGTCGACGAGATGGTCGGCCAGCTCCTCGCCTCAGAAGGCTTCGCGAGCGTCGAGGAGGTCGCCTATGTCGATGCCTCCGAAGTCGCCTCGATCGAGGGCTTCGACGAGGACACGGCGGGCGAGATCCAGAACCGCG
The DNA here is from genome assembly GCF_001463765.1 of Aureimonas sp. AU4. Lineage (GTDB taxonomy): Bacteria > Pseudomonadota > Alphaproteobacteria > Rhizobiales > Rhizobiaceae > Aureimonas. Next base: position 1,562 of record NZ_BBWK01000032.1, on the reverse strand, counting down.
CGCGCGAGTATCTCGACCGGCGCGAGACGGAGTTCGACGACAAGCGTCGCGAGCTGGGCGTCGCCGACGAGCTGCGCACGATCGAGGGCCTGACGACGCCCATGCTGGTCGCGCTCGGCGAGGACGGCATCAAGACGGTCGAGGATTTCGCGGGCTGCGCGGCCGACGATCTCGTCGGCTGGACCGAGCGCAAGGACGGCGAGGTCAAGCGTTACCCCGGCGCCCTGTCGAGCTTCGAGGTGAGCCGCCAGGATGCGGAGAGCATGATCATGCAGGCGCGCGTGGCGGCCGGCTGGGTCGAGGCGCAGGATCTCGAGGCCGAGGGCGAGGCGTCGGAAGAAGACGAGGCCGCGGCCTGAGCGCGGCGCCGGACGAGGACGACGGCCTGGACGAGGCGGCGATGAACGGTCGCATGTGCATCGTCTCGCGCCGGTCGTTGGAGCCCGACGCGCTGGTGCGCTTCGTGCTCGGACCCGATCGTCAGGCGGTCCCCGACCTGAAGCGCAAGCTTCCCGGCCGGGGCGCCCATGTCGAGGGGCGGCGCGGCGTGGTGGAGGAGGCGGTGCGCCGCCGCCTGCTGCAGCGGGCGCTGCGCTCCGACCTGACGGGAACGGAGCGCCTGGCCGACGAGTTGGACGCGCTTCTGGTGCGCTCGGCGGTCGGCGCCCTCGCCATGGCCCGCAAGGCGGGGCAGGTGGTGACGGGCTCGGCCAAGGTCGAGGCCGCGCTGCGGACGGGAGGGGCAAGCGGCCTCCTCCATGCCCGCGAGGCGGCCGAGGACGGCATACGAAAACTCGGCCAGGCGCGCCACGCGGCGATGCTGGCCGGGCAGGGAGGCGAGGTTCCGATCTATCGCCTTCTGGGGACGGACGAATTGGGCTTGGCCTTGGGCGACGGGAATGTGGTACACGCGGCCATCCTGACCGGAAGCGCGGGTTCGGCCCTGCTCAAGCGCCTCGAGGCGCTGCAGACCTACCGGGGCGAAAGCCCCGGATCGAACGATGCGAACGACCAACGGGACCTTCACGAGGCGGCCCCATGAGACTGCGATCGAAACGAGAGCGTTGCGAAATGCTCTAGACACAGATAGTGGCGCGAAACAGGAACGGGTGTTCCCTCGCGCGAGCGAAGCGGAAGCGGTAATGAGCGATACGAAATCCGGCGACGACAAGACGCTGAGCGTGACCCCGAAGAAGACCTTGAGTCTGAAGCCGGGTGGTGCGCAGACGCAGTCCACGGTGCGCCAGAACTTCTCGCACGGGCGGACGAAGAACGTCGTCGTCGAGACCAAGAAGCGCAAGTTCTCCCTGCCCGGCGAGGGCGCCAAGGAGCCTGCGCCGACCCCGGCCGCGCCAGCGGCCGCCGCGCCTCGTCCCACGCTGACGCCCGCCCAGCAGGCTGCCCTGCAGCGCGCTGCCGAGAACCCGCAGGCGCCCCCGCCGGCGGACCGTATCCCCGAGCGCGCCGAAGCTGCTGCGACGCCGGCCGCCGAGGCGCCCGCCGTGTCCGCACCCGAGGCGAAGGCGCCGGCCGAGCCTGCGCCCGCCCCGGTTGTCGAGGCC
>NZ_BBWK01000031.1 GCF_001463765.1 Aureimonas sp. AU4 | reverse complement strand
CCTGGACCGAGCGCGATGCTGTCGACCGGCTGCACGGGGAAGGGGTGACACCGCGCAGGATCGCCGTCCGTGTCGGCGTCCCGCGTCACCTCGTCGACGAGCGTATCGCGCAGATCGAGGACGGGACGGCTATCCGGATCTGGATCGACGGGCTGGATAGCGGGACGCGGAAGGGCGCGGATGTGGGGAAAGATGGGGGAAGTTCGCCCCAGGATGTGGGGAAAGCCGAGTAGGGGGATCCGGCAAAGGCACGGTGGCGGTAGCCCGCTATGAAGCAGGACCGGTCCAAATTTCGCTGGTGTCCCTTATGCCGTCTCTGAGAAAGCCCTCTTCGATCTTGTATTCTACGGCGGCGGGTTCCTCGCATTCATCATCTACATCGCATGGAAGGCGCTTCGATCATGGAAGCCGTATCTGCCTTTCATCAATCTCGTTTCCTACACGATCGGCGGTCTGACCCTGGCAATCGCTTTCTGGAACGGGACAATCTCATTCACGCAGAGTTACCCCGAGCAGCTTGCAGCGTCCGGTCTCACGAACGTCAGGGAGCCGTTCCCTCCATTCTACGATCAGTTCCGATCACGCCGTGATGGTGTCTGCGAGAAGGCATCGGAGAGCCTAGACTGCTACGTGCTCGACCAGTTCGTCCGGTCAGCCTATGGGGAGCTGAACGGCGAGTTCTTCATGGTGCGAGTCCCCGTTAATCCTCCGCCGGGCACGCCGGCGGAAACGGCTCGATTGATCTCGGCCTACAACAAGGCGTTCGACACCGTTCCCAAGCCGATCGACGCAATGGCGGAAGTCGTCCGAAAGATCGGGGGCGTAACCGCCATTGCGCTGCTCTTCGCGTGGATGCTCGGTGTCCATCGACGCTGGATCTTTTAACCTAGCTCGACGGTAAGCACGATGCTGATCTCGGACGTCAGACCTCGACGACCAACCTGGGATCGAAAGCCGCGTTCTCGTGCTCCTCGACGCCCTGACCGAAGACCATCCGCGTGCGCACGTACCCCCGCGGATTGCAGATCACCCGCGTGTCGAAGACCCGGTAGTCCCGCTGGCAGTGAATGTGCCCGTGTACCCAGAGCGCCGGCCGCCCAACGTGCATCACGTCTTCAAGGTCCGACGCGTACGCGGCGTCGAGCCGCTCCCTGACCTGACCATGGCGCAGGGACCGCGGGGACGGCGCGTGGTGCGTGACGACCACGGTCGGCCCGTCGAACGGGATCGCCAAGGTCTCGACGATCGCCGCCTTGTGCCTCGCGTGGATGCCGACGACGTGCTGCGGGGTGAGCCTGGGACGCTCCGAGCCCGTGCCCATTCGCGAGTACCTGAAATCGTTCATGTTGGCCTGGGCTTCGAGCTGGCCCTTGTGCACGCCGTCCCGGCACAGACCGTAGTCCGTCCAGAGCGTCCCGCCGACGAAGCGGACGTCGGCGATCTCGACCGTGTCGCCGTCGAGGACATGGATGCCATCGGCCTGCTGGCGCTCGCGGAAACGGGGGATCTCCCTGTCGACGCTGCCGCCCCACGCGTCGTGGTTTCCAGCGACGACGACGATCGGGATGCCGAGGCGACGGACTTGGTTTTCCAGCCAGTCGCGGCCCATCGTCGACAACCTCCCGGCAATGTCGCCGGCGACGACCAGGACATCCGCGTCGACGTCGGCCTGGGGCTGCCAGACGCCGATCGCCGACCGAGAGAAGTCGTCGTGAAGGTCGGACATGATCCAGATTCTCATACGCGACCTCCCTTGTAGTGGCGTTCCATGACCAGACCGATGGCTGTGACGCCGAGTGCGCGACGCTCGCCGGCGTCGAGTTGAGAGAAGACTGAGATCGCCTGATGGCAGACCTCCAGAGGCGGGACGCCTTCCGTCCGTTCGATGTGGTCGAGGCGCTCACGGACGTCCTGAGGCAGGGCCAGGATCATCACATGGGCCTCATGCGCATGTGGGTCTCCCGAGCCTCGACCGTCGCCTCGACTGCGACGCGGAGCCGACGCATCGACCCGGCCCGCCACGTCTTCTGGACCACCCTGATCTCGTCGGCGGCCAGATAAGGCATCCAGGCGTCGTCCAGCCCCCGCTCGTCGCGTAGGTCGTCCACGATCTGCCTGGCCAGATCGCCGACGTGCTGCGGTCCGGGATCGGGCATCTCGAGGATCCGGAAGCGGTCGCGGAGGGGTGCCGGGATCGTTGAGACGTCGTTGGCCGTCGCAAGGAACGAAACGGCACTCACGTTGGAGGTCCTCTCGATGCCGACTTCGAAGAAGTCACGCGACGTGTGCCGCTCGAGCATCGGCAAAAGGGAATGGAGGAGGCTGCCGTTCGACGTCGAACTGCCGGTCTTCTCGATCTCGTCCAGAATGACGACGGGGTTCGCCACCTTCGACTGGCGGATCAGCTCCAGGGGCACGGAGACTCGCTTCGTAGCCCACTGCGCCGGCGTTCCACCGAACGAACCATCGGCGACGGACGCGCAGGGGAAGACGACGTTCGGCATCTCGAGGTGATTGTTGACCAGGCTTCGGAGAAGCGACGTCTTGCCGGAGCCGGGCGATCCGACCAGCAGCGTCGGACGCATGTGCAACGGCTCGCCCGACCTCACGTCACGGAGCAGCCTTCCGATCAGATCACGTGCGTGGGGGTACTCGTCCCCGAGCGCCTCGGCCGTAACGGACACGTCATCGGGCGCCAACCTGAGAGGCAGCCACACGTTGACGATCGGCTGGAGAGCCTTCCACAGATCTTCCGACCCACCCGAGACATGCGTCTTTCCCGACGACATCGCATGGTTCCGCAGAACGACGAGACTCGAACCATCCGGTACATGCCGGCCCACCGGACGACTAACCTTGGAAGGAGTGTCATCGACTGCCAGCACGGGATCGACCTCCGCGACAACCGGTTCAGCAGGAAGCTTGGTCTCGGTGACGGCACACACGTAACCCTCGCCGTTGGTCTCCTCGGTTACGAGAGGCTCCGCCGCCGCTTCCTCCTCCGACGCTTTCGCAGCTTTCGAAGCCCTTACGGCTGCCAGGGTCTCACGCCTGCGCTCCTCGCCTTCGTAGGCACGCGTCCGGGCGATCGTAATTAGGTCCCGCAGCCAGTTCCGTTCGGCGGCCTCGACGGACTCGGACGGATCCGGCTTGCCCGACACCTGCCCCCAATCCATGACCGCTTCGAGAACGTCGTGCTGCCGCCTAGCGCGCTCCCAGATCGTCGCGACACCCTCGGTGAGGATCGTGATCTCGACGCCAGGATGCCAACGCCAGTCCGGGAACCGTGACACGGCGTGAGAGTGGCTCTTGAGGCCGGTTGCGAACGCTGACCGGATGTCCGGCTTGTCATGGTAGCTCTCGTAGAGCCGGCCGGCGGCACCCGTGTCGCCGTGAACGGCGAGCCAGTAGTCGAGCCGCTTCCGCTCGTGCGGATGCATGAGTGCGTGCAGGTCGCGGAGATTGGCGAGCGTCGGCAGGCCGGTGCGGGCGACGTATAGGTGGATCAGGACATCTTCGCCGATGCCGAGGGCGCGATTGCTTTCCAGGCTATCCGACCAGAGTCCGAAGTCGGTCGTGATCGTCCCATCGGCCGGCGGACCACCGCGCATCAGGAGATCGAGAGACGCGTGTTCGCGTTTAGCCAGGACGCGCTGGAACTGGTCTCCAGGAATCTGACCATGGGAAACGAGGACGTCGTACAGTGACGTGTCGGCGGAAGAAGGCACGGGGGCACCTTGGTGACGTGAATCGGGGATCGGCAGGGGGGTGGGTGCTGCTTATCGCTACCCGCGGTCACCGGACACTCGTGGTTCCGTACATCTTCGGCGGACGACGCACCCCATAGGGTTCGACAAAAAGACTAGCGCCGATTCCGTCCGTCCAGCAGCCCCCGAACAGCGCCACCTCGGATCAGGGTTGCCCAGAAGTTTTCTTAAAGCAGGTGCATTCGATCGATCCGGGCAACCCTTCGTTCAGACTCGTGAACGGAATAGGCCCAAATTCGATTTGCCCCCAACTTGCCCCCGTACATCGTATTAGGGCAACGGACTCGTTCAACCGAAGGCTAGAACGTCAATTATTTAAGTTGGTTAGAATGGTGCCGCTTAGGTGACTCGAACACCTGACCCCATCATTACGAATGATGTGCTCTACCGACTGAGCTAAAGCGGCCCGCCCGGCTCGGCCGGGAACGGGGCTCTCATAGCCTCCGCCGCCGACAAAGACAAGCCGGAATCGGCATGGCCTCGGCAGAGGCATCGACGGGCCGCCTCGTATTCGCCCGCGAGCCGCTCCACCAGGGCCGCCGCCGGCACCACGGCGTCCACCGCGCCGATGCCCTGGCCCGAGCCCCAGATGTCCCGCCAGGCCTTGGCCGCGCCCGCGCCGAAGTTCATGGCGCTCGGGTCGCTCTGGGGCAGGGCGTCCGGATCGAGGCCGGCGGCCTCGACGGAGCGGCGCAGGTAGTTGCCGTGAACGCCGGTGAAGAGGTTCGTGTAGACGATGTCGCAGGCGTGCCCCTCCACCACGGCCTGCTTGTAGCTCGCCTCGGCCCGGGCCTCCTCGGTCGCGATGAAGGCCGAGCCGATATAGGCGCCGTCCGCGCCCATCGCCTCCGCGGCCAGAACCCCGGCGCCGGTCGCGATCGCGCCCGACAGAAAGAGGGGACCGGCGAACCAGCGGCGGATCTCGCTCACCAGCGCAAAGGGCGACAGCGTGCCCGCATGGCCGCCGGCGCCTGCCGCCACCGCGATCAACCCGTCCGCGCCCTTGTCGACGGCCTTGTGCGCGAAGCGGTCGTTGATGACGTCATGGAGCACGATCCCGCCGTAGGCATGGACCGCCTGGTTCACCTCCTCCACGGCGCCGAGCGAGGTGATCACGACCGGTACTTTGTGATCCACGCAGACGCGCAGGTCCCGCTCCAGCCGCTCGTTGGAGCGGTGGACGATCTGGTTGACGGCAAAGGGCGCGGGCGGGCGTTCGCCCTCGCCCGCACGCAGCGCCTCGCGGATCTCGTGCAGCCAGTCGTCGAGCTGCTCGGCCGGCCGGGCGTTGAGGGCCGGAAACGAGCCCACCACGCCCGCCCGGCACTGCGCGATCACGAGCGCGGGGTTCGAGATGATGAAGAGCGGGGCCGCGATCACCGGCAGGCGGAGCCGGCCTTCGAGAATGGCGGGAAGCGGCATGGGACGGCCTCGATTGACGTTTACGTCAAAGTGCTACCGCGCCGCGCCCCGGATGCCAAGCGGCAGACCGACACCCCTGGCGCCCCCGCGCCCAAAATCGCCGCCTTTCGCTGCCAGAAGCCGCGCACGGTCGCGGGCCAACGAGGGGAACGGCATGGCGCAGACGAGGGGACGGGCAGTCGCCCTGATTCTGGCGTGGAGTGTCCCGGCGCTCTGCCAGCCGCTTTCCGGTGCCGCGTCGGCGGCCGAACTCTCGCCCGAGGTCCTTTCCGACGGCGGCGGGGAGGGAGGTCGCGATGCGTGCCTTCGCGCCGGCGGGCGCATCGTCGAGATGCCGGTGGCCCATGTGCGGCCGTTCCGAACGCTCGCTGGCGAGGGGCTGGAGGCGGCCTCGATGCGGCGGTCGGACCGCAGCGCGCTCTGCGTGTTCGGCGCCTTCGCGCCCGACACGACGGTCGTCACGGGCTCGACCTGGCAGGTCGCGGCCGCGACCTCCGAACCGGAGCCCCAGGATGCCGCCACGCCCTTCGGCGGCCGCTGCGCCGAAGAGTGCGACGCGAGCCTCACGCTCCTCTCCGACGGCGACCGCGAGGCGTTGCTCGCCTTGCCAGAGCGCGTGCGCCGGGAGCTTGGCGCGGGATCAGGCACGGCTGGCGACGGCGGCGCGCGGGTGGCGCGCAGCGCCGCCGCCTCACTGGCGGGCATGGGCGCGGAGACCGAGCCCGCGAGCGCGCCCCTCGACATCTCGTCCGGCGACGTCGACTGCACCTGGCGCCGCTTTCGCGACGGGCGCGTCGTGACCGAGCCGACGCAGCGCTGCCGGATAGGGCGCGATGAGAACGGCGCGCCGACGCTGGAACAGCTCACCGGCGCGGGGCTGGACCTGCGCCTCGAGCCGCTGACGGACCAGGCCTCGGTCTACCTCGGACGGCTGCGCCCTGACGGCGAGCCGGCGGGGCGGGACTACGACCGGGACGCAAGGGATGCGGCGGCCGGCAACCGCTCGGGCCTGGCCGTCGAGGTCGGAAACCAGGTCCATCTCGTGGGCGCCGACGAGGGCGCGGGCTTCGCGGTGCTGACGCTGTCGGGCAACTGACGGGCGCACCCCGCGCCCGATCAGCGCGTCGCGAGCCTTGAGCCCTTGCCGCGGGGTGGGGACAGCCCGACCTTAGGGCTCCTCATGAGCGACCTCTTTCCCACCAGCCCCCGCACGCCCGACCTCTTTGCCGACGTCGACACCGTGGTGCGCGTCATCGACACCGAAACCGCCGGGCAGCGGCTGGAGGAGGACGCGGTGATCGAGATCGGCTCGGTCGACATCGACCTGGCCACGGGCCGCATCTTCAATCCGCTGGAAACGCTGTGCGACCCGGCCGGCGTTCCGATCAACCCGCATGCGCGCCGCGTCCACCATATCAGCGACGAGATGCTGGAGGGCGCGCCGGCCCTCGGGGAGGTGATCGGCACCTTTGCGGGCGCCTCGACCTACGCCGCCCAGCGCGCGAGCTTCGACCGGGCGCGCCTGCGCCTGCCCGGTCAGTGGCTCTGCACCTACAAGCTGGCGCTGCGCGCCTTTCCGGGCGTGCGGGCCCACGGGCTGCAGTCGCTGGTCAAGTACCTGCCGCTCGACCTTTCCGACGTGCGCCCGCTTCTGGAGGGCTCGCACGCCCACCGCGCGCTTTACGACGCGCTCTGCACCGCCGTGCTCCTGCGGCGCATCGCGGCCGAGCTCATGCCGCGCTGTCGCGACGCCGCCGACTTCCTGGAGCGCGCCGGCCGCGTTTCCGCCGAGCCGGCGCTGCTCGCGCGCCTGCGCTTCGGCCGCCACAAGGGCGCGAGCCTGGCCGAGGTGCCGACCGACTATCTCGAGTGGCTGGTCGCCGAGCCGGGCATGGACGCCGACGCCGTTTACACGGCCCGCCATCACCTGCGCCTTCGTCTGCGCGGGCGCTCGCTCGAGGCTGCCGCCGCCGAATAGGCGCTGGTGCCGGCGGGCGCGCACGCTATCTGCCCTTCTCCATCCGCGACCCGAAGGCCTCCCGACCCGCCGTGCAGCGCTTCGCCGAACTCCTCGACCGCCTGGTCCTGACGCCCTCGCGCAACGGCAAGCTCAAGCTGATGGCGGACTATTTCCGCACCGTGCCCGATCCCGAGCGCGGCTGGGCGCTGGCGGCGCTGACGGGCGAACTCGACATCCGCTCGGTCAAGCCGGCCATGCTGCGCGACCTGATGCTCGACCGGATGGACGAGGTCCTGTTCGGCTATTCCTACGACTATGTGGGAGACCTGGCCGAGACGATCGCCCTCGTCTGGCCGGCGCCCCACGACGGCACGGGCCCCTTGCGCAACGACGTGCCCTCGCTGTCCGAGGTGATCGGCGCCCTGGCGCAGGCGACGCGCGTCGAGGGCCCGAAGCTGGTGGCCGAATGGCTCGACCGGCTGGACTCCTCGGGCCGCTACGCGCTTCTGAAGCTCGTCACCGGGCAACTGCGCGTCGGCGCCTCCTCGCGCCTTGCCAAGCAGGCGCTGGCCGACTTCGGGAACAAGGACATCACGGAGATCGAGGAGCTCTGGCACGGCCTCGACGCGCCCTATCTCACGCTGTTCGACTGGCTGGAGGGACGCACCGAGAAGCCCGTCTCGGCCGCGCGCAGCCCGTTCCGGCCGGTCATGCTCTCGCAGCCGCTGGAGGAGCCGGACTACGGCCGCATCAGCCCGGACGACTATGCCGCCGAATGGAAGTGGGACGGCATCCGCGTGCAGGCCACGAGCGAGGCCGGCGTGAAGCGCCTTTATTCGCGCACCGGCGACGACATCTCGGGCGCCTTTCCGGACCTCACCGAGGCGATGGCGTTCGAGGGCTCTATCGACGGCGAGCTTCTGGTGGCGAGGCCGGGCGGCGGGGGAGAGCCGCTTCTCGACCCGCACGGGTCGCAGCTTCGCGACGACATCGTGGTCGGCACCTTCTCCGACCTCCAGCAGCGCCTCAACCGCAAGAGCGTGTCGCTCGCCGTCCAGCGCAAGCATCCGGTCTTCCTGCGCGTCTACGATCTCCTTCAGGACGGGGGCGACGATCTGCGCGCCTTGCCCTTCGCCGAGCGGCGCGAGCGGCTGGATCGCTTCATGGCCAGGCTCGAGCCGACGCGCTTCGACGTCTCGCCCTTCATCCCGTTCAGGAGCTTCGAGGACCTTTCGCGCGCGCGCAGCCATCCGCCCCATGCGGTGATCGAGGGCTTGATGCTGAAGCGCTGGGACAGCGCCTACGTGCCCGGCCGCCCGAAGGGGCCCTGGTTCAAGTGGAAGCAGGACCCGCACGTCATCGACGCGGTACTGATGTACGCGCAGCGGGGACACGGCAAGCGGTCCTCCTTCTACTCGGACTACACGTTCGGCGTCTGGACCGGGCCGGAGACGGCGCCCGAGCTCGTGCCGGTCGGAAAGGCCTATTTCGGCTTCACGGACGCGGAGCTGAAGCAGCTCGACAAATACGTGCGCGACCATACGACCGAGCGCTTCGGGCCGGTGCGCTCGGTGCGCGCGACGCGAGAGGAGGGGCTCGTGCTGGAGATCGCCTTCGAGGGGCTGCAGCGCTCGCCGCGCCACAAGTCGGGCGTCGCGATGCGCTTCCCCCGCGTCTCGCGCCTGCGCTGGGACAAGCCGTCCTGCGAGGCGGACCGGCTGGAGACGCTGCAGCGCATGCTGCCGGCCTGAGGGCTTCCTTGCATCCGCCACGCTCGCTCTCTACGTCAGGGCAGCTTCGCCCCCGGTCCGGGGGCCGTTCGGATCGAGGATCGTCATGTCGGGTCAGGTCACGCGCTTTCTCGGCGGCTCGCCGCTGTCGGTGATCGTGCGCCTCGCGATCATATCGCTTCTCGTCGGCATCCTCCTGTCCTGGCTGGACCTGCGCCCGCTCGAACTCGTCGACTGGGTGGTGGACCTCGTGCGCTACACGTGGATCTCGATCTTCGGCTCGCTCGGCCGGGCCTGGGAGTATTTCGTGCTGGGCGCGGCGATCGTGGTGCCGGTCTTCCTCGTCTCGCGCCTCCTCAAGACCGGGCGCGGCTGAGCGGACGGAAGCGTCAGCCGAACTCGGCGGCCACGCGGTGCAGGATCGAGTGGCGCCGCGCCAGCGCCTCGATGTCGCGCGAGTAGCCGCCGCCGATGACGCCCGCGACCGGCAGGCCGCGCTCGCGGCAGGTTCCGATCACGCGCCTGTCGCGCTCGGCCAGCCCCGCGTCGCTCAGATGAAGGCGGCCCAGCCGGTCGTCGCGGTGGGGATCGACGCCCGCGTTGTAGAACACGATGTCGGGCCGCGCCTCGCGGATCGCCCGCTCCAGAAGCGCCGGCAGGAGCGCGAGATAGCTCTCGTCCTCCATGCCGTCGGGGAGCGGAACGTCGAGGTCTGAGCGCGCCTTGTCGGTCGGGTAGTTGCGCTCGGCATGGACCGAGAGCGTGAACACGGCCGCGTCGCGCTCGAAGATGCGTGCCGTGCCGTCACCCTGGTGGACGTCGCAGTCGAAGACGAGAACGCGACCGACGTCGCCATCCGCCAGAAGGACGTGCGCGGCCACCGCCACGTCGTTGAAGACCGAGAAGCCCGCGCCTCCCTCGGGGCCCGCATGGTGGCTGCCGCCCGCCGTGTTGCAGGCGAGCCCTCCCTCCAGCGCTAGGCGCGCGGCGAGCACCGTTCCGCCCACCGCGCAGGCCGAGCGCATGGCGACGCGTTCGTCCACCGGAAAGCCGATCACCTTCTCGCGCTCGCGCGAGACGCGCTGCGTCAGCACCGCCTCGACATAGGCCGGGTCGTGTGCGAGCTCGAGCCAGCTGGGCAGCGCGGGGGCGGGCACCTGGAAGCCCCCGGGCGCCACCAGACCGTCCTCCACCAGGATCTCGGCCAGCCGCGTGAACTTTCGCATCGGGAAGCGATGCGCGGGATCGAACTCGGCGTCGAAGGCCGGGTGGTGGATCAGCGGGGGCAAGGGGCGGGTCTCGCGAATCGCGTCAGGCGCGCTGGACCTCCCAGCCGAGCGGCGGGTCGCGGGCGAGGATCTCGTCGACCTTGGTATCCCTGATCTGGCGGATCGAGTCGGAGCCGGTCTTGTCGAGGTAGCGGATCATGCCCTTGAGAACGCGGATCGGCAGCTCCGGCCCGCCGTAGATCAGGGACGTGTAGAGCTGCACGAGGTCGGCGCCCGCCTCCATCTTGCCAAGCGCGGTGCGCGCGCTCTCCACCCCGCCCGCGCCGATCAGCGGGAAGTCGGGTCCGAGCGCCCGCCGGAAGGCGGCCAGCGCGTAGGTCGAGCGCGAGAAGAGCGGGCGTCCCGACAGGCCGCCGGTCTCGTCGGCGAAGCGCCGGCCTTCGACGCCCTGGCGCGACAGCGTCGTGTTGGAGACGATCAGACCGTCCACCTTGCGGCGCAGCGCGGTTTCGGCGATCGCCTCGATCTCGGCGCGCGAGAGGTCGGGCGCGACCTTCACGAAGAGCGGGCGGCGGTCCTCGGCCTGGATCGCGGCCGCCCCGTCGCGCGCGGCCACCGCATGTTCCAGAAGCTCGTCCAGCGCCGAACCCTTCTGCAGGTCGCGCAGGCCCGGCGTGTTAGGCGAGGAGATGTTGACGGTGAGATAGGAGGAGAGCGGCAGGAAGCGGTGGATGCCGGCGACATAGTCGCCGATCCGGTCGCTCGTGTCCTTGTTGGCGCCGATGTTGACGCCGACGATTCCGCCGCGCCGCCGCCGCCCTTCCAGGCGCTCGGCGACATCGGCGTGGCCCTCGTTGTTGAAGCCGAGCCGGTTGATCACCGCAAAGGATTCCGCGAGCCGGAAGATGCGGGGGCGCTCGTTGCCCTCCTGCGGCTGGGGCGTGACGGTGCCAATTTCCACGAAGCCGAAGCCGAGGCGAAGGAGTGCGTCGGGTGCCTCGGCGTTCTTGTCGTAGCCGGCGGCCAGACCCAGCGGGTTGGGAAAATGCAGCCCCGCCACGTCCACGCGCAGCCGCGCATCGAGCGGCAGGTCGTGCCGCTTGAAGAGGCCGCGCTTCAGCGCCTCCAGCGAGAGCGCGTGGGCGCGCTCGGGATCAAGCGCGAAGAGGACCGGACGGGCGAAGCGGTAGAGGCGGCTCACCGGAGGCTGTCCGGGAAGTGATGGCCGTCGCCGTCGCGGTAGTCGATGTCCTCGACGTAGAGCACCGCGTCGAGGCTGAGCGGCTCGTAGAGGTGGGGGAAGAGGGCGCCGCCGCGCGAGGGCTCCCAGCGCAGCGCCCCGCCGAGCACGGCCGGGTCCACCGCCACCATCACCAGCGACCGCTCGTCCGAGAAGTGCTTGGCGGCGGTCTCGCGCACCTGCGCGCCCGTCGAGAAGTGGATGAAGCCGTCCTGACGGTCGACGGCCGAGCCCTCGAAACGTCCGCGATCCTCGGCCTCCAGCCAGAGGTCGCGCGAAAGAAGCTTGTAGATCGGGGCGTGCGGGCTCATGCCTTCCGCGGTGCCAGAGGAGGGGGCGAAAATCAATCCTGCGAGAGGACGCGGGACGATGCGTCGCCGAGGTGACGCAGGAGAAAGGCCGCCATCCGCGCTTCCGAGCGACGTCCCGCCTCCGAGGCGAAGATCTGGAAGACGTGGCAGCCGTCGGGCTGTACGTCGAGTTCGGTCCGGTTGCCGGCCGCGAGCCAGCGCGCGGCCATGAACAGCGTGTCGTCAAGGAGAAGGTCGCGCGTGCCCACGCTGAAGAGCGCGGGCGGCAGGCGCTCCAGGCCGGCATAGAGCGGCGAGACCGCCGGATCGCGCAAGGAGACGCCCTCCGGCACGAAGCGCTCGACGAACTCCACCACGTCCTGCGTGTTGAGGACGAGGCGCTCGGCTCCGAAGGAGCGCACCGAAGGCGTCAGCGACAGGTCGTAGGCGCCCGCCACGAGGTTGACGGCGCGAAACGGCGTCTGGTCGTGCCGGTCGCGCAGGCGCAGGAGGACGAGAACCGACAGATGCGCGCCGGCCGACTCGCCGCCGATGGCCAGCCGGTCCAGCGGCGCGCCCTCCACCTCGCCGCGCAGGAGCGCCAGCGCCGCGTCCTCGCAGTCGTCCGGCGCGGCGGGGAAGGGATGCTCGGGCGCGAGCCGGTAGTCCACCGATACGCTGACGAGCCCAGTGGCCTCCACGAGGCGCCGGAGCCGCCCGTCGTTCTCGGCCGCCTCGCCGAAGACCCAGCCCCCGCCGTGGATGTGGAGATAGGTGCCGATCGCGGTCCGCCCTGTGGGCCGCAGCACGCGCAAGGGAATGGCGTTCCCGCCGCGCCCGCGCACGCTCGCCGTGGTGGCGTCCCGGTCCGGCTGGAGCCCCGGAAACACGCCGCGCCCCTCGCGCCGCGCCCGGCGCACCGTCTCCAGCGGCAGGTCCCAGGCGCTCGGCATCGAGGCCTGGAAGCCCTCGATCTCGGCGTTGATGCGCTTCAGCTCGGCGTCTCCCGCTTCCAGCGCGAAGGGCGCGGCCGCGATCAGCTTCTCGTCGGTCATGGGTCTGGCGCTCCGGCTGGGTCTTCGCCTGCAACCGGAGGCCGAGGCCGACGGTTGCCTGAAAACCTGGCCAAGAATAGCGCGCCGCCCTCCGGCCGCTATGCCTCCCACGCGGATCCACGCCTCATGCAGACGCCCGACCAGCAGTTCATCGCGACGCTCCGCTTCGAGACGCGGGGACGCGGCCTTCAGGACATCACCGCTCCGCTCGCCGCCCGGCTGCGCGAGGAGGGGGCGGGCGACGGCCTCCTGACGGTGTTCCTGCGCCACACCTCGGCCTCGCTGACCATCCAGGAGAATGCCGACCCGGACGTGCGCACCGATCTCCTTTCCGCCTTCGACCGCCTCGCGCCCGAGAACGCGCCTTACGTCCACACGATCGAGGGACCCGACGACATGCCGGCCCACATCAAGTCCGTTCTTTCGGGCGTCAGCCTGTCGGTGCCGGTGCAAGGCGGGCGGATGATGCTCGGCACGTGGCAGGGCCTCTATCTCTTCGAGCACCGTCGCCGTCCCCACCGGCGCGAGGTCGCGCTGCATTTCCTGGGGACGAAGCGGAACTGAGGGGCAAGCGGGTTACCCGCCTTGGTTGCCTTGGCGGCCGGTTGCGGTCACTCTTTCGTGTGGCTGCCTTAGCTCACAAGGAGAACCGTCCGTGCTCAAGGAGTTTCGCGAGTTCGCCCTCAAGGGTAACATGGTCGACCTGGCCATCGGCATCATCATCGGCGCGGCCTTTTCGGGCCTCGTCAACTCGGTGGTGGCCGACCTCTTCATGCCCGTGATCGGTCTGGTCACCGGCGGCGTCGACTTCACCAACAAGTTCGTCGCCCTGTCCTCGAACGTCACGGCCACCAGCCTCGCCCAGGCGCGCGAGCAGGGGCCGGTCCTCGCCTACGGCAACTTCCTCACGCTCCTCATCAACTTCGTGATCGTCGCCTTCGTGCTCTTCATGGTCGTGAAGGGCATGAACCGGCTGAAGCGCCGCGAGGAGGCCAAGCCCGCCGAGGAAAAGAAGGTGCCGCGCGAGGAGGAACTCCTGGAGGAGATCCGCGACCTCCTGGCGAGCGGACGCGGGGCGCGTCCCGGCCAGGTGCCCGGCATCGGTCTTTGACGGCGTCCGCCGCCGGGGGTTGACGCCGGGCGGCGGAAGGCGGAGCAGAACGGCTGCCGGCTCGGGCGCTTCGTGGCGCGGGCCGGCATCCCGCCCGCACTGCCCTTCCGGATGCCCATGAGCCATCTCCAACGCCTGCGCCCCGCCGCCCTCGCCGCGCCCGAGAGCGGCATCGTCCGGGTGATCAACCATGCGCGCGGCCGCGAGGGCCTGATCCCGCTCTGGGCGGGCGAGGGGGACCTCGCGACACCCGCCTTCATCTCGGATGAGGCGGCGCGGAGCCTGGCGGCGGGCGAAACCTTCTACACCTGGCAGCGCGGCATCCCCGAGCTGCGCGCAGCGCTCGCCTCCTACATCACGCGCCTCTACGACCGGCCGACGCGCCCGGAGCGCATCTTCGTGACGGGCTCGGGCATGCACGCCATCCAGACCGCGATCGCGGCGCTGGCGGGCGAGGGCGACGAGATCGTCTTCGTCGCCCCGCTCTGGCCGAACTTCGCGGCCGCCGCCGGACTTGCCGGCGCGCGGCCCGTCGAGGTGCCGCTCGTGATCCGCGACGGCGCGTGGCAGCTCGACCTCGGCGCGCTCGCGGCGGCGCTGACCCCCCGCACCCGCGCGATCTTCCTGAACACGCCCAACAATCCGACCGGCTGGACGGCGGATGCCGAAACGATCCGGGCGGTGCTGGCGCTCGCGCGCGAGCGCGGCATCTTCGTGATCGCCGACGAGATCTATGCCCGCTTCTTCTATGCCGGCGCGCGCGCGCCCTCGTTCCACGACGAGATGCGCGACGACGACCCGGTGATCTTCGTCAACTCCTTCTCCAAGAACTGGGCGATGACGGGCTGGCGTGTCGGCTGGATCGAGGCGCCGGCCGAGTTCGGCGACCTGATCGAGAACCTCGTGCAATATTCCAACTCGGGCGTCGCCGCCTTCCTGCAGCGCGGCGCAGTGGCCGCGATCGAGGAGGGCGAGAGCTTCGTCGCGAGCCAGGTCGAGAGGGCCCGCATCGCCCGCGACCTCTTCTGCGACGCGCTTCTCGCGACCAACCGCGTGCGCCTCGTCAAGCCGGAGGGCGCCTTCTACACCTTCTTCGCGATCGACGGCATCGAGGACGGCATGACGGCGGCGATGCGCATCGCCGACGAGGCGAACGTGGGCCTCGCGCCGGGCGCGGCCTTCGGTCCGACATCGCAAAACTACCTGCGCGCCTGCTTCCACCGCCGGCTCGACGAGGTGGAGGAGGCTGCCGGCCGGCTCGTTCGCTGGATCGGATCGGCGGCGTGAGCGCGCTCGCGGCGCGGGGCAGCGCCGCGCGCCTCGGCTTGACCCTGCTGGTCGGCGCGGGCGGCGGTGCGCTCGCGACGCTTCTCGACCTGCCGGTGAGCTGGCTGCTCGGCTCGACGCTGGCGGTCGCCGTGGCAAGCCTGTCGGGCCTGCGCATCCTCCTGCCCAACAGGTTGCGCGACCTCGTGTTCTTCGTCCTCGGCATCCAGGCCGGCTCGGGCGTCACGCCCGAGGTGCTGGGACAGCTCGCGCTCTGGCCGCTGTCCTTCGCGATCCAGATGGCGGGCGTCGTGCTGGTCGTGATCGCGACCCGCTTCTTCCTGCAGCGCGTCTTCGGCTGGGATCGCGAGACGGCGCTCTTCGCCGCGATGCCGGGCGCGCTCTCCTTCGTGCTGGCCGCCGCCTCGCAGACGCGCGCCGACATGACCCGCATCGTCGTGGTGCAGTCCATGCGCCTCCTGCTCCTGATCGGCGCGCTGACGCCGCTTCTCGGCTGGCTGGAGGGCGGCGACGTCGTGGCGCAGGGCCTGCGGGGCGGCGCGATCGGCGCGTGGTGGCAGTACCTTCTGCTGATCGGTGTCTGCCTCGCGCTCGCGGCGGTCGGCGTCGCGACCAAGGTGCCGGGCGGCCTCATCCTCGGCGCGATGCTCGGCAGCGCGCTCCTGCACGGTTCGCAGGTCGCGGCGGTCGCCATTCCCAACGAGATCGCGATTCCCGCGCTGGTCATCCTCGGCTGCGTGATCGGCGGTCGGCTGCGCCCCGAGGACCGCGCCTCCATGCTGCCGCTCCTTCCCGCCTCGCTCGGCGCCTTCGTGATCGGCGTCGCCCTATCGGGTCTGGCGGGGCTCGCGGCGCTGGCCGTGCTCGGCATCGACTTCGGCAAGATCGCGCTGGCCTATGCGCCGGGCGCCCTGGAGGCGCTGACGGTGCTCGCCTTCCAGTTCGATCTCGACCCGGCCTATGTCGCCGCGCACCATGTCGTGCGCTTCGTGGCGCTGGCGCTCGCCGTGCCGCTTCTGGCGCGGCGCCTGCCGGTGCGCGAGGCCGAGGTGGCCGGCGAGGCGGCGGCGCGCGACACCGAGGACCCGGCCGAGCGGACCTGAAACAGGACAGGGCCGGACGATCGCTCGTCCGGCCCTGTCGCTCCCTGCGTAGGGGGGCTTCGCTTCAGCCGCCGGCCTGGGCCACGACGAGCGCCGGCATCCGCTCGGGCGCGGGCTCACGGGTGTCCTCGCGCTGCGAGGCGAAGGGGATGCCGAGCGCTTCCCACGTCTCGCACAGCGCCTCGCGCAGGCGCGCCACCAGCGCGTCGTCGTGCAGCGGGGTCGGCGTGATGCGCAGGCGCTCCGTGCCGCGCGGCACGGTCGGGTAGTTGATCGGCTGGATGTAGATGCCGTGGACCTCGAGCAGCCGGTCGCTCGCCCGCTTGCAGAGGTCGGGATCGCCCACCAGCACCGGCACGATGTGCGTGTCGGACGGCATGACCGGCAGGTCCGCCTCGGCGAGGTTCCGCTTCACGGTGGCCGCCTGCCGCTGCTGGCCGGCGCGTTCCGTGCCCGACGCCTTGAGGTGGCGGATCGAGGCCGTGGCGGCGGCGGCGAGGGCCGGGGGCAGGGCGGTGGTGAAGATGAAGCCGGGCGCATAGGAGCGCACCGCGTCGATCACGGCGCGCGAGCCGGCGATGT
Organism: Aureimonas sp. AU4; assembly: GCF_001463765.1. Classification (GTDB taxonomy): domain Bacteria; phylum Pseudomonadota; class Alphaproteobacteria; order Rhizobiales; family Rhizobiaceae; genus Aureimonas. The sequence continues at coordinate 12,374 of NZ_BBWK01000031.1, read as the reverse complement.
AGCCGCCGAGCACGCCGTAGGCCTTGGCGAGCGTGCCCTCGATCACGTCGAGGCGATCGGCAACGCCGTCGCGCTCCGTGATGCCGCCGCCCGTCGCGCCGTACATGCCGACCGCGTGGACCTCGTCGATATAGGTCATCGCGTTGTAGCGGTCGGCGAGGTCGCAGATCTCGCGGATCGGCGCGACGTCGCCGTCCATGGAGTAGACACTCTCGAAGACGATGAGCTTGGGCCGCGCCGGATCGGCGGCGGCCAGCAGTTCTTCCAGATGCGCGAGGTCGTTGTGCCGGAACACCTGCTTGCGCACGCCGGACTTGCGCACGCCCTCGATCATCGAAGCGTGGTTCAGCTCGTCCGACAGGATCAGGCAGTCGGGCAGGAGCTTGGCGATGGTCGAGATCGACGCCTCGTTCGACACGAAGCCCGACGTGAAGACGAGGGCTGCCTCCTTGCCGTGGAGGGCGGCGAGCTCGCGCTCCAGCTCCACCAGCGGATGGCTCGTGCCCGAGATGTTGCGCGTGCCGCCCGCGCCCGAGCCGAGCCCTTGCGCGGTCGTCGTCATCGCGTCGATGACGCTCGGGTGCTGGCCCATGCCGAGATAATCGTTGGAGCACCAGACCGTGATCTCGCGGCTCGCGCCCTCGTGCCGCCAGAGGGCGACCGGAAAGCGGCCTGCGATACGCTCGAGATCGGCGAAGACACGGTAGCGCTTCTCGGCATGAAGAGCTTCGATCGCCGCTTCGAAGTGCGAATGGTAGTCGATCATGCGGGACTCCTTCATGAGAAGGGTTCTAGGCTTCCCGGCTTCCCGAGTCCACTTGGACAGACGGTCCCAGGACCGGAGCGTCCGCGAAGCACGCATGCAGCGGCCTCATGGCTCGCCGGCGGGCTCCTCGGCTTCCGCCTCGTCGCGGCCGCTCTCGCCCGGCTCGCGGCGGGCCTTGGCCTGCGCCTTGCGCCGCTTGAGGTTCTCGCGCAGCTGCTCCTCGAGCCGCTTCTGCCGCTGCAGCTTGGCGGGATCCTTCGGCTCGTGGTCGCTCATGGCCTGGCTCCGATGCGTTCGAGTTCGCGGACCATCCGCCGCTCGTCCCAGCCGAGCGCCTCCAATGCGTCCGCCTGCGGGCGCCAGCCGGTCTCGCGGCGGAACCGGTCGTTGCGAAAGACGAGGCTCTCCTCGATCCGCCGCCAGGCTTCGCCGCGCCCGAGAAGGCGCGCCACCGTGCGGGGCAGCGCGCCGGGCAGCGGCAGCGGGGCCGCGCCGCGCATCGCGCCCGCCATCGCGCGCAAGGTGGGCGCCTCGTCGGCCGCCACGAGATAGGCGCCGCTCAGCGCCTCGCCCTCCAGCGCCAGCGCGAAGGCCTCCAGCGCGTCGCCGAGCCATAGGATGCTGCGCCGTCCCCCTTGCGGAACGGGCAGCGGCACCGGCAGGCGCGAAAGCTTGGCGAGTTTGGCGATCGCCCCCGCTCCGCCGGGGCCGAAGACCGGCGGCAGACGCAGGGCGACGCCGCGCGTCGCGCTTCCCCGCAGCGCCTCGGCCAGCTCGGCCTCGGCGGCGAGCTTCGAGGCGGCGTAGCTGTTTTGCGGCGCGATGCGCTCGCCTTCCGCGACCGGCGCCTCGCCGAGGCCGTGGACGAGGCCGGTCGAGGCCATCACCACGACGCGGGCGCCCTCGCTTGCCGCCCGGCCTGCCAGCGCCCGCGTCGCGTGCGCGTTGGCTGCCATCAGCGCGGCGTCGTCCTGCGCCTCGCGCGTGCCGCGCGCGGGGTTGAGCGCGGCCAGATGCGCCACCGCCTCGATGTTCTCCGGCCAGCCCGCCCAGTCGCGCACCGCGCGAAGGTCGCTGGGTGCGCCGCCCCGGCCGCGCAGGAGCGGCACGACATCGTGGCCGCGGGCCCGCAGGAAGGGCAGGAGATGGCGGCCGATGAAGCCGCCGGAGCCGGTCAGAAGAATGCGCAAGCGGGGAAGCGGTCCTTGTTTCCGGCCGGGTTATCCGGCAATCGAAACGCCATGAAGCGCCTCTTCGACATCGTGGCAAGCCTAGGCGGCCTCCTTCTTCTCGGCTGGCTGATCGCTTTTCTCGTGGTTCTCGTCCGGCGCGACAGCGCGGGGCCGGGCCTGTTCCGACAGGAACGGGTCGGGCGGAACGGCGCGCCCTTCATCTGCCTGAAGCTGCGGACCATGCGGGTGGACACGGTCTCGGCCGCCTCGCACGACACGCCCGCCTCGGCCGTGACGCCGCTCGGCGCCCGGCTGCGTCGCTGGAAGCTCGACGAACTGCCCCAGCTCTGGAACGTGCTGCGCGGCGAGATGAGCTTCGTGGGCCCGCGCCCCTGCCTGCCGATCCAGCGCGAGCTGGTCGAGGAGCGGCGCCGGCGCGGCGTCCTGGCGCTGCGTCCCGGCATCACGGGTCTCGCCCAGGTCCAGGGCATCGACATGCGCGACCCCGTGCGCCTCGCCGAGATCGACGCGCGCTACCTCGCCACGCGCTCCTTTCTCGGCGATCTCGCGCTGATCCTGCGAACGGTGGCGGGCGGGGGGCAGGGCGACCGTGTCGCGAACTGAGGAAACCCCGCGCGCCGCGCCGCTGCGCTGCCTGACCTGGAACCTCCACGGCTTCATCGGCGAGGGGCGCCGGCCCGACCCCGAGCGGACCCTGCGCGTCATCCGCGAGGTCGGGGCCGACGTCGCGGCGCTGCAGGAGGTCGACGGGCGCACGCATCTCGGCCGCCTGCCGCGCGCCTTCGAGCGCCTCGCCGAAGGGCTCGGCGGATACGTCCTCGAGGCGCGCCTCTACGGCGAGGGCGAGTGTGCCTATGGCCATGTCCTGTGGAGCCGCTATCCCTTGCACGGCGAGGTCGTGCTTCTGCCCGGTCCGGGCTTCGAGCCGCGCGGCGCGATCCGCGCGAGCGTCGCGACGCCGCACGGATCGCTCACCGTGCTCGCCACGCATTTCGGCCTGCGCCCTCGCGCGCGGCGCCGGCAGGCCGAGGCCGTGGCGAGCCTCGTCGGTCCCGGCCCGACGATCGCGCTCGGCGACCTCAACGAATGGAACCCGGCGGGCGGGGTGGATCGGCGCCTGCGCGCCGCCCTGCCGGAGCGCGCGGCGCTTCCCTCGTGGCCGGCGCGCCGCCCGCTCACACCGCTCGACCGCGTCTATGCGGGCGGGGGCGCGCGCATTCTCGAGGCGCGGACGGTTCCCGCCACGCGTCCCGCTTCGGACCACCTGGGCCTCGTCGTCGAACTCGAGTTCTAGCGCTCCCGGCGCGGGTCGAGGAGATCGCGCAACCCGTCGCCGGCGAGGTTGAAGGCGAGCACCAGAAGCGCGATCGCGCCGGCGGGGGCGGCCAGAAGCCAGGGCGCGGGGCCGAGATAGGTCTGCGCGTCGGCCAGCATCCGCCCCCAGGAGGGGGCCGGCGGCGGCTCGCCGACGCCGATGAAGGAGAGGCCGGCCTCGGTGATCACGGCCAGGCCCATCTGGATCGAGGCCTGCACGGCGATCTCGCCGCCGATGCCCGGCAGGACGTGGCGCCACAGGATGCCGACGGGCGGAACGCCGAGCGCGCGTGCGGCCTGCACGAAATCCTGCGCGAGAACCCGCCGCGCCCCGTTTCGCGCGACGCGCGCAAAGACCGGCAGCGTGAAGAGGGCGATGGCGGCGATGGCGCTTCCCCGTCCCGTGCCGAGCGCCGCGCCGAGCATCAGTGCGGACAGAACGGGCGGAAAGGCGAAGACGAGGTCCATGAGCCGCATCAGCGCGGCTTCCCCGCGCCCGCCGCGCGAGGCGGCCGCAAGGCCGATCGCCGTGCCGGCGGCCGCGCCGATCAGAACCGAGGCGAGCGCCACCGCGAGCGTCGGCCCCGCGCCGAGCATCAGGAGCGAGAGCGTGTCGCGCCCCAGCGCATCGGTGCCGAGCCAGGCCTCCACGCCGGGCGCCTGGAAGCGCAGCCGCATGCGCAGCCGCAGGGGCTCGGCGACGGGCGTCCACCAAAGGGCGAGGAGCGCGAGCGCGCCGGTCAGCGCGAGAAGGAGACCGCCCGCCAGAAGGCGGGGCGGTACCCGTCCCCTCACGGCCGTCCGCTCCAGCGCGGGTCGAGGCGACCAAGCGCGAGGTCGACGAGGGCGTTCACGCCGATCACGGTCGCGACCAGGATCAGCGCGACGGCCTGGAGCGTGACGAGGTCGCGGTTCTGGAGCGACTGGACCGCGAGCTGGCCGAGCCCCGGCAGGGCGAAGACGGTTTCCACCAGCACCGTGCCGCCGACCAGGAACGAGAACTGGAGGCCCATGACGGTCGCGACCGGCACCAGCGCGTTGGGCAGGGCGTGGCGGCGCAGCGCCTCCCCGCGCGACAGGCCCTTGGCGCGCGCCGTGCGCATGAAGTCCTGCGAGCCGACCTCGATCAAGGCGGCGCGCGCGACCCGCGCCAGCACCATGCCCTGCGGCAGCGCCAGCGCCAGCGTCGGCAGCGCGAGGCTGCGCAGCGCGGTAAGAGGGCCCGCGCCCCAGCCGGGAAAGCCGCCCGTCGGCCAGCCGCTCGAACGGCTCGCCAAGAGCACGAGGAAGAGGCCGACCACGAAGGCCGGCAGCGCCGTTCCCGCCTGCGTGGCGAGCGCGGCGAGGCGATCGATCCGGCCGCCGGGCCGGCGCGCCGAAATGAGCCCGAGCGCGAGGCCGATCGCGGCGGCGAGAAGGAAGCTGAGACACGCCAGCGGCAGGGTGAGCGCGAGGCGCGCGGCCACCAGCCCCGAGACCGGCGTGCCGTAGGTCAGCGAGCGGCCAAGGTCGCCGCGCAGCGCGCCTCCCAGCCATTCGAGCCAGCGCAGGAAGAGCGGGCGGTCGAGGCCGAGCTCGAGGCGCAGCGCCGCCAGCGTGTCGGGCCGCGCCGCCGTTCCCAGCATCACCACCGCCGGGTCGCCCGGCAGGGCGTTCGCCGCCCAGAACACGGCGAACGAGGCGCCGAGCAGCATCAGGAGGAAGCCGAGGGCTCCCCTCACGGCTGCCAGCGAACCGCCGTCAGGTCGTTGGCGGCGATCGGCTCGTCGCTCCACAGGCCCGTCAGGCGGCGGTCCCAGACGCCGAGCTTGGGCATGACGAAGAGGTAGAGGGCGGGGAGGTCGTCCGCGAGGATGCGCTGGGCCTTGCCGTAGAGCGCGAAACGGTCCGCGTCGTCGAGCGTCCGCCCGGCCTTGGCGATGGTATGGTCGAAGGCAGGGTTCCGGTAGCCGAAGTAGTAGTCGGGGCGCGCGTAGATATCGAGATCGAGCGGCTCGCCATGGGCGACGATCGTCATGTCGAAGTCATGCCCCTTCAAGACCTGCTCGACCCAGACCGCCGGGAACTCGGTCGGGACGATGCGCAGGGTGACGCCGATCTCGGCCAGAAGCGCCTGCAGCACCTCGGCCGAGCGGGTGGCATAGCTCATCTGCGGCGTGCGGATGGTGGTCTCGAATCCGTCGGGATAGCCCGCCTCGGCCAGAAGCCGCTTGGCCGCCTGCGGATCGTAGGGAACGTGGTTGGCAAGATCGACATAGCCCGGATCGTTGGGCGTGTAATGGCTGCCGATCGGCGTGCCGAGGCCCGACCAGGCGCCCTCGATCACGGCCGCGCGGTCCACCGCCATCATCAGGGCGCGGCGCACGCGCGCGTCGTCGAAGGGCTTGCGGCGCGCGTTCATGCCCGCCACGACCTTCAGCTCCGTGTTGCCGACGACGACCGACAGGCGCTCCTCGCGCTTCAGCTCCTCGACGAGCTCGGGCGCGCCGAACTCGGGAAAGGCGTCCACGGCGCCCGATCGCAGGGCGGCGGCCTGCGCCTGCGGGTCGTTGATGAAACGGAACTCGGCCTCGCGCAGCGCCGGGGCCGGGCCCCAGTAGTTCGGGATGCGCTCCAGGCGCAGCCGGTCGCCCTGGCGCCATTCCGCAAGGCGGAAGGGACCGGTGCCGACCGGTGCCGAGCGGTTGGTTTCGGCGCTGGAGGGCTCCACCATGACGGCCGCCGGCCAGGCGAGATGGTAGAGAAGATCGCCGGAGGGCTCGGCGAGGCGCAGCACGAGCGTGCGCGGATCCGGCGTTTCGACCGCGCGGATCTTGGTGAAGAACTGCTTCTGCGGGTTGATCGAGCCCTCGCCGCGCGCGCGGTCCAGCGTGAACTTGGCGGTCGAGGAATCGAAGGCGACGCCGTTCTGGAACCGCACGCCCTCGCGCAGGGTGAAGGTGACCGTGCGGCCCTCGTCGGAGACGGCCCACTCGGTTGCCAGCTGGGGCAGGACCTGACCGTTCTCGTCGATGCGCGTCAGGCCTTGGAAGACGTTCTGCCAGACGACCTGCCCGATCGCGACCGGCGCCGCCGCCGTCGGGTCGAGGCCGGCGGGTTCGATGTTCATGCCGATGCGAATGCTGTCGCGCGCGTCCTGCGCATGGGCGGAAAGCGCGCCCGTCAGCGCGAGAGCGAGCGCGGCGAGAGCCGGACGCCAGCGGCGGAGGAGGGCCATGGCAGGGTCCCCTAGAATCGAGCGAGCGGCCCGGGGGGCCGCGACGGCGCACAGGCAGCACAGAAGCGCCACCATGTCGAGACGAGGCGAGGGGGTCAGCGCTCGCCGAACAGGTCGCGTTGCGCCTTTTCCAGCTCCTCGGCGTAACGCCGGCGCGCATGGCTTTCGGACAGGACGCCCAGCACCGAGCCGTCGGGCGCCAGAACCACCACCTCGTCGGCGCCGGTCTCGTCGAAGACGTGCATGGCGGTGCGGATGTCGTCGCCCGGCTGGAGCACCGCGTCGTGAAGGCTCATCAGGGTTCCGACCGGCGTCTCGGCCTCCAGCCCCTCGCCGAAGGCGCTCGCGGTCGGCACGATGCCGGCATAGTGGCCGGCGTCGTCGAGCAGCACCACGCGACCGACGGAGCCGAGCGGGAAGCGGCGGCGGAACTCGGCGATCGTCGCGGTCTCGGGAATGGTGCGCGCGTCGCGCCGCATCATGCGGCCGGCCGTGAGCGTGCGCACCCAGCCGACGTCGCGCGCGCTCTTCACGGTCTCGCCGCGCAGATGCAGGCGCCACGTCGAGAAGGAGTAGCCGAAGAGCTCGCGCACGATCAGCGAGGCAATGAGCGAGGCCGCGAGCACCGCGCCCACCAGCGCGAAGTCCTGCGTCGTTTCGAGGACGAGCATGGCCATGGTCATCGGCCCGCCGATCACCGAGACCGCCAGGGCCGCCATGCCCACCACGGCCGCGTCGCCGCCGTCGAGGAGCGGCCGGCCGACGATTGCCGCCAGTCCGGCCGCGAAGAGATGGCCGAGCAGCGTTCCGAGAAACAGAGAGGCGAAGAACAGGCCGCCGCGAAAGCCGAAGCCGAGCGAGACCACCGAAGCGAGCGACTTCAGGAGGAACACCGCCGCCACCAGCCCGATGCCCGCGCCCGCCGCGATGTCGAGATGCATCGCGCCGTGGCCGGCCGAGAGCGTCTGCGGCGAGAGGAGGGCGATCGGCACGAGAAGCAGGCCGCCCACCACCGGCCGCAGCCAGCGCGGCAGCCAGGCGGGGCGGGTGCGCTCCTCCAGAAGCGCGACGAGCCGCATCAGCGCGATGCCGAAGAGCGCGGCCGCCACGCCCAGGCCCGCATAGGCCAGGTAGCTCGCGGTATCGAGCGCGCCGGCCTCGGCGACATGAAGGACGTAGCCCTTGGCGCCGAGCGCCTCGGCGGCGAGCGCGCCGGCGAGCGAGGCCGCGACCACCGGTGCGATCGCGGCCGGCGTATAGGCTCCGATGACGATCTCGAAGGCGTAGAAGGCGCCCACCAGCGGCGCGCCGAAGGCCGCCGCGATGCCGGCCCCCGCGCCCGCGCCCGTCAGCGTGCGGAAGTCGGCGCGGCGCAGCGCGAAGAGGCGTCCGCCGAGCGAGGCCGCGGCGCCCCCCATCTGCGCATAGGCCGCCTCCAGGCCGACCGACGCGCCGAAGCCATTGGAGATCACGGTCTGGCCGGCGATCACGAGACTGTCGCGCCCCGACATGCGCCCGCCATGGAGCGCGTTGGCCTCGACCGCGTCGACGAGCGCCCGCCGCCTCGCCCGCACCGCCAGTCCGAACAGGCCCAGCGCCAGGCCGCCGAGCGGCAGGATCGCGAGCTGCCAGAGCTCCAGCGATGCCTGGGCGCTCAGTCGCTCGGGCTGGGGAAGGCGAAACAGGAGGACCTGGATCGCATAGGCGAGGCGGCTGATCAGGACGGTGAGCGTGCCGCTCGCCCCGCCCACCAGCGCCGCGAGCAGGACGAACCAGATTTCGGAGCGGCGGAACAGGCGGCGCAGCGTTTCGCGCCAGCTCGCCTCGCGCAGGCGCCGGACCCGGCTCCGCAGGGCGTCGGTCGCGCTCAACGACGCGCGTCCGGCCGGTGCGGGCGCCGATTGGATCGATTTGAACGGGGGCGGGGGCGAAGTTCAACTGGCATGGGGACACGGATGGCGTTAGAGGGCGGACGACTCGAGGCCGGAGCCTCCCTCCGGCATGGCAGGAAAGGTCGTACCATGACAGTTGAGCCCAAGCGCATTGCGGTAACCGGCGCGGCCGGACAGATCTGCTACTCCCTTCTGTTCCGCATCGCCAACGGCGACGTCTACGGCAAGGAGACGCCTGTCATTCTGCAGCTCCTCGACCTGCCCCAGGCCCAGAAGGCGGTGCGCGGCGTGGTGATGGAGCTCGAGGACTGCGCCTTCCCGCTTCTCAAGGACGTCGTGATCACGGACGATCCGACGGATGCGTTCCGCGACATCGACGCCGGCTTCTTCGTGGGCTCGCGCCCGCGCACCGCCGGCATGGAGCGCCGCGACCTCCTCAACGCCAACGCCGAGATCTTCCGCACGCAGGGCCGCGCCCTCGACGAGGCGGCCAAGCGCGACGCCAAGGTGATCGTGGTCGGCAACCCGGCCAACACCAACGCCATGATCCTGGCGGCCAACGCGCCGGGCTTCCCGACCGAGAACGTCACCGCGATGCTGCGGCTCGACCACAACCGCGCCCTGACGCAGTTCGCGCAGCGCGGCGGCGTGGGCGTCGACGAGATCCGCAAGTTCGTGGTCTGGGGCAACCATTCGCCCACCATGTTCGCCGACTGGCGCTACGCCACGGCCGCCGGCAAGCCGCTGCCCGACGTGATCGGCGACGAGAGCTGGTACAAGGACACGCTGATCCCGACGGTCGGCAAGCGCGGCGCCGCGATCATCGAGGCGCGCGGCGCGTCGTCGGCCGCCTCGGCCGCCAACGCCGCGATCGACCACATGCGCGACTGGATCCGGGGCTCGGACGGCGACTGGGTGTCGATGGGCATCTCCTCGGACGGCTCCTACGGCATCCCCGAGGGCCTGATGTGCGGCGTGCCCGTGATCTGCTCGAACGGTTCCTACGAGCGCGTCCGGGACCTCGAGATCAACGCCTTCCAGCAGCAGATGCTCGACCGCACGGTGGCCGAGCTCGTGGAAGAGCGCGAGGCGGTCTCGGCGCTTCTGTAGAACGTGACCGCGGGGCGGGGGCGCGTCGGCGCCCCCGAAACCCTCTTTTAAGCGTCCCGGGCGAAACTCGCGCGACAGTCGCGTTCCGAGTTGCCTGATGCCCATCAGCCGCATTCCCGTCTTCCTCCTGCTCGTGGCGCTGGCCGCGCTGGCGAGCGGCTGCGCGCGCGTCCAGCGCATGAGCTCGCAGGAATGCCTCGCCCGGGCGATGTATTTCGAGAGCAACCGGTCGAGCGAGGAGGGGATGCTCGCGGTCGGAACGGTGGTGATGAACCGCCTCCAGTCCGGCAAGTACCCACAGAGCGTCTGCGGCGTGGTGGGGCAGAAGAACCAGTTCGCGCCGGGCGTCCTGTCCAAGCCCATGGACCGAGGCCGCGATCTTGCCATGCAAACGGCGGGGCGCGTCCTGAAGGGCGAGCGCCATCCGCGAGTCGCCAAGGCGATGTTCTTCCACACCGCCGGCTATTCCTACCCCTATTCCAACATGCACTACGTCACGATCCAGGGGGGCAACGCCTTCTACGAGAAGCGCCGCAACGCCACCTCGACGCAAGGCGAGGTCGCCGCGCGCGAGGCGGCAGAACGCGAGGGTCGGCTGCCCTACCAGCCGGCCGCGCGCCAGGTCGTGGTCGCCTCAGCCCCGGCCGCGCCGCCCGCCGCGACGGCGCAGGGCGCCGCGATGCGCCGCGCCGCGCGACAGATCGCGGCGGAAGGCCCCGCCGCCTCGCGGCAGCCGCCGGCCGGCGGGCAGGCTCTCGACACCATGTCGATCGAGGACCTCATCCGCATGAACGGCGGCTGAGATGACCGCCTCATACCAGCGCGCCTTTGTCCTGACCGAGGTCGGGACAAAGGATTCCGCCCATGAGGGCGGACGCCCGTTCGGTCTTGCCTTGCTTTCTCGAACGCGTCCGTTCGAAAGCGCGGCGGTATCAAGCGTCGGGAAAGTCGGCGGACAGCGAGATGTCGCGCAGGCCCTCGATCTGCTCCAGCCGCTCGCGCAGGCGCTGCGTGATGCCCTCGAAGGCCGGCTTGCCGAGCACGAGATGACGCGGCGCCTCCGCCATCTCGGTCGCGCGGATCATCGCCTCGCCGGCGCGGACCGGGTCGCCCGGCTGCTTGCCGCTGATGTCGGACGTGCCCTTGAGCCGCGCGCCGGCGGTCTCGGCATAGTCCTCGATACGGTTCGGCGTCTGGCGCAGCGAGCGGCCCGCCCAGTCGGTGCGGAAGGGGCCGGGCTCGACGCAGGTGACCTTGATGCCGAGCGGCTTGCCCTCAATGGCGAGCGCGTCCGAGAAACCCTCCACCGCGTGCTTGGTGGCGGCGTAGTAGCCCGAGCCGGGATAACCGATGAAGCCGGCCTGCGAGGTGATGTTGAGGACGTGGCCGCTCCGCTGGGCGCGCATCGCGGGCAGGACCGCGCGCGTCATGGCGAAGAGGCCGAAGACGTTGGCGTCGAACTGCTGGCGGATCTCGGCCTCCTCGCCCTCCTCGATCGAGGCCTGGTAGCCGTAGCCGGCATTGTTGACGAGGACGTCGATGCGGCCGAACCGGTCGAGGGCGTCCTTCACGGCGGCGTCGATCTCGGCCTGCTTGGTCACGTCGAGCGTGACCGCCAGCGCCCGGTCGGGCGCGAGCGCGACGAGGTCGGCGAGGCGCGCCTTGTCGCGGGCCGTCACCACCGCGCGCCAGCCACGCCCGAGCACGAGGCGGGCCAGCTCCAGGCCGAAGCCGGTGGAGCAGCCGGTGATGAACCAGACGGGGGCGGTGTTCTCGGCCATGGCTCTTCCTTGTCGGGTCTGACGTCGTCGATCTGGAGGGCGTCCCGCGCGACGGGACGGCGCAGCGTCGCCCGCTATCTGGAACCCTCGGCCTCCCGTGCCAGGGGTTCCCTTACGATCCGCCGCCGCGCCCGAGGGCGCACCCCATCTCCCTCTTCGGGCCTTTGACCGCCGTGCCTCGCTTGTCCTTCGTTCGAGCGCTTCTCGCGCTGCCGATCCTCCTTTCGCTTGCCGCCTGCCAGACCGCCGACCTGTCGCGCGTCGACCTTGCGGCCGGCCTCGTGCCGCCGTCCAAGGCGCCCCGGCTGACGGCCGACGAGGGCGTGCTGGGCACGCGCGTCCCCTCCGCGATCGTCGTCGACCAGGACCGGGGCACCGTTCTCTACGCCGACGACGCCGACGGTCTGCGTCATCCCGCCTCCACCACGAAGCTGATGACGCTTCTTCTGCTTCTGGAGGCGATCGACGCGAAGAAGGTGACGATGGACACGCCGCTCGCGGTTTCCGCCCATGCCGCGTCCCGTCCGCCCTCCAAGCTCGGGCTGCGGCCAGGCTCGACGATCCGCGTGCGCGACGCGCTGCCGGGCCTCGCCGTCCATTCCTCCAACGACGTGGCGAGCGTGGTGGCCGAGAACCTCGGCGGCACCGAGGAGCGCTTCGCCCTGCAGATGACGGCCCGCGCCCGTCAGCTCGGCATGACGCGCACCAACTTCGCCAACGCGTCCGGCCTGCCGGACGAGCGCCAGATCTCGACGGCGCGCGACCTTGCGGTGCTCGGCCTTCACATCCGCAAGCGCTTCCCCGGCATGCGGCCGCTCTTCGCGCAGGAGGGCTTCGATTATAACGGCCGGCACTATCGGGCCACCAACAAGCTGCTTGGGCGCGTCGCCGGCGTCGACGGCATGAAGACGGGCTACGTCAACGCCTCGGGCTACAACCTCGTCGCCAGCGCCCGGCGCGGGGGACGCGGCGTGGTCGTGGTCGTGCTCGGCGGCCAGACGGGCCGGGCGCGGGACGCGCGCGTCGAGAACCTGATCGACACCTATCTCGGGCCCAACGGCGTGGGCGGCAGCCCCGCGCCGGCCCTGGTGGCCGCTGCGC
>NZ_BBWK01000030.1 GCF_001463765.1 Aureimonas sp. AU4 | reverse complement strand
GGTGGCCGCTGCGCCGGTCGCTCCCGCCGCGCCCGTGGCGCTCGTGCCGGCCGCGCCCGCGGCCCCTGCCGGCATGCCCGGCGGCTTCGGCATGCCGACGCTCGGGGCGCCGGCCGACGGCGCGGATCAGTCCGAGTAGCGCTCCTCGGCGAAGGGGTCGCCGCGATTGTGGTAGCCCCGGACCTCCCAGAAGCCGGGCTGGTCGCGCGTGCGGAACTCGATCTCGCGCAGCCACTTGGCGCTCTTCCAGAAATAGAGGTGGGGCACGACGAGGCGGATCGGCCCGCCGTGCTCGCGCGTCAGCGGAGCGCCCTCCCAGGAGTGGGCGACGATCGCGTCCTCGGCCGCGAAGTCCTCCAGCGCGAGGTTGGTCGTGTAGCCGTCGTAGGACGAGAGCACGACGAAGGCCGCGTCCTCGCGCGGCTGCACGATCGCCAGGAGGTCGCGCGTCGACAGCCCCTCCCAGCGGTTGTCGTAGCGCGACCACGTGGTCACGCAGTGGATGTCGGTGGTCTCGCTCGTCTGGGGCTGCGCGCGGAAGGCGGCGAAGTCCCAGCTTTGCGGCCGTTCCACCGCGCCCTTGATGTCGAGGCGCCAGCGCTCGGTCGGAACGCCCGGCGTCAGCCCGAGGTCGAGCACCGGCCAGTTCGTCACCAGATGCTGGCCGGGCGGCAGGCGCTCGGATTGCGGCCTTGCGGTCCGCCCCGTCAGGAAGCGGCCCTCGCGCGCCCAGTTCTCCTTGGTGCGCGTCAGCTTGGAATCGTCGGGCGTGGGCGTCGCGTCGTCGTTCATCGCGGGTCTCCTCGGGTCGGCGGCGCCAAGGTAGGAGGCCGGCCGCGCGGGCTCAAGCGCGACGCCTCCTTGAAAACCCGACCGCGCGGCCGATCTGCGGCGCCATGGGATTGCGCAAGACGAAGCGAACGGCGGGGAAGGGGCGGTGGCTACGCGCCCTGCTTCTGCTTCTGGCCGTTCTGGCGCTCGCGCCTCCGGTGAGCGCGGCCCCCGGGAAGACCCATCCGGTGGCTCGGATGGCGGCCGTGGCCGACTGCGCCGGACACGACGAGCCCCGTCCCGGCCCTCGTCATGCGGACCAGTGCTGCGCCTTCCATTGCGCGCCCGCCGTTCCGCTCGTCGCCCTCGATCCGGGAGCGCCGCTCTCCGCCGGTTTCCGCTTCGCACGGCCCGTCGACGACGGGCTTCGCGAATTCACGCCGCGCCTGCCGCTTCCTCCGCCGCGAGCGGCGTAGCGCCCTGATCGTCACACCCGTTTCTATGGGACCGCCCGCCCAACCGGCGGTGCGCGCCCTTTTCAAGGACTGTCCTATGTTTGATCGTTCCATCGTCCGCGCGCGCGGACCCGCGCTTCTCTGCGCGGCGCTTCTTCTGGCGAGCGCGCCCGCGCTCGCGCAGGACCATTCCGGCCATACCATGCCCGCGCGGGATCCGGCCCATTCCGGCCATGCCGCCACGGCCCCGGCCGCCGGCTCCCCGTCGGCGGCCTACATGGACGCCATGCGCCGCATGGACGAGACCATGGCCTCCATGCCCATGACGGGCCAAGCCGGCGTCGACTACGCCCGCATGATGATTCCGCACCACCAGAGCGCGGTGGAGATGGCCCGCGCCTATCTCGCCAGCGGCGAGCGCGACCCCGTTCTCGTCAAGCTGTCCGAGGATGTGGTCGCCTCGCAGGAGCGCGAGATCGCGCTTCTCGAAGGCTGGCTGCGCGAGCACGCCCCGAAATAAGCGGGGGCCGACAGGGCCGTCCCCTCGCCGGGGGCGGCCCGGTTCCTAGCTGGCTTCGTGTCGCTCCTGTCGAAAGCTGATCCATCCATGTCCACCGTGCCGGGGCGCTCCCGCCCGATCTGGCGCTCGATCGCAGAGCGCCTCGAGATTCGCGGTCTCGTCGTGCTGCTTCTCGTCTCGGGCGCGGTGGGCGCCTTTCTCGCCATCGCGGGCGAGGTGCGCGAGGGCGACACGCACGCCTTCGACGACGCGATCCTTCTCTGGTTCCGCAAGGCGGGGGACCCGGCCGATCCGATCGGTCCCCGCTGGGTGGAACTCGCCTTTCGCGACATCACCGCGCTCGGCGGCATGACCGTCCTGACGCTGATCACGGTCACGGTCGCGGCCTATCTCGCGCTCCTGCGCAAATGGTCCTCGGCGTTTCTCGTGCTCGTCTCGGTGCTGGGCGCGATCCTGGTCTCGAGCGTCCTGAAGCTCGGCTTCGACCGGCCCCGGCCCGACGTCGTGTCGCATCTGGTGGACGTCCACACGCTGAGCTTCCCGAGCGGCCACGCCATGCTCTCGGCCGCGACCTACCTCACGCTCGGCGCGCTCCTGTCGCGCACGCAGGCCGCGCTGACGACGCGCATCTACCTGATGGGCGTCGCGATCGCGCTGACGCTCCTGATCGGCACGAGCCGCATCTTCCTCGGCGTCCATTATCCGACCGACGTTCTCGCCGGCTGGTGCGCGGGCGCGGCCTGGGCGCTTCTGTGCTGGACGGTTGCGCGATGGCTGCAGCACCGGGGCGACGTCGAGCCCTCGAGCTGACGCCGCCCCCTTCGGCTCTCGTCCTCAGGCCTCAATGGGCATGCGGATCTGCATCTTCACCTCGCCCTTGGGGGCCTGGGCGGCGAGCTTGAAGGCCTCGACGCTCTCCTCGAAGGCGAAGGTGCGGGTGATCAGCGGCGACAGGTCGATCGCACCCGACGCCAGCATGGCGATGCAGCGCGGGAAGACGTGCGCGTAACGGAACACGTGCTCGACGCGCGCTTCCTTCACCATGGCGCCGACGAGATCGTAGCTCGGCTTCTTCATGGGCATGCCGACGAAGACCACCGTGCCGCCCGGGCAGAGCGGATCGAAGATGTTCTCGATCGCGCGCTCGGAGCCGGCGCATTCGTAGATCACGTCGGCGCCCCAGCCCGCCGTCTCGCGGCGAACGGCCTCGCCGAGATCCTCGCGCCCGACGTTGACCGCCGTCACCGAGCCGAGCTTCCTTGCGATCTCCAGCTTGGTGTCGTCGATGTCGGAGACGATCACGTGCGCGGCGCCCGCCGCCAGCGCCGCGAGCACGGTCACGAGGCCGATCGGACCCGCGCCGATCACCACCGCGACATGGCCCGGCTGGCCCTTCGCCTTGGTCGCCGCATGGACGCCGACCGCGAGCGGCTCCACCATCGCGGCCTGCGCGAAGCTCACCGTATCGGGCAGCTTGTAGGTGAACGCCTCCGGGTGGACCACCGAGGAGCGCAGGACGCCGTGGATCGGCGGCGTTGCCCAGAAGCGGACGGCGGGGTCGAGGTTGTAGAGCCCGAGGCGCGTCGCGCGCCCGTTCGGGTCCGGGATGCCGGGTTCCATGCACACCCGGTCGCCGGCCTTCAGCGTCGTGACGGCCGCGCCCGTCTCGGTCACGATGCCGCTCGCCTCGTGGCCGAGAATCATCGGCTCCTTGACCACGAAGGAGCCGATGGCGCCGTGCGTGAAATAGTGGACGTCCGAGCCGCAGATGCCGACCGTGTGGATGGCGATGCGAACGTCGTGGGGCCCGAGCGGCTCGTCCAGCACGAAGTCGCGCAGCGCCAGCCGGTCCTTCTCCTCCAGGACGAGGGCCCGGCCCGTGGCCGTCGTGGAACGCTTGAGCTCTTCGATCGATGTCATGGCGGGGCCCTGCTCCTGATGGGATGGCGGTTCGCCAACGCTCCACCGCTTTCGCGCGCCCGCGTCAAGGGCGCAGCCGGGAAGGTCGCGATGCGGCCACCCATTCTCATCGTGCGTGGGAAAGGGAATGCGGGAACCGGCTCTGGAGCTCTCTCGTTTTCGATGCGACGAAACGACGGATGGAGGGCGCCATGCCCCGCGGCGACAAGTCGAAATACACGGACAAGCAGGAGCGCAAGGCGGACCACATCGCCGAAAGCTACGAATCGCGCGGTGTGCCGGAAGCGGAGGCCGAGCGCCGGGCCTGGGCGACCGTGATTAAGGAAGACGGCGGCGGCAACAAGAGCGGCTCGGGCCGCGGCCACGCCACCAGCCATGCCTCCTCGAAGAAGGGCGGCGAGCGGGGCGGCAAGGCCTCCGCCTCGCGCACGGCGGCCGAGCGCTCCGCCTCCGCCAAGAAGGCGGCCGCCACGCGAAAGCGCAACGCGGAGCATCATGCCGGCGCCTGATCGGCGCAGCTTGTGCGCGGTGTCGTCTCTACGCCCGTCCGCCTGCCTGCTGACCGGTAAGGCGGGCGGGCGGTCAACATGTGTGAGCGCACGAATGATTGCCTGGAACGGCGCGTCCAGGCTGAACCGGCAGGATCATCCCGACAGCGCTTGATCTGCCGTCATCGATCCCTGTCATCGACAACGACCGTCTGCCACTGGTCGGGGATGGACGGCGCTTCTCGCGTTGGACAGCCGGACGTATGGTCCTGCGTGACGCTTCAACCACGCACCGATCCATGTCCCGACCGGTGCCGGAGGGCGCATCCGTCGTGCGGCACGATCGTCGGTCCACCGCCTCGGCGAGCGGCTCACGCAAGGTGACTCGATAACGAAAAAAGGCGCTGGCCTTGGCCAGCGCCCCCTCCGCTTGCGCGGTGCGATCGACGCTTACTTGGCCGGGGCGGCCGGCGAGGTGATGTTGCCGTCGCCCGTCGAGGTGCCGGGAACAGGATTCGAGGTCTCCTGCGTCGGCGAACCGGTCGCGGGCGCGTTCTTGCCGGTCACGACCGTGCTCGCGGCGCCGGCGGGCATGGCCGACTCCTTGCCCTGCTCTGTGCCTGGAACCGGGTTCGAGGTCTGCTCGGGCTGCGAGGTCGCGGCCGGGGCCATCGCGCCCGGAACCGGAGCGGCCGGAGGAATGACCGAGGTCTCGCCCGCCTCGGAGCCGGGAACCGGGTTGGTGTTCTTCTCGGACGTGTCCTGGGCGAAGGCCGCGCCCGACAGGAGCGTGGCGGCGGCGAGGGCGAGCATGGTACGCTTCATGATGCAAACTCCAGGTGACGGGACGATCTTTGAAGCCTGCCCGCCGCGTCCCGCGTCGGGCCGGACAAGCATTCTCGACGCCCTCAACATGGTTTCGCCGCAAATGGTTCCAGCCTTGTCGAAGGATCCGCATCACGCCTCCGGGAGCCGCGCATGAGCCCGGGCGCCGATGCTTTCCGGGCGATGCGCGACCTCCTTCTCGACCCGCAGCTGTCGCCGTCCGAGAAGCGGCGGCGCTTCCGATGGCCGGCGCCCGTGCCCTTCAACTGGGCGCTCGACTGGTTCGACGGCGTACTGGCGAACGACTCGGCCACGGGGGATCGGCCGGCGCTGCGCATTCGCGAGGCGGCGCGCGGTGGGCGGGAAACCTCGTTGAGCTTTCGCGAGCTCGCCAGCCGCTCTTCGCGCATCGCGAACCTTCTCGCGCGGCTCGGCCTTACGCGCGGAGACCGGCTGCTCGTCATGCTGCGGAACGAGCCGGCGCTCTGGGCCGTCCAGCTCGCCTGCTTCAAGGCGGGGGTCACGGTGCTGCCCGCCAGTCCGCTTCTTGCCCCGCACGAACTGCGCGACCGCCTGACGCGTGGGGTGGCGCGGTGCGTCGTCGCGCGGGGCGCGCTCGCCGGCATCCTCGACGCCGCCCGCTTCGAGGGCCTGCGGCTCACGCCCGAAAGCGAGCCGCCGCCCGGCTGGCGCGGCCTTGCGGAGGCCGACGCGCACGACCCGAGCTTCCGGCCCTGCGGGCAGACCGCGCCCGACGACCCGCTTCTTCTCTACTTCACCTCGGGCACGACGGCGCTGCCCAAGCTCGTGCTCCACACCCATCGATCCTATCCCGTCGGGTCGCTGTCCACGATGCACTGGCTGGGCCTTCGGCCCGGCGACACGCATCTCAACGTGTCCTCGCCCGGCTGGGCCAAGCACGCCTGGAGCTCGATGTTCGCGCCCTGGAGCGCGGGCGCGACGGTGGCCGTGCTCGAACAGGACCGGTTCGAGCCCGCGCCGCTCCTGCGCGCGCTGGACGAGATGGCGGTGACGACCTTCTGCGCGCCGCCGACCGTCTGGCGCCACCTCGTCGGCCATGGCCTCGGCGCGCGCCCCGGTTGCCTGCGCGAGGCCGTGTCGTCGGGCGAGCCGCTCAACGCGTCGGTGATCGGGGCGGTGGCCCGGTCCTGGGACCTGCGCGTGCGCGACGGCTACGGCCAGACCGAGACGACGGCCATGGTGGGGCACGTGCCGGGTGCGGTGGGGGAACTCGGCTCGATGGGGCGCCCGCTCCCCGGTTATCCCATCGTTCTTCTCGACGCTGAAGGGCGGGAGGCGGCGGAGGGCGAGATCGCTCTCCGGCTGGAGGCGGGCCGCCCGGCCGGACTGACGCCGAGCGCCGCGGTGTCGGGGGAGGGGATCTACCGGACGGGCGACGTCGCGCGCCGCAACGCGGACGGAACGCTTACCTTCGTCGGGCGCGTCGACGATGTCTTCAAGTCGTCGGACTACCGCGTCAGCCCCTTCGAGCTCGAAAGCGCGCTGGTGGCCCATCCGGCGGTGCGCGAGGCGGCCGTGGTGCCGATGGCGGACGCCTTGCGCCTTGCCGTACCGCAGGCCTTCGTCCTTCTCGAGGCGGACCGCACGGCTGATGCGGCCACCGCCGAGCTTCTGTTCAAGCACCTGAAGGGGCGTCTTTCGCCCTACCAGCGGATCCGGCGCATCATCTTCGTGGAGGCGCTGCCCAAGACGCTCTCGGGCAAGATCCGCCGACGCGACCTGCGCGCCGAAGGGAGCGACAGCGAACTCGGCCGCTTCGAAGAGCCGGCGGCCAATCGGGCCTGAAGGCCGGTTCTCCGCCTCAGATCATGCCCATGACGCGGCCGAGGCTGCTGGCGAGCGAGCGGCCGTCGCAGGGTTTGCTGCACACCGTGACGCCGGGGTAGCGCCGCGTCAGAAGCGCCTTCTCGCCCTGACCGGTATGGAAGAGAAAGGGAACGCGGCGCTCGTGGAGGAGGTCGGCCACCGGATAGGACGGCTCACCGTGCAGGTTGAGGTCGAGGACGACGGCGTCGAAGGCATCGTTCTCGGCCTCGGCGCGGGCCTGGGCAAGCGTGCTGGCGCAGACGACGCTGGCACCGCAGTCCTCGAGTTCGGCCTCGATATCGAGCGCGACCAGAAACTCGTCCTCGACGACGAGAACCCGCTTACCCCGAAGGCTCGAAGACTGCGACATCATAACCGAGACTCCGACCCGTCCTGCCACGCCACTTTCATTCCTGCCTACACAACGCACGGGAGACTATTTGGCTCCCGTTTCGCTGCGACGCAACGAGGCCGGTCGCCACGGCGCCCGTTATCCCCACGGAACCGTTGCGATCTGCCGTTGGGGGATTTGGGGCGGCCGGCACACGAGGCGAGGGTGGAGGAGGGGAGGGCGTCGTCGGCGTTGCGGATCGGTCACAGGACGCGAACCCGCTTCTTCAGGTGGCCACCTCGACGATCGCCTTCACCAGCCCCTTCTTGTCGTGCGCCCAGTGCGGGATGCGATCGGCGGCCTCGGCCAGCGTCGTTCCGTGCGTCGCCAGCCGGTCGGTCGGGACGCGCCCCGCGCGGATCGACGTCATCACGTGCTCGAAGTCGGCCGCGAGCGCGTTGCGGCTGCCGACCAGCCGCATCTCGCGCTTGTGGAATTCCGGGTCGGAAAAGGTGATGTCGCCCGTCACGACGCTGACGAGAACCAGCGAGCCACCGTGCCCGACATCGGCGAAGCCCGCCTGCATGGAAGCCGGGTGGCCGGTCGCGTCGAACACGACCTCGAACCCGTCGCCCGCCGTCATCTCGCGCACGCGCTCCGCGCGCCGCGCGTCGGCGACCACCGCCTCGGGCAGCCCCAGGGCCTCGGTCGCGAAGTCGAGCCGCTCCTGGAGCGGGTCCATGATCGCGACCTCCAGCCCGGCGAGCTTGGCGAAGAGCGCGGTGCCGAGGCCGATCGGCCCGGCGCCCACGACCAGCGCGCGGCCCTCGCTCGTCTGCGAACGGCGCACGGCGTGGGCGCCGATGGCCAGGAACTCCACCATCGCCGCGTCGCGCAAGGGGAGATCGCCGGCAGGAATGAGGTTGCCCTCCGGGACCTCGATGCGCTCGCACAGGGCGCCGTCGCGGTGGACGCCCAGGACCTCGATGCGCATGCAGCAGTTGAAGCGCCCCTTGCGGCAGGCCGCGCAGGTCCCGCAGCTGACATAGGGGTTGATCACGACCGGCGTGCCCTCGGGCAGGCGGGCGCTCCTGGCGACACGGCCCGAGACCTCGTGGCCCATCACCCGGGGATACTGGAGGAACGGGTGCTTGCCCTCGAAGATGTGGTAGTCCGTGCCGCAGATCCCGACATGGGCGACGTCCACCAGCGCCCAGCCCTCGCGCGCCGCGCCCGGCCGCTCCCGTTCGCCCAGCGCCAGCTTGCCCGGCTCGGCGCAGACCAGCGCCCGCATCGTGTTCCCCATCTTGCCCGCTCCTACTGCCGACGCCGGCGCAGCTGGTCGAAGTAGACGATCACGATGATCAGACCGCCGGTGATGATGCGCTGCCAGAAGGAGTTGACGTTGAGAAGGTTGGCGCCGTTGTTGATGGTCGCGAGGATGAAGGCGCCGATCAGCGGGCCCTGGATCGAGCCGACCGCGCCGAAGAGCGAGGTGCCGCCGATCACCGACGAGGCGATGGCCTGGAGTTCCCAGCCTTCCGCCTGCGTGGCGTTGCCCACCCCGATGCGCGCGGCGAGAAGCACGCCCACGAAGGCGGCGAAGACCGCCGAGAGCGAATAGGCCATGTAGATCATGCGCGGCACGTTCACGCCCGACAGGCGCGCGGCCTCGGGGTTGGAGCCGACCGCGAAGAGGTAGCGCCCGAACCGGCTCATGTGGAGGAAGACGTAGGCCGGCACCGCGACCAGGATCACCATCCAGAAGAGGTTGGGGATGCCGAGGAAGCTTTCGCGCGAGAAGGCGTTGAAGCCCGCGTCCGTGATCGAGATCGTGGAGCCGTTGGTGATCACGAGGCCGATGCCGCGCAGCGCCGTCAGCGTCGCCAGCGTGATGATGAAGGGCGGCAGGCCCATGCGCACGATGCCGAAGCCGTGGAACATCCCGATCAGGAGGCCCATCACGAGGGTCAAGAGCACCGCCGCCCAGACCGGTACGCCCGCCTGCAGAAGGTAGGCGATCACGGTGGTGGAGAAGCCGACGATCGCGCCCACCGACAGGTCGATGCCCGAGGTGATGATGACGAAGGTCTGGCCGATCGCCAGGATCGCGATCATCGAGCCCTGGCGCAGGAGGTTGGCGATGTTGTTGGCGGTGGCGAAGGTCGGCGTCGCGAAGCTCAGGAAGACCCAGAGCGCGACCAGGAGGCCGAGCAGCGTCAGCGCGAAGAGGAAGCCGAAGTTGCGCCGCGGCGCGGCGGCGGCTTCGGGCGCGGCGGGGGAGGTCTGAACGGTCATGGACGCCTCGGGGGTCGCTCGAAGGAAGGGTTCACGTCAGACGCCGATCGCCTGGGCGAGGATGGTTTCGTGGCTCGCCTCGTGGAAGCCGCTCGAGCCGACGAGGCGCCCGCTGCGGAAGACGTGCATCGTGTCGGCGAGCTCGTAGACCTCGGGCAGGTAGGAGGAGATCAGGAGGATGCCCGCCCCCTTCTGGAGAAGCTGCCCGAACAGGCGGTAGATTTCGGCCTTGGTGCCGACGTCCACGCCCACCGTCGGCTCGTCGAAGATGAAGAGCTCGGCGCCGTGGGCCAGCCACTTGCCGATGACGATCTTCTGCTGGTTGCCGCCCGACATGGCCGAGGCCAGCGTGCGCCGGCTCGGCGTCTTGATGGCGAGGTCGCGGATCTGCCGGTCGGCCTCCTCCGCCTCGCGGCGGCGCGAGATCGTGAGCCCGCTCGTCACCCGGTCGTAGATCGGAAGGTTCAGGTTGAGGCCGATCGGAAGGTTCAGGGCCAGCCCCTGGTCGCGCCGGCTTTCGGGCGCGAGCGCGAGGCCGAGGTCGATCGCCTGGCGCTCGGAGCGGATGTCGACCGGCTTGTTCTTCCAGAGGATCTCGCCCGCCGTCTTCGGGTTGCGGCCGAAGAGCGAGAGCGCGAATTCCGAACGCCCCGCGCCGATCAGGCCGTAGAGCCCGACGATCTCGCCGCGCCGCACGGTGAGCGAGATGTCCTCGAAGCCCTTGCCCGAGAGGTGCCGCGCCTCGATCAGGGGCTCGCCGATCGCGATCTTGTCCTTGTGGTAGATCTGGTCGAGCGAGCGGTTGATCATGAGCGAGACGAGCTCGGCGTCGTTCGTCTCGCGAATGTCCCGCGTTCCCACATGGGTCCCGTCGCGCAGCACCGACACGCGGTCGGCCAGCTCGAAGACCTCCTCCATGCGGTGGCTGATATAGACGATCGTCACCCCTTCCGCCTTCAGGCGGCGGATCAGGGTGAATAGCTGGGCGGCCTCCTGGCGCGTCAGGTAGGCGGTGGGCTCGTCGAAGATGATGAAGCGCGTGCCGCGCAGCGAGGCTCGTGCGGTGGCCACGAGCTGCTGCTGGCCGATCGTCAGGCTGCCGAGTTCGGCGGTGGCCGGCAGGCGGAAGCCCATGTCGTCGAGGATGGCTTGCGCCGCGCGGTTCATCTCGCGCTTGCGCAGGAGCCCGCCGCGCACGCTCTCGTCGCCGAGGAAGATGTTGGCGGCCACCGACAGGTGGCGGCACAGGACGACCTCCTGGTGCACGGCGTTGATGCCGTGGTCGATCGCCTCCTGGGGGGAGGCGAGGGCGACCGGCTGGCCGCGCCAGACGATCTCGCCGCCCGAACGCCGGATGACCCCGGTCAGGAGCTTGATGAGCGTCGACTTGCCGGCGCCGTTCTCGCCGACGATCGCGTGGATCTCTCCGGCGCGGAACGAGAGCGAGCAGGGCTTGAGCGCGAGCACCTGGCCGTAGCGCTTCTCGAGGCCGCGCAGCTCCAGGATGGTCTCGCCGGCGGCGACCGGCGGCTCGGTGGATGCGGCATGCTCGCCCGCCGGGCGCGGGTCGAGGGGGGATGGCGCTGTGGTCAAGGAATGCCTCCTTACGAGCAGGAGCCTGCGAGCGGGGCCGGGCTGGGCCTTCTGCGTCTCGCCTTGCCCCGCGAAGGGGCGAGAAAGCCGGGGCGCCTGATGGCCCCGGCCCTTCATGGCGCCCGCCGGACCGGCCGGCGGGCGACGTTCAGCCTCGAGGGTTACTTGACCTTCGGGTTGAGGAGCTCCTGCGAGCGCTTGTCCATCATGTTGGCGGTGGTGATGAGGTTCGCGCCGGTGTCGACGTTCTTCTCGACCTTCTCCTTCTTAGAGACGGCGAGCGCGGTCTTGATGCCGTCGTAGCCCATCCGGTACGGGTCCTGGACCACCAGCGCCGAGATGACGCCGTCCTTCAGGAAGCCGACGAGGCGGTCGTCGGAGTCGAAGCCGACCAGAGCCACCTTGTCCTTCACGCCGTTCTCGGCGACCGCCTGGCCGGCGCCCTGCGCCATGATCAGGTTCGAGGCGAAGATGCCGACGAGGTTGGGATTGGCGGTCAGGAGGTCGGTGGTGATGTTGAGGCCGGTCGCGGCCTGGCCGTCGGCGTAGCGGTCGGCGACGAGCTTGAGGCCCGGATACTTGGCGAGCTCCTCGGTGAAGCCCTTCTTGCGCTCCTCCAGCGAGCCGGCGTTCGGCGCGTTGGTGATCAGCGCGACGTCGCCCTCTTCCTTGCCGGTCTTGGCTTTGATCGCCTCGGCCAGGCCGCGCGCGGCGATGCGGCCGCCCTCGACGTTGTCGGTGGTGAGGAAGGACGAGAAGGCATCAGTCTCGGCCGAGGAGTCGATGCCGACGACCGGAACCGACTTGGCGGCCTCGGTGATCGGGGCGCCGAGCGCCGTGCGCTCGGTCGGCGCGATCACGACCGCGGCCGGCTTGCCCGCCACCGCGTTCTCGAGGATCGAGATCTGGCCGTTGATGTCGGTCTCGGCCTGGGCGCCGAGCTCAGGCACGTTGACGCCGAGATCCTTGCCCGCCTGCCGGGCGCCGGCCAGGACGATCTGCCAGTAGAAGGAGGTCGTGTCCTTCACGATGATCGGGATGGTGGGCTGCTGGGCCAGGGCCGGACCGCCGGGCAGGGCGAAGGCTGCGGCCAGGAGGGCGACGCTGGCCAGGGCCGCGCGACGGGTCGGAAGGCGGGACTTCATCGGAACTGTTCCTCCTTGAAAGAGCGTACGTATCCGCCGGGTCGGCCCGGTTCTTTCTGGATATCGTACGGGTACGCTAGCGGCTTCCTTGATTCTCCGCAAGCCGTTTCAACATCAAATCACTTTGGAACGGAATTTCCAAGAAGGACGCCCGTCGTCAGGATCAGATTTCCGTAGAGACGGCGCTCGCCGGTGGCCACGATCAGCTGCGCGCGGCGCGCACGCTCGTAGAAGGCGAAGCGCTCGATCGCCTCGATCGGGAAGTCGCCGCCCGACAGCCGAGCGATCGCGTCGGCGAAGAGATCGGTGATCGGCGGCACCTCGTCGGGCTTGTCCACCATTGCCATGCGGAACGCGGCGCGCTCCACGAACGTGTCGAGCGGCAGATGGGTCAGGATGGCCTCGGCGGCCTCCACCGCGTCGATGCCGTCGAGGCGAACGACGCGGGGCCCGAGCGAGTGGGAGGGGAAGTTGGCGTCGGCGATCACGACCTCGTCGCCGTGGCCGAGCGAGCGGAGCGCATGAAGGAGGTCGGGACCGAGAAGGGGATGGACGTGGCGCAGCATGGAACGGGTCCTCTAGCGGTTGATCGTGTGGGGCTCGAAGGCGGCGAAGCGCCCGGGCGCGATCGCGGGCGCGAAGCCCGCAAGGTTCCGCTCGAGGCTTTCGGGCCGCCCGGTGCCGAGAAGGATGCTGGCCACCATGGGCTCGTGCAGCGGAAACTGGAGCGCGGCGCCGCTCAGCGAAATGCCTTCGCGCTCGGCCACCGCTTCGAGGCCGCGCACCGCCTCCAGGACGTCCGGGCCGGCGGGACCGTAGTCGAAGTTCGCGCCCTCGCGCGCCCCGGTGGCGAGAATCCCGGAGTTGAAGACGCCTCCCACCACGATCGAGGTGCCGTGCTCGCGGCACAGAGGCAGGAGCTCGCGCTCGGCGGCGCGGTCGAGCAGCGTGTAGCGTCCGGCGAGCAGGATGCAGTCGAGCGGCGCCTCGCGCATTACGGTGAGGCAGATGTCGACCTCGTTGACGCCGAGGCCGTAGGCCCCGATCACGCCGGCGCTCTTCAGCTCCTCCAGCGCCTTGAGGCCCGAGCCGAAGAGCTGGCCGAGATGGGCGCGCGTCCGCTCCTCGCCATGCGTGTAGACGCCGATGTCGTGGACGAAAAGGATGTCGATGCGGTTGAGGCCGAGCCGGGCGTAGCTCGATTCCACCGAGCGCATGATCGCGTCGTAGCCGTAGTCGTATTCCACCGCGAAGGGCAGGGCGTCGACATAGCCGAGGCCCGGCAGGTCCTCGCCGGGCGCGGGGCGAAGCCGCCGCCCGACCTTGGTGGAGAGCACGAACGCGTCGCGCGGCTTGCCCTGGAGGAAGTCGCCCATGCGGCGCTCCGACAGGCCGAAGCCGTAGTAGGGCGCGGTGTCGAAATAGCGGATGCCCGCGTCCCAGGCCCGGTCCATCACCGCCATGGCGTCCTTGCGCGCCACGGCGCGGTAGAGATTGCCGAGCGCGGCGCCGCCCAGGCTGATCTCCGTCACCTCGAGCGCCGTCCGACCGATTCGCCGCTTGTTCATCGCCTCGTTCCCCCTTGTGCGCCCGGCGGGGCACGGCGGCAGATCTAGCTCACCTGTCTTTCATCGACAAGGAACCAAGGCTGGCGTAATGAATCGGTTTTCCCGGCGCGGCCTTTGCCGCGCATTGACGCGCATTCCGGATGGCCAAGCCCAACACGCTCTTCAAGGACGCCTACAACCGCGCTCTCTCGCTTCTCTCGCAGGAGGGCGAGATCCCCTCGGAGGGCGCGCTCGCCCGGCAGCTCGAGGTCAGCCGCACCACGGTGCGGGCGGTGCTGGCGCGCATGGCGGAAGGGGGCATCCTTCGGGTCGAGGACGGCCGCCGGGCGATGGTGCGCCGGCCGGTCGCCGCCGACCGCTTTCCTGCCGACGAGACCGACCCGCTCGACCAGGTGATCGAGCGCGGCTTCATGCAGCGCATCCTGCAGGGCGGCGCGCAACCGGGCGACGCGATCGGCGAGGCCGACCTGGCGCGCGAGCTCGGCGTCGGCGTCTCGGCGGTGCGCGAGTTCCTCATCCGCTTCTCGCGCTTCGGGCTGATCGAGAAGCGGCGCAACAGCCAGTGGGTGCTGAAGGGCTTCACGCGCGCCTTCGCGCTGGAGCTGACGGAGGTGCGCGAGCTCTTCGAGCTGCGCTCGGCGCTTGCCTTCGTGGAGTTGCCGGACGATCACCCGGCCTGGGCGTCGCTGGCAGCCATCGAGGAGGAGCACCGCCGGCTCCTGCCGCGCGTCGAGGAGCAGCGCGCCGCCTTCTCGCGGCTCGACGAGCGCTTCCATCGCCTCATCCACGAGGCCTCCGGCAACCGCTTCGTGATCGACTTCTACGACGTGATCGCCATGATCTTCCACTACCATTACCAGTGGAACAAGCAGGGCGAGACGGAGCGCAACCGGCAGGCGTTGGTGGAGCACCTCGACATCGTCGCGGCGCTGCGCACGCGCAACGCGATGGAGGTCGAGTTCTATTGCCGGCGCCACCTGCGCTCGGCGCGCGAGACGCTGCTGCGCTCGATCCCCCCGGCCGCCGCCGAGGCGGCCGGAGAGGAGGACGCGCTCCGGCCTCAGGCCGCCGCCACGTCCTGACGCTGCTCGCCCAGGCCCTCGATGCCGAGGCGCACGACCTGGCCGGGCTTGAGATAGACGGGCTCGGGCTTCAGCCCCATGCCGACGCCCGGCGGCGTGCCGGTCGTGATCACGTCGCCCGGCTGCAGGCTCATGAACTGCGAGAGGTAGGACACGACGTGCGCGACGCCGAAGATCATCGTGCGGGTCGAGCCGTCCTGGTAGCGGTGGCCGTCGACCTCGAGCCACATGGAGAGGGCTTGCGGGTCGGGCACCTCGTCGCGCGTGACGAGCCAGGGGCCGATGGGGCCGAACGTGTCGGCCGACTTGCCCTTGGTCCACTGGCCGCCGCGCTCGGTCTGGAAGGCGCGCTCCGACAGGTCGTTGACGACGCAGTAGCCCGCCACGAAGTTGAGCGCCTCGCTTTCGGCGACATAGCGCGCCTCGCGGCCGATCACGACGCCGAGCTCGACCTCCCAGTCGGTCTTCACCGAGTTGCGCGGAATCAGGATGCCGTCGTTGGGCCCGGTGATGGCGCTGGTCGCCTTCATGAAGACGATCGGCTCGGCCGGGATCGGCGCGCCGGTCTCGGCGGCGTGGTCGGCGTAGTTCAGCCCGATGCAGATGAACTTGCCGACGCGGCCGACGCAGGGGCCCATGCGCACGCCTGCGGGAACCGCGGGCAGCGAGGCCGGGTCGAGCGACCTGAGGCGGGCGAGGACCTCGTCGGAGAGCACGTCGCCCGCGATGTCCTCGACATGGCCCGACAGGTCGCGAAGCGTGCCGGAGCTGTCGAGGAGGCCGGGCTTCTCGGCGCCGCGTTCGCCGTATCGCAGGAGCTTCATGATGGTTTTCCTCAGATGTTGGTCCAGCCGCCGTCGATCGCGAGCGCCTGGCCCGAGACGAAGGAGGCTTCCGGGCTTGCGAGATAGGTGGCAAGGCCTGCGATCTCGTCGGGCGTGCCGATGCGGCCCATGGGCTGTCGCGCGATGAAGGCGCGCCGCGCGGCGTCGGCGTCGCCGGTGGCCTCCAGGCGCTGCTGCAGCGAGGGGCTCTCCACGGTGCCCGGGCAGATCGCGTTGCAGCGAACCCCTTGCGCGACGAAGTCGGCGGCGACCGACTTGGTGAGGCCGATCACGGCAGCCTTGGAGGCGCCGTAGACGAAGCGGTTGGGCACCGCGATCATGGACGAGGCGACCGAGGCGACGTTGATGATCGAGCCGCCGCCGCCCGCCGCCATGCCGGGCAGGAAGGCGCGCACCATGCGGTAGGTCGACTTGACGTTGAGCGCGAACGAGAAGTCGAAATCCTCCTCCTCGCAGTCGAGGATCGTGCCGGCATGGACGAAGCCGGCGCAGTTGAAGAGGATGTCGGTGCGCCCGGCCGCCGCCGCCAGATCGCGCACGGCGCCGGCGTCGAGGACGTCGACGATGCGCGTCGTGACGCCGCGCTCGCCCGCCAGATCCCGCAGCTTCTCGCCGTTGATGTCGCAGGCGAGGACCTCCGCGCCCTCCTGCGCGAAGCGCAGGGCCGTCGCGCGGCCGATGCCCTGCGCTGCCGCGGTCACGACGGCCCTCAGGCCTCCAAGGCGTCCGGTCATCGCTCGAAATCTCCCGTTTCATCCGCGAACACGTGTTTCATAGACGCTCGTTCAGCCGTTTTCAACGAGGACCGCGATCCGTCCCGCCGCCTCGCGCAGGCGCGCCGCCAGATCCTCCGGCCGCTCCGCCGCGTCGAGCAGGCGGATGAAGGGACAGGACAGGGCGGCAAGCACGTCGCCGGTCGCCGGATCGCGCACGGGAACCGAGATGTCGGTGATCCCTTCCGCCAGCCGCGAAGGGCGCAGGACATGGCCCGCCGCGCGGATCGCGCCCAGCGTCTCGCCGAGCCAGGCGCGCTGGCCGTCCGCCTCCGGGCTCTTGCGCAAGGTCCGCTCGCGGCGCTCCGGCGACATGAAGGCCAGAAGGCAGAGACCCGAGCCCGTCAGCGCCAGCGGCTGGCGGTGGCCGATGCGCACCGCGAAGCCGACATGGGCCGGGCTCGGCACATGGGCCACCACCACCATCTGGGCCTCGCTCGCCACCGCCAGATGGCAGCTGTGGCCGGTCTCGTCCGCAAAGCGCCGCATCTCGGGCAGGGCGGCCTCGGCGAGCGCCCGCTGGCGCGGCTGGTTCATCGCGAGCGAGAAGAGGCGGTCGCTGAGCGCGAAGCGGTCGGGCGCGACGCGCTCGATATAGCCGCGCCGCTCCAGCACGGCGACCATGCGGAAGATCTCGCCGCGCGTGCGGCCGAGCGCCTCGCCGAGGTCGCCGAGCGTCTGGGCCTCCTGCACCGACCCCAGATGCTCCAGGATGTCGAGACCCTTCTCCAGCGCCGGAGCGTGGTAGCGCGGACCCTCTCCGGCCTCGTCGGTCATTGACACATCCTGTTCGCTCATGATTTCTCGTTTCATATATGAGCGAGGAGGCGACCCCATGTCCATCACCATCCGCGACTTCGAGACCCACGATATCCGCTTCGCGACCTCCGCCAAGCTCGACGGATCGGACGCGATGAACCCCGACCCGGACTATTCGGCCGCCTATGTCCGGCTCGGAACCGACGACCCGGCGCTCTCGGGCCACGGGCTCGCCTTCACGATCGGGCGCGGCAACGACATCGTGGTGGACGCGATCGCGCGCGCGGCCGATCGCGCGGCGGGCTGGAGCCTCGACGACATCGCCGGCGACATGGGCGGCTTCTGGCGCTTCATGACGGGCGATTCGCAGCTGCGCTGGCTCGGGCCCGACAAGGGCGTCATGCACATGGCGATCGGGGCGGTGGTGAACGCCGTCTGGGACCTGTGGGCCAAGCGCGAGGGCAAGCCGGTCTGGCGCCTCGTCGCGGACATGGAGCCGGAAGCGCTGCTTCGCTGCGTCGACCTGCGATATCTCTCCAACGCGATCACGCACGACGAGGCGCTCGCCATCCTGCGCAAGGCGCGGGAGGGCCGCGAGGCGCGGCTCGCCACGCTGGAGGCCGAGGGCTACCCGACCTACACGACGTCGGCGGGCTGGCTCGGCTATTCCGACGACAAGGTGAGGGCGCTGTGCCGCGAGGGGCTGGCGGCGGGCTGGACGCATTTCAAGCTGAAGGTCGGGCGTGACCTCGCCGACGACCGCCGGCGCTGCCGGATCGTGCGCGAGGAGATCGGTCCGGACCGCACGCTGATGATCGACGCCAACCAGGTCTGGGAGGTCGGCGAGGCGATCTCGTGGGTGCGCGAGCTCGCCGAGTTCCGCCCCTGGTTCATCGAGGAGCCGACCTCGCCCGACGACGTCCTGGGCCATGCCGAGATCCGCCGGGGCGTGCATCCCGTGAAGGTCGCGACCGGCGAGATGGGCCAGAACCGCATCCTCTTCAAGCAGTTCCTGCAGGCGGAGGCGATCGACGTCGTGCAGATCGACGCCGCGCGCGTCGGCGGCCTCAACGAGAACCTCGCCATCATGCTGATGGCGGCCAAGTTCGGAAAGCCGGTCTGCCCGCACGCGGGGGGCGTCGGCCTTTGCGAATACGTCCAGCACCTGTCGATCATCGACTGCCTGGCGATCTCGGGGACGGCCGAGGGACGGGTCGCCGAATATGTCGACCACCTGCACGAGCACTTCGTCGAGCCGTGCCGAGTGCTGAACGGGCGCTACCTCCCGCCGCAGGCGCCCGGCTTCTCGATCGAGATGAAGCCGGAATCGCTGCGCGCCCACGCGTTCCGGGGATAAGGGCGGCGGGTCGTCAGGCGGCGGCGACCGTGTCGCCGCGCCGCTCGTGCTGGCGGAAGCGGCCGGTCATGAGAAGGGCCGACACCGCGAGCCCGATCGCCAGACCGCACCAGACGCCGACGCCGCCCCAGCCGAGCCCGAAGGCGAGCGCGGTCGCCACCGGCATTCCCACCGCCCAGTAGGAGAAGAGGGCGATGAAGAGGGGGACGCGCGTGTCCTTGAGGCCGCGCAGCGAGCCGCTCGCCACGACCTGGATGGAATCGACGATCTGGAAGGCGCCGGCCACCAGGAGAAGCGGCACCGCGGTCGCGACCACGGTCGCCGCCAGCGGGTCGGCCCGGTCCACGAAGAGCGAGATCAGCGGTACCGGCACGAACCAGAAGAGCGAGGCGGCGACGAAGGACACGAGCGCCGCCAGCCCGATGACGCTGCGCGCGGCGCGCGACACGCCCAGGCGATCGCCCTGCCCGTAGGCCGTGCCGACGCGCACGGTGGCCGCCGCCGCCAGGCCCAGCGGTATCATGAAGGAGATCGAGGCGAGCTGCAGCGCGATGCCGTGGGCGGCGAGTTCCACCGTCCCGATCCAGCCCATCAGGAGGGCGGCGGCGGTGAACAGCCCGGCCTCCGCCACGATCGTCGCCCCGATCGGCCAGCCGAGGCGCGCGACCTCGCGAAAGGCCGCCCAGTCCGGCCGCCAGAAGCGCACCAGGATCTCGTTGGCCGCCAGCTCCGGCCGCCACCGGTCGTAGAAGGCGAGGAGAAGCAGCATCACGGTCGAGGTCGCGATCGTGGCGAGCCCCGAGCCGGCGAGGCCCATGGCCGGCAGGCCGAGATGGCCGAACACGAAGAGGACGTTGAGGCCCGCATTCACGCAGGCGCCGAGGATCGTCACGATCAGAACCACCGCCGGCCGCTGCAGCGCGCTGAAGTAGGAGCGGAACACGAAGATTCCGAGATAGGGCAGCATCGCCCATTGCAGGACGCGCACGTAGCCGCCCGCCATGGACGCGACGCCCGGCTCCTGGCCGAGCGCGACGAGGATGCGCTCGGCGAACCAGAGCGGCACCATCACGCCGAGGCTGTAGAGCACGACGATCCACAGGCCCATGCGCACGGCGCGGCGCACGCCGCGCACGTCGCCCGTGCCATGCGCGGAGGCGGCCATGGGCATCACGGCGTAGGCGAAGCCCGAGCCGAACATCCAGAACAGGTAGAAGCATTGCGCGCCCAGAACCGCCGCCGCCAGCTCGCGCGCGCCGAGCTGCCCGGCGACCACCGTGTTGGTGACGTTGATCGAGACCTGGGCAAGCTGCGCGCCGGCCAGGGGCAGGCCGAGCCGCATCGTCTGCCGCGCATGCTCGCGCCAGCCGAGCGGTGCGGCGACGGCGGTGAGGGGCGGGGCGGCAAGGGTCATGGAACGGACGCGGAAGAAGGCTCTGGGATGGCGGATGGTCCGGGGCGTAGACTTGCGGTCCCTGCTTGTCCAGCAGGCATGTGCCCGCCTCGTGGGCAGCTCGTTGCCGCCTTCGATCGCGTTGACAAACTTGGGACGGTTCGAAATAACCTCGGGCCGAAATAACGCAGACAAATAGGCTCGGCCTTGCCGACGCTTCTCATCCCCGCAGAGTGGAATCGACGGCTCATGGCGCTTCGTCTCTCCCAAGTCCGAACGCCCGCAGGGCTCGTTGTGGCCGCGAGCGACGATGCGGGCGAGGCCTATGTCGTGAAGGGCGTCGGCTCGACCTACGAGCTGGCGACGCGCGCGATCGCGGACGGGATCTCGCTGGCGGAAGCGGTGGAGCGGGCGGGGCGCGGCGAGCGGATCGACCTCGAGGCGGCGCTCGGCGAGGGGCGCGTCGCGCTCCCCGTCCACCACGCGGACCCCGCCCACTTCATCGTGGCCGGCACGGGCCTGACCCATCTCGGCTCGGCCGACGGCCGCGACAAGATGCACAAGGCCGCCGCTGGGCAGCAGGTCACCGACTCGATGAAGATGTTCCAGATGGGCGTCGAGGGCGGCAAGCCGCAGGCGGGCGCGGTCGGCGCGCAGCCCGAATGGTTCTACAAGGGCGACGGCTCGCAGCTCGTCGGCCCCGGCGAGGATCTCGTC
This sequence comes from Aureimonas sp. AU4, assembly GCF_001463765.1. Taxonomy (GTDB): domain Bacteria; phylum Pseudomonadota; class Alphaproteobacteria; order Rhizobiales; family Rhizobiaceae; genus Aureimonas. The sequence goes on along the minus strand of NZ_BBWK01000030.1, from coordinate 72,677 downwards.
TCGCCCGCCTTCGCGCTGGATGGCGGCGAGGAGCCGGAACTGGCCGGCCTCTACCTGATCGGTCCCGACGGAACGCCGCACCGGCTCGGCTTCTGCCTCGCCAACGAGTTCTCGGACCATGTGACCGAGCGCGGCAACTACCTCTGGCTCGCCCATTCCAAGCTGCGCCAGGCGGCGCTCGGTCCCGAGCTTCTGGTCGGCGATCTGCCGGCGAGCGTCGAGGGCTCGTCGCGCATCCGTCGCGGTGAGGAAACCGTGTTCGACAAGCCCTTCCTGTCGGGCGAGGCGAACATGAGCCACTCGATCGCGAACCTCGAGCACCACAACTTCAAGTACGACCTGTTCCGCCGGCCGGGCGACCTTCACGTCCACTTCTTCGGCACGGCGACGCTTTCGGTTACGCACGGCGTCAAGACGGAGGCCGGCGATCGCTTCGAGATCGAGGCCGCGCCCTTCCGCCTGCCGCTCGTGAACACGCTTCGCGTGGCAAGCGGCGCCGCCGACGCGCTCGTCGCCGTGCGGAGCCTCTGACCGTGACGCTGCGCATTGCCATCGTCGGCCTCGGCAAGATCGCCCGCGACCAGCACGTTCCCTCGATCGCCGCGGTCGAGGGCGTCGAGTTGACCGCCGTCGCCAGCCGCAACGCCGAGCTGCCGGGCGTTCTCAACGTGGCGACGATCGACGATCTGCTTGGGAATGCCGACGCGTTCGACGCGGTCGCGCTCTGCACGCCGCCGCAGGGACGACACGCGCAGGCCTGGAAGGCGCTGGCGGCCGGCAAGCACGTGCTCCTCGAGAAGCCGCCGGGGGCGACCGTCGCCGAGATCGCCTCGCTCGAAAGGCTGGCACGCGACAACGACGTCTCGCTGTTCGCCACCTGGCACTCGCGCTTCTCGGCGGCCGTCGAGCCTGCGCGTCTGTTTCTGGCCGGGACGCAGATCCGGTCGGTGCGCGTCCTTTGGAAGGAGGACGTGCGCAAGTGGCATCCCGGCCAGGCGTGGATCTGGGAGCCGGGGGGCCTCGGCGTCTTCGATCCCGGCATCAACGCCCTGTCGATCGTGACCGCGATCCTGCCGGAGGCGATCTTCCTCGACCGGTCCGACCTGTTCTTTCCGGCGAACCGCGCCGCGCCGATCGCGGCGAACCTGGGCTTCTCCTCGCCGTCCGGCCTCCCCGTCTCGGCCGAGTTCGACTGGCGCGTGACCGGCGGCGAGACCTGGACGATCGAGGTCGAGACGGCGGACGGGCTCCTGCGGATCCAGGACGGCGGGCGCCGCCTCGATCTTGACGGCCGCTCGATGACCGACGAGCCGGACCGGGAATACCAGGGCATCTACGCGCGCTTCCGCGACCTGTGCGCGGTGCGCACGATGGACGTCGACCTGTCGCCCCTCCAGCTCGTGGCCGACGGCTTCCTGCTCGGGCGTCGACACGAGGTCGAGGCCTTCCACGAGGAGCCGGCGCGATGAGCCTCATCCGCGAGCCCTTCGGCGAGCTTGCCGACGGCCGCACCGTCGAGCGGATCACGCTGCGCCATGCCTCCGGGCTGGAAGCCTCGGTCCTGACCTTTGGCGCGACCTGGCACTCGCTTCTGGCGCCCGACCGCGACGGGACCCTGGCCGATGTGCTGCTGGGCCACGACGCGGCCGCCGACTACGAGCGCACGCGCGGATTCTACGGGGCGACCATCGGGCGCTACGCCAACCGCATCGCCAAGGGGCGCTTCGCGCTCGACGGCGAGACGTTCGCTATTCCCGCCAACGACGGCCCGAACGCCTTGCACGGCGGGCCCGACGGCTTCGACCGCCGCATCTGGCAGGTTGGGGAAACGGGCGAGGGCGAGCAGCCCTTCGCCACGCTCCACCTGACCAGTCCCGACGGCGACCAGGGCTTTCCCGGGACGCTGCAGGCAAGCGTCACCTACCGCCTTCTCGACGGCGAGACGCTGGAGATCGCGTGGCGAGCGACCACCGATCGCACCACCATCGTCAACCTCACCAACCATGCGTTCTTCAACCTCGGTGGCGCGGCACGCGTCGAGTCGGTGCTCGACCACGAGCTGATGGTCTCGGCCTCGCTGTTCACCGCGATCGACGAGACCTCGATCCCGCTCGAGGGCACAGGCAGCGGCGTCGCGGGCACGCCCTTCGACCTGCGCGAGGGCGCGCGGATCGGCGACCGGGTGCGCGAAGGCCACGAGCAGATGCGGCGCGGGCGCGGCATCGACCACAACTTCGTCCTCGACGCCTTCACGGAAGGCGGCGAACCTGTCTCGGCCGCCGCCGTGTTCGATCCCGAAACCGGCCGGACGCTGGAACTGCTGACCGACCAGCCGGGGCTCCAGGTCTATACCGGCAACTTCCTCGACGGGACCGTGGCCGGCAAGAACGGGCAGATCTACCGCATGGGCGATGCGCTCTGCCTCGAGCCCCAGCGCTTCCCCGACACGCCGAACCGTCCCGACTTCCCGTCCGCCCGGCTCGGGCCCGGCGAAACCTACCGTCACCGCTCCCGCTACCGCTTTTCCGTCCGATAAGAACCAGCAAGCGCCTCGCCCGGCAGGGCTCGAGGCCCGAGAAGGAGACACGCATGGCCAACCTTCCCTCCGCCACCCAGAAGACCGGCGACCTCGCGCCCGTGACCGGCGGCAACAAGCTGCGCTCGCGCGCCTGGTTCGACAATCCCGACAATGCCGACATGACCGCGCTCTATCTCGAGCGCTACATGAACTTCGGCCTCAGCCAGGAAGAACTGCAGTCGGGCCGCCCGATCATCGGCATCGCGCAGACCGGCTCCGACCTCTCGCCCTGCAACCGCCATCACCTCGAGCTCGCCCATCGCCTGCGCGAGGGCATCCGCGAGGCGGGCGGCATCGCGATCGAGTTCCCGGTCCACCCGATCCAGGAGACCGGCAAGCGCCCGACCGCCGGCCTCGACCGGAACCTCGCCTATCTCGGCCTCGTCGAGGTCCTCTACGGCTACCCGCTCGACGGCGTGGTGCTGACCATCGGCTGCGACAAGACCACGCCCGCCTGCCTCATGGCAGCGGCGACCGTGAACATTCCCGCCATCGCGCTCTCGGTCGGGCCGATGCTGAACGGCTGGTTCCGCGGCGAGCGCACGGGCTCGGGCACGATCGTCTGGAAGGCGCGCGAGCTGCTCGCCAAGGGCGAGATCGACTATGCGGGCTTCGTGAAGCTCGTGGCCTCGTCGGCACCCTCGACCGGCTACTGCAACACGATGGGCACGGCGACCACGATGAACTCGCTCGCCGAGGCGCTGGGCATGCAGCTGCCCGGCTCGGCGGCCATCCCCGCGCCCTACCGCGACCGGCAGGAAGTCGCCTACCGCACGGGCCTTCGCATCGTCGACATGGTTCGCGAGGACCTGAAGCCCTCCGACATCCTGACGCGCGACGCCTTCATCAACGCGATCCGCGTCAACTCGGCGATCGGCGGCTCGACCAACGCGCCGATCCATCTCAACGCGCTCGCCCGCCACATCGGCGCCGAGCTCTCGATCGACGACTGGCAGGAGTTCGGCGAGGAGATCCCGCTCCTCGTCAACCTGCAGCCGGCCGGCGAGTATCTGGGCGAGGACTACTACCATGCCGGCGGCGTGCCGGCCGTGGTCGCGCAGCTCATGGAAAAGGGCCTGATCCGCGAGGACGCCCTGACCGTCAACGGGCGCACGATCGGCGACAACTGCCGGGGCGTGCGCATCGAGGACGAGAAGGTCATCCGCCCCTACGACCAGCCGCTCAAGGACAAGGCCGGCTTCCTCGTTCTGCGCGGCAACCTCTTCACCTCCGCCATCATGAAGACCTCGGTGATTTCGCCGGAGTTCCGCGAGCGCTACCTCGCCAACCCGAACGATCCCAACGCCTTCGAGGGCCGCGCCGTCGTGTTCGACGGGCCGGAGGACTATCACCACCGGATCGACGACCCCGCGCTCGGCATCGACGAGCACACGGTCCTCTTCATGCGCGGCGCCGGTCCGATCGGCTATCCCGGCGCTGCCGAGGTCGTGAACATGCGCGCGCCGACCTACCTCCTGGAGAAGGGCGTGACCTCGCTCGCCTGCATCGGCGACGGGCGTCAGTCGGGCACGTCCGGCTCGCCGTCGATCCTCAACGCCTCGCCGGAGGCGGCGGCCGGCGGCGGCCTCGCGCTGCTCCGGACGGGCGACCGGGTGCGCATCGACCTCGGGCGCGGCACGGCCGACATCCTGATCTCCGACGAGGAGCTGAACGAGCGCCGCGCGAGCCTCAAGGCGGAAGGCGGCTACAAGTATCCCGAGCACCAGACGCCCTGGCAGGAAATCCAGCGCACGCTGGTCGGCCAGATGGAGACGGGCGCCGTCCTCGAGAACGCCGTCCAGTACCAGCGCATCGCGCAGACGCGCGGCATCCCGCGCGACAACCACTAAGGGGGCGCCGGCATGACCGAGGTCGGCATCCTGTCGGACCACACCTGTCACCTGGGCGAAGGCCCGACCTATGACGGGCCGAGCGACACGCTCTGGTGGTTCGACATCCTCGAGCGGCAGCTCTTCGAGGCGAAGGTCGCCGCGGGCGCGACCACGGTCCACACCCTGCCGACCATGGCGAGCGCGCTCGCCTACGTGGACGACGAGCACCAGCTCGTCGCCACGGCGGACGGTCTGTATCTGCGCGACATCGCCTCGGGCCGCCTCCAGCTGCATACGCGCCTGGAGGAGGACAACGGTCTGACGCGCTCCAACGACGGGCGCGTCCACCCCTGCGGCGCGCTCTGGATCGGCACGATGGGGCGGCGCGCGGAAGAGGGGGCGGGCTCGATCTACCACTTCTTCCGGGGCGAGCTGACGAAGCTCTACGGCCGCATCACCATTCCCAACGCCATGTGCTTCTCGCCGGACGGGCGCACCGGCTACTTCACCGATACCCATGCCGGCCTTCTCCAGCGCGTCGCGCTCGACCCCGAGACCGGCCTGCCGGTGGCCGAGCCCTCGACGCTGGTCGACCATCGCGGCGGCGAGGGCGGGCTCGACGGCGCGGTGGTGGACGTGGAGGGATGCATCTGGAACGCGCGCTGGGGCGCGGGCTGCATTGACCGCTACTCGGCGGACGGCGAGCATCTCCTGACGATCCCGGTACCGGCCAGCCGGCCCACCTGCCCGATGTTCGTCGGGCCGAACCTCGACCGCATGATCGTCACCTCGGCGCGCGAGGGCCTCGACGCGGCGGGCTTGAAGCGCGACCGGCAGGCGGGAAAGACCTTCATCCTCGACCCCGGCGTGCGCGGCCTGCCCGAGGCGCGCGTGCGGATCGACCGCTCGTGACGGCGTCGCCCGCTTTCGCCCTCGTCGACTGGGGCACGACGTCGTTTCGGGCCTGGGCGGTGGATGCCGCCGGGCAGGTGCTCGGCGAGCGCCGCGCCGCCGACGGGCTGGTTGCCGCCGGACCGAAGGGTTTCGGCCGCGTTCTCGAGGAGCATCTGGCAGCGCTCGGCGTGCCGGCCGGCACGCCGGCGCTATTGTGCGGCATGGTCGGATCGCGCACCGGCTGGGTCGAGGCGAGCTATCTCGATGCGCCCGTCGGACTGGACGACCTGGCCGCGCGCGCGACCGCGATTCCCCACGAACCGCGCCCCGTCTTCGTCCTGCCTGGCATCGCCCAGCGCTCGGATGCCGAGCCCGACGTCATGCGAGGCGAGGAGACGCAGCTTCTGGGCGTCGTGGCGGAGGGTTTCCGCACGGGCCTCGTCTGCATGCCCGGTACCCATTCCAAGTGGGTGCGGCTCGACGAGGGCACGGTCGAGGGTTTCTCGACCTTCATGACCGGCGAGCTCTTCCAGATGCTGCGCTCGAACTCGATCCTCAGCCAGGCCGTCGCGACCGAGGCGGCGATCTCGGCCGACGATCCGGCCTTCGCGTCCGGCGTGCGCCATGCGCTCGACGAGCCGGCGCTTCTCACGAGCCGCCTGTTCCAGGTGCGGGCCGGATGGCTCCTGCACGGCGCGGCGCCGGAAAGCGGTCTCGCTCGCCTGTCGGGAGCATTGATCGGCCTCGAGATGGCGGGCGCGCTCGCGCGGCACGACGCCCGCGAGGCACCGGTCGCGCTTCTGGGCAGCGGCCCCATCGTCGCGCTCTACGAGCGGGCGCTGGCGGTCGCCGACCTCGGTTCCCCGCGCCGGCTCGACGCCGACGCCTGCGTGCGCCACGGTCTCCTGGCCGCTGCGCGGCTCCTGTTCGCATCGAAAGATTCCGGCCGATGACCTCCGTCCGCTCGCACCCCTGGCCCGACCTCAAGCGCTCGCTGGTGGCGATCCTGCGCGGCATCCGGCCCGACGAGGCCGACGCCGCCGTCGACACGCTGGTCGAGGCGGGTTTCGAGATGATCGAGATCCCGCTGAACTCGCCGGACGCCTTCCGTTCGATCGAATCGGCGGCGCGTCGCGCCCCCGCTCATGTCTGGATCGGGGCCGGCACGGTTCTCGACACGGGCGCGGTGGACAGCCTCGCCTCGGCGGGCGGGCGGCTTCTCGTCTCGCCCAACGTGGACGCTGCGGTTCTGCGTCGCGCCGGCGAGCACGCCATGGTGACCATGCCGGGCGTCTTCACCCCGACCGAGGCCTTCGCGGCGCTCGCGGCGGGCGCCTCTGCGCTGAAGTTCTTTCCCGCCAGCGTGCTGGGACCGGGAGGCGTCAACGCCATCCGCGCGGTCCTGCCGAAGGATTGCGTGGTGGGCGTCGTGGGCGGCGTCGGGGAGGGCGACTTCGAGGGATTCGCCAAGGTGGGGGTGCGGACCTTCGGCCTCGGCTCCTCGCTCTACAAGCCCGGAATGACCACGCGGGATATCCGCGAAAGAGCCGATCGGGCGGTCTTGCTCTACGACCGCGTCTTCGGTTTAGGATAAATCACGGCGCCGAAAGAATTCATTTGTCGGCGCGTCGAGGCTTGGTCTAGTCATCACGTCATTGTTGACGACGGCGGGCGGGAGACGAGCCCGGCGGCCGGTCGGCGACAGGGGCGGGGGCGCCAGGCGCAACCCGGGGTTTCACGAGTTTTCGGCGGCACGGCGGTCGTGCCGCACGGCGCGTGCTTGGGCACCGCCGCATGGGGAGGATGAGAATGATCGGAATGAAGACCTTGCTGGCGGCCGTGGCCCTCGGCGCGATGACCTTCGCGGGCGGCGCGTTCGCGCAGGACAAGGGCACGGTCGGCGTGCTCATGCCCACCAAGGCCTCGGCCCGCTGGATCGCCGACGGCGACAACATGGTGAAGTCGCTGAAGGAGCGCGGCTACCAGACCGACCTGCAGTACGCCGAGGACGACATCCCGACCCAGCTCTCCCAGATGGAGAACATGGTCGCGTCCGGCGTGAAGTACCTCGTGGTGGCCTCGATCGACGGCACGACGCTGACGGACGTGCTGCAGCAGGCGCACGACAAGGGCGTCAAGGTCGTCGCCTACGACCGCCTGATCCGCAACTCGCCGAACGTCGACTACTACACGACCTTCGACAACTTCCAGGTGGGCGTCCTGCAGGCGACCTCGATCGCCGACAAGCTCGGCCTCAAGGACGGCAAGGGCCCCTTCAACATCGAGCTGTTCGGCGGCTCGCCCGACGACAACAACGCCTTCTTCTTCTACAACGGCGCGATGAGCGTGCTGCAGCCCTACATCGACTCGGGCAAGCTCGTGATCCCGTCGGGCGAGATGGGCATGGAGCGCGTCGGCACGCTGCGCTGGGACCCGGCGGTCGCCCAGGCCCGCATGGACAACCTCCTGTCGTCCTACTACGGCGACAAGACCCTGAACGCCGTGCTGTCGCCCTATGACGGCCTGTCGATCGGCATCATCTCGGCTCTTTCGGCCGTGGGCTACGGCGCGGGCGACAAGCCGATGCCGGTGGTCTCGGGCCAGGACGCCGAGGTGCCCTCGGTCAAGTCGATCGAGAACGGCCAGCAGTACTCGACGATCTTCAAGGACACGCGGGAGCTCGCCAAGGTCACCGTCGACATGATCGACGCGATGGGCAACGGCAAGGAGCCCGAGGTCAACGACACCAAGACCTACGACAACGGCGTGAAGGTCGTTCCGTCCTACCTCCTGAAGCCGGTCCTCGTCACCAAGGACAACATCAAGGCGACGCTGGTGGACTCGGGCTACTACACCGCGGACCAGATCAAGCCCTGATCTGAGCGCGTGATACCAAGGGAGGCGCAGGCTTCCCTTTCCGGCCGGCGTCCCCTCGGGGCGCCGGCCGGTCCCGTCGGCGCCTGGAGGCGCCGATGCCAAGCGACGCGGGAGAGAAACGCGGATGGCACCCATTCTGGAGATGCGAGGCATCACCAAGACGTTTCCGGGCGTCAAGGCGCTCGACAACGTCAACCTGACCGTTCAGACCGGCGAGATCCATGCGATCTGCGGCGAGAACGGGGCCGGCAAGTCGACCCTCATGAAGGTCCTGTCCGGCGTCTACCCGCATGGCAGCTACGAGGGCGACATCGCCTATGACGGGCAGGTTCGCGCCTTCCGCGACATCCGCGACAGCGAGCATGCCGGTATCATCATCATCCATCAGGAGCTGGCCCTCGTGCCGCTCCTGTCGATCGCCGAGAACATCTTCCTCGGCAACGAGGTGTCGCGCGGCGGCGTGATCGACTGGGACGAGGCGCACCGGCGGGCGGCCGAGCTTCTGAAGCAGGTCGGCCTGAACGAGTTGCCGACCACGCTCATCAAGGACATCAGCGTCGGCAAGCAGCAGCTCGTCGAGATCGCCAAGGCGCTCTCGAAGAAGGTGCGGCTCCTGATCCTCGACGAGCCGACCGCCTCGCTCAACGAGCGTGACAGCCAGGCGCTTCTCGACCTCCTTCTGGAGTTCAAGAAGAAGGGCCTGACCTCGATCATGATCAGCCACAAGCTGAACGAGATCAGCCGCGTCGCCGACTCGATCACCGTGATCCGCGACGGCTCCACGGTCTCGACGCTGGACTGCTCGAAGGGCGTCAGCGAGGACCAGATCATCCGCGACATGGTGGGCCGCCAGCTCGACGACCGCTATCCCCCGCGCGACCCCAAGATCGGCGAAGTCCTGTTCGAGGTCCGCAACTGGAACGCCTACCACCATCTCAACACGCAGCGGCAGATCGTGAAGGACGTGTCCTTCAACGTGCGCCGGGGCGAGATCGTGGGCATCGCCGGCCTGATGGGCGCGGGGCGCACCGAGCTCGCCATGAGCGTCTTCGGCCGCTCCTACGGGCGCAACATCTCGGGCGAGGCCCTGATGAAGGGCAAGCCGGTCGACGTCTCCTCGATCCCGAAGGCGATCGACGCGGGGCTCGCCTACGTCACCGAGGACCGCAAGCAGCTCGGCCTGATCCTGGAAGAGGACATCCGGCAGAACATCACGCTGGCGAACCTGCCGGGCGTCGCCAAGGGCGGCGTGATCGACGCCGACCGCGAGCGGGGCATCGCCGAGGACTACCGGCGCAACCTGCGCATCCGCTCCTCCGGCATCTTCCACAAGACGCTGAACCTGTCGGGCGGAAACCAGCAGAAGGTTGTCCTGTCCAAGTGGCTCTTCTCGAACCCCGAGCTCCTGATCCTCGATGAGCCGACGCGCGGCATCGACATCGGCGCCAAGTTCGAGATCTACACCATCATCGAGCGCCTGGCCTCCGAGGGGAAGGGCATTCTCATGATCTCGTCGGAGATGCCGGAACTGCTCGGCATGTGCGACCGAATCTACGTGATGAACGAAGGCCGATTCGTGGCCGAAATGGCGAGGGGCGAGGCGACGCAGGAGAGCATCATGCGCGCCATCATCCGCTCCGCAGGAAGGAACGCCGCATGAGCATCAAGACCTTCGATGCGCCGCAGAAGGCCGGTGAAGGAGCGGGCGCGAGCCTCGACTACTTCAAGAGCCACCTGCGCGAATACGGAATGCTGGTGGCGCTGGTCGCCATCATCATCTTCTTCGCCGCCTATTCGGCCGCGACGGGGCGCCCGACCTTCGTGTCGGCGTCGAACCTGACCAACCTGTTCCTCCAGAACAGCTACGTCATCGTCATGGCGATCGGCATGCTGCTGATCATCATCACCGGCCATATCGACCTGTCGGTCGGCTCGGTGGTCGGCTTCGTCGGTGCGGCGGGCGCGGTGCTGATGGTGCTCTACGGGGTGCCGGTGCCGATCGCCTGCCTGATCTGCCTCGCGCTCGGCGCGCTGATCGGCGCGGTGCAGGGCTACTTCGTCGCCTTCCTGCGCATCCCGTCCTTTATCGTGACGCTGGCTGGCATGCTGGTCTTCCGCGGCCTGACCTTCATGCTGCTCGGCAGCTCGTCGTCGATCTCGCCGATCCCGGCCTCGCTGCGCGCGCTCTCGACCGGCACGATCCCCGACCTCGTTCCGGCCTTCGGCCTCCAGAACGCGACGACGCTGATGATCGCGGTGGTGCTGGCCGCCGCCTTCGCGGTGTTCGCCTTCGTGGGACGCGCCCGCAAGGCCAAGGTGCGCCCGGTGGACGAGCCCTTCGCCTTCTTCGTCGGCCGCGTCGCGCTGGTCTCGGTCGCGCTCCTTTATATCGGCTATCTCCTTTCGACCAATCGCGGCCTGCCGAACGTCCTGATCCTGATGGCGCTCCTGATCGCGATCTACGCCTTCGTGACCGCGCGCACTACGATCGGTCGCCGCGTCTACGCGGTCGGCGGCAACGAGAAGGCGGCCAAGCTCTCGGGCGTGAAGACCGAGCGGATCGTCTTCCTCGCCTTCGTCAACATGGGCGTCCTCGCCGCGATCGCGGGCCTCGTCTTCTTCGCCCGCGTCGGCTCGGCCACCGCCAAGAACGGCACGGGCCTCGAGCTCGACGTCATCGCGGCCTGCTTCATCGGCGGCGCCTCGGCCTATGGCGGCGTCGGCAAGGTGATGGGCGCGGTGATCGGCGCCTTCATCATGGGAGTGCTGAACATGGGCATGCAGAGCGCCATGCAGCTGTCGATCGACTACCAGCAGCTGGTGAAAGGCCTCGTGCTGCTCGCCGCCGTCTGCTTCGACGTCTACAACCGCAACAAGGCCTGACGCGTCTAGCGCCAGCGCGAACGGGAGGGGCGTCGGCGCGGCCGGCGCCCCTTTTTCGTCGGGGAATACCTGATAAACGAAGTCAGGATTTTTGCTTGGAGCTTCCTCGTGCCCCGCAGCCTCGCCACCGTCCCGACCGAGCACGCCAGCCGCTACCTCCAGCAGCTCTGCAAGCACTGGGCACACAAGTTTCCCGTGGAGTTCACGCCTGAGGCGGGCACGATCGACCTGCCGGCCGGCCGCACCGCATTGCGAGCCGACGCCGCGGCGCTGAGCATCGCGATCACGGCCGGGGAGGGCGGCGATCTCGACCGGCTGGAAACGGTGGTCGCCGATCACATCCAGCGCTTCGCCTTCCGCGAGGAGCTCCGCTTCGACTGGCGCCGCGAGGCCTGACCCGTCAGGAGCCGCCGGATCGCTGCAGAAGGCCGCGATAGATTTCGTCGTCGTCGCACAGGCCGGCCAGGCGGCCGAGATCGTCGACGAGAAGGATCGGGTGGTGGGTCCGCCGCTTCAGCGCGATCGCCGCACGCAGGCGCAGATCGACGGGCGCGACCACCACGTCGCAGGCTCCCTCCACCGCCCCGTCTTCCGCGCGCGCCCGCCCGAGCCGCGCCGTGTCCCCGTCGATGCGCACGGCGGTCGGCCGGTCGCTTTCGTCCACCGCCAGACGCACGCGCCCCGCCTCGTCCAAGAGAAGCTCGCCGCCCTCGCGCCGCAGTGCGTGGGCGGGCCGCATCAGGGCGGCCCCGCGCAGTACGTTGAGCGGGTTCACGTGGCGCACGAACTCGGCGACATAGGGTGTCGCGGGCGAGAGAAGGATGTCCTCCGCGCTGCCGGCCTGCACGATGCGTCCGTCTTGCATGATGGCGATGCGGTTGCCGAGCTTCATCGCCTCGTCGAGGTCGTGGCTGACGAAGAGGATGGTCTTGCGCAGCGTCTTCTGCAGATCGAGGAGCTCGTCCTGCAGCTTGGTGCGGATCAAAGGGTCGAGCGCCGAGAAGGGCTCGTCCATCAGGAGGATCGGGGCGTCGGTCGCAAACGCACGAGCGAGGCCGACGCGTTGCTGCATGCCGCCGGACAGCTCGTGGGCGTACTTGTCGCCCCAGGCCGCGAGCCCGACCATGGCGAGCTTCTCGTCCACCACGCGCCGCCGCTCCGCCGTGCCGACGCCCTGGAGCTCGAGCCCGAGGCCGGCATTCTCGCGCACCGTGCGCCAAGGCAGCAGGCCAAACTGCTGGAACACCATGGAGACGGTGTGGGTGCGCAGCGCCCGCAACGTGCGCGGGTCGCAGCGCGCGACATCCACCGGCCGTCCCTCGTGGCTGACCAGCACCTCGCCGCGCGCCACCTCGTTCAGCCCGTTCACGGCGCGCAGGATCGTGGACTTGCCCGACCCCGACAGCCCCATGAGGACGCAGATCTCGCCGGGCTCGACGCGGAACGAGACGCCGGCCGCGCCCAGCACGACGTCGGTCCGGTCGAGGATGCGCGCGCGGTCGGCGCCGCCGTCCAGAAGCCGCAACGCGCCCGCCTGGTCGCGCCCGAAGAGGATGTCGACGCCGCGAAACTCGATCGCCGGCAACCCGGTCGCCCCGCTCACGCGCCGCGCTCCCGGCGCACCGCGCGCCGCGCTTCCGGCCGCTTGCAGATGCGGTCGAGGAGGATGGCGAGGATCACGATCGCGAGCCCCGCCTCGAAGCCCATGCCGATGTTCACCGTGTTGAGCGCGCGCACCACCGGCTTGCCGAGCCCGTCGGCGCCCACCAGCGCCGCGATCACGACCATGGAGAGCGAGAGCATGATGCATTGCGTGACGCCGGCCATGATGGTGGGAAGCGCATGGGGCAGCTCGACCTTGAAGAGGAGTTGCCGGCGCGTCGCGCCGAAGGCGGCGGCCGCCTCGCGCAGCGCCGTCGGCACCGAGGACAGGCCGAGATAGGTGAGGCGGATCGGAGCGGGGATCGCGAAGATCACGGTCGAGATCAGGCCGGGCACCGCGCCGAGGCCGAACAGAACGAGGGTCGGGATGAGGTAGACGAAGGTCGGGATCGTCTGCATCAGGTCGAGAAAGGGCCGCAGCACCGTGTAGACCCAGGGGCGGTGCGCCGCCGCGATGCCGAGCGGCACGCCCACCACAACGCAGACCAGCGTGGCGCAGAATACCAGCGACAGGGTCTGCACCGTCTCGGTCCAGTAGCCGAGATTGATGATCAGGAGGAGCGACAGAATCGCGAAGGCGGCGAGCGCCACGGAGCGGTGCAGGAGATAGGCGCCCGCACCCACCAGCGCCACGAAGACGAGCGGGGGCACGAGTTCCAGTCCCGCCGTCAGCCCGTCGATCAGGCCGCCGAGCGCCAGCGAGACGGCGTCGAAGAAGCCCTGGCCGTGGGTCGTCAGGCCGTCAACCAGCCCGCGCAGCCAGAGGCCGAGGGGTATCTTGTGCTCCGTCAGCCAGTCGTACATGAGGCGCCTTGGATCGTGAGGGGAGGGCGGCGGATCGCGGCTCGTCAGCCCCCGAGCGCCGCCTCGACCGCCTCGGTGCCCGGCTTGCCGTCGAAGGTCGTCACGCCCTCGAGCCAGGGGCGCCACGCGTCGGGATGAGCCGCCAGCCAGGTCTTGGCGGCCACGCCCGCGTCCTTGCCGTCGTTGAGGATGGCGCCCATGATCTCGTTCTCCATGGGCAGCGAGAAGACGAGGTTCGACACGAGCTTGCCAAGGTTCGGGCAGTCCGTGGACAGGCCCTTGCGCGTCAGCGTGTAGATCGTCGCACCGCCGTAGTTCGGGCCGAACACCTCGTCGCCACCGGAAAGGTAGGAGATCTTGAAGTTCGCGTTCATCGGATGGGGCTCCCAGCCGAGGAAGACGATGGGCTTATCCTGCCGGGTCTGGCGCGCGACCTGGGCGAGCATGCCCTGCTCCGAGGATTCCACCAGCTCGAAGCCGCCGAGGCCGAACTGGTTCTTCTCGATCATGCCGAGGATGAGGCGGTTGCCGTCGTTGCCCGGCTCGATGCCGTAGATCTTGTTGTCCAGCTTGTCCTTGAAGCGCGCGATGTCGGCAAAGCTCGTGAGCCCGGCGTCGTAGAGCGCGGTGGGAACGGCGAGCGTGTATTTCGCGCCCTCGAGATTGGCGCGGATCACCTCGATCGAGCCGTCGTCGCGATAGGGCTTCAGGTCCGCCTCCATGGTCGGCATCCAGTTGCCGAGGAAGACGTCGATGTCGCGGTTCTTGAGCGAGGCGAAGGTGACGGGCAGGGCGAGGACGTCGGTGCGCGGCTCATAGCCGAGCGCCTTCAGGATGGTGGAGGCGGAGGCCGTGGTGGCCGTGATGTCGGTCCAGCCGACATCGGCGAAGCGCACCGCCCGGCAGCTGGCCGGCTCGGCGGCCCATGCTGCGGGTCCGCCCAGGAACGCGGCGGCAAGGGCGAGGGGAAGGGCGCGAGCGAGGCGGTTGGCGAGCATGCTGCGTGAGGTCCTTCAGGGCTTCGGAAGCGCGGAAGATACAGGAGCAGGCCGTCGATCGGGCGCACAATCGCACGATCTTGCCATCATTCGGGGGTCGGAAAGGCGGATTGTCAAGCATACGGGCTGAACGACCGTTCGAAGCCCGCCGCCATGTCGAACGGCGGCCTTTCGCGCAGGCAACCTGCCCGTATCCGATGCGTCCGGTGAGGAAAATCGGGGCAGCCGGCAGCACGTCCGCCTGTTCCAAGACGACGCAAGGCGAGCTGATTGAACGAACAATCAAGGAGCGGTAAGGTCGCGCCGTCCGTCAGGAGGTTTGAAGCATGAGCCGCAGCGCCGCCGCCGTTCGGAGCACGACCGAGGACCAGCGCCGCCGCCAGCTGGTGGACGCGACGATCCAGTCGCTCGCCGAGATCGGCTTCTCGGCCTCCAGCCTTGCCGAGATCGCGGGGCGGGCGGGCGTCGCGCCCTCGCTGGTCGCGCACTACTTCGGCGACAAGGACGGACTTCTGGAGGCGACGCTGCGCCATCTGGCGCGGCGCATCTCCGACGCGGCACGCCTGCGCCTGCGCCGGGCGGAGGGGCCGCGCGAGCGCATCCAGGCCGTGATCGACGCCAACCTTGCGGCCGAGGAGTTCGATGCGCGAACCTCGGCCGTCTGGCTCGCCTTCTGGGGGCAGGTCCCGCATTCGGCGCGGCTGAAGCGGGTGCAGCGCGTCTACCAGCGGCGCATGCTCTCCAACCTTGTGTTCGACCTGCGAAGCCTCGTCGCCCCGGAGGAGGCGCCGCGCATCGCGCAGGCGATCGCGGCGATCATCGACGGCCTCTGGCTGCGCGCCTCGCTGGCCGAGGTCGCCGAGACCGACAGCCTCGCCGCGCGTGCCACGGCGTCCGCCTTCACGGACGCGCAGATCGCGGGCGCGGCCCCCCGTCCCGCCGACCGCCCGCGTCGCGCGGCGCCGGGCCTGCGCCTCCTGACAAGCCATGTCGGCGGGGACTACGTGGCGGCCGGGTCCGACCCGCAGGTCTTTCAGACCCTCAACCCCGCGACCGGCGAGGTTCTGGCGGAGGTCGCGGTGGCAAACGCGAAGATCGTCGACCGCGCGGTGGCGGCGGCCGCCGAGGCCCAGCGCGGCTGGGGCGCGATGACCGGCACGGAGCGCGGACGCATCCTCATGCGCGTCGCCGCGCGGCTGCGCGAGCGCAACGAGGAGCTGGCGGTCCTGGAAGCCCGCGACACCGGCAAGCCGATCTCCGAGACGTCCACGGTGGACGTCCTGTCGGGTGCGGACTGCATCGAGTTCTTCGCGGGGCTCGCGGCCGGGCTGTCGGGCGACCACGTCGATCTCGGGCCCATGGCCTTCGGCTACACCCGGCGCGAACCGCTGGGCGTCGTCGCAGGGATCGGCGCCTGGAACTATCCCCTTCAGATCGCCTGCTGGAAGGCGGCACCCGCGCTGGCGGCTGGAAACAGCGTCGTCTTCAAGCCGGCCGAGCTGACGCCGCTGACCGCGCTGAAGCTTGCCGAGATCATGGACGAGTGCGGCCTGCCGAAGGGCGTCTTCAACGTCGTTCAGGGCGACGGCTCGACGGGTCGGCTCCTGTCGCGCCACCCCGGCATCGCGAAGATCTCGCTGACCGGCGAGGTCGGCACCGGCAAGGCCGTGATGCGGGACGCGAGCTCGACCCTCAAGCAGGTGACGCTGGAGCTCGGCGGCAAGTCGCCGCTCGTGGTCTTCGCGGACGCCGACCTCGGCGACGCGGTGGGCGGGGCGATGCTCGCCAACTTCTATTCCGCTGGCGAGGTCTGCTCCAACGGCACGCGCGTCTTCGTGCATGAGTCGGTACGCGAGGCCTTTCTCCAAAAGCTCGTCGCCCGTACCGAGGCGCTGCGCATCGGCGATCCGCTCGACCCGGAGACGCAGGTCGGCGCGCTGATCTCGGAAGCGCACATGCGCAAGGTCCTTTCCTATGTGGACGAGGGCGTGCGCGAGGGCGCCAAGCTCCTGTGCGGCGGCTCGCGCGTCACGGAGAGGGGCCTTGGCGCCGGCTTCTTCGTCGCGCCCGCGATCTTCGATGCGTGTGCCGATTCCATGCGCATCGTGCGCGAGGAAATCTTCGGACCCGTGATGACGGTCCTCTCGTTCCGGGACGAGGACGAGGTGGTTGCCCGCGCCAACGACACGCGCTTCGGCTTGGCCGCCGGCGTCTTCACGCGCGACCTCGCCCGCGCGCATCGCGTCGTGGCACGCCTCGAGGCCGGCACGACCTGGATCAACACCTACAACATCACGCCCATCGAGCTGCCCTTCGGCGGCGCCAAGGAATCCGGTCTCGGGCGCGAGAACGGCCGCGCGGCGCTGGAGGCCCATACCCAGGTGAAGAGCGTCTTCGTCAATCTCGGGCGCGTCGACGCGCCCTACTGAGTCCGGCCCGGCGCGCGCGCCGGGCGGGGTTCGGTTCTTTTATCCACGCGCCGTGCGAGCGGCCGGGCGGCGCGCCCGGCCCTGCGGGCGCCTTGGGGGAGCCGGCATGGAGATCGAGACCTTCGACTATGTCGTGGTGGGCGCGGGCTCGGCGGGCTGCGTGCTCGCCAACCGCCTTTCGGAGGACGGACGTTCGAGCGTGCTTCTTCTCGAGTTCGGCGGCTCGGACCGCTCGGTCCTGATCCAGATGCCGAGCGCGCTCTCGATCCCCATGAACATGCGAAAGTACAACTGGGGCTACAGTTCCGAACCGGAGCCCAATCTCGGCGGCCGGCGCATGAACGTGCCGCGCGGCAAGGTGCTCGGCGGCTCGTCCTCGATCAACGGCATGGTCTACGTGCGCGGCGCGCCGGCCGACTTCGACCGTTGGGAGCATGAGGGCGCGCGCGGCTGGAGCTATCCCGACGTGCTTCCCTATTTCCGCCGCGCTGAAAACCGCCAGAGCGGCGCGGACGACTACCGGGGCGGCGAGGGCGCGCTCCACACCTCCTACGGCACGCTGGAGAACCCCCTCTACCAAGCCTTCGTCGAGGCGGCCGCGCAGGCCGGCCATCCGACCAACCTCGACGTCAACGGCGGATCCCAAGAGGGCTTCGGGCGCATGGACATGACGGTCCACAAGGGCCGCCGCTGGTCCACCGCCAACGCCTACCTCAGGCCCGCGCTGAACCGCCCGAACCTCGTGGTGCGCACCGGGGCGCTGGTGGAGCGCGTCGTCCTGGAAGGGCGGCGCGCGGTCGGCGTCGCCTACCGCGTCGGTCCGCAGGCGCGCCTGGCGCGAGCGGGCCGCGAGGTCGTCCTGTCGGCGGGATCGATCAACTCGCCCAAGCTTCTGAAGCTGTCGGGCATCGGTCCGGCGGAGGAACTGCGCTCGCACGGCATTGCCGTCGCGCACGATCTGCAGGGCGTCGGCGAGAACCTGCAGGACCACCTGGAATTCTACTTCCAGGTCGCCTGCCGCGAGCCGATCACGCTGTTCCGCTCGACCGGAACGATCGCCAGGGGTCAGATCGGGGCACGCTGGCTCCTCACCAAGCGGGGCCTTGGCGCCACCAACCACTTCGAGAGCTGCGGCTTCATCCGCTCCTCGCCGGACGTGCCCTATCCCGACATCCAGTACCACTTCCTGCCGCTCGCCGTGACCTACGACGGCAAGGGACTGGCGAGCGAGCATTCCTTCCAGGCCCATGTCGGGCCGCTGCGCTCCAAGTCGAAGGGCCATGTGCGCCTCGCCTCCGCCGATCCGGCCGAGGCGCCGCGCATCCTCTTCAACTACATGAGCCATCCGGACGACTGGCGCGAGATGCGGGCCTGCGTGCGCCTGACGCGCGAGATCTTCCGCCAGCCGGCCTTCGACCGGTATCGCGGCCGCGAGATCGCGCCGGGCGAGGCGGTCCAGAGCGACGCCGAGATCGACGCCTTCGTCGAGCGGCACGTCGAGAGCGCGCTGCATCCCTCCTGCACCTGCCGCATGGGCGATCCCGGCGACCCGTCGACGGTGGTGGACCCAGAGGGCCGGGTCGTCGGCATCGATGCGCTGCGCGTCGTCGACTCCTCGATCATGCCGTCCATCACCTCGGGCAATCTCAACGCGCCGACCATCATGCTCGCCGAGAAGCTGAGCGACGCGATCCGCGGTCTCCCCCCGCTCGAGCGGGCGAGCGTTCCCTACCAGCGCGTGAGCTTCGACGCGCAGGCGGCCGAACCCCTGCCTGCGGAAGCCTGAAACGCAAGAACCCGGCCGTCTCCGGCCGGGTTCTTGCGAGAATGGGCGATGGCGTCAGGCCTGTCGCTTTCGCCTGCGGAACGTGTCGCGCAGGTTGTCCCAGAGTTCGATCTTGGCGCCGTTGCGCTTCATGATCACCGCCTGCTGCGTGATCGAGAGCGTGTTGTTCCAAGTCCAGTAGATCACGAGGCCCGCCGGGAACGAGGCCAGCATGAAGGTGAAGATCACCGGCATCCAGGTGAAGATCACCTGCTGGGCGGGATCGGGCGGCGTCGGGTTGAGCCGCATCTGGATGAACATCGTGATGCCCATCAGGATCGGCCAGACGCCGACCATCAGGAGATGGGGCAACGTCACCGGGATCAGGCCGAACAGGTTGAAGACGCTGGTCGGATCGGGCGCGGCGAGGTCCTGGATCCAGCCGAAGAACGGCGCGTGCCGCATCTCGATCGTGATGTAGAGAACCTTGTAGAGCGCGAAGAAGACCGGGATCTGGATGAGCACCGGCCAGCAGCCGGCCGCCGGATTGATCTTCTGCTCCTTATAGATCCGCATCATCTCCTGCTGCTGCTTCATCTTGTCGTCGGCGTATTTCTCGCGCAGCTCGGCGATCAGCGGCTGGGCCGTCTTCATCTTCGCCATCGACTTGTAGCTCTTCGAGGCGAGCGGGAAGAAGATGAGCTTGAGCGTGACCGTGACGAGCAGGATGGCGACGCCGAAGTTGCCGGTCAGACCGTAGAGGTGGTCGATGAACCAGAACATCGGCTTGGTGATGAAGAAGAACCAGCCCCAGTCGATCAACTGGCCGAAGCGCGGGATGTTCTGCGCTTCCTCGTAGTGGTTGATGAGGTCGACGACCTTGGCGCCCGCAAAAACGCGCGTCTGCAGGTCGAGCGTGGCGCCCGGCTGCACGGTGGCCGGGTCCGCCAGGTAGTCCGACTGGTAGAAGGCGCGTCCGTCGGCCGAGTAGCGGAAGCTCGGCTGGAAGGCGCCGTCGCCGGAGCTCGGCACGAGCGCCGTGGCCCAGTACTTGTCGGTGATGCCGAGCCAGCCCGAGGAGACCTTGGGCGGGTTGACGAGCTTCTCCTCCTCGATCGCGTGGTACTTGACCTCCTGGAGGCCGCTCTCGCCGAACACGCCGAGCAGGCCCTCGAACAGGACGTAGGCGGCGGCGACCTCGGGCTTGTTGAAGCGCACGACGCGGCCGTAGTTCGACAGCGTCACGGGCGCCGAACCGCCGTTCTGCACGCTGTCGGCGACCGAGAACATGTAGTTCTCGTCGACCGAGATCGTCCGGCGGAACGTGACGCCTTGCGCGTTCGTGAAGGTGAGGGTGACGGGCGTCTGCGGGGTCAGCGTCTGGCCAGCCTCGGCCTGCCAGACCGTCGCGGGACCCGGCAGGTCGCCGGCGCCCGCGCCGCTGTAGCCGAACTCGACGAAGTAGGCGGCCGTGCCCAGCGCCTCGGGCGATAGAAGGACGATCGTGGGCGAGGTGTCGTCCACGGTCTCGTGGTAGCTCTTGAGGCGAAGGTCGTCGAGGCGCGCGCCGGTCAGGTTGATCGACCCCGACAACTCGGGCGTGTCGATCGCGACGCGGCTGGTCGAGGCGAGCGCCGCCTCGCGCGACTGGCCGGTGATCGCCGCCGCGTCGGAGAGCGGGACCGTGCTCTCGCGGCCCGCGGGAGAGGTGGCCGGGTCCTGCGGCGTGCCGGCCGGCGTCAGCGGGGTCTGGAGCGAGCCTTGGGTTGTCTGGGTCGCGGCCTGCTCGCTCGCCACCCGCGGGTTCACCACGAGGAACTGCCAGCCCACCAGAACGGCGATGGACAAGACCATCGCGATCACGACATTCCGGCTGTTTTCCATCATTCGCTTCCAGGGCGCGGGGTTCGGGCGGACGGTTCCGCTAGCTGCGTCTTGCGCACGCGGCGCGCCAGTTCCCTCGACAGCACGTCGAAGGGAAGGGTGAGGATCTCGCGACGGGCGACGATCACATAGTCGAAGCCGCTCACCATGTCAGCCCCGGCATGGAGGCGGATCGCCTCGCGCAGCCGGCGGCGGATGCGGTTGCGCTCGACCGCGTTGCCGACCTTGCGGGTGATCGTCAGCCCGAAGCGCGGCGGAGCCTCGTCCGGCCGCTTCAGGGCTTCGATCAGGAAATGCGGGCCGTTCAGGCGCCGTCCACGCCGCACGGCGAGGAACTCGGCACGGTTTCGCAGAACCGCGGGCGGGCCCGCTCGCGAGGCTCCGGGCGGACCGGCCCGCCCTTGGGCGGAGTCCGGTTCCGTCCCGGCCTCGTGAGAAATCGTGATCAGGCCGAGAGGCGCTTGCGGCCGCGCGCGCGGCGGGCGGCGAGGACCTTGCGGCCGCCGACGGTCGCCATGCGGGAACGGAAGCCGTGGCGGCGCTTGCGGACGAGCTTGGAGGGCTGGTAGGTGCGCTTCATCTTGGGTCTTCCCGCCGGGTGCGGGCCTTGGTTGGGGGTCTGTCGGGAAACTGTTCGTCGCGGACGCACGAAACAGCCGCTCGGGTCACCCCCGAGCGACACGGCCACCGCTCATGGGCCGGCTTATACGGAGAGGCGCGGGCCAAAGTCAATTCCCGCTCCGGGCGCTCGCGCGGTGCCCTTCCGTTAGCCGTAACGAGCGGCATGGCGCCCGGCATGTCCCTTTCCCGGTGGGAAGAGCCGTCCGGGGGCTGGGCGGGCGGCCCGCGCTCGCCCATGTTGCCCTCGGGGCGGAACCATGCAGGGCCCGTGCGGAGGGCACGGGCGGGAAAGGGCGGCGACGTGAGCGTTGAGACCGAAGGTGAAGCGACGGAGCGGCCCGTTGCCGGTCCGGCCTTCGCCGACCGCTTGTCGGTCCGCCTCTTCACCGTCACGGTGCTTGCGGTGATGATCGCCGAGATCATGATCTTCGTGCCCTCGGTCGCCGCCTTCCGCCGCGAATGGCTCGAGGCCAAGCTCGAGGCGGTCTCGGTCGCGACGCTGGCCGCAAGCTTTGGCGAGGGCGGGTCGCTGCCGACCCCCGCCCAGGAGGCCGAGCTCCTCCACGCGCTCGGCGCGCGCCTCGTCGCGATCCGCGAATCGGGCACGACGCGGCTTCTCGCCCGCCAACCGGACCTCGGGTCCGTGGATCGCAAGGTGGACCTTGAACGCGAGACCGCGCTCGAATCGGTGGGCGAGGCCTTCGGCGTGCTCCTGTCGGACGGCTCGGGCCTCACCCGCCTCGTCGGGCCGGTCGGGGACGGACAGATCCGGGCGGAGATCGTGCTCGACACCGACGCGCTGCGCCGCGCGACGCTCCTCTATTCCCGCAACGTCTTCGCCCTGTCGCTGGCGATCGCCAGCTTCACCGGGCTCCTGGTCTTCGGGGCGATCAGCTGGTTCCTCCTGCGCCCCGTCGGCACCATGACGCGGGCCATGGTGCGCTTCGGCGCGCGGCCGGAGGATACGAGCCGCATCATCGTGCCGGGGCGCCGGCAGGACGAGCTGGGCCTTGCCCAGCGCGAGCTCGCCCGCATGCAGGAGACGCTCTCGCGAACCTTGCGGGAGCAAAGGCATCTGGCCGATCTCGGCCTCGCCGTCTCCAAGATCAACCACGACCTGCGCAACATCCTCGCCTCGGCCCAGCTCATCTCGGACCGCCTGTCCGACCTGCCGGACGCGCAGGTCCAGCGCTTCGCGCCGATCCTCATCCGCTCGCTCGACCGTGCGCTCGGCTACACGCAGTCCGTTCTCGACTACGGCAGGGCGACCGAGAAGCGGCCGAGCCTGCGCCGCGTCGCCCTTCGCCGCCTCGTGGACGAGGTGTTCGAGACGCAGCCCGCCGCGCCTGGCCGGGTCGATCTCGTGAATGCCGTGCCTGCCGGGATCGAGGTCGACGTCGATCCCGAGCAGTTCTTTCGCGTGCTCGCCAACCTCGTGCGCAACGCCATGCAGGCGCTGGAGGGGGAGACCGACGAGGCGGTGATCCGGCGCGTGCGGATCGACGCGGAGGAGCTTGGGGGAGGGGAGGCGGTGATCGGCGTCGAGGATACGGGTCCGGGCGTCTCGGCCGTGGCGCGCGAGAATCTGTTCCGCGCCTTTCGTGGCTCCACCCGCTCGGGCGGCACGGGGCTGGGTCTTGCCATCGCGCGCGAGATCGTCGAGGCGCATGGCGGCGTGATCCGCCTCGTCGAGCGTCGCGAACCGGGAGCTCGATTCGAGATCGCGCTCGCCCCCCGGCAGCCGTCCTTTGCCTGATCGCAGCCGCGCGGCGAGGCGCTCGCCCGCCCAAAACCCCTTCCACGCAAGGGCTTGGCAGGCCCCTCGAGGGAACCGGCCGGAAAGCGTCATCATCGGTTCATTTGCGGCTTGCATTCACCGGGCGAAGCCTTTAGGAACCCCCTCGTGACGGACACACAAGGCGACACCGCCTCGGTCCTCACCGGCGCCCGTAGCTCAGCTGGATAGAGCACCAGACTACGAATCTGGGGGTCAGAGGTTCGAATCCTTTCGGGCGCGCCATCCTAACACATCGAAACGTCTGCCCTTTCGGGCGAAGTAGTTGGCCTCGGTCGGGCTCCGCTTCGTGTTCGCTTCCGCTAGGGGCACGGTTCCCGGTTTGCTTGTGAGCCACGCCTGATCGCCGGCAGGCCGATACCCCTGCCGCCGCACGTCCGTCTCCACGCTTTCCATACGCTCTTCGATCGTAGGTGCGCCAGCGCGCAGTGCCTCGAGGCAGTGCCTCGAGATCGATGATATGAGCGCGAATGGACAACAACGGCGTCCATCACGAGGCCCGAGCGATGATGCCCCGTCCTGCCCATCAAGTTGCTAATCGATGTGCGCTCGCGTTCCCAGCGATGCCGCCACGTCGCCGAGGTCGCGAACCGCGTTCGCAGCGGCTGCGCAAGGCCTGATTGCGGATCTGAGCCTGCCGTGAGCGACCCGTTGATTCAGGTCGTCCCGCAAGGTGATCAGGTCGGTCGAAACAAACGGAATGGCAGCGTTGCGGCCTCACGGTTGGTTCCGATGCAAAATCGGCGTTCCACCGACGTGAGCTGTAGAGGCCCGGCAGCCCTCAGCCCGCGTCTTCTCCCGACTCGCACGAGAGCGAAATGTGACGCGTGCCCCGGCCGAGCGAATGCGTGGCCGTCCTGATCACGAAAAACCCGCCAACGCCGGAGCCGTCATGGCCCCACGGTTCCCTGGAACTCACATGCGCCGAGGCGCCGCGCTCGCTTGGGCGGCAGCCGCCGATCGGCGTGCCGGCACCACTGGCTGCCTGCAGCTCTCAGCGCTCGTCTCAGGCTGTCCGCCTCGTTCAACGATGCCAGCTCAATCCTGCCACGATGCGGGGCGGCACGCCCGTGTCGTTCGCGGGACGCGTCGTCAAGGTCGGCGCCAATGGCGTGTCGCGGTCGAGCATCTCCTCCAGAACCATGGCAATGTCCCTCAGCCGCCCGGCGTCCAGTCGCTTTCCGACATCTTCGCTGGGCGTGAGCGAAGCAAGCCGCAAATCAAGAATCATCGTGGTCAGGTCGATGCGGGTTTGATGATCCACTCATCACTCCTGTTTCGTGAGGCTGACTGACGGATCGGGGATGCCCCGCCCCTACGATCAACCTCATCCGGTTTCCGAAGCGTTGCCGTTTCATAGGTCACGGGTCGCGGCAAAGGGCTCGCAAACGTCTTTCCTGGTCAAAATCGAGTGCGAACGCGGGAAATCGGATCTGCCATGTTCGAAGCGTCGGCACGCCTCGTTTGTCGCGGCTCCGCTCGGCATTCACGCGCGAACCCATGCGCGGCGGGCCGTCCCCGATCGCTCGCGATCCCCGAGGCATCGGCCTCCATGCGACCTGTATCGGCACGCCTGGCGATCAGGACGGCGATCCGCGCGGCATCAGCATGAGGATGCGGAACGACCGTTCAGGCGCGCGGCTTTGCGTCGACGACGACGAGGGGGTCGATATGACGAAGGTTCTCTCCCCGGCTGTAGTCCGAGGCTTCGCCGCCATGCCTTCGGTGCGCGGTTCCCGGTGTCACGCCATGCTGTTCAGGAAGCACGACGGACTGCGCATCAGGGGAGGGGCGGGAGCGCCGAAGCCATGCCGCATCGGCAGGGCGGGGGGCAGGGGGGAACCGCCTCTCGGTCGGGACGGGTGACGTCTGGAGCGCCGCCGCCATCCGCTGTCCGGATGCCGGCGGCGTCGTTCGTCAGTCCGACTCGGAGGGCGTCCGGCGCTCGGCCGCGGCATCGGCCGCCGTCACGGCTGCAGCCTTGTTTCCCCAGGCGCTGCGCACGAAGGTCGCGAGCGCGGCGACCTCCTCGTCCGACAGGCGTCCGGCGAAGCCCGGCATGCGCAGCTTCTGCGGGGCCGTGATCGTCGAGGGCATCTCGGCGCCGAAGAGGATGGCGTGGACGAGGCCCGTGGCGAGCGGCGCGTTGACGGTGGAGTTGCCCGCCAGCGCCGGGAAGACGTTGGGCGCGCCGCGACCGTCGGTGAAGTGGCAGGCGTTGCAGTTGTCCATGTAGAGGCGCGCGCCGAGCGGCAGGTCGGGCTTGGCCTCGGTGAGAAGCCTGGCGGTGGCGTCCGTGCTGCCGCTCGCGGCCGCCGCATCGAGTCGCGCCACCGTGCCGCCCTTCTGGTCGTCCACAGCGGCCGCCTTCGCGCCGCCCGCACCACCGGTACCGATGGAGCAGATGTAGCTGACCATCGCGTCGGCATCCTCGTTGGTGAGGTACTGGAGCGAGTCGGCGACGACGAGCTTCATCTCGCCCGCAACCCCCGCATGGGCGTTTCGGCCCGACACGAGGTAGCGCTTCAGCTCGTCCGCCGACCAGCGCTGGGGACCGCTTTCGGGGCCGCGCAGGTCATGCGCGGTCCAGTTGTCGATCGCGCCGCCGCTGAGGAAGGCAGGGTCGCTGCCCTCGGTGCCGTCCTGCGCCATGAAGAGGTTGCGCGGGCTGTGGCAGGCGGCGCAGTGGCCGGGACCCTCCACCAGATACTCGCCGCGCTTCAGCGTCTCGTCCTGCGATTCCGCGCGGAAACCGGGCGCGTCCAGCGCCATCCAGTTCCAGAGGCGGATGCCCCAGCGCTGGTTGAAGGGGAACTTCAGCGAGGTGACCTCGACCGCGTTGTCGACCGCCGGCACCTCGTTCATGAAGTAGCCGTACATCGCCCGGATGTCGGCTTCCGAGAGCTTGCGGTAGTTCTCGTAGGGCATGGCGGGATAGAGATGCACGCCGCCCCTGCCGATGCCGTCGACCAGCGCCGCGCGGAACTCGTCGAGCGTCCAGCCGCCGATGCCGCTCTTGGCGTCGGGCGTGATGTTGGACGAGTAGATCGTGCCCATCGGGCTGCGGATCTCGCGGCCGCCGGCAAAGGGCTGGCCACCGTCGGCGGTGTGGCAGGCGGCGCAGTCCGCCATCTGCGAGGCGTATTCGCCCGCGCCCTTCGGCGCGGTCCAGTCGGCCGCCAGAACGGGCCCGAGCTTGTCGGCCGGGGTCAGCTGCGGCGGCACGAAGATGATGGCGAGGAGCGCCGCGACGCCCGCGACCACGAGAACGCCGAGGATCTTAAGGAAGGTCTTCATGAGTCCGGTCCTCAAGCCAGCGGCCGCGGGTTCGGCAGGTAATCCTTGCGGATCGCCTCGGCCGCCCAGTAGGCGAGGCCGCCGACGGCGCCGGTCGGGTTGTACTGCGTGTTCTGCGGGAAGGCGGAGGCGCCCATCACGAAGACGTTGTGCGCGTCCCAGCTCTGGAGGTAGCGGTTGAGCACCGAGGTGTTCGGGTCGGTTCCCATGACGGCGCCGCCGACATTGTGCGTCGTCTGGTAGGGGCGCACGTCGTACATGGCGCCCTCCTGCTTGTAGGCGGACTGCATGATCTCGGGCGACAGGCTGCGGCCGATCTCCTCGATCTTGCCCTTCATGAACTGCGACATGCGGATGTCGTTGGGCTGCCAGTTGAACGTCATGCGCATCATCGGCCGGCCGTACTTGTCGGTATAGGTCGGGTCGAGGTCGAGATAGACGTTGCGATACGACATGCACGAGCCGTGCGAGCCGATCGACATGGAGTG
Source organism: Aureimonas sp. AU4 (assembly GCF_001463765.1). Lineage (GTDB taxonomy): Bacteria > Pseudomonadota > Alphaproteobacteria > Rhizobiales > Rhizobiaceae > Aureimonas. The sequence continues at coordinate 45,870 of NZ_BBWK01000030.1, read as the reverse complement.
GCCGTACCACTCCGCCACGCCCTTCTTCCAGCCCGCGCCCCACTTGGGGGTCTCGGCGGGCATGGCGATGCTGGCGATGGGGCGGCCGTTCGAGGTGCCCGACGAGATGTAGCTGCCGCCGATGAAGCCCTCCTTGCGGAAGTCGATCTGGCCGATGCCGAAGTCGTCGATCGTGACGCCGTTCGAGCCCGTTCCGATGAAGGGGTTGAACTCCTTGTCCTTGAAGAACAGCGTCGTGCCGCCGTTCATCTGGTAGGCGTAGTTGCGCCCCACCACGCCCGTGCCCGCGACCGGGTCGTAGGGCGTGCCGATCTCAGACAGAAGGAGAAGGTGGACGTTGTGCAGCGAGTAGGCCGCCACGATCACGAGGTCGGCCGGCTGGAAGACCTCCTCCTGCGCCTTCTCGTCGAAGTAGGTGACGCCGGTGGACGTCTTGCCGTCGGGGGCCTTCTCGATGCGCAGCACCTCGCATTGAGTGCGGTACCGGAAGTTCGGCTTGCGCTTGAGGGCGTCGAGGACACAGACCTGCGGCGAGGACTTCGAGTAGTTCAGGCAGCCGAAGCGCTCGCAGAAGCCGCAGAAGTTACAGGGGCCGAGGCTCATCCCGTATTCGTTGGTGTAGGCCTGCGAGGCGTTGGCGGCCGGTCGTGTGAAGGGGTGGTAGCCCATGGCCTTCGTGGCCTCGCGGAAGAGCGAGGCGTCGTAGGTGTTGGGCAGCGGCGGCATCGGATAGTCGCGCGAGCGCGGCCCCTCGAACGGATTGCCGCCCTCGATGATCCGGCCGTTCAGGTTGCCGGCCTGGCCGGAGATGCCGGCCATGTACTCGAACCGGTCCATGTAGGGCTCGAGCTCGGCATAGGTGACGCCCCAGTCCTGGATCGTCATGCCTTCCGGGATCATGTCGGCGCCGAAGTTCTCCTCGACATGCGAACGCAGGACGAACTCGCACTCCATGGGACGCCAGTTCAGGCCGTTCCAGTGGATGCCCGCGCCGCCCACTCCGTTGCCCGGCAGGAAGGAGCCGAGCTGGCGATAGGGCAGGGCCGTCTCGTCGAGCGTGCGGCGGATCGTGACGGTGGAATCGCGGGGCTTCTGCATGAAGCCCATGCGGATGCCGTATTTCAGCTCATCGATGACGTTGGGGTACTGGAAGTCGGGAACCGTGTCGCGGTCCTCGCCGCGCTCCAGCGCCAGGATCTCAAGACCCTCGTTGGCCAGCTCCATGCCGAGGATGGAGCCGGTCCAGCCGAGACCGATGATGACGACGTCCTTCTTGGGATCGGTGCGCGCCATGGTTCAGGCCCTCTCGCCGGAGATGGAGACGGGGCCCAGCGGGTAGGCGACGTTGTGCTTGTTGACCCATTCGAGGTAGCTGCCGCGCGCGCCCGGGAAGCCGATATAGGTCCAGGCCTGCATGCGGTGGTTGCCGCCGTAGATCGGGTCGGCGAAGTAGCCCTCGCGCGTGTTCTGCCAGAGGATCGCGAAGAAGTCGCGGATCTTCGGTTCGAGCTTGGGCTCGTTCTTCTCGAGGGCCGCGAGCGCGGCGTCCTGCTTGGCCGCGTCGAGCTCGGCGAAGGCGCCGCCCTGGTTGTCGCGGCACCAGCCGTCGAAGACGGGGATCGCCTGGCGGTAGATCTCGGCTGGCGTCAGCGGCGTCTGGTAGCCGAGGCGCGGGTCGGCGGCGGGATCGTGCGGCCCGGCCATGTACCAGTCCGCCGCGCGGCCGAAGTCGCCCGCAAGCTGCCGGTCGATGAACACGGGAACGCGCGTCTCGATCGCGCCGGGCCCCTCGCCGTCGGAGGGGATCAGCCGGGCGCAGGCCGCCATCACGAAGCGCCACTCCTCGGGCTGGAAGAACTCGGCCTTGTAGGCGTCGAGGGGCGGCGGCTCGGGAAGCGGCTGGGCCTGCGTCGGCATGGCGAGCCCTGCCAGCGTCGCCGTCGCGGCCGAAGCCTTGAGGAAGGTTCGGCGGGATGGGCGCCCGGGAAGGTCGGTCATTGTGTATCAGCTCTTGTCATCTTCGCCGTCGCCGACGGCTCTCGGCCGACGCGATCCTTGGCTGGGAAAATTCTAAGGTGGAGTGAAAATATGGGCAACCATATTTCCGTGGCGGCCTTCCAGAAGATGAATATTCCCCGATCGCGCGACGCGCGTGGTCGGGAACGCGACCCAGACCGCCGCGATCGCCCTTCCGGCGTTCGCGCGGCAGACTGAAGGAATGCATCATGAGATACGTTGTCGGATTGGCCGCGCTCGCGGTCGCCCTCGCGGCGCCGGCACTGGCCCAGACCACGCCCGTGACCTCCAGCGGATCCGCTTCCTCGACACCTGCCGACGGAGCCGAAGAGGTATTGCCCGCGCCCTCCGGCGGAACGTCGGGAACCGTGGAACTACCCGGCGGCGGCACGGTCACCGAGAGCCGCCCGGCCGCCGAACAGGCGGGGCAGGGTGGGCGGGCGACCGGCCAGGGTTCGGACTCGTCCGGCAACCGCCCGGCGGAGGCCTCGACCGGCAACCCCCCAGCCAAGCCGAACTGACCCCGCGAGGGCGGCGCGGCTCGGCTAGACCGTGCGCAGAACGCGCGAGGCGTCGATCACCCGCCGCAGTTCCCGGCCGGCGATACTGCGAGCGTCACCCAGCGCACGCACCGCCGTCATGTGGTCCTCACCTGGCAGGACCAACCGGCGCGTCGCCGCTCCTCCGGTTCCGAGATGCTTGGCGAGCTGCGCCGCCTGCTCGTGGAACGGCGCGGTTTCGTGTTCGCCCACGAGCAACGACACGGATGCGTCGGCGCGCAGCCGCCTGCGCAGCGGCGACCATCGTTCCACCTCCTCATCCGTCAGCCCGATCAGGTCGTGCAGGAACGAGGTGCGCAGAGGGGCGAGGTCGTAGACGCCGCTGAGCAGCAGCGCCGACGCGACGCGCATCCCGGCCGCGTCTGGATCGAGCAGCCAGCAGCACAGGTGCGCGCCCGCCGAATGGCCACTGACGGAAAGAGCCGTTGCGTCGCCGCCGAAGCGCCAGATCTCGGTTGCGACCCAGCGGGCCGCGCGACGCACCTCGTCGACGATCCGATCCATGCGCGCGTGCGGCATGAGATCGTAGCCGATCACCACGGCGATCGCGCCCGCCTCGACCACCGTCTCCGCCACGAACGAGAAGTCCTCCTTGGCGAACATGCGCCAGTAGCCCCCGTGCACGAAGACGTGGACGGGGGCGTCGGGACCCGGCTCCCTCGGCAGGAAGAGGTCCAGCCGCTCTCGCGGCGCCTTGCCGTATGGGATGTCCAGAACCGAGCGTTGCCGCGCGCGCGTGGTCGCGCTCCGGACCGCGTAGTCACGGACAATCTCGTCGAAGCGGGGAACATGGTCCCGCGTGCGGAACGGGTCCATGTTCGGCGTTCTCAGAAGGAGACGGCGATGTATTTGGGCTCGAGATAGTCGAGCACGCCGTGATGCCCGCCCTCGCGCCCGAGCCCGCTCTGCTTGACGCCGCCGAAAGGGGCCGCCGGGTCGGAGACGAGGCCCCGGTTGACGGCCACCATGCCCGCCTCGATGCGGCCGGCGACGCCGAGCGCGCGCTTGAGGTCGCGCGAGTAGACGTAGCTCGCCAAGCCGAACTCCGTATCGTTGGCGGCTGCGACCGCCTCGTCCTCGTTGTCGAACCGGCAGAGCGCTGCGACGGGACCGAAGATCTCCTCGCGCATCAGGAGCGCATCGGGCGGCACGTCGCCGAGCACCGTCGGCGGGTAGAAGTAGCCCGAGCCGCTCAGCGCCTTGCCGCCCTGCAGGACCTTCGCCCCGCGAGCGACGGCGTCCGCCACCAGATACTCGATCTTTTCCACGGCCTTGCGTGTGATCATCGGACCGCAGCGGGTCGCGGGATCGGTGCCCGCGCCGACGGTCAGCGCGGCCATGCGCCCGACCAGTCCCTCGACGAAGCGGTCGTAGATGCCGTTCTGGACGTAGAAGCGGTTGGCAGCGGTGCAGGCCTCGCCGGCGTTGCGCATCTTGGCAATCATCGCGCCGTCCAGGGCCGCGTCGAGGTCGGCATCGTCGAACACGAGGAAGGGAGCGTTGCCGCCGAGTTCCATCGCGCAGCCGACGACGGTTCGGGCGGCCTCGGCGAGCAGCGTGCGGCCGACGCCGGTCGAGCCCGTGAAGGAAAGCTTGCGCACGCGCGGGTCGTCCAGAATGGCGGCGGTGACCGGCCCCGGACGCGACGTTGTGACGACGTTGACGACGCCGTCCGGCACGCCCGCCTCGCGGTAGAGTCCGGCGAGCGCGTAGGCGGTCAGCGGCGTCTCGCTGGCCGGCTTGAGGACCACCGTGCAGCCCGCCGCCAGCGCCGGGGCGATCTTGCGCGTCGCCATGGCGGCCGGAAAGTTCCAGGGCGTCACCAGAAGGGCGATGCCGACCGGTACGTAGTCTACCAGAATGCGGTTCGAGCCCGAGGGCGCCAGACCGAGCTCGCCCGACAGGCGCACGGCTTCCTCCGCATTCCACCGGAAGAACTCGGCGGCATAGGCGACCTCGCCCCTGGCATCCACCAGGGCCTTGCCGTTCTCGAGCGAGATCAGCGCGGCGAGCTCGTCGGCGCGTTGGGTCATCAGCTCGAAGCAGCGGCGCAGTATCTCGGAGCGCTCGCGCGGCGACTTGGCGCGCCACAGGGGCGCGGCCCGGTCGGCGGCGTCCACCGCCGCCATCGCCTCCTCGACGCCGGCGTCGGCGACATGAGCGATCTCGCGTTCCGTGGACGGATCGACGACGGCGATCTGCGCCTCGGTCTGCCGCCATTCGCCGTCGATGAAGAGACCCTTGGCGAAGGGCGCGCAGTCGATGGGCGCCGGCGTATCGGCGGCGGGCGGGGCGGAGATGTGGTTCATGACGCACTCCTTGCAGGCTGCGGCTCGGTCAGAGCCTGGCGGTCGCCGTCGAACGCGGCCGCGACGAGGCGCTTCATCGCATCGAGATCGACGAGGCGCGGGTTGTTCTTGATGAGGCGCTCGATGCCGAGCGCCTGCTCGGCCGTCCAGTCCCGTTTGTCGCGCGGCAGGCCGAGTGCGTCGAGAGAGCGCGGAATGCCGATCGCGCCCAGCAACGAGGCGATCCGCTCGACCACGCGGTCGGCGAAGACATCCAGGGGCTCGCCCTGTGCATCCAGCCCCATCGCCGCGCCGATCTGCGCCAGTTCCGGCAGGCAGGCCGAGCGGTTGAAGGTCATCACATAGGGCAACAGCGCGGCAACGCCGAGGCCATGGGCGGAATGGGTCAGCGCGCCGATCGGATACTGGATCGCGTGGGCGGCCGCCGTGCCCGCGGTTCCGAACGCGCAGCCGGCCGCCAGCGCCCCCATCATGACGTCGGCGCGCGCCGCCTCGTCCCCGCCGTCGCGGAAGGCCCGCTCCAGGCTTCGGGACAGAAGCTCGATCGCCAGCAGCGCGAAATGGTCGGTGAGGGCGCTCTTGCCGACGAAGACGTGCGCCTGGGCGAGGTCGGCGTCGGGTTCGCGCCGCTTGGCCATGAAGGCCTCGATCGCATGGGTCAGGGCGTCCGCCCCGGCGATCGCCGTCAGCTGCGGCGGGCAGGTCAGCGTCAGGTCGGGATCGCAGATCGCCGCCTGCGGGACGAGATGAGGGCTGGAGATACCTACCTTGAGGAGCCGATCGGGGTCCGACAGGACGGCGACGGGGGTCACCTCCGAGCCGGTGCCGGCCGTGGTCGGCACGGCGATCACGGGCAGGATCGGCCCCGGCACGCGCCGCTCGCCGTAGTAATCGGCCGGCGAGCCGCCGTGGGCCAGAAGCAGCGACGCGCACTTCGCCATGTCGAGACAGCTCCCGCCGCCGATCCCGATCACGAGGTCGGGCGCGAAGTCCCGGGCGGCCGCGGCGCAGGCATGGGCCGAGTCGCGCGGAACATCGGGAAGCACGCCGTCGTCGACCCGCACCGCCAGGCCATGGTGGCGGAGGTCCGCCATCATGGCCTGAAACTGCGGGTCCCCGCTCAGCCGCGCGTCCGTGCAGACAAGGGCGCGTCGCCCGAGACGGGCGGCGACCGTTCCAAGGGCCGCACGCTGGCCCTTGCCGAAGAGGATTTCCCGCGGAAGCCGCAGGGCTGCGAAAAGCGTCATGGTCTGTCCTTCGTCGGCGGCGTTCCGCCGAAAGAGCCGGCACGGCCGGTGGTCGGGGATGCGAGCCGGGACACGTCTCCGCGGCACTGCCGGGGTCCGCGTCGCGGGAACCCTGTCGCCCGCCGGCGAGACATGCCGACGATCCGATCGTTTGACGCCGGCCGTGGGCTGAAAGAGGTGGTCGAAGCCAAGGACGCTACCGGTTCCACTGCGTTCTACGGAGCAGTATCACACGATCGTATAGGATATACGATTGAATGTCGGAAATTCGTGTGTTACCGGTTGTGCGTTGTCAAGGGGTGAACATGCGAAACGCGACCGCCTTCCAGCCTGGTCCCTCGGCCTCCACGCCGGTCCAGCGGCCTTCGAGCCTCGTGGACGACGTGTATGGCGCGATCTACGCCCAGCTCATGGCGTTGAAGATCGCGCCCGGTGCGCGGATCACGGTCGACAGTCTGGCGCGCGAGCTCGCGGTTTCTCAAACCCCCATTCGCGAGGCCCTTGGCCGGCTGGAAGGCGAGGGTCTGGTCATCAAGACCCACCTCGTCGGCTACAGTGCCGCCCCGCAGATCACGCGGGATCGCTTCGAGGATCTCTACGAGCTGCGCCTGCGCCTTGAGCCCTATGCCGCCGGTCGCGCCGCCGCCAAGATGACGCCGGAGGCGCTCGATGCCCTGACCGAGGCGGCGGGTGTCATGGCCCGGCGCAACGGCGGCGCCGACGAGCGTGTCCGCTACTCGCAGTTCGCCCGGCAGGACGCCGAATTCCACGACCTGATCGTCGGTTTGGCGGGCAATGCGCTGATCCGCGAGTCGCTGGCGCACCTCCACACCCACTTCCACATCTTCCGGCTGATGTTCCACGCGCGCGTCACGCAGGAGGCGCTCGAGGAGCACGAGCGGATCCTGGCCGCCTTCGCCGCTGCGGACGTCGCTGCCGCCGAGGCCGCCATGCGCGAGCATATCGAACGCTCGCGCGACCGCCTCCGGCCGGCCTTCGAGGCGCTGCCGTGAGCGCCATCGCCGTCCCGGCCACGAACGCCCCGGGAGAGCCCGCGCCCGGGGCGCCGGTTCTCGCGGTGCGCGGCCTCTCCAAGACCTACGGGCCGAACACGGTCCTGTCCGGTGTCGATCTCGACATCCGCTCGGGCGAGATCCTGGCGGTGATCGGCGAGAACGGCGCCGGCAAGTCGACCTTCATGAAAATCCTGTCGGGACATGTCGCGCCGACGCGCGGCACGCTGGCTTTGGAAGGCGAGCCCGTCGCGTTTCGCAGTCCGGCCGAAGCCGAGCGCGCGGGCATCGTCCTCGTGCATCAGGAAATCCTGCTCGCCGACGACCTGACGGTCGCCGAAAACCTCTTTCTCGGGCGGGAGCTGACACGCGGCGGCCTGATCGACGACCGCCGGATGCGGGCGATCGCGCGCGACAGGCTCGCGGCCATCGGCGGCGCGATCGAGCCCGACGCCATCGTCGGCACGCTCAGCCTCGCCGACCGCCAGCTCGTCCAGATCGCCCGCGCCCTTCTGGAACACCACAAGCTGGTCATCTTCGACGAGCCGACCGCCGTCCTCACCTCAGAGGAAGTCGGCACGCTACTGGCCCTGATCCGCCGCCTGCGCGAGGCAGGCGCGGCCATTCTCTACATCTCGCATCGTCTCGACGAGGTGGAGGCGATCGCGGACCGGGTGAGCGTCCTGCGCGACGGGCAGCTCGTGGGAACCTTCGAGGCGACATCGCTCGGCCAGCCCGACATGGCGCGGCTGATGGTGGGGCGCGAACTCTCGACGCTCTTTCCGCCCAAGGCTTCGCCCGCGTCCGCGGTGCCGCTGCTCGAGGTCGAGCATGCCGAGGTGCCGGGCTTCATCCGCGACGTCTCCTTCTCGGTCGCCCGAGGCGAGGTTCTCGGATTCGGCGGCATGATCGGCGCGGGTCGCACCGAACTCTTCGAGGGCATCCTCGGCCTTCGCGCCGGGCGGGTCGCCGCCCTCAGGCTGGACGGCCGCGAACTCCGTATCCGCCAGGCGGCGGATGCGATCGCGGCGGGCATCGGCTACCTGACCGAGGACCGCAAGGGCAAGGGCCTCCTTCTCGACGCGACCATGGCCCCGAACCTCACCTTGAGCGCGTTGCGGCGATTTCATCCCGGCATCGGGCTCGACCGGCGTCGCGAGAACGCCGCGATGGACGAGACCATCCGGCGCTACGATATCCGCGTGCGGGGGCGGGGCGTTCGGGCCGGCCAGCTCAGTGGCGGCAACCAGCAGAAGCTGCTTCTCGCCAAGATCATGCTGACGGATCCCTCGGTGGTCGTGATCGACGAGCCGACGCGCGGCATCGACATCGGCAACAAGGCCCAGATCTACGCCTTCATCCAGTCGCTCGCACGCGCAGGCAAGGCCTGCATCGTCATCTCGTCCGAGATGCAGGAACTCATCGGCCTGTGCGACCGGATCCTGGTGATCCGGGACGGATGCATCGCGGGCGAGCTGTCCGGCGAGGCGATGACGGAGGCCAACGTCGTCATGCTGGCGACGGGAGCGAGCGAGCGAACCGCCGGGAGGACGGCATGACCGACGCAACCATGGCGATGGAGCGGGGCGGGCGCCGCCTGCGCGTGAACTGGGTGGATCTCGGGCCCTTCCTTGCGCTCGCGGTACTTCTCCTGGTCGGCTTCCTGGTCAATCCCGACTTCCTGTCGATCACCAACCTCGCCAACGTCGTGACCCGCAGCGCCTTCGTCGCGATCATCGCCGTGGGCGCGACCTTCGTGATCGCCTCGGGCGGTCTCGACCTGTCGGTCGGCTCCATGGCCGCCTTCGTGGCCGGCATCATGATCCTTCTGATGAACGCGCTCGCGCCCACGCTCGGCTCCTACGCCATTCCCGTCGGCATGATGGCCGTGGTCGCGGCCGGCGCCTTGTGCGGCCTTCTCAACGGGGCGGTGGTCACGCTCGGCCGCATCGAGCCCTTCATCGTGACGCTCGGCACGATGGGCATCTTCCGCGCGCTCATCACCTACCTGGCCGACGGCGGAACCATTCCGATCGACCGAGGGCTGCGGGAGGCCTTCCGGCCCGTCTATTTCGGCTCCGTCGCGGGCGTGCCCGTGCCCATCCTCGTATCGCTGGCCGTCGCCGGGGCGGGCGCCTTCCTTCTGTACCGCACCAAGTTCGGCCGGCGTTGCGTCGCGGTGGGGGCGAACGCCGAGGTCGCCCGCTATTCCGGCATCCCGATCGGTCGCATCCGCACGCTGGCGTTCATGATCCAGGGCGTGTGCGTCGGCATCGCCGCCATCTGCTACGTGCCGCGTCTGGGCGCCGCGACGCCGACCACCGGCGTCCTGTGGGAGCTGCAGGTCATCACCGCCGTCGTGATCGGCGGCACGGCGCTCCGGGGCGGTCGCGGTCACATCTGGGGCACGATCGCGGGGGCGCTGATCCTCGAGTTCATCGCCAACCTCATGGTGCTCTCCGACTTCGTGTCCGAGTACCTCGTGGCGGCGGTGCAGGGCACGATCATCATCATCGCGATGCTGGTCCAGCGAATGTCCAAATAGCCGCCCGCGCCCTTTGGGAGAGGGGCGCCGGCGAAGCTTGTCCAAGGGAGGAAACAATGAAGACGAAACTCATGGCGACCATCGCCATCGGGACGATGCTGGCAGCCGGATCGTCGCTGGCCCAGGAGCGCAGGACCATCGCGGTCTCGATCCCCGCAGCCGACCACGGCTGGACGGCGGGCGTCGTCTACCACGCGCAGAAGGCAGCCGAGGAGATCAGGTCGGCCTATCCGAACGTCGACGTCGTGGTGAAGACCTCGCCCTCGGCGACCGCGCAGGTCAGCGCGGTCGAGGACCTCACCGCCGGCTCGAAGCCCGACGCCCTCGTGATCCTGCCCCATAGTTCCGAGGAGCTGACAACGCCCGTCCAGGCGGTGAAGAAGAGCGGCGTCTTCGTCACCGTGGTGGACCGGGGCCTGAACGATCCCACGATCCAGGATCTCTATGTCGCCGGCGACAACATCGCGGTGGGCGGCACCACGGCGAAGTTCCTGGTGGACAAGCTGGGCGGCAAGGGGGACGTCGTGGTCCTGCGCGGCATTCCGACCGTGATCGACGACGAGCGCATCAAGGGCTTCCAGGACGGGCTGAAGGGATCCGACATCAAGATCCTCGACATCCAGTACGCCAACTGGAACAGCGACGACGCCTTCAAGCTCATGCAGGACTATCTCGCCAAGTATCCCAAGATCGACGCGGTCTGGGCGAACGACGACGACATGCTCCTCGGCGTCCTCGAGGCGCTTCAGCAGTCCGGGCGCAAGGAGATCAAGTATGCGCTCGGCGGCAACGGAATGAAGGAAGTCATCGAGAAGGTCATGGCGGGCGACGCCATGACGCCGATCGAGACGCCGTATCCCCCCTCCATGATCAAGACGGCGATCTACATGACCGCCGCCAACCTGACCGGGCAGGTCCCGATCCGCGGCAGCGTCAAGCTCGACGCGCCGCTGATCACCAAGGACAACGCAAAGGAATACTACTTCCCCGACTCGCCCTTCTGATCCCGGCCCACGCCGATCGGCGCGAGGGCAAGGGGTCCGCGCGCCCCTATTTTCCAAACCGAAGGACATGACATGCCAGGCAAGAAAATCCTGATGCTCGTCGGCGAGTTCAGCGAGGAATACGAGATCTTCGTGTTCGAGCAGGCTATGCACGCGGTGGGCCACACCGTTCACGTGGTCTGCCCCGACAAGAACGCGGGCGATATCATCAAGACCTCGCTCCACGACTTCGAACGCCTGCAGACCTATACCGAGAAGCCGGGACACGACTACGTCCTGAACAAGACCTTTTCGGAGGTGCGCCCGGAAAACTACGACGCCGTGTATTCGGCGGGCGGGCGCGGTCCGGAATACATCCGGATCGACAAGCGCGTGCAGGCGATCGTGCGGCACTTCCATGAGGCGGGAAAGCCGATCTTCACGATCTGCCACGGCGTTCAGGTCCTGATCGCGGTGGACGGCGTCGTGCGCGGCAAGCGCGTCTCGGCGCTGAAGTATTGCGAGCCCGAGGTGACGCTGGCGGGCGGCGAGTTCGTGGACCTCGGGCCGACCGAGGCGATCGTCGACGGCAACATGGTCTCGGCCAGCGGCTGGACGGCGCTCGCCGCCTTCATGCGCGAATGCCTGAAGGTTCTGGGAACCGAGATCCGTCACAGCTAAGGGGAGAGCGCCGTCGCGGCGGCCGGACCGCCGCGACCGGTCTCGTCAGCCCACGCCGACGAGGCGCAGGAGGTCGGCTCGGGTGCCCGGCGAGCCGGCGAGAACGAGACCACCGCCTGGCAGGTCTGCCCAGGTGGCGGGGTCGACGATCCAGCCGCCCGCTTCCTCGACGAGCAGGAAGCCCGCGAAGCAGTCCCAGGCGTTCATGTGCGGCTCCCAGTAGGCGGCGAGCCGCCCCGCCGCGACATAGGCCAGCATCAGGGCGCCCGATCCGTTGCGGATGAACATGCCGCCCTCGTCCAGCAGCCGCCCCACGAAGCCGGCCACGACATGGCTGGGCACGCGGTGGTTGGCGCCGAGGCCGAGGACGCCGTTCTGGAGCGTGCGGTCCGCTGCCACATGGATGGGCTGGCCGTTCAGCGTCGCCCCTGCGCCGCGCCGCGCCGAGTAGAGCTCGTCCGTGGTCGGCGCGTAGACGACGCCCGCCACGATCCGCTCGCCCTCCATCACCGCGATCGACACGCACCAGGCGGGAATGCCGAAGACGAAGGGGCTCGTTCCGTCGATCGGGTCCATCACCCAGCGAAAGCCGGACGTGCCGTCCTGGAGGCCGTATTCCTCGCCGAGGATGCCGTCCTGGGGGAAGCGAGCCGCGATGCGCTCGCGCAGCAGCCGCTCGACCTCCTTGTCGGCGACCGAGACGACGTCCTGTCCGTTCATCTTCTCGTCGATCGTGAGGCGCGAGCGGTCGCGGAAGTAGCCGAGGGCGATGCGGCCGCCCTCGCGGGCGATGGCTTCGGCCAGCGCCTGGCGGTCGGCGACGGCGGCGGCGAGATCGATCGTATCGGGCATGGGGTGCTTTCAGGCGGGGATCAGGGCGACGCCGCGCTCGATGAGCCCGATGCCGACGTCGCTCGCGACAGGGCGGACGCGCTCGATCGCGGCGTCGACGATGAAGAGGCGGCCGACCGCGGTCTCGACCTCGTATTCGATATGGTCGCCGAGATAGGCGGCGCTCGCCACGCGCCCGCTCAAGGTTCCCGGCAGCGGGTCGCCGAGCGTCATGGCGTTGGGGCGGATGGCGAGCTGGGCCGCGCCCTCGCGCGCGGCCGGCGCATGCAAGGGGTGCCGCAGATCGCCGAGCCTTGCCTGCAGGGCGCCGTCGGCGGAGCGCAGCACCTCGCAGGGCACGACGTTCGCCTCGCCGATGAAGTCGGCGATGAAGGCGGAGGCGGGCGCCTCGTAGAGCTCGCGCGGCGAGCCGGACTGGGCGATCTCGCCGTCGCGCATGACGACGATGCGATCGGACACGGCCAGCGCCTCCTCCTGGTCGTGCGTGACGTAGACCGCCGTGAAGCCGAGCCGCTGCTGCAGCTCGCGGATCTCGGTGCGCACGTGGCGGCGCAGGCGCGCGTCGAGGTTGGAAAGCGGCTCGTCGAGAAGCAGCACCTGCGGCTCCAGGACGAGCGCGCGCGCGACGGCGACGCGCTGCTGCTGCCCGCCCGACAGCTCGCTCGGCAGGCGCTCCGCGAAGCCGTCGAGACCCACCAGCATCAGCGCCTCGCGGGCGCGCTCCCATGCCTCGCGCTTGGCCATGCCGCCCGAGCGCAGGCCGTAGGCGACGTTCTCGCCGATCGTCATGTGGGGAAACAGCGCGTAGCTCTGGAACACCATCGAGACGTCCCGCTCGTTGGCCGGAAGGCTCGTCACGTCGCGCCCCCCGATCAGGATGCGGCCCGCCGTCGGCTGTTCGAGGCCCGCCAGCATGCGCAGCGTCGTGGTCTTGCCGCAGCCGGACGGCCCGAGCAGCGTCACCAGCGTTCCCGGCTCGATCCCGAAGGAGAGCGAGCGGATGGCGACCACGGATCCGAAGCGCTTCTCGACCGCCTCGAAGCGAACGGATCCTTTGAGGGGGGCGGATGGGCCGGTCATGCCGGGGTCTCCCTGGAAAGCGTGGCGAGCGGTGCGGCGGCGGCCGGGGCGGCGGCGCGCGCCTCGCGCCGGAGCGTCCTTTGCCCGACCAGAAGCTGGAACACGGCGATCACCGCGATCATCACGACGATCAGCATGGTGGAATAGGCGATCGCCACGCCGTACTCGCCGTTCTCGGTGAGGCCGACGATATAGGCGGTCGCCATGTTGTACTGGGCGCTGACCAGGAAGATCACGGCGCTGATCGAGGTGATCGAGCGCACGAAGGAATAGACCAGCGCCGCCGTGATGGCGGGCTTGAGGAGCGGGAGCACCACGCGGCGCAGCGTCGTGAAGGAGTTGGCGCCGAGCGTCAGCGAGGCCTCGTCGAGGCTGCGGTCGAGCTGCGTCATGGCCGCGATGCCCCCGCGCACGCCCACCGGCATGTTGCGGAACACGAAGCAGACCACGAGGATCAGCGCGGTGCCCGTCATCTCGATCGGCGGCAGGTTGAACGCGAGGACGTAGGACACGCCGATCACCGTGCCGGGAATGGCGAAGGACAGCATCAGCATGAATTCCAGGAGCTCCCGCCCCGCGAAGCGCTGGCGCACGAGAAGGTAGGCCGACAGGAGGCCGACGATCGCGGTGAGGGGCGCGGCGAGAAGCGCGATCTCCAGCGTGGTCCAGAAGGAGTTCCAGGCAACGCCCGTCCAGCGCAGGCCCGTCTCCCCCGCCGAGACCGAGAAGGCCTTGGCGTAGTGGTCGAGCGTCAGCGTGTTGTCGAGCCCGAGCGTCCGGACGAAGCTTCCCACGACGATCATCGCGTAGACGACGAGCGTGAAGAACACCCAGAGCGACACCACCGCGACGACCGCGGCGCGCAGCCGCGGGTCCAGCGAAGCGTGACGGCCGGAATCGCCCTTGCCCGTCACGGTGGTGTAGCTGCGCCCGCGCAGCCAGAGCCGCTGCAGGAGGAAGGCGGAGAGCGTGAAGGCGAGAAGCACGAGCGCCAGCACCGCCGCCCGGGCCGGATCGTTCTGCGCGCCCACCACGGCGAAGTAGATTTCGGTGGAAAGAACGCCGTGGCTGCCGCCGAGCACGAGCGGGTTGCCGAAGTCGGCCATGCTCTCGATGAAGCCGACCAGGAAGGCGTTCGCGAGGCCCGGGCGCATCAGGGGAAAGGTCACGGTCCAGAAGGTGCGCCAGCGGTCGGCGCGCATGGTCTGCGCCGCCTCCTCCATGGAGGGGCTGATGCCCTCCATCACCCCGATCAGCACCATGAAGGCGATCGGGGTGAAGCTCAGCATCTGGGCGATCCAGATGCCGGGCAGGCCGTAGAGCCAGCGCCCGCCGTCGAGGCCCGTCAGCGTGAGGACCCCTTGCGTGACGACGCCCGAGCGTCCGAACAGGAGGATCAGGGCGAGGCCGATCACGAAGGGCGGCGTGATGATCGGCAAAATGGTGAGAAGGCGCAGCAGCTTCTTGAACGGAAAGCGCGTGCGCGTGGCGACCAGCGCGAAGGCGAGGCCGAGAACGGTCGTGCCGAGGCCGGTGGCCAGGGCCAGCGTCACCGTGCGCCAGGCAAGGCCGCAGGCGCCCGAGCCCGCGAGGCAGGCGAGCGACCAGATCGAGGGGTCGCGGATGTTGGACACGAAGCTCGACGCGTCGAACGAGCCGTCGAGCGCCTGGAAGGCGCCCGCGAACAGGCTGGCGAGCGGGTAGAGCACGAAGGCGGCGACGAGGGCCACGACCAGCGCGATGGCCGACAGGACGAAGGCGTCGCCGCGCAGGCGTCCGCGCTCGGCAAGGCCGAAGGACAGGATCAGGAGAAAGGCGAGGGCGAGCGCGAAGGCACCCGCGCCGAAGGGCGGCTGGCCGTCGTCGAGCGGCCCGAACAGCGTCTCCCATCCGCTCCAGTTCCAGCCGCCGTAGCCGACCGCCAGACCTTCCACGACGAGGAACAGGAGGCCGGCGGCTCCGGCAAGGGCGAGCCACGCGCCGCGCCGCTCGCCCGGCCGGGCGAAGCGCAGCGCGACGACGGCGGCGAGCGCAAGCGCGAGCGGCACGAGCCAGAAGGCCCGCCGCAAACCGATCTGGGCAAGGCCGGGCGCCGCCTCGGAACCGAACGGCCAGTCCGAAAGCCAGCCGAGGCTCCACACCCCGCCCTCCAGCCCGTACCAGGGCAGGACGAGGAAGGCGGCAAGGGCGAGAAGAAGGGCGCCGTCGAGCCGGCGAACACGCGAATCCATCGGCTGGGCCTCGTCGATGCGGCGGAGAAGGGCGCCCGGCTCGGGCGCCCCGGTCGTCGGATCAGTTGGCGGAGGCGCCGATCTCGCGATCCCAGCGCTCCAGGAGCGCCTTGCGGGTATCGGCATTGCCGTATTTCGCGAAGTCGTAGTCGATCAGCTTGATGTCGCCGAGCTTGGGGGCCTCGGGCGGCACGGTGGCGCCCTTGTTGGAGGGCAGCTGGAAGGAGTCCGCCTCGGCCGCGTGCGACTGCACCTCGGCGGTCAGCGCCCAGTCGTAGAAGATCTTGGCGTTCTCGAGGTTCTTGGCGCCCTTGACGATCGACATGGAGCCGACCTCGAATCCCGTGCCCTCGCAAGGGGCGACGGTCTTCACGGGGAAGCCCTGCTTGGTCATGGCGACCGCGTCGTGCATGAAGACGATGCCGATGCCGGTCTCGCCGCGCGCCGCGGCCTTCACCGGCGCCGAGCCCGACTTGGTGTATTGCGTGACGTTGGCGTTCAGCGCCTTCTGGTAGCTGAAGGCCTCGTCCTCGCCCATCAGCTGCACGAGCGTCGCCAGCGCCGTGTAGGCGGTGCCCGAGGAGTTTGGGTTGGCGATCTGGATCTCGCCCTTGTACTTGGCGTCGGTCAGGTCGCGCCAGCAGGCCGGCGCCTCGATGTTCTTCTTGGCGAGGATGTCGGTGTTGTAGCCCCAGCCGAGCGCGCCGGAATAAACGCCCACCGTCCGGTAGCCCGAGACCTCGGCCTGCTTCTGGGCCCAGGGTTGAAGCTGGTCGAAGATCGGCGACTTGTATTCCAGCGTCAGCTTGTCGTCGGCCGCCTGCAGGTGCGGGTCGCCCGTGCCCGCCCACCAGAGATCGGTCTTGGGGTTGCGCGCCTCGGCCCGAAGGCGGGCATAGGCCTCGCCCGAGCTCATGCGCACCATGTTGACGTCGATGTCGTGGTCCTTCTCGAAGAGCCGCTCCATCAGCTCGCACCACTTCACGTCGGCGGCGCAGACGAGGTTCAGCGATCCGGCCGCCTGGGCGGGCAGGGCGGCGGTGGCCGCGCCGATCGCGAGCATCGTGGCGAGGATAGTGGTGCGCATCGTCGAGCCTCCCAGCATCGTTATTAGTTTGCACTCGTGTGCAAGCTCGCGTGTCCGCTACCGATTGTCAACCGCCGCGCTCGCTGCCATCTTGTCGGGGACAGGAATTTGCACGGCCTTGCAGCGCGACAGAACGATCTTGACGACGAAGCCCAAACCGAGCCGGCCCACCGCCTTCGCGAGCGCGCAGGAGGTGGCGCGGCTGGCCGGCGTGTCGCGGTCGGCCGTGTCGCGCGCCTTCACGCCGGGCGCCAGCATCTCCGAGGACACGCGGGCCAAGGTGGAGGCCGCAGCCGCCGAACTCGGCTACCACGTCAACCATCTGGCGCGTGGGCTCATGCGACACCAGTCCGGGATCGTCTGCCTGATCGTGGCCGACATCCACACGCCCTACCTGTCGCGCCTTCTCGACAGCCTGTCGCGCGCGCTGCAGGAGGCGGGCAAGGTCGTCATGGTGTTGAATGCCGGCCGCTCGTCGCGCAACGTGGACGGGGCGCTGCGCCAGACGCTGAACTACCGGGCCGACGCGACCGTGGTCCTGTCGGGCACGCCCTACCGCCGGATCGCGCAGAGCTGCCTCGACAGCGGTCAGCGCCTCGTGCTCCTGAACCGCGACGATCATCTGCTGGGCACGGTGAACCTCTCGGTCGACAACGCGCGCGCCGCCCGCATGGCGGCGACGCTCCTCCTGCGCGCCGGCTACCGGCGGCTCGCCCTCGTGACCTCCGCCATCGGAACGCCGAGCCTTTCGGCGCGCCGCCGGCATTTCCTCGAGGCCGCGCGGGAACAGGGCGTCGAGGTCCGGGTCTGGGAGGGCGGGGCGACCGCCTACGAGAGCGGCCTGCAGGGCGGAACCGAGCTTCTGGCCTCGGACGCGCCGCCCGACGCCGTCTTCGCCGTGACCGACCTCCTGGCCTGCGGCGTCCTCGACGCGGCGCGCCACCGCTTCGGCCGCCGGGTGCCCGAAGAGGTCGGCGTGATCGGCTTCGACGACATCGAGCAGGCGGGCTGGGCGTCCTACGATCTGACGACCTTTGCCCAGCCCGTCGCCGCGATCACGGACTGGACGGTTCGCCTCGTCGCCGACGGCGTGGAGGAGGGCACGCGCGACCGCGTCTTCGAGGCGTCGCTCGTCTGGCGCTCCACCGTCGCGCGCGCGACGGAACGGGCGGCCTGACATGCCCAAGCGTCCCAGCATCCGGACAGCAGGCCAGGTCGCGGCCGTGCCGGTGCGCGTTGGAGCGTCGGGCGCCGTGGAGATCCTTCTCGTCACCTCGCGCGAGACGCGGCGCTGGATCGTGCCGAAGGGGTGGCCGATGAAGGGGCGCAAGAACCACCGCGCCGCGGCGATCGAGGCGCGCGAGGAGGCGGGCGTTCGCGGGCGCACGCTGCCGCGCCCGATCGACACCTACAGCTACTGGCGACGCACCGCGAAAGCCTCGCACCTGACCGAGGTCGAGGTCTACCTTCTTCTCGTCGAGCGCGAGCAGACGCGCTGGAAGGAGATGAAGCAACGCTCCCGCCGCTGGTTCGACGTCGCCTCGGCCGCCGAGACGGTCTCGGAGCCGGAGCTGGCGGACCTCTTCCGGCGGCTGGATGCGGGCGAGGCGGCGGCGAACCTCTGGGCGCCCGTCAGCACTCCGGAAGGTTGACCGCGAGGCCGCCGAGGCTCGTTTCCTTGTAGCGGTGGTCCATGTCGCGCCCCGTCTGGCGCATGGTCTCGATGCAGGCGTCGAGCGGCACGACGTGGAGGCCCTCGCCCTTCATCGCAAGCGAGGCCGCCGTCACCGCCTTCACCGCGCCAAAGGCGTTGCGCTCGATGCAGGGGATCTGCACGAGGCCGCCGACGGGATCGCAGGTCATGCCGAGGTGATGCTCCAGCGCGATCTCGGCGGCGTTCTCCACCTGTTCGGGCGTGCCGCCCATGACCGCCGCAAGGCCCGCTGCCGCCATGGCCGAGGCCGAGCCGACCTTGCCTTGGCAGCCGACCTCGGCACCCGAGATCGAGGCGTTGCGCTTGATGATGCCGCCGATCGCGGCCGAGGTCAGAAGGAAGAGGCGCGTCTCCGGCCGGCCGGCCTCCGGGTGGAAGCGCCTGAGGTAGGCCAGGACCGCCGGAACCACCCCCGCCGCGCCGTTGGTGGGCGCGGTCACGACGCGGCCGCCGCAGGCGTTCTCCTCGTTCACCGCCATCGCGAAGACGCTCAGCCAGTCGTTCGCCAGGAGCGGCTGGAACACGTTGCGCGCCGCGTCCGCCTGGAGCCGGTCGTGGATGCTCTTGGCGCGGCGCCTGACGCCGAGCCCGCCGGGAAGCATGCCCTCCTGCCGGATGCCTCGCCCGACGCACGCCTCCATCGCCTCGGTGATGGCGTCGAGCCGCCGGTCGAGCTCGCGCGCCGGCAGGCGGGCAAGCTCGTTCTCGCGCTGAAGTCCCGCGATCGACAGGCCGGTCGCCCTGGCCATGGCGAGCGCCTCGGCGGCGGTGCGGAAGGGGTGGGGGACGACCGCTTCGGCGGGACCCGAGGCGGCGGGGCCGTTGTTGCCGCGCTGCAGTTCCTCCTCGCTCACCACGAAGCCGCCGCCGATCGAATAGTAGACGCGGCGCAGGAGCATCGCGCCCTCGCGGTCCAGCGCCTCGAAGGTCAGCCCGTTGCTGTGGCCCGGCAGCGGGCGGCCTCGATCGAGAACGAGGTCGCGGTCTGGCCGGAAGCGGTAGGCCGGATGGCTGGCGGGGCGCACCTCGCCGCAGGCCTCGACGCCGGCCACCAACTCGTCCACCCGGTCGGGATCGACCTCGTCCGGCGTGAAGCCCGACAGGCCGAGGATCACGGCCCGGTCGCTGGCATGGCCGACGCCGGTGAAGGCGAGCGAGCCGTGCAGCGTGACGCGCAGCGCATCGACAACGGCGCCGCGCGGCCTCGGCCAGTCGCCGTCCCGGATCTCGGCGAGGAAGCGCGCGGCCGCCGTCATCGGTCCCATCGTGTGCGAGGACGAGGGACCGATGCCGATCTTGTAGAGATCGAAGACGCTGAGAAACATGCTGCCAGCCTCGCTCGGCACCGCCGTGGCGGGCTCACCGGGCCCGAGCTAGCCTTCGCGGGGGCGGGGTGGCAAGGACCTTCGAGCCCTCGTGAACACCCGGAACAGGGCGCCGGCCGCCCTCAGCCGGCCTTGCGCATCCGCGCCGCATCCGGGTCGTAGGCGCGGCCGAAGCGGTTGGCGAGGACGTCGGCGAGCGCGATCTCCTCCTGCCGCACGAAGCCGCGCGCCGGGAGCCTCCCTTCGGCGAGAAGGTCGAGCACGGTCGCGATGCCGCTCGCCGTGGTGATCTGGATGGCGCTCATGCGCCGCCCCCCGACCATGCCCGCATAGACCTTGTTGGCATAGGTCTCCTGCTCGTATCGCCCCTCGCGCCAGCCGCAGACGGTGACGAAGATCACCACCACGTCCTGCATCGTGGCCGGCAGGGCATGCTCGAACAGGTCCTTCAGCACGTCGCGCCGGTTGCGCAGGTTGAGGTCCTCCAGGAGGGCCTTGATGATCCGCTGGTGGCCGGGGTAGCGGATCGTCCGGTAGTTCATGGTGCGCACCCGCCCCTCGAGCGACTTGGCCAGGGTGCCGAGCCCGCCCGAGGTGTTGAAGGCCTCGTAGGTGACGCCGTCGAGCGAGAACTCCTCGCGCTCCTCGAGCGCGGGAACCGTGACGAGCCGTCCCTCGACCACCGCCTCGCAGGGCTCGATATACTCGTTGATCAGCCCGTCCGTGCTCCAGGTCAGGTTGTAGTTCAGCGCGTTCGAGGGATATTGCGGCAGGGCGCCGACGCGCATGCGCACCGAGTCCAGTTTCTCGAAGCGCTTGGCGAGATCGTTGGCGACGATCGAGATGAAGCCGGGCGCGAGGCCGCATTGCGGGATGAAGGCGCTCCCCGCGCCCTCGGCGAGCGCCTCGACCTTGCGCGTGGTCGCGACGTCCTCCGTCAGGTCGAGGTAGTGGACGCCCGCCTCGCGCGCGGCCTGCGCGATGCGGCCGGTCAGGTGGAAGGGCGCGGCGGACAGAACCGCGAAGCGTCCCCGAAGCGCCGCCACCAGCGCGGCATGATCCGCGATGTCGAGCGCGAGGGAATGGACGGCGGGATGGGCGTCGAGCTTGGCGAGCTGCTCCGCGCTGCGGTCGGCGACGCAGACGCGGTAGTCGCCGCTGTCGGCCAGCATGAGCGCGATGGCGCCGCCGATCTTGCCGGCCCCGATCACCATGACGTCCTTCATATCCACCTCCCGCGCTGCGTCGTATAAAGGCAGCATAAAGGCGGAGAGGGCGGATCCCAGCGTCGTTGCGACCTGTTCCGCGCCCGCTTTCATGCGAAACGACGACACATCTGGGCAAGGAGGCGAGAAGCGTGGAGCTGACGGCCAAGGACAGGGAACTCTTGGCGCTTCTGGCCGAGAACGCGCGCATGCCCGTCGCCACGCTCGCCAGGCGCCTGTCGATCTCGCGCACCACCGCGCAGGCCCGGCTGGAGCGGCTGGAGCGCCTCGGCGTCATCGCGGGCTACGGCGTTCGGCTGTCCGACGCCTACGCGTCGGGGCTCGTGCGCGCGCATGTCCTCGTCACCATCGCGCCCAAGTCGCTCAGCGAGGTCGTGGCGTCGATCGCGCAGGTCGGTGCCGTCACCGAGCTTCACTCAGTGAGCGGTGCCTTCGATCTCATCGCCATCGTCGCGGCCCCCTCGATCGCGGAGCTCGACGCGCATATCGACGAGATCGGGCGGATCGGGGGCGTCGAGCGCACCCAGTCCTCGATCATCCTCTCGACCCGGCTCCGGCGCTAGAGCGGCCGCGCTCGTCTCAGCGCGCGCCCCAGGTGTCGGACAGGCGGTAGCCTTCCGGCCAGGGATCGGAGGGGTCCAGCATGTGCTGGTGGATGCCGGTCACCCAGGCGCGGCCGGAGATCTCGGGGCGCACCGCCGGCCGGTCGCCGACGCTGGTGGTGCCGAGGATGCGGCCGGTGAAGGTCGAGCCGATCAGCGAGACGGCGGTGAGGCGATCGTCCAGACCCATCTGGCCGCGCGCGTGGAGCACCGCCATGCGGGCCGAAAGCGCGGTGCCGGTCGGGGAGCGATCCACCTTGCCGGGCCGGATCGCGACCGCGGCGCCCGCGCGCAGGCCCTCCTCGGTCCGCTCCACCGGCCCTGCGAAGAGGCAGAACGAGAAATGCCGCCAGTCCGGGTTCTCGGGATGACGGAAGCCCAGCGCCTCGTCGGCCGCGCGCGTGATGCGCACGCCGAGCCGCGCGATGTCGTGCGCCTCATCCGGCACCAGCCGGAAGCCGAGCGCCTGCGCATCCACGATCACGAAGCTGTCGCCGCCATAGGCCGTGTCGACCGTGAGCGTGCCGAGCCCCTCGACGTCCAGCGTGGCGCCCAGCTTGTCGGCGAAGCTCGGCAGGTTTTCGACGAAGATGCGCTCGGCCTTGCCGTGCCGGCACTCGGCGCGCACGCGCACGAGCCCGCCCGGCGCCTCCAGCAGCATCTCCGTGACGGGCTCGCGCATCGGCACGATGCCACCGTCGAGCAGCACCGTCGCCACGCAGATCGAGTTCGACCCCGACATGGGCGGGGTGTCCTCGGGCTCCATGATGATGAAGGCGGCGTCGGCCTCCGGGTGCTTGGGCGGGACGAGGAGGTTCACGTGCCGGAAGATGCCGCCGCGCGGCTCGTTCAGCACGAAGCGGCGCAGCGTGTCGTCCTTGGCGATCCAACGGCTCTGGGCCCAGAGCGTGTCGCCCGGCGGGGGCGCGACGCCCCCCACGATCACGTCGCCGACCTCGCCTTCCGCATGGGCGGAGATCACGTGAATGGTCTTGGTGGAGCGCATGGTCGAAGACCCTTTCAGCCGAGCCAGGACGGCAGGCGGGCGGGCGCACGCCCGCTCACGATCGCCTCGACGCAGTCGTCGAGCGTGCCGAGGCGAACGGCGCAGCCCGACAGGCCCGGACCGTAATGGGCGTACTTGCCCGAGTTCGTCAGGACGACGCGCGCGTCGGGTGGAAACACGGGGCGCGAGATCGAGCACCAGCACAGGTCGCCGATCACCTGGACGCCGGATCGCGACAGCCGGGCGATCAGCCCCTCGCGCGTCGCTTCCGCCAGAACCTGGCGCCCGGCGGTGACGATCGCGTGGACGCCGGGGTGAAGCGGTCGCCCCGCCAGCCTCTCGGCCAGAGCGCGGCATTCCTCCAGCGAGGCGTGCGGGCTGCCGATGGCGACGAGGTCCACCGCCTCCGGGCCGTTGTTGAGCCTTTGCCACCCGGTTCGCAGCTCGTCATGCCCGATCCGGACGGTATCGGCCTGCGGGTCGAGCCGGTCCGCTTCCGGCGTCACGCCCTCGACATGCAGCATCGGGGCGGCCGAGGTCGTGCCGAAGGCCGCGCACAGCGCCTTGAGGTCGTCGCGGCCGGGCTCGGCCGCCGCGAGGCCGCGCAGGAGCGGGATGCAGTCCGGCGAGGCGAGGCCCGCCAGATAGCCCGCGAGCGGCCAGAAGCTGTCGCCGGCCCCCGGTGGACAGCTGAACTCGACGATCCGGCGGGCCATGCGCTCGGCATCGAGATAGGGGCCCGACAGGGGCGCGCGTCCGGTGATCGCGATGCACAGGTCGAGGAAGTCGGGATGCTTGGCGGTGCGCGCCCCGAGCACGCTGTTGGCGAAGATCACGGCGTTGGATTCCGACCAGCCGATCGCCTCGTCGCGCGCCGGCGCGCCGTCGAGGAGATAGGGCGCGCAGGTGAAGGTCGGCCGGCAGCCCATCGCGACATAGCTGTCGGCGAGGCGCGCGGCCGGTGCGCCGAAGCTTTCGGGCACGCCCTGCGCGCGCCAGTTCGCGTGGTCCACCGAGATCGCGTTCATGGTGGCGGGAACGCGCACCCGCGCGCCGAGCCCCTCCATCGCCTCGGCGAAGACGAGGTTGGCGGGGCTGGCATAGATGCAGCCGTCGATATGGACGCGCGTCACGTCGGTGAGCGAGGCCGCGCCCTGTTGGCGGGCGATCGCACAGAGGATGCGCATGGCAAGCGCCGCCGCCGGGCCTTGCGCGCCGTCGAGAAGCAGGCGGTCGCTGTTCGAGAGCGCGAGCGCGCCTTCGGGCAGCGGACGGACGGGGATGGACCCCGCATCCGTCTCGATCGCCTCCGACCCGATCCGCGCCTCGCGCGCCTCTGCCAGCGCCCGGAAGGCGTCGGCGTCGAGGCGCACTACCGGGATCGACCGCTCGAACATCTCGGCGGCCACCAGCGCGCCGAGCGTCGCGACGTCTTCGGGTTCCGCGAAGGCGAGGGCGGCCGGCGCGAAGCCCGCGAGCGCGAGTTCCAGCACGACGCCCGAGCCCGTGCAGGAGCCGCGCGTCGAGGAGACCGCGACCACCGCCCCCGCCAGCGAGGCGCCGTGCTGGGGATGGTGGACGTCGATGATCCGGCCGCTCGCCGGATCGACGCCGCCCCAGAAGCTCAAGGGTTCGGTGAGGTGGAGCACCCGTCCCGCCGCTCGGCCGGGCAGGACGGAGAGGGCCGCGCCCGGCACGGCGTCAGCGCACCACGAAGCCGTGGGCGAAGGGATCGCGGTCGTCGATGAAGAGGGTGTTGATGCCGGTCTGGCGCGCCCATCCCGCGATCGAGGGCACGATGGCGGATTTGTTGCCGACGCGTGCCTCGCGCTCGACGCGCCCGCGGAAGAGCGAGCCGATGATGCTCTCGTGAACGAAGTCGTCGCCGACGGCGAGCTTGCCCTTGGCGGCCAGCTGCGCCATGCGCGCCGAGGTGCCGGTACCGCAAGGCGAGCGGTCGATCGCCTTCTCGCCGTAGAACACGGCGTTGCGGGCGTGGGCCTGCGCGTCGCGCGGAGCGCCCGTCCAGAGGATGTGGCTGAGGCCCCGGATCTCGGGGTGCTCGGGATGGACGAACTCGTACTTTTCGTTCAGCGCCGCGCGCAGCTTCGGCGACCAGCCGACGAGCTCGCCCGCCGTGTGGTCGGCGATGTC
Source organism: Aureimonas sp. AU4 (assembly GCF_001463765.1). Lineage (GTDB taxonomy): Bacteria > Pseudomonadota > Alphaproteobacteria > Rhizobiales > Rhizobiaceae > Aureimonas. The sequence goes on along the minus strand of NZ_BBWK01000030.1, from coordinate 21,239 downwards.
GCGGAAGTTCCGCTGCGGTTCGACGATGGCGTAGAAGTTGCCGCCATAGGCGACGTCCACCACGATCTCGCCGAGGCCCTCGACCTCGGCCGTCAAACCTTCGGAGTGGAGGAAGCCCGGCACGTTGGTGAGGCGCACCTCCTCCACGAAGCGGCCCTCCTGGCGGAAGGAGACGTCGACCCGGCCGGCCGGCGTGTCGAGCGCGAGGCGGCCCGGTTCGCGCGGGCGCACGAGGCCGTTCTCCACCGCCATGGTGACGGTGCCGATCGTGCCGTGGCCGCACATGGGCAGGCAGCCGCTCGTCTCAATGAACAGGACGCCGACGTCGCAGTCGGGGCGCGTCGGGGGGTAGAGGATCGAGCCCGACATCATGTCGTGGCCGCGCGGCTCGAACATCAGGCCGGTGCGGATCCAGTCGAACTCGGCAAGGAAGTGGGCGCGCCGCTCCAGCATGGTGGAGCCCTGCAGCAGCGGGCCGCCGCCCGACACGAGGCGCACGGGATTTCCGCAGGTGTGGCCGTCGAGGCAGGAGAAGGTATGGTTGGCCATCGGTGTCTCAGAAGCGTTGGGGCGAGAAGGGGGCGAGGTCGATCGCGGGCGGGCGCTCGGCCGCGAGATCGGCGACGAGCCGGCCCGTCGCGGCCGACTGCGTGAGGCCGAGATGGCCGTGGCCGAAGGCGTAGACGATCTGGCGGCTGGCGCGCGAGCGCCCGATCACGGCGAGCGTGTCGGGCATGGAGGGGCGGTGCCCCATCCAGGGCCGGGCGCCCTCGAGATCGAGGCCCGGCAGGAAGCCCTGCGCCTTGCGGAGCATGGCGTCGGAGCGCTTGAAGTTCGGGGCGAGGTCGAGGCCGCCGATCTCCACCGCCCCGCCGATGCGCACCCCTTCGGCGACCGGGGTCGCGACGAAGCCGTGGCCGTTGAAGTAGAGCTGGCGGCGCAGCGGAAAGGCGCCGGCGGGAAGCGTCACGTTGTAGCCGCGCTCCGACTCCAGCGGCACGCAGTCGCCGAGGCTGGCCGCCAGACGCTTCGACCAGGCGCCCGCCGCCAGAACCGCGAATCTGGCGAGGATCGCCGGCTCGCCGTCGCCGAGCACGATCTCGGCGCCTCGCGCCACGGGGCGGATCGCCTCGACGCGCGCCCGGCGGATCGCGACGCCGCGCCCCTCCAGATAACGTCCGAGCGCTTGGGTGAACTCGCGCGGTTCGCGCACCTGGCGCCCCTCGGCCGAGTACACCGCCGCCGCGTGGAAGCGGCCGGCGATGCCCGGCTGGACCGCCTCGATCGCGTCGCGCCCGCGCAGCACCTCGAAGCGGATGCCCGCGCTCCGCTTCAGCGCCCAGTCGCCCTCCGTTCGGCGGAAGGCGTCCTCGCCGTCGTAGAGGTCGAGCGTTCCGGCCTCGCTCACGTGGTTGCCGAGGCCTGCCTTCTCGACGGCCGCGCTCATCGCGGGCTCGGCGAGGCGGTTGAGGGCGCCCTGCGCGGCGAGGATGCGAGCGTAGCTCTCGGGCCCGCTCGCGCGGATGAAGCGCAGGAGCCAGGGCGCGGCGCGCAGCGCATAGGACGGGCGCACGCTCAAGGGACCGAGCGGGTCGACCAGCCAGCGCGGCACCTGGCCGAGCAGTCCCGGCGAGGCGAGCGGCAGGATCTCGGGATAGGCGAGGATGCCGGCGTTGCCGGCGCTCGTGCCGGAGGCCGGTCCCTCGCGGTCGAGGACGAGGACTTGGCGTCCCTCGTCGGCGAGCGCCAGCGCCGTCATCAGGCCGACGATGCCCGCGCCGACCACGACCGCGTCGTGCTCGGACCGGGATGGCTCGGGCTGCGCGCTCAATGGGTGGCCGCCAGGAACTGCCGCGTCTCGGGTCGCTTGGGCGCCTCGAAGAGCTCGTCGGGCGGTGCGATCTCGGCCATGACGCCCTGATGGAAGAAGGCGACGCGGTCCGACACCTCGCGCGCGAACTTCATCTCGTGCGTCACGCAGATCATGGTCATGCCCTCGCGCGCCAGCATGCGCAGCGTGTCGAGCACCTCGCCGACCAGCATCGGGTCCAGCGCCGAGGTCACCTCGTCGAAGAGCATGTATTTCGGCGACATGGCGAGCGCGCGGGCGATCGCCATGCGCTGCTGCTGGCCGCCCGACAGGCGGCTCGGATAGACGCCGAGCTTGTCGGCGAGGCCCACATGCGTGAGCTGCCTGACCGCGATCTCCTCGGCCTCGCGCTTCCCCATGCCCAGCACCTTGCGGGGCGCCAGCATGACGTTCTCGATGACGGTCAGGTGCGGAAAGGCGTTCCACTGCTGGAACACGATGCCGACCTTGCGGCGCAGCTTGTCGAGGTCGGTGGAGCGGGCATGCACCTCCGTTCCGTCGATCAGGATCGAGCCGGAATCGATCCGCTCCAGGCCGTTGATGCATGTGAGGAGGGTCGACTTGCCCGAGCCCGAGCCGCCGATGACGCTCAGGACCTCGCCGGTCGCGACGGTCAGGTCGATTCCCTTGAGGACCTCGAGCGGCCCGAAGGATTTGCGTACGTTCCGGATCTCAATCATGGGGCGACCAGCGTTTCTCGAGATGTCCGCCGAGCCTGGCGATGGGGAAGCTGATGAGGAAGTAGATGGCGCCGCAGACCAGGAGGATGAAGAGCGGCTCCTGCAGGCGCGTGACGAGGATCTGCGAGGCGCGCAGGAGCTCGATCAGCCCGAGCCAGAGCACCAGCGCCGAATCCTTCATGACGCCGAGCGTCAGGCCGATCCAGGAGGGCAGGGCGATGCGGGTGGCGAGCGGGGCGACGATCGACGTCATGTCCTGCCGCCAGGTGAGACCGAGCGAGCGGGCGGCGCGGCGCGTGGTCGGCGGCACGGCCTCGATCGAGCCGCGCACGATCTCGGTGCAGTAGGCCGCCGTATAGAGCGAGAGCACGACGCAGGAGGTGGTGAAGGGGCCCCAGCCGAGCTTGGCGATCGCCTGGAAGGCGTTGCCGAGCACGAGCTGGATCAGGAGCGGCACGGAGCGGAAGACGTCGAGCACGAAGGTAAGCGGCGCCGACCAGTAGGGACCGGCCTGGAAGCGCAGGATGCCGAAGAGGATGCCGAGCACGGTTCCCCCCGTCACCGCGATCGCGGTGACGGCGAGCGTCATGCCCGCGCCCCGCAGCAGGAAGAGAAGGTCGTTCCAGGTCATGGCGGTTTCGAACACAGGCCCCGACCTCAGTAGCGGAACAGGCGCGCGGCGAAGAGCCGGGCGGCGAGCGTGACCGCCTTGGCGATCAGGTAGTAGATCACGGCGGCGATGGCGAAGAACTCGAAGGTGCGGAAGGAGCGCGCGTTCAGCTCCTGCGTGACGCCCGCCAGATCCGTGTTCATGCCGACCGTGACGCCGAGCGAGGTCATGAGGATCGCCCAGACCATCTGGTTGGTGGCCGGCAGGAAGGCGATGCGCAGCATCTGCGGCAGGACGATCAGACGGAAGGCCTGGAGCGAGCCCATGCCGAGCGAGCGGCCGGCGCGGGCCTGCGTCTCGGGAATGGCCTTCAGCGCGCCGCGGAAGTTCTCGGCGAGATAGCCGGCATTGTTGAAGGCGATGCCCATCAGGAGCGAGGTGAAGGGGCTGAGGTGGATGCCGAAGGCGCCGAGGCCGAAATGGGCCATGTAGATCTGGAACAGGGCGGGCGTGTTGCGCGCCGTCTCGACCCAGGCCGCCGCGAAGCCTCGCAGGATGCGGCTTTCGGAGCGGCGGAAGAGCGTCAGCGCCACCGCGACCACGAGGCCGATCGCCATCGACAGGAGCGCGATCTCGAGGGTCACCAGCGCGCCGTCGAGCATGCGGGGCAGGGCCTGGAACGCCTGGTTCCAACGGAAAGTGTAGCTGAACATGGCCTCGGACGCCGATGGTGAGGTAATGGCGGCGCCCGGTCCTCCCGACCCGGCGCCGCCCGAAGCTTAGCGCTTCGTGAAGCGTGGCGCTTCGTGAAGCGAAGCGTTCTTCTTAGCGGTAGACGCCCGGCGCCGTCAGGTTCGGCGCCTCGCCGCCCACCCACTTTTCGTAGAGCTCCTTGTAGCGGCCGCTGCGCACCTGGTGGTTCACGAAGAGGTTGAGGTAGTTGATGAGGCCGTACTCGTCGCGGTTCGTGAACAGCGAGACGTAGTCGATGTCGAAGGGCGCCTTGCCGACGACGGCGATGTTCTGGAAGCTGCCCGACTTCAGGTTGGCCTGGGCGACGGTCGAGGTGGAGACGGTCGCGTCGAGCTGGCCCTGGCTGAGCGCCAGAAAGACGTCGGCCTGCGTCTGGTAGGGGCGGAACTCGCCCGTGCCCCACTGCTTGACCTGATTCTCGAGCGCGATCGCCTCGTAGGTGCCGGCGGTCGCGCCGACCGTCTTGCCCTTCATGGTCTCGAACGAGGTCACGCCCGACTTGGTGTTGGCCGTGACCGCCATCTCGAAGGCGAAGTAGGGCACCGAGAAGCCGACCGTCTTGGCGCGCTCCAGCGTGTCGGAGGTCGAGGCGACGCCGACGTCGACGCGGCCCGACATCAGCGCCGGAATGCGCTCGGGAAACGGCGTCTCGACGATCTCGGCCGTGACGCCGAGCGCCTTGGCGAGGTCGTTGCAGTAGTCGACATCGAAGCCGACCGGATTGTTCTGCGCGTCGCGCGAGCCCATGGGCGGGAAGTCCAGCACCACGGCGCAGCGCAGCGTGCCCGAGCCGATGATGTCGTCGAGCTTGTCGGCCTTGGCGGGCATTGAGAGCGCGGCCACCGCCAGGGCGGTGCATGCGAGGAACTTGATCTTCATGGCCAGTTATCCCCTGCTCGATGGTCGGGTCGAAGGACCGGACGCTCCGTCGGCGACGCCAACCAAACAAATATACAAAAAGTGTGCAAGAGCATTTAGGGTGCTCTGGACGCGGATGCGCATCATGGTGGACGCATCACGCAGCGCAAGACGAGGGGAAACGCGATGACGCAGGTCGAGCCAGCCATGAGACAAGGGCGCCGGATCGCGGTCGCGGATCTCGCCGAGCAGATCGAGGCGATCCTGCGCCGGCACGGCCTGAACGAGGTGCAGGCCGGCGCGCTCGCGCGAACCATGGTGGCGGGCGAGCGCGACGCGTGCAAGTCGCACGGCATCTACCGGATCGAGGGCGCGCTGCGCACCGTGGCCGCCGGCAAGGTGCGCCCGGACGCCGTGCCGAGGCTGGCGGAAGAGGGCGAGGGGCCGATCGTGCGGGTCGATGCGCAGCACGGATTTGCCAACCCTGCCTTCGAGCTCGGCGCGCCGGCTCTGGCGCGGGCCGCCAGGCGCCACGGGCTGGCCGCGCTCGTGATCAACGACTGCACCCATTTCGCCGCGCTCTGGCCCGAGGTGGAAGCGCTGGCGGCCGAGGGGCTGGCGGCGCTCGCGCTGTGCCCGAGCTATGCGAGCGTCGCGCCGGCCGGGGGCATCCGGCCGCTACTGGGCACCAATCCGCTCGCCTTCGGCTGGCCGCGCCGGGAAGGGCACCCCTATGTCTTCGATTTCGCCACCTCGGTCGCCGCGCGTGGCGAGCTGGAGCTGAAGCGACGCGCCGGGGAGGAACTGCCCGAGGGCTGGGCGATCGACCGGGACGGACAACCGACGCGCGACCCGGAAGCCGGGCTCGCGGGCGCGATGCTTCCCTTCGGCGGCCACAAGGGATCGGCGATCGGCACGATGATCGAGCTTCTCGCCGGGGTCATGATCGGGGACCTGACCAGCCCCGAGGTCCTCGACAAGCTCGGCACGACGACGCTCGCCCCGATGCATGGCGAGCTGATTCTCGCCTTCTCGCCCGAGCACTTCGCCAGGGGGCGGCCGGGCGATCCGCTCCAGCGGGCCGAGGCGCTGTTCGAGGCGATCCTCGGCCAGGGCGCGCGCCTGCCCTCGCAGCGCCGCTTCGCCGCCCGCGCCGTGTCCGAGCGCGACGGCATCGAGCTGACCGGGCCCGAGTTCGCGCTTCTGGACCGGCTTCTGAACGGTGCGGCCTGAGGGCTCCCCTGCCGCGACGCTCACGCGTCTTCGCCCGTCGCGGGTGCTTCTGAAACCCGGTTTCCTGTGGTTAAAGTGAGTTGAAAGGTGTTCGGCGCCGCGCCCGGCGCGTCCCGAACGCCCGCCTATCGGCACCAACGCACGGGAAACGCCCATGGATGCCTCGCGCAACACCCCCCGGACCGCCGCAACCCTGACGGGCGAGACCGACCGCGCCTCAGCCAAGCTTGGGCTGAAGCTGCGGCTCTCGCGTCAGACCAAGGGCCTGACCCTGAAGGAGCTGGCCCTGCGGGCCGGCTGCTCGGAAAGCCTCCTGTCCAAGATCGAGAACGGAAAGGCCTCGCCCTCGCTGCCCATGCTGCACCGGCTGGTCGAGGTGCTCGACACCAATATCGGCCGCATGTTCGAGGAGGTGGACGGCGAGGAGGGCATCGTCTTTCGCGCCGGCCATCGCCCGCTGATCGCGCTCGATCCGCTCCGCCAGGGCGAAGGGATTTCGCTGGAGCGGGTCATCCCCTATTCGGCCGGCCATCTCCTGCAGTGCAACATCCACCATATCGACGCGGGCGGCGCCAGCGCCGGACCCATCCGCCATGCCGGCGAGGAGGTGGGTTACGTCATCGCGGGCGAGATCGAGCTGACGGTGGGCGAGCGCGCGTTCCAGCTCTCGGCCGGAGATTCCTTCGTGTTCCAGTCCGAACGTCCCCACCATTACCGCAACACGGGCGCGGAGCGCGCGAGCATCTTCTGGGTGAACACGCCGCCGACATTCTGAGCGCCGCAGCGGGCGGATCTGGTCGAACACCCCGCCGAGACGGCGTTGTCGCGACCCGCAGGATGCCACGTGTTTCATCATGCGCTGCACAAAAAGAGGGCGCACTGCAAAATCGCTCGTTCACTGTTCAATCGTGTTGACAGCGCTTCAAGTCTCTTGAATTCTCCGGATGCCGCCGACGGCACGGCCCGCGGACGGAGCCGCCCGATCCACCGATCCAGGAGACTCGACATGCGCCTCTCTGCCCTTCTCACCGGCGGCGTCGCCGCTCTCGCCTTTGCCGCGGGCCTCGGGGCCACGTCGGCGATGGCCGACACGTTCGCGCTGGTCACGATCAATCAGCAGGCCCTGTTCTTCAACCAGATCAACGACGGGGCGAAGGCCGCCGCCAAGGCTGCCGGCGCCGAGCTGGTGATCTTCGACGCCAACAACGTGCCCGCCGCCCAGAACACGGCGATCGAGAACTACGTCACCCAGAAGGTCGACGGCATCATCCTGATCGCGATCGACGTGAACGGCGTGAAGCCCGCCATCACCGAGGCCAAGAAGGCCGGAATCCCGGTGATCGCGATCGACGCGCAGATCCCGAACGGCGACAACGTCTCGTTCGTGGGCGTCGACAACACCAAGGCGGGCGAGGAGATCGGCAAGTTCTACGCCGACTACGTCAAGAAGGAGATGAAGGGCGAGGCGAGCGTCGGCGTCGTGGGCGCGCTCAACTCCTTCATCCAGAACCAGCGCCTCGACGGCTTCAAGAAGGCGGTTGAGACGAGCGGTGCGAAGGTCACCTTCCTCGATACGGTGGACGGGCAGAACGTCCAGGACGTGGCGCTGGGGGCGGCCGAGAACCTGATGACCGCGAACCCCACCATGACGACGCTCTACGCCACCGGCGAGCCGGCGCTGATCGGCTCGGTCTCGGCGGTCGAGAGCCAGGGCCGGCAGAGCGACGTGAAGGTCTTCGGCTGGGACCTCACCGCGCAGGCGGTGAAGGGCATCGACGAGGGCTGGGTCGCGGCGGTCGTGCAGCAGGACCCGGCCGGCGAGGGCAAGGCCGCCGTCGAGGCGCTCGCCAAGATCAAGAAGGGCGGGACGGTCGAGCCCGTCATCAACATCCCCGTGACGATCGTCACCAAGGCGAACGTCGACCAGTTCCGGGGCATGTTCAAGTAGGCGCCCGAAGCTTGCCGTCGGCGCCTGAAGCTTCGGCCAGGCGCCCGAAGCCCGAAGGCGGGGCGTCTCGCCCCGCCCCCACATCTCCCGCGCGAGCCACGCCATGACCGCCATTCCCGACCGGGTCGCGATGACCGGCATCTCCAAGCGATACGGCCCGATCCAGACGCTCCACGACGTCTCGCTCCATCTCGCCCCCGGCGAGGTGCTGGGGCTGGTGGGCGACAACGGCGCCGGCAAGTCGACGCTGTCCAAGGTCCTGTCGGGCGCGGTGGTGCCCGATTCGGGCACGATCCGGATCGACGGACAGGAGGTCGCCTTCGCGTCCCCCGCCGACGCGCGCGCCGCCCATGTCGAGATGGTCTACCAGGACCTTTCGCTCTGCGACACGGTGGACGTCGCGGGCAACATCTTCCTCGGCCGCGAGCCGCGCCGCTCCTTTGGCGGCCTGAAGCTCCTCGACAAGCGCCGTATGCACGACGATGCGCGCGCCATGCTGGAGAGGCTCGGCATCGTGATCGCCGACACGCGCCTCATGGTCGAGAACCTGTCGGGCGGCCAGCGCCAGTCCATCGCCATCGGGCGCGCGGCCTCGTTCGACCCCAAGGTCCTGATCATGGACGAGCCGACCGCCGCGCTCGCCGTCGCCGAGGTCGAGGCGGTGCTCGAGCTCATCCGCACCGTTTCGGCGCGCGGGGTGAGCGTCATCCTGATCACCCATCGCCTGCAGGATCTCTTCCTCGTCTGCGACCGCATCCAGGTCATGTATGAGGGCCGCAACGTCGCCGAGCGGCGGGTCGAGGACACCAACATCGAGGAGGTCGTGAACCTCATCGTCGGGCGCAAGTTCCAGGCCCGCTCGGCGCGGGCGCAGGACGCGGAAGGAGGACGGGCATGACCCCAAACGGTATCGTGGGCGGCGAGGCCCCCCTCCATGCGCCGGCGGCGGCCGCGCGCGTGCGCAAGGCGACCGTCCGCGATCGCTTCCTTGCCAACGGCGCGGTCGGCTCCATCGCCATCTTCTTCGTGGTGGTCTGCGTCTTCTTCGCCTTCGCGACCGACGCCTTCCTGTCGACGCCGAACCTTCTCAACGTCATCCGCCAGTCCGCACCGCTCCTGATCGTGGCGGCCTCCATGACCTTCGTCATCACGACAGGCGGCATCGACCTGTCGGTCGGCTCGGTGCTCGCGCTGGTCTGCGCCCTGTCGGCCGCGCTCCTGCAACTGGGCGTTCCCTGGCCGGTGACGATCCTCGCCATGCTGCTGCTCGGCGCCCTGATCGGCGCCCTGCAGGGCTTCTTCATCGCCTACGAGGGCATTCCCGCCTTTATCGTGACGCTGGCGGGGCTCTCGGTGATCCGAGGCGTCGCGCTCCTGATCACGGGCGGCTACTCCATCCCGATCGAGCCCGACAGCATGTTCGTGACGCTCGGCCGCGGCTGGTTCCTGGGCGTGCCCATTCCCGCCTGGATCGCGCTGGCGGCGCTTCTCGTCGCCTATCTCGTCTTCAACGGCACGCGCTTCGGCCGCTACGTCACGGGCATCGGCGCCAACAAGGAGGCGGTGCGGCGCGCGGGCGTCGACACGCGGCGAACCCTGCTCGCGGTCTACATGCTGTCCTCAACCGCGGCCGCGCTTGCCGGCATCGTGCTCGCCGGCCGCCTCGGCTCGGGCTCGTCGAATTCGGGGCAGGGCTTCGAGCTCGACGTCATCGCGGCGGTCGTGCTCGGCGGCACCTCGCTCTTCGGCGGGCGCGGCACGATGGTGGGGACGGTCCTCGGCGCGCTCACCGTCGCGGTGATCGCCAACGGGCTGATCCTGTCGCACATGTCGCCCTTCCTGACGCCGATCATCACCGGCACGATCATCCTCGTCGCGATCTGGCTGAACTTCCGCCTGTTCCGCGGCGCCGGCCGGGGACGCTGATCCGATGGCGCTCGATTTCCAGGAGCGACCGCGCCGCCGCGTGGAGGAGACCGGCATCGGCGTGCGCTCCGGCTTCGTGATGACCGTGGACGGCCCCGTTCCGGTCGGCGAGATGGGCGTGACGCTCATGCACGAGCACATCCTGATCGACGGCGCGAAGAGCTGGCGCTGCCCCTGCCACCCGCCCGACCCGGTGCTGAACGAGGGGCCCGTGCGCCTCGAGATCATCGGCGAGCTGCGCATGAACCCCTACATGAACCGCGACAACGTCTCGCTCGACGATGGCGACCTCGCGCTCGCCGAACTCGGGCAGTTCCAGGCGCTGGGCGGCCACACGGTGGTGGACCCCACCAACTTCGGCATCGGGCGCGAGCCCGAGAAGCTGCGCCGCATCTCGCGCATGAGCGGTCTGAAGATCGTCATGGGCTCGGGCTTCTACCTCGAGTTCAGCCATCCCGAATGGCTGAAGCGCATGGACGTCGACGAGGTGGCCGAACTCATCGTGCGCGATGTCGGGGGCGCCGGCGAGAAGCCGGACATCATGGCCGGCATCATCGGCGAGGTCGGCGTGTCCAAGGACTTCACGCCCGAGGAGCGCAAGTCGCTGCGCGCCTCGGCGCGGGCCTCGGCCCGCACCGGGGTTCCCCTGTCCATTCACCTGCCGGGCTGGGAGCGGCTCGCCCACGAGGTGCTCGACGTCGTGGAAGGCGAGGGGGCGGACCTTCGTCACACGGTCCTGTGCCACATGAACCCGAGCCACGACGACCTCGGCTACCAGACGAGCCTGGCCCGGCGCGGCGCCTTCCTGGAATACGACATGATCGGCATGGACTACTACTATGCCGACCAGGACGCGCAGTGCCCGTCCGACGAGGAGAACGCGCGCGCCATCCGGGCGCTTGTGGACGCCGGGCTCGCCGACCGGCTGCTCCTCAGCCAGGACGTCTTCCTCAAGATGATGCTGACCCGCTACGGCGGCTTCGGCTACGCCTACGTGCTCCGCCACTTCGTGCCGCGCCTGATGCGCCACGGCATCCCCCGGGACGCGATCGACGCGATCCTGACCGAAAACCCGCGCGCCGTCTTCTCGGCCGCCGCCTGACCCCCGAACACCAGGAAAACCGCATGACGCGCAAGAAGGTCCTCCTCGCCGGCGAGAGCTGGGTGTCCACCGCGACCCACATCAAGGGCTTCGACCAGTTCCCGACCGTCACCTACCACCAGGGCGCAGACGAGCTCCTGGCGGCGCTGAAGGACAGCGCCTACGACATCTCCTTCATGCCCGCCCACCAGGCGCAGCGCGACTTCCCGCAGTCGATCGAGGCCCTGCGCGCCTACGAGGCGATCATCCTGTCGGATATCGGCGCCAACACGCTGCTCCTTCATCCCGATACCTGGATCCACTCCAAGCCGACGCCCAACCGCCTGAAGCTCCTGCGCCAGTATGTCGAGGAAGGCGGCGCTCTCCTGATGTTCGGCGGCTACTACTCGTTCCAGGGCATCAACGGCGGCGCGCGCTACGCCCGGACACCGGTCGAGGACGTGCTGCCGGTCACGTGCCTGCGCTTCGACGACCGCGTCGAGGTGCCGGAAGGCTTCGCCCCGGTCGTCACCGGCGATGCGTCCCACCCGATCCTCCAGGGTCTCGGCCGCGAGTGGCCGACGCTGCTCGGCTACAACGAGGTGGAGCTGAAACCCGGCGCCGAGGTGCTGGCGACGGTCTCGGCCGAGTACGGCTCGCAGCCGCTTCTCGTCACGGGCACCTTCGGCCGGGGCCGCTCGGTGGTCTGGACCTCGGATGTCGGCCCGCACTGGCTGCCGGGCGACTTCATCCGCTGGGACGGCTACGCCAGGCTCTTTGCGGCCATGCTCGACTGGGCGACCGCGAAGTAAGGGGCGAGGCGCGCGATGGCGGTCCATGTGGTCGGCAATGTCGGGCTCGACACGACCTTCCGGCTCGCGCGCTTTCCCGAGCCGGGCGAGACGCTGAACGCGAGCGCGGTCACCGTGGCGCTGGGCGGCAAGGGGGCCAACCAGGCGCTCTCCGCCCAGCGGGCGGGCGCGGTCACGACCCTCTGGGCGCCGCTAGGCGCGGACGCGGAAGCCGAGGCCGTGCGTCGGGGGGTGGAGCGCGAGGCCATGCCGACGCGCGGGCTCACCGTCCTGCCGGACACGCCGACCGACCGCTCGACCATCCTCGTGGACGAGGGCGGCGAGAACCTCATCGCGAGCGCGGTCGACTGCGCCCGGCGCTTCGACCCGCTGGCGAGCGGCTGGCTGGGGCAGGCGGAGGCGGGCGATGTCCTCGTCCTCCAGAACAACCTCGCGCCGCAGGCCACCCGTGCCGCGCTCTCGCGCGGCCGCCCCCTCGGCCTGAACACCGTCCTCAACGCCAGCCCGCTCGGCCAGAACGAGGCCGTGCCGGTCGATCTCGCCGACGTCGTGGTCGTCAACCGCGTCGAGGGCGAGGCGCTGACCGGCGAGCGCGAGCCGGGCCGCATCGCGACGGGGCTTCTCGGTCGAGGCGCGAGGGCTGCCGTCGTCACGCTCGGGAGCGAGGGCGCCGTGGTCCAGGCGGCCGGCGAGGGCGAGGCGCGCCGCCACCCCGCCGAGCCGGCGCGCGCGATCGACACGAGCGGGGCGGGCGACGTCTTCTGCGGAACGCTCGCTGCCCGCCTGTCGCTTGGCGAACCGCTCGACCGGGCCGTCCGCCTCGCCATCGCGGCGGCGGCCGTCGCCGTCACCCGCCACGGCACCTTCGGCTGCGGGCCCACCCGCGCCGAGTTCCAGATCATCGAGACGAGAGAAAACGCATGACCGCCCCTTCCAAGCCCATCGGACAGACCTCTGGCAACGCGCTCCAGGAGATCTTCGGGCGCTCGCGCGTCCTGGTCGGCGTGGTGCATCTGGCCCCGCTGCCGGGCAGCCCGCGCTTCGACGGCGAGGCCGTGGAGACGATCTACCAGCGCGGGCTGGACGACGCGCGGGCCTATCTCCACGGCGGCTGCGACGGGGTGATCGTCGAGAACCACGGCGACGTACCCTTCTCGAAGCCCGACGCGATCGGCCCGGAGACGGCGGCGCACATGTCGGTGGTCTCAGACCGCATCCGCCGCGAGCTCGGCCGCCCGCTCGGCATCAACGTCCTCGCCAACGCCGCGATCCCCGCGCTCGCCATCGCCAGCGCCTCGAACGCCAGCTTCGTGCGCGTCAACCAGTGGGCCAACGCCTATGTCGCCAACGAGGGCTTCGTGGAGGGCGAGGCGGCCCGCGCCATGCGCTACCGCGCGGCGCTGCGCGCCAAGGGCGTTCGCATCTTCACCGACGCCCACGTCAAGCACGGCGCCCACGCGATCGTCGCCGACCGGCCGGTCGAGGAGCAGGTCAAGGACCTCGTCTTCTTCGACGCCGACGTCGTGATCGCGACCGGCCAGCGTACCGGCCACGTGGCCGAGCTGTCCTACATCCGCATGATCAAGGAAGCCGCCAACCTGCCGACGCTGGTGGGCAGCGGCGTCACGAAGGAGAACCTCGGCGACATCCTGTCCGTCGCCGACGGCGTGATCGTCGCGAGCTCGCTGAAATACGACGGCGTCTGGTGGAACCAGGTCGACCCGGATCGCGTGAAGGCCTTTACCGCCGGGCTCGCGCGGTGAAGGCCGGTCCGGCGATCCGGGAGGAGCGGCTTCACGATCGCCTCGCCCGCTTCGCCCGGATCGGCGCGACGGCGCGCGGCGGGGTGAACCGGCAGGCGCTGACCGAGGGCGACCGCGAGGCGCGCGCGCTTCTTGCCGAGCTGGGCAGGACGCGCGGCTTTGCCCCGCGGCAGGACGCGGCGGCCAACCTCTTCCTGCGCCGGGAAGGGCGCGATCCATCGCTGCCTCCGCTCATGCTCGGCAGCCATCTCGACACGCAGCCGACCGGCGGTCGCTTCGACGGCGCGCTCGGCGTTCTTGCCGCGCTGGAGGTACTGGAAGCGCTGGAGGATGCCGGCGTGGAAACGCCGCGTGCCGTCGAGCTCGCCTGCTGGACCAACGAGGAGGGCAGCCGCTTCGCGCCGGGCGCGATGGGCTCGCAGGCCTTTGCGGCCGGCGCGCTCGCGCCCGAGTGGCTGGAGGCTCGAAGCCCGGACGGCGCACGGCTCGCCGACGAGCTGGACGGGACGCTCCGGGCGCTGCCCGGCGTGCCGATCGCTCGCCTGGGCACGCCGCTCGCCGCCTATCTCGAGCTGCATATCGAGCAGGGCCCGGTGCTGGAGCGCGAGAACATTCCGGTCGGCGTCGTCACGGGCATCCAGGGCACGGTCTGGCTGGAGGTCGTCATCGAGGGGCGCGCCGCCCATGCGGGCACGACGCCGCTCGCCTTCCGGCGCGATCCCATGGTGGCGGCCGGCGCGATCCTCCACACGCTTCACGAGGGCATCATGCCGGGCGATGACGACGCCCGCTTCACGGTCGGCCGGATCGACGCCTATCCCGGCTCGGTCAACGCGATTCCCGAGCGGGTGACCTTCTCGGTGGACCTGCGCCACCCCGATGCCGAGACGCTCGGTGAGCTGGAGCGAAGGGTGCGGGCGGTCTGCCGGCGCGAAGCGGAGCGCGCGGGCTGCGCGCTGACGCTGCGCCCGCTCGTCCATATGCCGCCGGTCGCCTTTCCCGCCGCGATGGTCGAGCTCGTCGAGGCGGGAGCGCGGCGCGCGGGACTGGCCAGCCGGCGCCTCGTGTCGGGCGCCTTCCATGACGCCCTCTACCTCGCCTCGCGCGCGCCGGCGGCCATGATCTTCTGCCCCTGCCGCGACGGCGTCAGCCACAACGAGGCCGAGGACGTGGAGCCGCGCTTCGTGGCTGCGGGCGCGACGGCCCTTCTGGAAGCGGCGACCGGGTTCCTGCGCAGCTCCGCTCCCGCCGCCGCCTGAGGCCGTCAGGGAACCAGAAGCGCGGTTCCGATCCATCCGAACTGCCGGGCCTCTTCCAGAAGCTCGAAGGCGGGCCAGGCCAGCAGGAAGGGGAGGCCGTCGGCCAGGGTGCGAACGACGCGTCGTGGCCGGACCTCGATCACCGGGACGTCGCGCCAGGCCGACAGGCGCGGGCCGAAACGCGGCACCCTCCGGCGGTAGCTCTCGTAGTCCGCGCCGAACTCGGCGGCGAGGAACTGCTCCTCGCGCGCGATCACGAAGCGGAAGATCGCGGCGACCGCCAGCGCCAGGACCAGCCCGACCGTCAGGCTCCCCGACAGAGCGCCGACGCCGAACATGGCGAGGTAGGTGAAGACGTAGAGCGGGTTGCGGCTGATCGAATAGGGTCCGAGGTCCACGATCTCGCGCGTCTTGCGCCCGCCAATATAGAGCGAGCACCAGGCCCGCCCCAGAACGCCGACGGCGATGGCGCAGAAGCCGAGCGTTTCCATCGTGTCCTCGATGAGCGAGTTCTCCGCCCAGAGGGGGCCGATCGCGACGCAGACGGCGAGGAGCGCCAGTCCCGACAGGCGCAGCACCCGTTTGCGGCGCTGCTGGACGAGGCCAATGTCGATGGCGTTCATGAAGGGACCCTCGCCGTTGCGTTCGGTACGAATCGATGCCGCCGCTATGAACGGCAATCGGGGCGACACGCGGACGCCGCCGACCGCTCTCCCGACCGCGTGCCGTTCCACGACCGGCCCGGCCCTTCAAGCTCCTTGAGGTAGGGTTAACGAAGGGTTGACGTTGCCGCCGCGCGCGAGATCCCGATATCGGAGGCAAACGCTTCGGGAGTCGTCGGATGTTGCCCTTGATGTCAGGACCGGACCCGCATGGCTTCGGAACGCTGGCGCTCGCGATCGTCGTGGGGGCGGGCGGGGCGCTCGTGGCCGTTTCCACGCTCATGGGATGGGCCGCGCTGGAACTGATGTGCCTCCTGGAACAGGTTCGCGAAGCCTGAACCGGGCGCATGGCGCGGCAGCCACCGGGACGGCAAGCTTGCGCCAGGCTCTGGTGGCGCCTACCTCCTCCAGCGACTGGAGGAGCGTGCACGACGATGACCAAGTCTGTTCCGATCGGCGAAGCCTCGCGCGCCAGCGGCATCAAGGTTCCGACGATCCGCTACTACGAGCAGATCGGCCTTCTGGCCGCGCCGCCGCGCACCGAGGGCAACCGCCGGCTTTACGACGCCTCCGACCTGCGGCGGCTGCGCTTCATCCGCCATGCCCGCGAGCTCGGCTTCGAGATCGAACCGATCCGCGAGCTTTTGGCGCTCGCCGGTGAACCCGATCGCCCCTGCGAGAGCGCGGACCGGATCGCCGCCGCGCACCTGGCCGACATCGACCACAAGATCGCCCGGCTGAGCGCCTTGCGGGCCGAGGTCGCCCGCATGGCCGACTGCACCAATCATTCGGTCGCCGGGTGCCGCGTGATCGAGGTGCTCGGCGACCACGGCGAGTGCATCAGCGAGACGCACTGACCGCCGCCTCCTTGCCGCCGCGTCAGGCCGCCACGCGCCCCGCGTCGACCTCGACCGTCAGGTGGGAGAGGTCGTGGATGTGGGCGAGCTTGGCCCGGTAGGCCGATAGCGGCAGCGGACGCTCCGTCGCGATCGAGACGATCGCCGCGTGGTGGCCGGGTCCGACCTGCCACACGTGGAGATCCGTGATCCGGTCGCCCCCGGTCTCGATCGCCTCGCGGATCTCGTTCGGGAGGTCCTCGCCTTCCGGCACGTAGTCGAGGAGCACGGCGCCCGCGTCGCGCACCAGCCCCCACGACCAGCGGGCGATCACGAGAGCGCCGACGATGCCCATCGCGGGGTCGAGCCAGATCCAGCCGTAGAGGCTGCCCAATGCCAGGGCCGCGATCGCCAGCATCGAAGTCATCGCGTCGGCGAGAACGTGGAGATAGGCGGCCCGAAGGTTGTTGTCGCGTCCGCCCGCGTGACCGGCCGCGCCGTTGTGGTCATGGCCGTCGTGGCCGTGGTGCCCATGGCCGTGATGGTCGTCCTTCAGGAGCCAGGCGCTCGCGAGGTTGACGACGAGCCCGCCCACGGCGACGCCGATCGCCTGCCCGAACGAGATGGGCACGGGCGAGGCGAGGCGCAGGGCGCTCTCGTAGGCGATGAAGAGGGCGATCAGCGCCAGGATCACCGCGCTCGCGAAGGCGGCGAGGTCGCCGAGCTTGCCGGTGCCGAAGGTGAAGCGCGGGTTCTGCGCATGGCGGCGCGCGAAGCCGTAGGCGAGCCCCGCGATCAGCATGGCGGCTGCATGCGTCGACATGTGCAGACCGTCGGCGACGAGCGCCATGGAGCCGTAGACCGTGCCCGCCACGATCTCGATCCCCATCATGGCGACCGTCAGCGCGATCACGGCCCAGACCTTCCGCTCGTTGCGGGCGTGCCCGTCTCCGAGGAAGACGTGGGAATGCCCGGCCGTGTGGTTCGTCGTCGACATCGTACGCGTCTCCGTCACTTCAGGTAGGTCCGCACGACCGCGAGAAGGTCGGCGGCGCCCTTGGCGCGCTCCGGGTCCGCCTCGTGTTCGGGGTCCACGACGTGGTTGCGCACATGCTCCTCGATCAGCTCTACCGTCAGCCCGTTCAGCGCCCCACGGATCGAGGCGACGAGCTGGAGCGTGTCGCCGCACGGCGCCTCGTCCTCGAGGCTGCGAGCGACGGCCTCGAGCTGCCCTTGCAGGCGGCGGACGCGGGCGACGAGCCGGGTCTTGTCTTTCGCGAGATGTCCCATGGGGTAGCCCCCTACCCTATAGGGGGTAGCGGAGGCAAGCCTCGCTTCGCCGTGGAAGCGGTTCAGGCAGCCTGCGTCAGGCGCGGGGCGCCAGCGCGCCCATGCAGGAGTTCGGCGACCGACGCCGCGTCGACCGGCCTCGAGAAGAGATAGCCTTGTCCTTCCCCGCAGCCGAGGGACCGGAGGAGATCGGCCTGGTCCTCGGTCTCGATCCCTTCCGCGATCGTGCGCACCGCAAGACCGTCGGCCAGCGCCATGACCGAGCGCAGCACCGCCATGGAATGGCGGCTCCCGCGCCCGTCGATCACGAAGCTTCGGTCGATCTTGATCTTCGAGATCGGGAAGCGATGGAGGTAGCCGAGCGAGGAGTAGCCCGTGCCGAAGTCGTCGAGCGCGAAGGTCACGCCCAGCGACAGGAGGTCCGCGAAGATCGAGGCGAGACGGTCGTTCTCGCCGACGAAGGCCGACTCGGTGATCTCCAGCTCGAGCCGGCGGGGATCGAGACCGGAGGCCGCCAGCGCGCGGCGCACCGCGCCGCGCACGTCGCCGGCCGCCAGCTGGAGCGGCGACACGTTGACCGCGATCCGGACGGTTTCGGGCCATGTCGCGGCGTCGCGGCATGCGATCTCCAGGACGCGCGCGCCGAGCTCGTGGATGAGGCCCATCTCCTCGGCGACCGGGATGAAGGCGGCGGGAGACACGAAGCCCCGCTCGGGATGGCGCCAGCGCACGAGCGCCTCGGCACCGGTCCACATGCGGTCGGACAGTCGCAGCTGCGGCTGGTAGGCGACCTCGAAGGCACCGCTGTCGATCGCCTGCTTGAGGTCCGCTTCCAGGGCCAGCCGGTCGAGGCGCGCGGTCTCCATGCCGGCGTCGAAGGCGACGATCCGCCTCTCGGCGGACCGCTTGGCGCGATAAAGCGCGACGTCGGCCCGCCGCCGCAGGGTCGCGGCGTCGCGGCACCCGTCCCCGATCCCGGCGATGCCGACGCTGGTGCCGACCGAGACGCGGTGGCCGCGAACCGTCAGCGGCTGCACGATCGCCGCTTCCAGCCGCTCCGAGACGTGGAGCGCGACGGCCGCGTCGGCGGCGGACAGGAGCACCACGAACTCGTCGCCGCCGATGCGGAAGAGGGCGGCGTCCTCGGGCAGGATCGCCGCGGCCCGTCGCGCGGTCTCGGCCAGCACCGCGTCGCCCGTGGCATGACCGAGCGCGTCGTTGACGCCCTTGAAGCGGTCGAGATCGAAGGCGAGGAGCGTGACGGGGTCGCCGGCATCGAGCCGCGCGTCGAGGGCGGCCTCCAGCGCGCGCCGGTTGCCGAGGCCCGTCAGGCTGTCGTGGAGGGCGGCAAAGCGCAGCGTCTCCTGCATGCGCTCGCGCTCGGTAACGTCGCGCAGCATCAGCGCGCCGAAGCGGAGCCGGCGGGCCGGCCGGCCCCGAGCCGCCTCTCCGTCGAGCCAGAAGGAGGCGACCGCATATTCGAGGAGGCGCTCGTCGGGCGCCGCCCCGACCGCTTCGATCCCGCGAAGCCTCGCGCCGTGCGCGGTCTCGCTTCCGAGGTCGGCCATGCTCCGGCGCAGCGTCGCGCCGAGGGCCGCGGGAAGATCCTCGATGCCGGCGTCCCGGGCGAGGCCGAGGAGACGGCGCGCGGCCTCGTTGGTGCGCAGGATGCGGCCGGCGTCGTCGGCGAGGATCACCGCGTCGAACCCGTCGTCCACGACGCGCTCCAGAAGGCGCAGCGTGTTCTGCGTCTCGCGGCGGGCCTTCCACAAGAGCAGCCCGCGCAGGCCGAACTCGCGCGCCGCGCTCCAGCCCACGAGACCGGCCAAGGCCACGTGCAGGCCGCCCGTCTGAAGCATCGCGGCGTCCCGCACGTAGAGCCAGACCGCCAGCGCTTCGACGAGCATCATGCCACAGCTCAGCACGAGGAGGCTCCGCCGCATCGAACAGCGCGTCGCGACGACGGCCCCGGCCGCTGCCACGAGAAGGAGGAGGGCAAGCGGGGGCGTCCAGGTGGTCAGCGCCCGGTCCTGGAGGAGCGTCTCGGTCGCCAGGGCGATCACGGTCGATCCCGACACGATCCCCGCGCGCGGAACCGGGAAGAGGTCGTGAAGCTCGATCGCGCTCGCGCCGACGATCAGGCTCTTGCCGCGAACGACGGCGGGATCGACGCGGCCCGCGAGAAGGTCCGTGTAGGATACGCGCGGGATCGTCGCCGCCTCGATGCCGTGGTCGATCCCGAACTCGCCGCCCGACGCCTCGCGGTTCGCCAGAACCGAGGGCATGGCGGCGACCACTTCCTCACCGATCGGCGTGGCGCGCGGAAACCGGCGAACCCGGCCGTCTCCGTCGAGCGGCACGTTCACCGAGACCGGCCAGGAGGCGTCCAGAAGCGGAGCGATCGGCAACGAGGCGCGCAGCTGCCCCGAGAGGGTGGTGTCGGGCCGCTGGAAGGCGGCCAGGAACGTATCGACGCCGCTCTCGCCGAGCGCTTGGGCAAAAAGCGCGTCGTCCTTCGCCCCGGAGGCCGAGGAGAAGTCGACGTCGAAGGCGATGCCGGCCGCGCCGGCCTTTGCCGCGGCCCGGACGAGCTCGCCATGGAGGCGGCGCGGCCACGGCCAGACGCCGACCTCGGCGAGGCTCTTCGCGTCGATATCCACGAGCACGACCTGGCCCGAGGCCGCACGCGTTCCAGCCGCGAAGCGCAGGTCGCCGAGCGCGGTGTCGAGCGACGGCGTCAGGCCGGACAGGCCCGCTGCCGCCATCAGAAGACCTACGGCGATAAGGCCGGCGACCCCGGCAAGACGCCTGGCAAGCGGCTTTGAGGCCGGGGCCGGCGGAGTTTGATGCGAAACACCCATGCCCGATACCGGCCCTCAGCCGTTCGCCTACTTCTTGCCGCCGCCGTTTCCGTTGCCGTTTCCGTTGTTGCCCTTGCCGTTCCCGCCGTCGTCGTGGGAGCCGTTCGGGCCGCCGTTCCCGTTGCCGTTGCCGTTGTTGCCCTGGCCGTTGCCGCCGCCGTTGGAGCCGTTGGGGCCACCGTTTCCGTTGCCGTTGCCGTTGTTGCCCTGGCCGTTGCCGCCGCCGTTGGAGCCGTTGGGGCCACCGTTTCCGTTGCCGTTTCCGTTGTTGCCCTGGCCGTTGCCGCCGTCGTTGGAGCCGTTGCCGCCGCCGTTGCCGTTACCGTTGTTGCCTTGGGCGTTGCCGCCACCTTCAGAACCGTTGGGACCGCCCTGATTGCCCCCGCTGCCGCTCGACGTGTTGCCACCTCCGCTGGTTCCGGTGTCGCTGCCCTTGGAGCCGCTCCCGGCGCTCGTGCCGCCCTCGTTCGACCCCGCGCGCCCGGCGGCGGCCGTTTCTCTCGACGCCGCCCCGCCGACCGCCTCGGACGCGTCCCGATCGCCGCCATTGGAACTGAGCCCGCCGCCGAAGCCACCGAAGCCGCCCGCGCTCGGCGCGTCGGTCCGGCTCTCGGCGCGCGCGGCGGCTCCGGCCGCGAAACCGAAGGTCCGCGTGGACGCCTCGACGCTGGCGCGCGCGCGCTCCGCCGCCGGTTCCGCGCGGAAGCCCTGGAGCGTCTGCCCGGCCGGCGCGACGCTCGCCGCGGCCGGGCGGCCCGGCGACACGGCGGGCGCCTGCGGGCCTGCGGTCTGCAGAC
>NZ_BBWK01000029.1 GCF_001463765.1 Aureimonas sp. AU4 | reverse complement strand
GCGGTCTGCAGACCGGTCGCCTTCGCCGAAACGCTGGCGCGCTGGCCCGCCGCGACACCCGCCGTCTCGCCGCTTCGCAGGTCCTGAACCTGGACGAGCCCCCGGTCGACGCCGATGCGCGCGTCCGTCCGGCTGACGGCGATCGTGAAGGCCGTGCCCTTCACCACGGCCGCCATGAAGGGGGTCTGCACCGTGAAATGAGGCCTGTCCCGCTTCTCGATGTCGAACTCGATGCTTCCGACCTGCTGCAGGACCTCGGTCTTAGCGCTGAAGAAGGATTTCGGCTTCACGGCCGCGACGCTTCCGGGGCCGAGGGTCATCACGTTGTTCTCGGCCGACAGACGCACACGTCCGTTCCTGGCGGTCGCGATGGTCAGCCCTTCCTCGATCTCCATGCCGGCCTTGAGCTCGGTGCGCGTCGCCGCCGTATCGATCGACCACGCCGTGCCGCTGACGCGCTCGACCAGCCACTCGCGGGCCCAACTCACGTCGGTTTGAAGCAGCACGGCCAGACAGGAGATGAAAACGATCGGTCGCACGCGCATAGAGCCCCACCCATGGCCTTGATCCAGACAGGGTGCGGGACGAAGCGATAAAACGGCCCTAAACGTGCCGCTCCAATTTGCGGCATCGGGCGCCAAGCCTTCAGCCAGGCACGGAAAATCGACGCTCGCATCGCCGTCACATCCGGCGAAGGTCGGTTCCTTCGGACCGGGTCCGGCCATCCGAGACACGGGATCTGTCTCGATCTCGGTGACGGGACGATGCAACGCCAAGACGCCGGCATCCTTCGCTTCGCGCCCGGCGTCCCATGGCCGCCATTCCCATCCCAGCCAAATCGGCTAGGTCTTGGACCGGGCGGGCATCCCGGCCCGATGCATTCGAGGCGGAAGGTGGCGAGAATCATGGCGGCAGACCCGAGCGAAACCGTCGAGGACCTCGTCGCCAAGTCGATGCTGCACCAGGCGCGGCTGTTTGCGGAGAGCTACGGCGGCCAGGGGCGCCTGTGGCAGCGGCCCTATGCCGAGACGCGCCCGCGGGTCGCGTCCGCCATCGCCTCGGTCTGGTTCACCGCCTATCCCTCCTCGGTGATCACGCGCAGCGGCGATTCCGTTCTCAAGACGCTGGGCGATCCCCAGCTCTGGTCCGCCCTGTCCTCGATCGGCGTGCGGGGCATCCATACCGGGCCGATGAAGCGGGCCGGCGGCTACCGGGACGGCACCTACACGCCGACCATCGACGGCAACTTCGACCGCATCGGCTTCGAGATCGATCCCGCCTTCGGCACGAGCGAGGAGTTCGTCGCCGTCAGCCGCATGGCCGCGGCCCACAACGCCGTCGTCGTCGACGACGTCATTCCCGCCCATACCGGCAAGGGGCCGGACTTCCGCCTCGCCGAGATGAACCACTCCAGCTATCCCGGCCTCTACCACATGGTGGAGATCCCCGAGGAGGAGTGGTCGAACCTTCCCGACGTTCCCGAGGGGCGCGACGCGGTGAACCTGCCGCCCGCCACCGTCGATCACCTGAAGGAGCGCGGGCTGATCGTCGGCCAGCTCCAGCGCGTCATCTTCTTCGAGCCTGGCGTGAAGGAAACGGACTGGAGCGCCACGGGCCCGGTCGCGGGTGTCGACGGCAAGCTGCGGCGCTGGGCCTATCTCCACTACTTCAAGGAAGGCCAGCCGAGCCTCAACTGGCTGGACCCCTCGTTCGCCGCGCAGCAGATGATCATCGGCGACGCGCTCCACTCGATCGACCACATGGGCGCGCGGGGCCTGCGCCTCGACGCCAACGGCTTCCTGGGCGTCGAGCGCCGCATCGACGGCCCGGCCTGGTCGGAAAGCCACCCCCTGTCGGTCACCGGCAACGCGCTTCTGGCGGGCATGATCCGCAAGGCGGGCGGCTTCTCGTTCCAGGAGCTGAACCTTACCGTCGACGACATCGCGTCCATGTCGAAGGGCGGCGCGGACCTGTCCTACGACTTCATCACCCGGCCCGCCTACCACCACGCGCTGCTGACGGGCGACACCGAGTTCCTGCGGCTGATGCTGCGCACGGTCCACGAGTTCGGCATCGACCCGGCCTCGCTGATCCACGCCCTGCAGAACCACGACGAGCTGACCACCGAGCTCGTCCACTTCTGGACGCTGCATGCCGACGACATCTACACATTCGCCGGCCAGACCTGGCAGGGCCGGACGCTGCGAATGCATCTGCGCGACGTGATCCGCGAGCGCCTGTCGGGTGCGGCCGCGCCCTACAACCTGCCCTTCGTCACCAACGGCATCGCCTGCACCACGGCGAGCGTCATCACGGCCGCGCTCGGCATCTCCGACCTGACCGAGATCGACGAGGCGGCGGTGGAGCGCATCCGCCGCGTCCACCTGCTGCTGGCCATGTACAACGCCTTCCAGCCGGGCGTCTTCGCGCTTTCGGGCTGGGACCTCGTGGGCGCCCTTCCGCTGGAGACGCGGCAGGTCGAGCACCTGATGGGCGACGGCGACACGCGATGGATCGAGCGCGGCGCCTACGACCTCACCGGCGCCAACCCGGACGAGGCCCGCTCGGCCGACGGGATGCCGCGCGCCCGCGCGCTCTACGGCCCCATCACCGAGCAGCTCAAGGACCCGTCCTCCTTCGCCTCGCAGCTCAAGCGCCTCCTGGCCGTGCGCGACGCCTACGGCATCGCCGCCAGCCGCCAGACCCTGATCCCCGACGTCGCGGCGCCGGGGCTGCTCGTGATGGTCCACGAACTGCCCGACGGGCGCGGCACGCAGGTCACCGCGCTGAACTTCGGCGCGCAGGTGATCGACGAGGTGGTGACGCTGCCGGGCACCCGGCCGGGACCGGTCGTCGACATGATCGCGGAAACGGTCGAGGGCGATCTTCTGGAAACCGGGGAGCTGCGCATCTCGCTGGAGCCCTACGAGGGCCTGTCGCTGCGCATCATCGGCAACCTGCCGACCCTCTAGGAGCGGGCCCATGACGGACGGTGCGACGGACTGGGGGAGGGCGCGCTGGCACAACGAGCCGGCCTCCTGGCGAAGCGAGGGCCCAAGCCTTCTCGTCACCACGGACGCGGAAACGGACTTCTGGCGCGAGACCCATTACGGCTTCGTCCGCGACAGCGGCCACGCTCTCCTGTTCGAGACGGCTGGCGACTTCACGGCCTCCCTCCGCGTCCGGGCGCGCTACGAGCATCTCTACGACCAGGCCGGCATCATGGTGCGCGCCGACGCCTCGAACTGGATCAAGGCCGGCATCGAGCTGTCGGACGGCCGGCTCCATCTCGGCAGCGTCCTGACGGCGGGCCGCTCCGACTGGGCGACCTTTCCCTTCGAGGGAAACGGCGAGGACATCCGGCTGCGGGTCACGGTGCGCGCGGGCGTCCTGCGGCTTCAGGCGTCCACCGACGGCATCCGCTGGCCCCTGATGCGCCTGTGTCCCTTCGCGGTCGCGCCCGGCTACGGGGTCGGCCCCATGTGCTGTTCGCCCGGCCGGGCCGGGCTCGAGGTCCGGTTCGACGGGTTCACCCTCGGCCCGCCGACCGGCAAGGACCTGCACGACCTGTCCTGAGGCGAGGCGATCCCGCCGCGACGGGCGTCCGGCGAGACCGGGGGCACAGCATTCCGCCGCGCCCCGCATTCTTCATGCGCTCATGCGCTCATGCGCTCATGCGCTCGAAGCTGCGATCGCGGTCGAGCTCGAGGTCGAAGCCGGCGTCGGCCTCCGCCTTGCGCGGCGGCGAGGCCGGTGGACGCGCGGTCCGGGACACCGTGACGGCCTGGGCGCGGCGTTGCAGCGCCCGCACGTCGTCTTGTCCGCTCTCCTCGCTCGCGACGGGGGCGAGCTTGAAGAAACCGGCGCTGCGTTCCAGACGCATGGCCTCGGCCGAGAGCTGGGCGGCGGTCGCCGCCATCTCGTTGGCCGCGCCCGAGTTGGATTGCGTGACCTGATCGAGTTGCTGGATCGCCTGGTTGATCTGGTCGACGCCCACGGCCTGTTCGCGGCAGGCCGCCGAAATCTCCGAGACGAGTTCGGCCGTGCGGCTGATGTCCGGAACGAGAGCATCCAGCATCTGACCCGCCTCTTCCGACGTGAGAAGCGTCTGCGACGAGAGGCGGCCTATCTCCTGCGCCGCCTCCTGGCTGCGCTCCGCGAGCTTGCGCACCTCCGACGCCACCACGGCAAAGCCCTTGCCATGGACACCGGCGCGCGCGGCCTCGATCGCGGCGTTGAGAGCGAGAAGGTCGGTCTGGCGCGCGATCTCCTGCACCACCGTGATCTTCTGCGCGATCGTGCGCATCGCTTCCACCGAAGCGGCCACGGCCGTTCCGGTCTTCTGGGCATTGGCGGAGGCCTGGGCTGCCATCTTCTCGGTCTGGCCGGCATTGTCGGCGTTCTGGCGCACGTTGGCAGCCATCTGCTCGATTGCAGCCGAGGCTTCCTCCGAGGCTGCGGCCTGCTCGCTCGAGCCCGAGGAAAGCTGCTCGGCCGTGGCGGCCGACTGGGAGGATCCGACGGCGACCTGGTTCGAGGAATTCGTGACCGTCGCCGCGACCTCGCCGAGCTTGACGCTCATCGCGTTCATGGCGCGCAGGAGGTCGCCGATCTCATCCGTCGCACTGGCCTCGACGCGCTGCGAGACGTCTCCCTCCCCGATCGCCTCGGCAAGCTTCACGGCCCGGCCGAGGCCACGAGAGATCGAGAGCGCGATCCAGGCCGCCGCGCTGGCGCCGAGCAGGATGCCGCCCGCGATCAGACAAAGAAGCCACAGCCGCGTGGATCGGTAGGTCGTGTCGGCACTGCGGAGGAATTCGTCGGCCAGGACGCCCGCGCGGTCCGTGAGCGCATGCATCGTCTTGCCGACCTGAATGGCCAGGGGAGTCTGCTTCGTGTCGGCAAGGCGTTGAGCCTTGTCGAGCCAGTTGTCGACGCCGATGTCGGCATGGGACCGCAGGCTCTCGAAGGCCGCCGCCCAGGCCGTCTTGATCGCGGAAAGACGTTCCGGCTCTCCGGGCACGCGCGCCGCCAGCGCATCGAGGCCGTTCCTGAACTCGCTGTCCAGGCGATCGAGATGCTGGCTCGCCGCGGCGATCGCCGCGTCATCGGACAAGGCGAGCGCCGTCGCCATCTCGAGGCGTGCATCCAGCGCTGAGATAATCAGCCCCTGAATGGCATCCCGGGCGACCAGAGCCACGGCATCCGTTTCCGACAGTGCGCCCCTCAGGGAAGCCAGTTCCTGCCGTACAGCCGCGACTGGCTCTCCTGTTTGTTGCAGGCCGTTTGCGGTCGCGGTTGCGTCTGCCTTTTGGGCGAGGTCGAAGGTTTCGTCGGAGACGGCCTTCAACTCCGCCATCATCGGTTGGAGATTCTTGAACGTCTCCCGACCTTCCTGGGACATGTTCGCGAAGATGCGTTCGAGATTGGAATCGATTGCACGCCATGACTCGCCATACTCGCTGACGGTTCCGTGCAGGGCATCGGGATCGGCCGTGAGGAACGCGGCCTGTATATCGCGCCGTACCGTCTCGAGATTGGTTTGAAGCGCGTTGGCATGCTCGACCTGCTGGAAAGGCCGGTCCGCAAAGGCGCGAAGCTGATCGTTCGTCGCCGAGACCGACGAGAGACCGAAGTAGCCGACCGCGCCCGTGAGGATCAGCAACGCTGCGAAACTCACGCCGAGCTTCAGTTTCATGGTCAGGCGCATGGATTCCGGTTCCGCTCAAATGCAAGGCGCGCGAGCATCTGCCGCTTAATATTGTCGGATTAGTTAATATACGCCAATAAAAATACGATATAGCGGAGCATCGACAAAATCATATTTGCTTTTGCCAAATACATACATCGGGGATTTAATCGCGCGAAACGTATTCGAGGTGCCGTCGCGCGTTTGTTTCCGTGCTCCTGTCGGTTGGCGGGCGGGCGTGGGAGCGGTCGATCCCTCATCGAGTCCCGACACGCGAAGACTTTTGCCCGCCTGCCAGCCGGGGGCATAGGGCGGGAGCGGCTTAAGGTGGCGGGGCGAGGCCGGGAGGTCGTGGGATCTTGCCGGCGCGCCGCAGACCCTTTGCCCGTTCCCGGTCGCGGCGAAGAGGTCAGCGCTCGGAGCGCATGAGGTCGATGATGTGACGGCCCGAACCGCGCACGTGGACCTCGATGGCGCGGGTCGCGCCTTCCGTATCCTGCTGCTTCAGGCAGCGAATGAGTTCGCGGTGCTCGGCCAGGCGCGCCGCATAGCGGGAGCGGCCTATGGTCAGGCCGCGGCTGATCGTGCCCAGCGTCTTGCGGTAGCGATGCCAGAGCTCGACTGCGTTGCGGTTGTAGTGCCGGTCGTACACGACGCGGTGGAAGTCCTCGTCGAGCTGGTCGTAGCGATCGTGCCGCTCGAACCCGAGCGCCTCGATCTCGCTCTGAATCGCCTCCATGCGGGCGATGTCGGCATCCGTCGCGTAGTCCGCGAACCAGCGTACGAGATAGGGTTCGATCAGGACGTTGATTTCGTACATGTCGCGCACGAAGCTCTCGTCGATCGGCCGCACGCGCGCGCCCCGGTTCGGCTCGATCACCACGAAGCCCTCGCCGCGCAACTGTTGCAGCGCCTCGCGCACCGGGTTCGTGCTGGTGCCGTAGCGAGCCGCGAGTTCGCCGACCTTCAGTCGCGCCCCCGCGGGTACATGGCCCGCCAGGATATCGTCGAGCAGACGACTGTAGATGCGGCCCGAGGCGGCGGGGGCGAGGGGATCGGCGTCCATGCCGGACAGCGGCTTCGTCGCGAACAGTTCGGATGGCATGCTTTTCTCACACATTCCGTTTGACAGATAATGTACGATCTGTTCGTTATCATGGCAATTCCGCCGGCGAGGACGGAACGGTTTGAACGGAGACACCGCAAAAGCGGGCTTCGATGGGAGGAAGAACCATGCGGTCCGCTGATCGGCGAAGCTTGTCCCGGTATCTGTTTCTCGGCACGGCCCTGGCCCTGTCGCTGGGCTCGGAGGCACTGGCCGCCGACTATCGCCAGGCGCCCATGCTCGACGCCAAGGTCTCCGACGGAAGCCTTCCCCCAATTGCCGAGCGCCTGCCGGCGGATCCCTTCGTCGAGACGCTGATCGACGGGACCGGACGCTACGGCGGCAACCTGCGCACGACGATCCTTGGCGGCGGCGACCAGTACAACATCACCCGCACCATCGCGAACGAGACGCTGGTTCGCTGGACGCCGGACTGGACCAAGACCGTTCCCTCGATCGCCGAAAGCGTCGACGCCTCGCCCGATGCCAAGACCTTCACGTTCAAGCTGCGCAAGGGCATGCGCTGGTCGGACGGCGCGCCCTTCACCGCCGACGACATCATGTTCTGGTACGAGGACGTCTTCTCGAACCCGGCGCTGACGCCGTCCAAGAACCCGACCTTCACGGTCGCGGGCAAGCCGGTCGTGGTGGAGAAGATCGACGACGAGACCGTCGTCTTCCGCTTCGAGAGCCCCTACGGCCTGTTCCTGCAACAGCTCGCCTACGGGCAGGGCCATGCGCCGATCATCTATCCCAAGCACTACCTCTCGCAGTTCCACGAGAAGTACAACAAGGAGGGAATCCCGGCGCTTCTCGCCAAGAACCCTTCCGTCGGCGACTGGGTGTCGCTCTTCAACTCCAAGGTCTCGCCGAACTTCCAGCCGGTCTACTGGCAGAATCTCGAGCTGCCGACGCTGAACCCCTGGGTCCTCACCGTGCCCTACGCCGACCAGGACCGCGTGGTGGCGAGCCGCAATCCCTACTACTGGAAGGTCGATCCGGCGGGGAACCAGCTGCCCTATCTCGACACGATCACCTGGGCCAAGCTCGACGACGTGCAGCTCATGCTGCTGCGCGCGACCAGCGGCGAGCTCGACTACGCCTTCCGCCACATCAACAACTCGACCTACAAGTCCGTGCTCTACGATGCGCAGGAGCAGGGCCACTACCGGCTGATGGACGTCGCCGACCTGCCGGCCAACGACGCGACGCTTCTCCTGAACCTCAACGTCCAGGACCCGATCAAGAACGCGCTCTTCAACAACAAGGACTTCCGCATCGCGCTCAGCCACGCGATCAACCGGCAGGACATCATCGACCTCGTCTATGTCGGGCAGGGCGCGCCCGCCCAGGTCGGGCCGCTGCCCGAGCACGAGCTCTACAACGAGCGGCTGGCGAACCAGTATGTCGAGTTCGACCCCGAGCAGTCGAAGCAGATTCTCGACCGCATCGGCCTCGACAAGAAGGACGCGCAAGGGTTCCGCCTCGGGCCCGACGGCAAGCGCTTCACGATCACCTTCATGGTCGCCGACGTGTTCGGCCTGAGCTATCCCGACATCTTGCAGATGGTGCAGCAGTACGCCGCCGATGTCGGGCTCGACATCCAGATCCGCACCACGGACCGGGCGCGCCTCAACTCCATGTGGTACGCCAACGAGCAGGACGCCTACATCTGGAACTGCGTGGGCGGGCGCGCCGAGGCGTATACGGACGTGCGCTGCTACATGCCCTTCCAGAAGGCCGACATCTTCTTCGCCTCCAAGTGGGCCGACTGGTACGCCGACCATTCCAAGGGCGAGGAGCCGCCGGCTCCGGTCAAGGAGCAGATGGCGCTCTACGACAAGGTCAACGAGGCGGTGACCGACGAGGCGCGGCTGGCCGCCATGAAGGTCTTCCTGGAGCGGGCGGCCGATAATTTCTACACGATCGGCATCTCGCGGCCGATGCCGAAATACGCGCTGATCAACCGCGACATCAAGAACGTGTTCGAGCCGATCCCGATCACCGGCAACCTCTGGCACCCCGCGCCGACGCTGACCCAGTGGTACTTCGACCGGCCGGCGCAATGACGCGCTAGGCCGCCCGGCGGCGGGCTCCGGCCCGCCCTTTCACGAACCACGAACAGGATCACGGGATGCTCAGGTTCATCCTGCGACGCATCGCGTACATGGTTCCCACCCTGTTCGCGGTCTCGGTCGTCGCCTTCGTCATCATCCAGCTGCCGCCCGGCGACTATCTCACCACGCTCATGGCCGACTGGGCGAGCGGCGGCGGGGCGGTCGAGATGGGAACGGTCGAGGTCCTGCGCGAGCGCTACGGCCTCGATCAGCCGATCTGGATCCAGTACTTCTACTGGGTCTCCGGCATCGTGACGCGCGGCGACTTCGGCATCTCGTTCGAGCTGAACCGGCCCGTCACCGACGTCATCTGGGGACGGCTCGGCTACACGTTCCTGATCTCCTTCTGCACGCTCCTGTTCATCTGGGCCCTGGCGCTGCCGATCGGCATCTATTCGGCGGTGCGCCAGTACTCGATCGGCGACTATGTCGCGACCTTCTTCGGCTTCCTGGGGCTAGCCATCCCGAACTTCCTGCTCGCGCTCGTGCTGATGTACATCACGGTGAGCTACTTCGGCGCGAGCGTCGGCGGGCTCTTCTCGCCCGCCATGGTGGACGCGCCCTGGGGCCCGGCGAAGTTCGCCGACTTCCTGGGCCATGTCTGGCTGCCGATCGTGGTGGTCGGCACGGCGGGCCTTGCCTCGCTGATCCGCATCATGCGGGCCAACCTCCTCGACGAACTCCACAAGCCCTACGTCACGACGGCGCGCGCCAAGGGCGTGTCGGAGTTCCGCCTTCTCCTGAAATACCCCGTGCGCGTCGCGCTGAACCCGCTCATCTCGACGCTCGGCTGGATCCTGCCGGCGCTCGTCTCGGGCGAGATCATCGTCTCGGTCGTGCTCAGCCTTCCCACCACCGGGCCGATGCTGCTGCGCGCGCTGCTCGCCCAGGACATGTACCTCGCGGGCTCGATCATCCTGATGGTGAGCGTCTTGACGCTCGTCGGGACGCTCGTCTCCGACATCCTCCTCGCCATCGCCGACCCGAGGATCCGCTTCCAATGAGCGATATCGCGACCACCGTCGGCCAGCCGCTCGACCCGCAACCCTCGCCGCTCGAGACGGGACGGCGCGACCTCGCCGTCGCCGGGCAGTGGACGCTGTTCTGGCTGAAGTTCAAGCGGCACAAGCTCGCCGTCGTCAGTCTCATCGTGGTCGTGCTTCTCTACCTCGTGGCCCTGCTCGCCGACTTCATCGCGCCGTTCGACCCGAACGCGGCCAACGCGCGCTACACCTACGCGCCGCCGCAGGGCATCGGGCTCTTCCTCTCGGACGGGGAAGGGACGCATTTCGCGCCTCACGCGGCAGGCCTCAAGATGGAGCTCGACCGCGTCGCCATGCGCCGCGTCTTCCAGGCCGATCCGGGCAGTCCCGTGCGCCTCGGCTTCCTCGTGCCCTCCGCCCCCTACAAGCTCGCGGGCCTCATTCCGATGGAGCGCAAGCTCATCGGTTCCGTGGAGCCGGGCAAGCCCTTCTATCTGCTCGGCGCCGACCGGCTCGGGCGCGACATCTTCAGCCGCGTCGTCTACGGCGCGCGCATCTCGCTCTCGATCGGCCTCGTCGGCGTCGCCATGAGTCTGGTTCTGGGGGTCGTTCTCGGCGGCATCTCGGGCTACTACGGCGGGGCCGTCGATACCGCGATCCAGCGCGTCATCGAGTTCCTGCGCTCGGTTCCCACCATCCCGCTCTGGATGGGTCTGGCGGCGGCCGTGCCGCTCAGCTGGCCGCCGGTGCGCACCTACTTCATGATCACGCTGATCATCTCGCTGATCGGGTGGACGAGCCTGGCGCGCGAGGTGCGCGGGCGTTTCCTGAGCCTTCGCACCGAGGACTTCGTGCTGGCCGCCCGGCTCGACGGGGCGTCCGAGGCGCGCGTCATCCTGCGCCACATGGTGCCGTCGTTCGCCAGCCACATCATCTCGGTGATGACGCTCGCCATCCCCACCATGATCCTGGCCGAGACCTCGCTGTCGTTCCTGGGCATCGGCCTCCAGCCGCCGATCGTCTCTTGGGGCGTCCTGCTGCAGGAAGCGCAGAACATCCGCGCGGTCGCCCAGGCCCCCTGGCTCCTGTTCGTGCCCGGCGGCGCGGTGGTGATCGCGGTGCTCGCCCTCAACTTCCTGGGAGACGGGTTGCGCGACGCCGCCGACCCCTACAGCCGATGACCGAGACCCTCGCCACCCTCGAGGCCGCCGCCATCCCCGAGCTCGTCCTCGAGGTGCGCGACCTGCAGACCCATTTCGAGAACCGGACCGGCGTCCTGAAGGCGGTGGACGGCGTCGGCTTTGACGTGCGGCGGGGCCGCACGCTCGCGGTGGTCGGGGAATCGGGTTCCGGCAAGAGCGTGACCGCGCGCTCGATCCTCCAGATCGTCGACCGTCCGGGGCGTATCGTCGGCGGCTCGATGCGGCTCCATCGCCAGGACGGGACGAGCGTCGATCTCGCCCAGCTCGACCCGCGCGGCCGCGAGATCCGCGCCGTGCGGGGGCGCGAGATCGCCATGATCTTCCAGGAGCCGATGAGCTCGCTCTCGCCGGTCCACACGATCGGCAACCAGATCGAGGAGGCGCTCGCCGTCCACCTCGATCTGACGCGTACGGAAGCGCGGCGGCGCGCGGTCGATCTTCTGTCCCAGGTCGAGATCCCCAACGCCCAAGCCGCCGCCGACCGCTACACGTTCGAGTTCTCCGGCGGCATGCGCCAGCGCGCCATGATCGCCATGGCGCTCGCCTGCAACCCGTCGATGCTGATCGCCGACGAGCCCACCACCGCGCTCGACGTCACCACGCAGGCCGAGATCCTCGACCTCATCGCCAAGCTCCAGCGCGAGCACGGCATGGGCGTCCTGTTCATCACCCACGACATGGGCGTCGTCGCCGAGATCGCCGACGAGGTGGCGGTGATGCATCACGGCCGGCTCGTCGAGACGGGGCCGACCGACCAGATCTTCCACGCGCCGAAAGGCGATTACACGCGCATGCTGATCGATTCTGCCCGCAAGCTCGAACACAAGGCCGAGATCCGCGCGAACCGGCCGGCGAAGCCCGTGCCCGCGGCGCCCCTGATCGAGGTGCGTGCGCTCACCATGAACTTCGGCAAGGGACCTTCGCCGGTGAAGGCGGTGGACGACGTGTCGCTCACCGTCGCGCCCGGCGAAACGCTCGGCATCGTCGGCGAGTCGGGATCGGGCAAGACCACGATGGGCCGCTGCCTCCTGCGCGTCTACGAGCCCTCCGGCGGTTCCATCGGCTATCGCCGCGCGGACGGCTCGGTGGTGGACCTGGCCAAGGCCGACCGGCGCACGCTCAAGAGCTGCCGGCGCGAGATCCGCATGATCTTCCAGGACCCCGTGTCCTCGCTGAATCCGCGCATGACGGTGGCCCAGATCGTCGGCGAGCCGCTCTACGTGAACGGCGTCGCCAAGGGGCGCGAGCTCGACGAGCGCGTCTGCGAACTGCTCGCCCAGGTCGGTCTCGACCCCAGCTGGCGCGAGCGCTACCCCCACGCCTTTTCCGGGGGGCAGCGCCAGCGCATCGTGATCGCGCGCGCCATCGCGCTGAGGCCCCGGCTCATCGTCGCCGACGAGGCGACCGCCGCGCTCGACGTGTCGCTGCGCGCCCGGATGCTCGATCTCCTGATCCGCCTGCAGGACGAGCTCGACCTCTCCTACGTCTTCATCAGCCACGACATCGGCGTGATCCGCTACATGTGCGACCGCGTCGCCGTGATGTACCGGGGCCGCATCGTCGAGACGGGCCCGACCGACGAGGTCTGCGACAACCCGCGCCACGGCTACACGCAGGCGCTGCTCTCGGCCATTCCGCGCCCCGACCCGCGCGAGCGCCGCCTCCACACCCGCTTCCGATATACCGCCTGAGAAGGATGCTCCCGTGAAGATCCAGGACATCCGGGTCATCGTGACCTGCCCGGGCCGCAACTTCGTGACCGTGAAGATCCTCACCGACGAGGGGCTGACGGGCATCGGCGACGCCACGCTGAACGGGCGCGAGCTCGCCGTCGTCGCCTATCTCGAGGAGCACGTCGTCCCTTGCCTTCTCGGGCGCGACCCCGCACGCATCGAGGACATCTGGCAGTATCTCTATCGCGGCGCCTACTGGCGGCGCGGGCCCGTCACCATGGCGGCGATCGCGGCGATCGACACGGCGCTCTGGGACATCAAGGCGAAGGCGGCCGGCATGCCGCTCTACCAGCTCCTGGGCGGCGCCTCGCGCGAGCATGTGCTGTGCTACGGCCATGCCCAGGGCACGACGATCGAGGAGACCGTGGAGGCGGTGGGCCGCCGCCGGGAGGAGGGCTATCGCGCGATCCGCGCCCAGTCCGGCATACCGGGCCTTCCCAACGTCTACGGTACCGGCGCCTTTTCGGTTTCCACCTCGGCGGCGACCGACGCGCTGCCGCGCGAGGAGGCGTGGGACACCGCGAAGTATCTCGTCCATACGCCCCAGCTCTTCGCGGCGCTGCGCGATGCCTTCGGCTTCGACCTCCACCTTCTGCACGACTCGCACCACCGCCTGACGCCGATCGAGGCCGCGCGCCTCGGCAAGGATCTCGAGCCTCACCGCCTGTTCTGGCTGGAGGACACGGTCGCCGCCGAGCACCAGGAGGGCTTCCGCCTGATCCGGCAGCACACGGTGACGCCGCTGGCGGTCGGCGAGGTGTTCAACACGATCTGGGACGCGCGCCTCCTGATCGAGGAGCAGCTGATCGACTACATCCGCACCACCGCCGTTCATGCCGGCGGGCCGACGGCGCTGCGCCGGATCATGGATTTCGCCTCGGTCTACGGCGTGCGCACGGGCTGCCACGGGGCGATGGACATGTCGCCGGTGTGCCTGGGTGCCAACCTCCATCTCGATCTCTGGGCGCCGAACTTCGGCATCCAGGAATATTCCGGCTACACCGACGCCACGCACGAGGTCTTCCCGCATAGCTGGACCTACGGCGCCGGCCAGCTCCATCCCGGCGACGCGCCCGGCCACGGCGTCGAGATCGACGAGAAGCTGGCCGCCAAATACCCCTACGAGCGCGCCTACCTGCCCGTGAACCGTCTGGCCGATGGCACGCTCTGGCACTGGTAGCGCGATCCTTTTCCCTGCACCCTTGAGGACCTGCCCATGAAGATCGCCGCCGTGCGTCCGTTCCCCGTCTGGGTCGGCACGCGTAACCAGCTCCTCGTCAAGATCGAGACCGACGAGGGCCTCTTCGGCTGGGGCGAGTCCGGCCTGTCGAGCCGCGAAAAGGCGGTGGCGGGCGCGATCGAGCACTACGCGCAGTTCCTGGTCGGGCGCGACCCGATGCGCATCGGCGCGCTCTGGCAGGAGATGTACCGCTCGCAGTATTTCGAGGGCGGGCGCGTGCTCAGCGCCGCGATCTCGGCGATCGACATCGCGCTGCACGACATCAAGGGCAAGGCGCTCGGCGTGCCTGTCTACGATCTTCTCGGCGGCAAGCAGCGGGACCGCGTGCCGACCTTCGCCACCACGGCCGCAGAGCCCAGCGAGGCGATGATCGACCAGGCGCACCAGCTCGTGGAAGCCGGGTGGGACTGCATCCGGTTCATGTCGGTGGGCCAGGAAAGCACCGCCCCGCTCGACCCCCGGCGCTCGCTCGCCGAGACGGCGCGCTGGATGTTGCGGGCGCGCGAGGCGCTGGGCACCGATGTCTCGCTCGGCATCGACTACCACCACCGCCTCAGCGTCGCCGAGGCGGCCTCCTTCTGCCAGCGCATGCCCAAGGGCACGCTCGATTTCCTGGAGGAGCCGATCCGCGACGAGACGCCGGTCGCCTACGAGGCGCTGCGACGCCTCACCGACGTGCCCTTTGCGATCGGCGAGGAGTTCTCCTCCAAGTGGCAGTTCCTGCCCTTCATCGAGCGCGATATCCACCAGTTCAACCGGATCGACGTATGTAACGTCGGCGGCCTGACGGAGGCCGTGAAGGTCGCCGGCTGGAGCGAGGCGCACTACGTCGACCTCATGCCGCACAACCCGCTCGGCCCCGTCTGCACGGCGGCGACCATTCATCTGGCGGCTGCGGTGCCGAACTTCGCCTGGCTGGAAACGCGCTCCTCCCCGGTGGAGCGGCATCTGGGCTTCGACTCCAGCGAGATCTTTCCGGTCCAGCCTCGGCTGGAAGGTGCGGTCTATCCCGTCTCCGACGCGCCGGGCCTCGGAATCGAGGTGGACGAGAAGGCGCTCACGCGCGAGCCCTTCCGTTTCTGGGAGGCGCCGCACCTGAAGCGCCCTGACGGCTCCGTCACCAACTGGTGACGCGGGACTTGTGAAAGGCGCGACGCATGGCATGCCGGCAGGTCTGGCCGCATCCTGAACCGCGCTGACTGCACCGATCGGGGCAACCAGCGCCATCGCCCATCCGCTTCACGTCGAGGCTCCCGGGCCGTCGCCCGGCTCGGGCGCCGGTGCCCTCGTCAGTGGCCGAGCTTCGAGCCACCTTCGGCTCGGTCGTCCCGGCGGCCGAGCCGACTTCCGTTCGGTCCGCAAGCCCTGACCGGGACTGGCTGACGCGACGCCGTGGAGAGACATGGCGTCGCCTGCAGGCGACACCCCCCGGCCGAGAGCCCGGATCTGGCCCGGCAGACACCGTGCCGACAAGGGTCCGCGGAGGCCGGTTCCGCCTTCCCGATCGGCCCTTCCAAACACGCCGTCCGTTTCCCCGCCGGCGACCGGCGGCGGACCTCCCGAGCCAAAGAAAATCCTGCATTCCGCACGGCACCGTCCCTGCCGGGCGCGCAGCCGTGCGGGATGCGGTGCATCAATTCGAACGGACGACGCATTTGGCGGATTGACGCACTGGGAAAGTCCTGTCCTACTTATGGGGAATATATTGCACAACTAGGGAATATGAACACGATGCGGATGGCTTGTCTTCTCGCCGCTCTGTCGGCAGCCCTCATGAGTTCCGCCGCTCAGGCGCAGACAAGCGAACCCCATCGGGGCGGCGTGATCGACGTCGCGACGATCGGCGAGCCGCCGACGCTCGACCCGATGGCTTCCACCGCCGACCTCGTCGGCATCGTCTCGCAGCACATGTTCGAAACGCTGTTCACGTTCGGCAGCGACTGGACGGTCGTGCCGCTCCTGGCCGAAAAGCTGCCCGACATTTCACAGGACGGGCGCGTCTATACGATCCGCCTTCGCGACGGCATCACCTTCCACGACGGCTCGAAGATGGACTCGGCCGACGTTCTCGCCTCGCTCAAGCGCTGGCAGACGGTCGCCTCGCGCGGCCAGCAGGCAGCCTCGCATATCGCCTCGGTCGAGGCGGTCGATCCGCTGACGGTCCGCCTCACGCTGAAGGAGCCCTTTGCGCCGCTCCTGTCGCTTCTGGCCTTCAACAACTCGGCGGCCGTGATTCTGCCGGAGGAGGACGTTGCGGTGCCCTTGGAGAAGCCGATCGGCACCGGTCCCTACGCGCTGAAAGAGCGCAAGCCCGACCAATATATCCAGCTCGTGCGCTTCGACGGCTACAAGCCGCGCGAGGATGCGGCCAATGGCTATGGCGGTGCGCGCCACCAGTATCTCGACGAGATCCGCTTCGTGCCGGTGCCCGATCCCAACACGCGCGTCGAGGGCGCGGTCGCCGGACAGTTCGCCTATGCCGACTCCATCCCCGTCGAGTCGGTCGGCCGTCTCCAGGGCGGCAAGACGGAAGCCGTGACGCTGAAGCCCTTCGGCTGGCCGGTCTTCGTGATGAACACAAAGCAGGGTCTCCTGTCGGACGTCGCCAAGCGGCGCGCGGTGCTGACCGCCCTCAACCCCGAGGATATGCTGATCGCGGGCTTCGGCTCGTCGGACTTCTACGCGGTCGACGGCGCGCTCTACCCGGAAGGCTACAACTGGCACAACCAGGAGGGCGTCTCGGCCTACGGCAAGGGTGACCCCGAAGCCGCCGCGGCCGCCTTGAAGGAAGCAGGCTACGACGGCACGACACCGCTGCGCATCCTCACCAGCCGCCAGTACGAG
The DNA here is from genome assembly GCF_001463765.1 of Aureimonas sp. AU4. GTDB lineage: Bacteria > Pseudomonadota > Alphaproteobacteria > Rhizobiales > Rhizobiaceae > Aureimonas. The sequence continues at coordinate 51,371 of NZ_BBWK01000029.1, read as the reverse complement.
TTCCACTACAAGATGGCCGAGGTCGCGGCCGAGTACCTGCGTCAGGCCGGGCTGGAGGTGAAGCTCGACGTCGTGGACTGGGCGACGCTCACCCAGCGGCGGCAGGACCCCGCCGCCTGGGACATCTTCATCTCGCACTCGCCGTTCCTGCCCGAGCCCTCGCTGATCGGCGTGATGCAGGACACCTCGCCCGGCTGGTGGGTGTCGGAGGCCAAGACCAAGGCTCTGAACGCCTTCAACACCGAGGCCGACCCGGCCAAGCGCGCCGCGCTCTTCGGCGAGGTGCAGAAGGTCTTCTACGACGAGGTGCCCGCCTTCAAGGTCGGCGACTTCAACGCGGTGGCCGCCAAGTCGCCCGCGCTTCAGGGCGTGACGCCCGCGCCGTGGCCGTACTTCTGGAACGCGTACCTGGCGAAGTAAGCCGCAGTCGTTCCTCCCGGAGCGCCGCGCGCCGGCGTTCCGGGCCCTCTTGTCGGAACATCCATGATCCGCACCATCACCCATCGCCTCTTCGGCATGCTGGTCGTCATGCTCATCGTGGTCACGATCGTCTTCGTGATCGTGCGCGTGACACCCGGCGACCCCGCCGCCGTGATGCTGGGGCCCGACGCCACGCAGGCCGACATCGCGGCGCTCCGTTCGCAACTCGGACTCGACCGGCCGCTTCTCGTGCAATACGGCCAGTATCTCGCCGACGTCGTGCGCGGCGACTTCGGCCGCTCGATCTTCCTCGACCAGCCGGTCCTGACGGCGCTCGCCGACCGCGCCGAGCCGACCTTCTTCCTGACGCTCTTCTCGCTTCTCATCGCGGTCGCGATCGCTCTGCCGATCGGCATCTACGCCGCCTACCGGCGCGGCTCCCTGTTCGACCAGGCCGCGACCACGCTCGCCATGCTCGCCGCCAGCATCCCGAGTTTCTGGCTCGGCCTGATCCTGATCCAGTTCTTCGCCGTGCGCCTCGGCTGGTTTCCGGCCTCCGGCTACGGCGGGCCGGGCGCGAGCTTCGCCGAGCGGCTCGGCCATCTCGTCCTGCCGGCGGTGGCGCTCGGCATCGTGTCGTCGGCCCTCATCATCCGCTTCACCCGCGCCTCGATGCTCGACGTTCTCGGCGACGACTACGTGCGCACCGCCCGCTCCAAGGGCATGAGCGAGACGCGCGTCGTGGTCCGCCATGCCCTGAAGAACGCGCTGATCCCGATCCTGACCGTGGTGGGGCTGACCGCAGCGCTCCTGATCTCCGGGGCCGTCGTCACCGAGACGGTGTTCAGCCTGCCGGGCGTCGGCAACCTCGTGGTCAACGCCGTGCTGCGGCGCGACTATCCCGTGATCCAGGGAGCGCTCCTCGTGGTGGCGGGTCTTTACGTCCTCATCAACTTCGCGATCGACATGCTCTACATCCTCGTCGACCCGCGCGTGCGCACCTGATGGCGGCCGTGGCAACGCTCAGCCCCGGCGGCGCGTCCGGCCGGCTCGGCGTCCTGCGCGCGCTCCTGCGGCGCCGCGCGGTTCTGGCCGGGCTCGTCGTGCTCGCGCTGATCCTCGCGCTGGCGATCGCGGGCCCTTGGCTCTCGCCCTTCTCGCCCTCGCGCCTGTCGCTCGCCAACCGGCTGAAGCCACCCTCCGGCGTCAACCTCTTCGGCACCGACGACTTCGGGCGCGACGTGTTCACGCGCCTGGCCGTCGCGGGTCGGCTGTCGCTGCTCGTCGGCCTCTCGGTGGTCGCGGTGTCCAGCCTGATCGGCGTGACGCTGGGGTTGCTCGCCGGCTTCTTCCGTCGGCTCGACGCGCCGCTCGCCCGCCTCATCGACGCGATGATGGCCTTTCCCGACATCCTGCTCGCCATCGCGCTCGTCTCGGCGCTCGGCCCCTCGGTGGTCAATGTGGTGGCCGCGCTCGGCATCGTCTACGCGCCGCGCCTCGCGCGCATCGTGCGCGCCTCGACGCTGGTGATCCGGGAGCTTCCCTATGTCGAGGCGGCGCGCGCGCTCGGTGTCTCGACGCCGCGCATCATGGTGCGCCACGTGCTGCGCAACCTCCTGTCGCCGATCCTCGTCCAGGGCACCTTCATCTTCGCGAGCGCCATGCTGGCGGAGGCGGGCCTGTCCTTCCTCGGCGTCGGCGTGTCGCCCAGCGTGCCGACCTGGGGAACCATGATCGCGCAGGGGCGGCAATATCTCGACCAGGCCCCCTGGATCCTCTTCTTCCCCGGTCTCGCCATCGTTCTCGCCGTCTTGTCGCTGCAGCTCGTGGGCGACGGACTGCGCGACCTTCTCGACCCCCGACTGGCCAAGGACATCTGACGCCCGTGGACACCCAACCCATTCTCATCCGCAACGTACGGCCCGTCGGCTTCCGGCCCGGCGCCGCGCCGGGCGCCGCGACTGACATCCTCGTCGGCGCGGACGGCCGCATCGCGCAGGTCGGCGCCTCGCTGATCCCCCCGCCCGCCGCCCGTCAGGTCGACGGGGCGGGGGGCTTCGTGTCGCCCGGCTGGACCGACCTCCACGCCCATGTCTGGCACGGCGGCACCGACATCTCGATCCGCCCGCAGCTCGCGGGCCTGCAGCGCGGCGTCACCACGATCGTCGACGCCGGCTCGGCCGGCGAGGCGACGTTTCACGGCTTTCGCGAGTACATCATCGAGCCCGCGCAGGAGCGCATCCTCGCCTTCCTGAACATCGGCTCGATCGGCCTCGTCGCCTGCAACCGCGTGTCGGAGCTGATCGACATCCGCTCGATCGACATCGATCGGACGCTGGCCGTGGTGGAGGCGAACCGCGACCTCATCGTCGGCATCAAGTGCCGCGCGAGCCACGTCATCCTCGGCTCCTGGGGCATCACGCCGGTCAAGGTCGCCGTGAAGGTCGCCAAGATCCTGAAGCTGCCGATGATGATCCATGTCGGCGAGCCGCCTCCGACCTACGACGAGATCCTGGAGCTCCTGCGTCCGGGCGACGTCATCACCCACTGCTTCAACGGCAAGGCCGGCGGCTCGATCATCGAGGACGAGGATCTCTGGGACCTCGTGGTGAAGTGCGCCGACCGCGGCATCCGCCTCGACGTCGGACACGGCGGCGCGTCCTTCTCGTTCAAGGTGGCCGAGGTCGCCATCGAGCGTGGGCTCCTGCCATTCTCGATCTCGACCGACCTTCACGACCACTCGCTGAACGGCCCGGTCTGGGACATGGCGACCACCATGTCGAAGCTCCTGTCGGTGGGCATGCCCTTCGAGGCCGTGGTCACGGCGTCCACCACCGCGCCGATGTCGGCCGTGGGCCTTGCGACCGACGACCTCCTCGCCGTCGGCCGCAAGGCCGAGCTGACCGTCTTCGACCTCGTCGACAGCGACCTCAAGGTGCGGGATTCGCAAGGGGCGCTCGGCACGCTGACCCGCATGTTCGAGCCGCGCCACGCCGTGATGGGCTCGACGCTGGTGCGCGCCTCCCGTCACATGCCCAAGGAAGGCGAGGCCAGGGTCTGCACCTGCGGGGCGCACGGCTGATGCAGGCCGCGCTGCCCGACGACGTCCTCCTCTCGGTGCGGGACCTCCAGACGCACTTCGTCGCGCGCACGAGCGTGGCGAAGTCGGTGGACGGCGTGACCTTCGATCTCCGGCGCGGCGAGACGGTCGCGGTGGTGGGGGAGTCGGGCTCGGGCAAGTCGGTGACGAGCCTGTCGATCATGCGCCTTCTCGCCGATCCCGGCCGCATCGTCGCGGGCGAGATCCTCTTTCGCGACAGGGCGGGCGCGGTGCGCGACCTGGCGAGGGCCTCGCCGCGCGAGATGCGCGGCCTTCGCGGCACCGAGATCGCCATGATCTTTCAGGAACCCATGACGAGCCTCAACCCGCTCTTCACGGTGGGCGATCAGATCGCGGAGATGATCCTTCTCCACGAGCGGGTCGGCCGGGCGGAAGCGCGCGAGCGCGCCGGGCGCATGCTGGAGCTCGTGGAGATTCCGGCCGCGCGCCGGCGCCTCGACGACTACCCCCATCACATGTCGGGCGGCATGCGGCAGCGCGTGATGATCGCGCTGGCGCTCGCCAACAAGCCCCGCCTCCTGATCGCCGACGAGCCGACCACGGCGCTCGACGTCACCATCCAGGCGCAGATCCTCGATCTCCTGGCGCGCCTCCAGGGCGAGATGGGCATGGGCATCCTGTTCATCACCCACAATCTCGGCGTCGTTGCCGAGATCGCGCGTCGCGTCGTGGTGATGTATGCGGGACGCGTCGTCGAGCAGGCGCCGGTCGGCGATCTGTTCGCCCAGCCCAAGCACCCCTATACCGAGGGGCTTCTCGCCTCGACGCCGAACGCAGCGCGCGACATCGCTGCCGACGGGACGCGCCGGGCGCTGACGCCCATTCCCGGCAGCGTGCCGCCGATCACCGCCCTGCCGCCCGGCTGCACCTTTGCGCCGCGCTGCCGCTACGCCGCCCCGAAATGCACGGCCGAGGTGCCGCCGCTCCTTGCGGTCGCGCCCTCGCGCCTCAGCCGCTGCTGGAGGCACGAACTCCTGTGAGCATTGCCACTGACACCCGCCGCGGCGCCGACCGTCCCATCCTCGAGGTCGAGGACCTCAAGACCCATTTTCCGCTTTCCCACGGGACCGTGCGTGCGGTGGACGGCGTGTCCTTTTCGGTGCGTCGAGGCTCGATCGTCGGCCTCGTCGGCGAGTCCGGCTCCGGCAAGACCACGGTCGGGCGCTCGATCCTGCGCCTCGTGAAGCCGACCGGTGGCGCGGCGCGCTTCGAGGGCACGGACCTCCTGACGCTTTCCGACCGCGAGATGCGTGCCTATCGCCGCCGTCTCCAGATCATCTTCCAGGACCCCTATTCCTCGCTCAATCCGCGCATGCGCGTCGGCGCCATCCTCGCCGAGGCGCTGGACACGCATGGCCTTGCCAAGGGGGCCGCGCGCGAAAGGCGGATCGCGGAGCTTCTCACCCGCGTCGGCCTGTCGCCCGACCATGCGCGGCGCTATCCGCACGAGTTCTCCGGTGGCCAGCGCCAGCGCATCGGCATCGCGCGCGCGCTCGCGGTCGAGCCCGACCTGATCGTCGCCGACGAGCCCGTCTCCGCGCTCGACGTCTCGGTGCAGGCGCAGATCCTCAACCTCCTGCAGGACCTGCAGCGCGAGTTCGGCCTCACCATGCTGTTCGTCGCCCACGACCTGTCGGTGGTGGAATATCTCTGCGACGAGGTGGTCGTGATGTATCTCGGTCGCATCATGGAGCGCGGCCCGAGCCGCGAGGTCTATCGCCGGCCGCGCCACCCCTACACCCGCGCGCTGATCGCGACCGCCCCCGTACCGGACCCGAACCACAGCCGGGAGCGCGTCATCCTGAAGGGCGACATCCCGAGCCCGATCGATCCGCCGTCGGGCTGCGTCTTCCGCACGCGCTGCCCCCATGCGGCACCTGTCTGTGCCGAGCGGCGACCGCCCGACGAGGAGGTCGCGCCCGGCCATTTCGCCGCCTGCCTGCGTCAGGAAGAGCTCGCCGCCGCCGGCCTCCTGTGACGAACCCCTTCCATCCGGAGTGAATGCCCCCGTGTCCCTATCCCCAAGCGCCGTCTCCCCGGCGACCGCCAATCCATCGCCCCGGGCGCGCCTGGCCGCGCTCGGCATCGATCTGCCGCCCGCGCCGCCACCCGTCGCCAACTTCGTCACGCACGTGGTCGAGGGAAAGCTCCTCTACCTCTCGGGCCAGGGGCCACGCGAGGCCGACGGGCGCATGCATACCGGCAAGGTCGGGTCAGACGTCTCGATCGAGGCGGCCTATGCGCATGCGCGGCTGACCGGCATCAACCTGATCGCCGTGATGCAGGAAGCGCTCGGCGATCTCGCGCGCGTGCGCCGCGTCGTGAAGCTCCTCGGCATGGTGAACGCCGAACCGGACTTCGCCGAGCATCCCGCCATCATCAACGGTTGCTCCGACCTCCTCGTCGAGGTCTTCGGCGAGGCGGGGCAGCACGCGCGCTCGGCGGTCGGCTTCGGTTCGCTGCCCGGCCGCATCACGGTCGAGATCGAGGCGATCGTTGCGATCGATTGAGGAACGCCCGGCCCTAGCGGGGGCGGGCCCAGCCGAGCCGTGTCTCGATACGGCGCGCCGCCTCGCGCACGGCGTCGGCATAGCGCTCGCGCGCTTCCGAAACCTTGAAGTCGGGCAGCACCACCGAGATCGTCGCGTTGCAGGCCCCATCGCGATCGACGATGGGCGCGGCGACGCAGGCGACCGAATAGGCGGACTCGCCGGCCTGGATCGACAGGCGGTCGTGCAGGGCCGCAGCGGACTGGCTCGCCAGCGTTTCCGCGTCGGTCTCGGCCCGACCGGTCGGCGATACGCGCGCGCAGTGCCGGAAGAGCGCGACGCGCTCGGCCTCCGGCAGGTGCCCTGCGAGCAGGCGGCCGGACGCCACCCAGTTCAGCGGCACGCGCGAGCCGACGCGCGAGGTGACCTGGAAATGATCCCGCCCCTCCGCCATCGCCAGCACCACCATCATGTCGTCGTCGCGGCCGCAGATCTGGATCGTCTCGCCGAGCCGGCGGTTCAGGTCCGCCATCTCTTCCTTGGCGATGGCCATGAGGTCGATCGATCGCTCGTAGGCCAAACCATAGTGGTAGAGGCGGGGGCCAAGCCAGATCGAGCCGTCGTCGCCCCTGACCAGAAGCCCCTTGCCGACCAGATCGTCGACGATCGTGTAGATCGTGGAGAGCGGCGCACCCACGGAATGGGCGAGGTCGTAGGCCGTGGCCGGCGTGCCCGTGTCGCGCAGCTGGTCGAGGATCTGCAGCATGCGGTCGATGCCGCTGACCCGCGAGCGCCGCGCGGGAAGCGTGTCCCGTGCGTCGTCCCCATCCGTTCTTGCCGCCATGCTCGCGTCCATCTTCCGAAACGTCACCCCGATGCCCGAGCTTCCGGCTCGCGATCATATCGAGCCGCCGCGCCCGCTCCAACCAACATTGCAGCCTGAGGACATTTCCATGACCAACGACATCCGTCTCCAGATGGGCCTGCGCCCGATCATCAACGTCTCGGGCACGATGACGTCGCTGGGCGCCTCGATCGTCGTGCCCGAAGCGGTGGTGGCGATTGCCGCAACGTTGCCGCAGTTCGTCGAGATCGGCGATCTCCAGAAACGCGCGAGCCGCACCATAGCCCGGCTGACGGGCGGGGAGGCAGGCTTCGTCACCGCCTCCTGCGCGGGGGCGATCACGCTCGCCATCGCAGGCGCGATGACCGGTGACGACCGCGCCGCGATCGAGCGCCTGCCGGACACGAGCCGCCTGCCGCGCGATGAGGTCGTGGTCCAGTCCGGTCACATGGTGGGTTACGGGGCGCCTGTCGAACAAGGCATTCGCCTCGCCGGCGCGAAGGTCGTTCCGGTGGGACAGGCCACCAGCGCCGAAGCCTACCAGCTCGCGGGCGCGATCACCGAACGCACCGCGGCCGCTCTCTACGTCGTGTCGCACCATGTCGTGCAGTACGGTCAGATGCCGCTGGGCGAGTTCATCGACATCGCCCATTCGAAGGGTGTTCCGGTGATCGTGGATGCCGCCTCGGAATACGACCTCAAGGGCTTCCTGGCGCAGGGAGCGGACCTTGCTCTCTATTCATCCCACAAGTTCCTGGGCGGGCCGACGGGCGGCATCGTGGCGGGACGCAAGGATCTCGTGCGCGCCGCCTACATGCAGAACAACGGCATCGGGCGCGGCATGAAGGTCGGCAAGGAAGGCATCGTGGGAACGATCGCAGCGCTGGAAGCATGGGAAACGCGCGACCATGACGGCATTCGCGCGCGCGAGCGCGCGGCGCTTGACCTGTGGCGCGATGCCCTGGAGCCCTTCGAGGGGGTCGATCCCGTGGTCGATCCCGATCCGACGCACAATCCGCTGGATCGGCTGCGCGTCCATATCGACCCGCCGCGTGCCCACATCACGGCCTGGGATCTGGCGGACCAGCTCGGACGCGGCGAGCGCCCCGTGATCGTGCGCGACCACGAAGTGGAGCACGGCTACTTCTACCTCGACCCCTGCAACCTCCATCCCGGTCAGGCCGAGATCGTGGCGGAGCGCCTCGGCGAGGAGCTCGAGGCGGCGCGTCGATCCAACACCGTGATCGCGAGCGACATCGTCGAGCGCCGTCGCCGCCGCGCCGTCAGCACCTGGCCCGACTGAGCGATCAATGGCCCGGCGACGGCCGGGCCTTGTCCGTCAGGTGAGGCCGCCCGCTCGCGCGCCATTCACCGCAACAGCCTGCGGGCGCACTCGGCGCCACATCGGACCGTGGACCACCGGGCCGCAAACGCGCGGCCGCCAGAGCGTTTCCGCCGATCCGTGGTCTGCCGGACATGCTCCGGTCTTCCCGTATCCGGACACGACCGCGAATGCGATCGGCGCGTCAGCCGCCGTGCGGTGTTCGCCGACATCGAGGCTTCGGGCGAAGCAGCACGGGTTGCCTGGCTCTCGTACCGCCCCTTGTCGGCTCGTCCGACAGGGAGCGGTCCGCTTTGGAACGAGACGGTCGAAACGGGCAGGGCCCCCCCCATGCCCGTCGGCCGCTGCTCTTGCCGTCAGGGCCCAGGACGTCGTCCGTCGCTCCGGCGGGCGCGACGCCCAGCATTTCGTCCGGCCGATGATGACGCTGATCATGGAATGCTTCGAGCCCCGCTCTCCGCCTGCCCGGGGCGCCCATACGGTAAGGGCGGCGGACGCGGGCGTGGTGGCCGCAGGCCGAGACGATCGCCGACATCGAGCGGGGGTTCGAGAGCCGAGCGGCGTGGGACCCGACCCGTTCGCCGTCAGGCGACACGCCCCGACCCGATCGTCCCCTCCCGTACCGCTGGCCCGTCCTGCGGGTCCGGAGCGCCGGAACGGGTCCGCTTCCAGCGCGCGCAAAATGCGGGTCGCTATTTGTGCGGGGGAGGTGGCGATGCGCCGCTCCCGCACGTCCGCTGCGTCATCGCGGATCGGCTCGCCCAGGCGGAAGGCGAATGACCCAATCCCACGTGTGGTCGGACTGGATGGAACGCGTCCGAAAGGAAGCGTCCCGGTTCCGTTTGGAATGGGCTGCGTTCGTCAGCGCAGCGTCAGGCCACCGTCGACGGTGTGGATCTCCCCGGTGGTGAAGGAGGCGGCGTCGCTGGCCAGGTACACGACCGCGCCGGCGAGCTCGTCCACCGTGCCGATGCGGTTCTGCACCGCGCTCTTGGCCCAGTGGTCGTTGACGACGTCGGGGTGTTCTCTCAGCACCTCTTCCGTCAGCTCGGTCAGGATGTAGCCCGGCGCCAGCGCGTTGACGCGGATGTTGTGCTCGGCCCATTCGGTGGCGAGGCACTTGGTCATCATGTGAACGGCGGCCTTGGACACGTTGTAGGCCGAGTGCTTGAACGGCCAGTTCACGATGCGGCCGGACATGGAGCCGATGTTGACGATAGAGCCCGACCGCTGGCGGATCATCAGGCGGCCGATCGCCTGGCTCATGAGGAACACGCCCTCTACGTTGACGGCCATGGTCGCGCGCCAGTCCGAGAGCGCGTAGGTCTCGGCCTCGCCGGGATGGATGACGCCGGCATTGTTGACGAGAATGTCGGCGCGGCCCCAGCGCGCGTCCACCTCGGCCGCCAATCGCTCGACGTCTTCGGGGTTCGAGACGTCGGCTCGGATCGCGAAGCTGTCGCCGCCTTTGTCGTTGAGTTCGCGCGCCAGATCCTCGGCCTGATCCACCGTCGAGCGCACGACGATGGCGACATCGGCGCCATGAGCGGCGAGCGCCTGCGCGAGCGCGCGGCCGATGCCGCGCGACCCTCCCGTCACGATGGCCTTGCGGCCCGTCAGGTCGAAGAGGCGCGCGTAGTCACGCTTGGCCACCATGGTGTTTTTTCCTCCCTGGGATGTTTCGAACGGTTCAGGCGGGCGTGGTCTCGGCCACGCGCACCGACGGAACGGGAACCGCGATCGGTTCGCCCAGCTCGCGCAGGATGTGCTCGGCGGTGCGCAGCGCCTGCGCGACGATGGTGAGCGACGGGTTGAAGCCCGTGGACGAGGGCAGGAAGGACGCGTCGACGACGTAAAGGTTGTCGACGTCCCAGACCCTGCAGTTCGTGTCGAGGACGGACGTCGCGGGGTCGTTGCCGAAGCGCGCGGTGCCGCACTGATGCATCGAGACCCTGATGTCCATCTTCTGGGTGACGATCAGCGGGTAGCCGAGCACGCGCATGATGCGCGACCACACGCTCACCAGCTCGCCATGCGACTTGAGGTTGTTGGCGGTGTAGGACACGCGGATCTTCCCGTCCGGGTCGAGGGTGACACGGTTGTTCGGGTCGGGCAGGTCCTCCGACATCAGCCACCAGTCCACCGAGCGCTCGGCAAACAGGCCCATCGCCCATTCCGGTGCCCACTTGACGCTCGCCGTCAGCATGCCGGCCTGCAGCTTGCCCAGGCCCTGCACGTTGCCGAGCGGGTAGGGCCTCTCCGAGTTGGCGAGATAGAAGTCGTTGATCGCCATCGACTTCTGGAACGTCACGCGGTTCTTGCGGAACGGCGAGACCGCCATCATGGCCGTGTTGTTGTGGGCCATGTAGTTGCGGCCGAGCTGGTCGGAGGTGTTGTTGCCAAGGCCCTTCGGATGCTTGTCGCTCGCCGAGCGAAGGAGCAGCGCGGTGGAGTTGATGGCACCTGCCGCCGACACGACGACGCGTGCCGAGACGGTGCGCCGCTCGCCTCGATAGTCGAGTTCGACCGCCGTCACCCGACCGCCTGACGGATCGGTGACGAGCCTGTGCACGAAGGCCTCGGTGATCAGCGTCACGCCGCCCTTGGCGAGCGCCGGGTTGACGAGCCGCACCTCGGCGTCGCCCTTCGCCCCGATCTTGCAGGCGAAGCCGTCGCAAGTCCGGCAGCGCGCGCAGGCGCCTCCGTCGTGGTAATCGATCGCGATCGGCAGCGGGAAGGGGCGCAGGCCCCGCTCCCGCAGCTTCCGCTCGAACCACGCGATTTCCGGCTCGTGGCCGATCGGGGGATAGGGCATGGGACCGGAGCGCGGTGGCTCGATCGGGTCGAGGCCTGCCTCGCCATGCGTGCCCATCAGACGTTCGGCGCGCGCGTAGTAGGGTTCGAACGTGTCGTAGGAGACAGGCCAGGCCGGAGCGACGCCGCCCTCGTGCTGCAGGTCCCCGAAGTCCTCCTTGCGGAAGCGCACGGTCGCCGCGCCGAAGAACTTCGAGTTGCCGCCGACATAATAGTAGGTCGAGGGATGGAAGAGTTTTCCGTCGCAGTCTCGCCACTCCTCCCTGGTCGCGTATTTTCGCTTGTGGAAGACGGCGTCGACGCTCCAGTTGTCCTTCTCGCGCGGCAGGCGAGGCCCACGTTCGATCATCAGGATGTCGCGACCGGGCGCAGCCAGCGCGTTGGCGAGCGCGCCGCCGCCCACGCCCGCGCCGATGATGATGATGTCGTAGCCGGCCTTCAGTTCGCCCATGCCGCTTCCTCCCGATGAGCCGGCGGCTCGCCCTCCAGCGCGCCGGTCCGGCCTTGCCTCACATCACCGCGCCGATCTGCCGGGGCGCGAACTCGCTGTTGCCGGGGTCGAGGCGTTCGCTCTCGGCCGCCTTGCCCGATGCCGCGGTCAGGATCGCGGTGACGAAACACCGGTTGCGTCCATGATCAGCCCTCCCGCCGCTTGAAGTAGCGGCCTTCCTCGTACATCGCGCTCATCACCGCGAAGGACGCCTCGAGGTGGATCTTCATGGCGAGTTCGGCCTGGTCGGGGTTGCGGCGGTCCAGTGCGCGCACGATCGCGGCATGCTGCTCGGTCACTTCGGCCAGGTGCCCCGGCACGGGGGCGGACAGCTGGCGCATCCGATCGAGATGCGCCTTCACGAGATTGATGAACTTCCAGATGCGCGGATAGCGGCTGATCGTGGCGATCTCGGCATGGAAGACGTCGTCGACCTCGATGTATTCGTCGAGCGCGCCGCGCCGGAGGATGTCGCGCATGTCGCCGACCAGGGCGTCGAGGCGGCGGATATCCTCGCTGCCGGCATGGGCGGCGGCGCGTCGGATGCTTTCGATTTCCAGCGCCCGGCGAATGACGTAGCCCTCTTCGGCCACCTCGAACGAGATGCGCGAGACGTATGTCCCCGAATGGGGGAAGACATCGACGAGGTCCTCGTCGGCCAGCCGCTTCAGGGCCTCGCGGACCGGCGTGCGTGACACGCCGTACTGGAGGCAAAGTTGCTTTTCCGAGATGACGGAACCGGGAACCATGCGGAGGCGAACGATCGCATGTCGCAGCGTCTCATATATCTGCTCTGCCTTCAGGGTCGCCTTATCAACGGGCGGTCGCTTGCTTCCGGCGGCTCTTGTCCCGACGTCCATTTGAAAAACCCAACACGTCCGGTGACCAAACGAAAACACGGAACCGAGCTATTTCTGGAAACTCATATATCGGTTGCTGGTTCGCGATGCAATCCAAGGTGAAACCGAACGGCGGCGGATGCGGTTGTTGCGCCAACAGGCTTGGCCCACTCGCCTACTCGCGCGCGCTGCAGCGTTCCCACCGCCTGTCTGACCTGGACCGGGTAGACGGAGTCCGGTCTTCCGTCGTCGCCAGACGCCCACCGATCGTCAGCGGGCGTGTGGCGGTCGCGGCGTCGTCATCGCACCGTCGACAAGGTGCGGGGCAGCGAGGGGTTTTCGGCTGGAACACCTGCGGATCACAAGCCCGACGCTCGCGACGGACGGCGGTCGTTGGACCAAGCCAATTCCCCGGCTATCCGAGCGGCGCTGAGCGTCCGGGCTGGGCGGCTCGTCGAAATGCCAGATGGTTTCTTAGCGGAAGGCAGGAGAGATCGGCGCGTGGGAGCCGTGGGGCTAACGAACCCGCCTGTCGGTTCGCGCTTCGTCACGCCAACTGCTGTTCCATCGACCGTGTCTGCGGCGTTGCGACATCGCCGGCATGTTTCGTCGTCGTCGTTTCGACCAGCACGATCCAGCATTCCTCTTCGGCAACCGGGTTGTGCATGGTGCCCTTTGGAACGATGCGGAACTCGCCCGCCTCCAGCAGCGTCTCTTGGCGCGCCTCGAACTGGATGCGCAGACGCCCGCGCAGGACGTGAAAGACTTCGTCTTCCTCGTCGTGCCGGTGCCAGGCCAGTTCGCCCAGAAGTTTGACGTATGGGTCCTTCACGCGTCCGACAACCTGGGGCGACCAGTATGCGGTGACGGAATCGAGAGCCGAGACGAGATCGACCGGGTCCATACGCGGTCTCCTTGGTATTCAGTGCCGGACCGGTATGACGGAAAGGGCCAGCAGCAGACCGAGCGACCCGTTGAGGAGGCGCCGCTGCCGGTGGTTGCGGATCGTATGCGCGAGAACCAGGCCTGCGGCGCACCAAAGCGATAGGGATATCGGAGCGAGAATGCCGAACATGGCGGCCAGGAGCGCGCCGTTACGGCCAGGACCCGAGGCCAGCGCGACGAAGGTCGCCGCCGCTCCCGTCGTCATCGCTCAGCCCTCGGGATTGTGCCAGACCGTCCAGGCGCCGGCGACAAACCCGTTCGGCGCGGTGCCGCCATCCATGCGCGGCGCGCCACGACCGGCGGTCTGCCAAGCGAGCCACAGGAGATAGGCAGAACCCAGCACTTCCATGCCGAGGGCAAGCGAAGGCAGTGTCGAAAGGAGGCCGCCGAGGCCGAGCCGCACCAGCGCGGCCATCGAGCCGAGCCCCGCCGTGATGCCCGCGATGAAGTGGAGCGACCTGCGATCGCCGCCGACGACGAAATCTGGTCCGAGATCGAGGGTGGGGGGGGGCGTCTCGGGACCTGTCCGGCTCGGACTGCCGTTCGATCTCGACATCCTCTCGCGGGAGGCAGGCCTTCCGCTGCTGCCCTCCTTTGCGGTCACGCTTCACCGGGCGGAAGGTACTCAAGGCGCGACGATCGATGAACTCGAGCCGCAGCTTCGCGACGCCATGGCGCGGCCGCGGCCCGCTGTATGAGAAAAGCGGAGACGGTCCGGTTGGGCCGGCTTGGATGGGGCCGCCGGAGAGAGCTTTCCAAAGGCAGGTGGCATGGGACGCATTCCGTCGTCAGGACGCGTCGGCATGCATGCCGAGTGATGCGACGCGCGGCAGTCTTCCATCCCGACAGATCGGGCAGCGGCTTGGCCGATAACCGCACCATCCGCGGTCGGTGCAGAGCCTTGCGCACGATGACGTGGCACGGCACGCCGAGCGCGTGAAGCTGGGAGGCGCTCTTGGTCGAACCGAAGCCGACAACGGTAAACTGCCTGGCGGTCGACTTCTTGGGGGCGGGTTCACCACGCCGTAACATCATCGGGGAGTTCAGATGTCGGTTGAGGGGGGGGCATCCACCCCATCTGCCTCAGACCCTCACCGATCGTCGTTTGCCGACAACAGGGCGATCCGCTGTGTTCAGGACGCCTTCACGATGCGAAAGCCCTCGATCTCTTCGACCACCGGCAGGGTGGGCCAGCGCTGCATGTCGTGCAGGATCACGAGGCGGCCGAGGTCGCCGCCGATTTCGCGGTTGATGCGATCGAAGGTCTTGAGCTGGTCCCAGACGCTGCCCGTGGCATTGGCCAGCGGAACGTAGACGCCGTCGTGGTTGTGGCCGCAGATGTTGCGCTGGGAGTAGACGCAGTCGCCCGAGATCACGAGGCGGCCGCGCGCCGTCTCGACGATTGCGAACTGCTGGCCGACCGTGTGGCCGGCACCGAGCCGGAGGTGCAGGCCGGGCAGGAGATCGTCGACGTCGCCTTCCACGAGATTCAGGCGATGCTCGAGCGAGGCGTCGAAGGCGTGGCGCAGGTCGTCGGGGTTGATGATCTCGGTGAGGTAGCCGAACTGGCGCGGCAGGGCGAGCGCCTCGATCCACGACAGGAGCTCGGACTTCTGGATGTGGAGCCGCGCCGCTGGATACTCCTGGATCGAGCCCATGTGGTCGAAATGGGCGTGGCTGAGGACGATGTCGGTGACGTCCCCGGGCGCGACGCCGAGCGCCGCCAGCATGCGCAGCGGCGAGATCCAGAAGGGCACGCCGAACTTCGTGCTCATGGCCTCGCCCGAACCCTCCTTCATGAAGCCGGTATCCACCAGCACCACGTGGGTGTTGCTGCGGGCGAGCACGAAGGAGAAGGGGACGTCCACCGTGCCCTCGTCGTAGGCCCCGTGAACGAGCCCGGCCACGAGTTGGTCCTTGGAACGGGCGAACTCGATGACATGGACGTCCCAGTTCGGCTGATCGGTGTCGGGCATGGGGGTCAGCTTTCCGCGATCGAGCGGCCGAGGCTGGAGAGCCCGACGGCCAGGATGAGAATGGCGCCCTGCAGGACGTATTGCGAGAAGGTGGGCGCGCCGAAGATGTTGAGGCCGTTGAAGCCGAAGGCGATGATCAGCGCCCCGATCAGGGTGCCGAGGATGTGGAACTCGCCGTCCCGCAGCGTGGCTGAGCCGAGGAACACGGCTGCGAACGCGGTCAGGAGATAGCTGTCGGCCGCGCTCGCCGTGCCGCTGCCGAGGCGCGAGGCGAGGAGGATGCCGGTCAGCGCGGCGCAGACGCCCGAGATCACGAAGCCGAGGATCTTGATGCGGTCGACGTCGATGCCGGCCAGCCGCGCCGCCGCCGGGTTGCCGCCGACCGCCTGGATCTCCTGGCCGAGCGCCGATCGCTCCACCAGCACCCAAAGGCCGCCGACCACCAGCGCCATGATGACGATGTTGTTCGGGATGCCGAAGAGCCAGCGCCCGAGCGACAGCTGGAGAAACGCCTCCGGCACGCCGGAGACGATGGGCACGCCGGCGGAATAGGCGAAGGCCAAGCCGGTCAGGATCGTGCCGACGCCGAGCGTCGCGATCACCGAGTTGACCTTGATCTTGGTGACGATCAGCCCGTTGACGAGACCGATCAGGGCGCCCGCGCAAAGGACGATCAGGATCGCGAGCGGAATCGGCAACCCGTTCGAGACGATGAGGCCGGTGACGAGAATGCCATGCAGGCTCGCCGCGAAGCCGACCGACAGGTCGAGCTCGCCGACCACCACGGCGAGCGTCAGCCCGGCCGCGATGATCATGGTCAGCGAGGCCTGGTTCAGGACGTTGGTGAAGTTGCTGAGCGTGGGAAAGGCGCGTGGCGACAGCACCGCGAACGCGGCGATCATGGCAAGGAGGCCGATGATGGTCGCGTAGCGCGCGAACAGCCCGAGCGCGGACTTGGCCCGGGGAGAAAGGCGCCGGTTCGAGGCGGTCGCGTCGGTCATGACAGGGGATCTCCGGCCTTGCGCCCTTCGGCGTAGCTGGCCTCGATGATGCTGTTGCGGGAAAGGGCCGATCCCGTCAGCTCGCGCACGATCCGGCCCTCGGCCATCACCAGAACCCGGTCGCACAGGTCCGGCAACTCGTCGGGCTCGGAGGAGACCACGAGCACCGCCATGCCCTGCCGGGCGAGATCGCGGATCAGGCGGTGGATCTCGCCTCGGGCGCCGATGTCGACGCCGCGCGTCGGCTCGTCGAGGATCAGGATTCTTGGCGCGCGCAGCAGCCAGCGGCCGATGACGACCTTCTGCTGGTTGCCGCCGCTGAGGCGCCCGACGGGCGCGTTTCTGTCCGGCGTCTTGATGGAGAGGTCGCGGATCATGCCGTTCGACAGCTCCCGCTGCCGCCTGGAACTGACGAGCGGCAGAAGCGGACCCGAGACGATCCGCGACAGGCTGGACAGATGGAGGTTGAAGGCGACGCTCTTGGTGAGCACCAGACCCTCGCTGCGCCGCTCCTCGGGCACGAGGCCGAACCCGGCCCGAACCGCATCGGCGGGGCGGCGCGGCGCGTAGGGGCGTCCGTCGAGGCGCATCGTGCCGCCGTCGGGCCGATCGGCGCCATAGACGAGACGAACGAGTTCGGTCCGCCCGGCGCCGACGAGGCCGCCGATGCCCAAGACCTCGCCGCGACGCAGGTCGAAGCCGACGTCGCGCACGCGCGGCAGGCGCGTCAGTTTCGACACCGTCAGCACGACCTCGTTGCCGCCGACGTCGCCCACAGGCTTGTCGAGATGATCGACGGCGCCGCCGACGATCGCTTCCACGAGGCTCGACCGCGTCAGGCCGGCGTCCTCCAGGGTGGCCACCGATCGCCCGTCGCGGAAGGCGGTGACGCGGTGGCAGAGGCGCAGGATCTCGTCCAGCCGATGCGAGACGTAGAGCACCGCCACGCCCGAGCGCGACAGGTCCTCCACGATGCGCAGCAGCGTCTCGGCCTCGGTTGCCGACAGCGAGGCGGTCGGCTCGTCCATGACGATCAGGCGGGCGCGGCGCACGAGGGCCCGGCAGATGTTGATCAGCCACTTCTCGGCGACCGACAGGCCCTTGACGTTCGAGAAGAGCGGGGCGGTCAGCCCGACGCGGCGCGCCACCGGCTCGACCTCGCTGGCGATCGCATGCCAATCCACCAGGCCGAAGCGCTGCCGCTTCGGCAGTCCCAGCATGATGTTCTGCAGCACCGTCATGCCGGGCACGAAGGCGAGTTCCTGGTGGATGAACGTCATGCCGAGGTCTGCGGCCCGCTGCGGGGTCGCGATCGATACGGCTTGTCCGTCGACCTCGATGCGCCCCCGGTCGGGTTGCGTCAGGCCGGCCAGGATCCGGATCAAAGTCGATTTGCCCGCGCCGTTCGCGCCGACCAGCCCATGTACCTCGCCGGGGCGGATCGTGAGCGAGACGCCCTTGAGCGCCTGCACGCCGCCGTAGGACTTGGCGACGTCTGAGGCCGCGACCAGCGAAGGGGCGTCGGATCCGGACAGCCGCTTCGCCGGAAGCGGCGCGGCTTCCGGCATCACTGGCCGAGCGCTTCGGGATGCTGCTTCACGAAGTCCGCGACGGTGTCCTTGGTCACGAGGACCGCCGGCACCTCGGCGGCCTTCGGCGTCCAGTCGGCACCGGCCTTCCGGATTTCGTCCAGCATCTCCACCATGCGCTGGCCCTCGGTGTAGCTGTCCTCCCAGGCGGTCGCCGTCATGTGGCCGTTCTGGACGTTCTCGATCGCCTGCGCGTTGCCGTTGACGCCGTAGACCTTCACGTCGTCGCGGCTCTGCTGGCGCAGCGCGCCGATCGCGCCGATCGCCGGATCGTCCCAGCATCCCCAGATCGCGAGGTTGCCGTCGCCCGCCGGATGGGAGGCGAGCCAGGCGTTGGCGTATTGCGCGCCGTCCTCGAAGTAGCCGGGGATGCGCACCTCGTTCTTGGTGACGGTGATGCCGGGATGGGACTTCAGCATCTCGTCCAGAAGGACCTCGCGGTTCCGGCAGACCTCGCCGGTCCGGTAGGTGAGGGCGAGGAGGCTGCCCTGTCCGCCGAGATCGGCGATCATCTTCTCGATCACCGGCTTCGCGATCGGCGCACCCGATCCGTTGGTCGCCGCGACAGACGAGCCGAGACCGCCGCCCCAGGTCACGACGGGAATGTTCGCGTCCTTGGCCGCGGCGAGACCCGCGCCGATCGAGGAATAGGGGAAGACCATGTCGATGATGGCGCCCGCGCCGCGACCCGCGAAGTTCTGGATCGCGGAATTGGCCTGGTCGGCGCTGCCGGCCGCGTCGATCACCGAGACCGTCCAGCCGGCCTTTTCGGCGGCTGCCGTCGCGCCGGCGATGTAGCGCACGTTGTTGGCTTCCGTGGCGGAGATCGAGACGATCCCGAGAAGCGGCTTGTCCTGCGCGTTGGCCGGCGCGAGCGTCGCGGCGAGGCCCGATACGATAATGGCGATCGTTGAAGCGTTCATCAGACCCTCCCGTGGCCGCCTCGACGCAACCCGCCCTCCCGGCGAACGTCAGCGAACCGTTTTGCCATGTTTTCCGAACGGCGTTTAGAATGCAAGAGCTATTGACGTCCAAGGCACGCCAGATAACGGTGTGGCGTTACTCGGCCTGTCCAGCCTTATTGTGAAACGTTTAGCTACGGTGTTTGATTGGCAACGATCCGCGACGTCGCAAAAGCTGCCGGCGTCTCCACGGCGACCGTTTCGGCGGTGGTCAACGACACGGCCTATGTCAGCCCCGTCCTGCGCGCGCGCGTGCTCGCGGCGATCGGCGATCTCGACTACGCGCCGATGTCCGCCGCGCGCAATCTGAAGCGCGGTCGCAGCCAGTTGATCGCGCTGGCCGTATCCGATCTCACCAACCCCTTCTTCGCCCGCATCGTCTGCGCGGCGGAGGCGGCAGTGGCGGACTGGGGCTACTCGCTCGTGCTGTTCAACAGCGACGAGAAGCCGGACAACGAACGCCGGATCCTGGCACGGGTAAGGGCGTTGTCGTGCGACGGCCTGATGCTGGTTCCGATCGACGCGGGCCTGCGCCTCGACGGCCGGGACGGCGAAGGCAGTCGCATTCCGACCGTCCTGTTCGGGCGTCTCGTCGCGGACGATCGCTGCGATACGGTGACGATCGACAATGTCTCCGCAGCCCGGCAGGTCACGAACTATCTTCTCGATCTCGGTCATCGCCGCATCGCGACGATCACCGGCCCGCTTCACCTGACAACGGGCAAAGGTCGCCTCGAGGGCCTTCTGGAGGGCATGGCGGCACGCGGTTTGAAGCCCGAGCCCGACCACATTCGCAACGGAGCTTTCCGGGAGGATGTCGCCTATTCCGTCGCCCGGGAGCTTCTGGCCAGTCGCAGCCGTCCGACCGCGATCTACGTCGCCAACGGTGTCATGGCTCTTGGTGTCATGCGGGCGCTGGCGGACCTCGATCTTTCCTGCCCCCACGACGTATCGATCGCCTCCACAGACACGATCCCCGGCATCGGGGGGCTGCGTCCGCGCCTGACGAGAACGGAGCACCCGATCTCGGAGATGACGAACGAGGCGTTGCGGCTGCTGGTCGACCGAATAGAGCGCGGCCCCGCGTCGGCCCCTCGGAACGTCGTCTTCCAGCCCGCCTTGATACTGGGAGACAGCTGCGGGCCGGTCTGATCCGCGGCGGGACTACATACCTCCTGCGTCGACGGTCGCGGCATTCCGGCGTGGCTTCGCCCCATCCGGCCCCGCCGTGCCGAGCCGGTGCTCGACCGTTCGCCGACGGATACGCGTGGCGTCGGGAATACGGTCGAGCCGATACGGCATGTCAAAGGCATCGCCCCGGTTCCCGCACCTGCCTACCGCGGCGGCCGCCGGCCGGCGATTGGGCCTGCCTCCTCGCACAGCGCAACGAACTGCCGACACGTGGCCCGCATCGCCTCGCCTTTGCGGCACCCGAAGCGGGCGATCGGCCGGAAACCCGAGATGCCTCTGCACGTCAGCCCCGTGACCTCCGCGTTGCGTTCCGCCTCGCTCACCAGGCGCCGGATCGACCGCACCTTGTTCGAAGGTGCCGGTTCGCAGCGCCGCTTGGCTCGACTCCTGCCTGTTTGACCCAAGTTGTCCCAACGCAGGCGACCGCCCGTCGCCGAGGAAACGAATTCGCAATATCGGGGGAGACATTCGGATGCATCAAGGCGACGCGGCGGTGCTCACAGCGGATCCCTCCATCGTCGTGATCGGCGATCTCGTGGAGGGCTGGCCGCCGCACGGCTTCGATGCGCAGGCGCTGGACCGGCGCGCGGCGGAATGGCCGGAGCGGCTCCCGCGCGAGCCGTTCTCGCCACCTCGTGCGCACGAGGTGGCCGATGAGTCCGTTCGCGTGGTCGGGGGCTACCTGGAGCGTCTGCCGCTGGCCTGCATCAGGGCAGGCATCGTGCGGCACGGGGAAATATGGCACCACGGTCGCGCCGAGGCGGTGCCGCCCGTGCGGCGCGACGGTCCGCACCTGGCGCGGCGCGTGTTCGGCCTCGATGGCGAGGAGGCACCCTTCGCGTCGCGGCACATGCTGCGTTTCATCGAGGCCGTCGGCGCGCCGCACATCCTCGTGGTCCTGGGCCTCGGGGTGGACGAACAAATTCTCCACGCCTGCCGGCACAGCTTCAAAGTCTACAATTCCATCGACGCGCCTGCGCTGCGCGTGCCGCCCGAGGTCAGCCGTCACTTCGACCTCGTTCTCACCGGAGCCCGGTGGCAGTCCGACGAGGTCGAGGCGCGTCATCCCGGCATGGCGACGGCGATCATGCCGATCGGGCCGGAGTTCGCCGACGACGAGACGTTCCGCCCGCTGGGCGGCGAGAAGCCGTACGACGTCGTCTACGTCGCGGCTGCGCAGCCCTACAAGCGCCACGACATCCTGTTCGACGCCTTGGCCACGGCACCGCGCCGCCTCAGGGCGCTCTGCGTCTTCGGCTACGGCGAGATGGGCGAGGCGCTGCGCGCCGAGGCGGCGGCGCGCGGTCTCGACGTGGACTTCGTCGGCCCGCCGGGCGTGCCTTTCGACGAGGTCAACCGGCTCATGAACCAGGCGCGCATCGGCGTCGTCTGCGGGGTCGACGACGGGGCGCCTGCCATCCTCACCGAGTACATGCTGGCCGGCCTGCCGGTTCTGGCCAACGAGCGTCTGGCCTGCGGGCTCCAGTTCGTCACGCCCGGGACCGGCCGCACCGCACCGGCCGAGCGCTTCGGCGAGGTGCTCGTGGAGATGCTGGACACGCTGGGGGAATTTCGGCCGCGCGGGATCGCCCGATCGCGCTGGACATGGCCTCATACGGTGGAGCGTTTCCGGTCGCTGCTACGGTAATTCGCCGGCTTCACTCAGTCGCATCACGCCGGGACTTGTGATCGGCTAGTGCGTGGGTGACGAACGAGAGGGGCGGGCATGACGCTGGATTCGACGACAGCTGCCGGCCCTGCGGGAGCGCGGCTCGGCGACGCCCTGAAATCCGCGCACGACGACGCTCCGATCATCTGCTTCTCGCATCTGCGCTGGGACTTCGTGACCCAACGCCCGCAGCACCTGATGCGGCGCTTCGCGCGCGGCCGAAAGGTCTTCGTCTTCGAGGAATTCATTCCCTGCGACCATCATCTGCCGTTCCTGGAGTTTCACCCCTTTCCCGATGACGGCATCGTCGCGCTGCGCCCGCGCCTGCCGCATTGGTGGAGCGTGAAGGAGCGGGAGGCGGGGCTGGCGCAGCTCCTCGCCATGCTGGTCGAGACCGCAACCACCGCCGCGCCGATCCTGTGGTTCTACACCCCGATGATGTTCGGCTTCGCCGGCGCGGTCGAGGCGGCGGCGGTGGTCTACGACTGCATGGACGAACTGGCCGGCTTCCGCTTCGCGGACCCGCGCCTCGTGGAGATGGAGGAGCGGCTGATCGCGCGGGCGGACGCCGTGTTCACCGGCGGCTGGAGCCTCTACGAGGCGAAGCGCCATCGCCACGCCAACATCCACGCCTTTCCCTCTGCCGTGGACGCCGCGCATTTCGGACAAGCGCGCCGCGCCAACCTTGTCCAGCCCGCCGACCAGGCCGGCCTCGCCGGACCGGTGCTCGGCTTCTACGGGGTGATCGACGAGCGGCTCGACCTCGATCTCCTGCGCCAGATTGCGGCGATGCGGCCGGACTGGAGCTTCGCGATGCTGGGGCCCGTCGCCAAGATCGACCCGGCGGAGCTGCCGCGCGGCGCCAACATCCACTGGCTCGGCGGCAAGAGCTACGACGAGCTGCCGTCCTACCTCGCGGGCTGGGACGCCGCCCTGATGCCGTTCGCCCTGAACGAGGCGACGCGCTTCATCAGCCCCACCAAGACGCCGGAGTACCTAGCGGGCGGCTGTCCCGTCGTGTCGACGCCGATCGCCGACGTCGTGCGCCATTACGGCGCGATGGAGGGCGTGCGCATCGCCGCGGATGCCGCAGGTTTCGTCGCGGCCTGCGAGAGCGTCCTCGCCTTGCCGCGCGACGGGGCGTGGCGGAACGAGGCCGACGCCGCCCTGGCCGATATCTCCTGGGACAGGACGCAGGCGCGCATGGCGGCAATCCTTGCGGACGCCGTTCTGGCCGCCCGGATCGCCGCCGCGCACGCCGCCAACGACGAAACGCCGGTCGCCCCCGCCGTCCAAGGGGGAACGAGGCGGGAGCGCTTCGACGCGCTCGTGGTCGGGGCGGGCTTTGCGGGCTCCGTGTTGGCCGAGCGGCTCGCGGCGGACGCGGGCAAGCGCGTTCTCGTGGTCGACCGGCGCCCGCATATCGCCGGCAACGCCTTCGATCACCTCGACGCGGCCGGTATCCTCGTCCACCGCTACGGACCCCACATCTTCCATACCAACAGCCAGCGGGTCGTCGACTACCTCTCGCGCTTCACCACGTGGCGGCCCTACGAGCACCGCGTCCTGGCCAATGTCGGCGATCGGCTCCTGCCGATCCCGATCAACCGCACGACGCTGAACGGGCTCTACGGCCTCGACCTTCGCACCGACGCCGAGGCTGCCGCCTTTCTGGCAGCGCGGGCCGAGCCGGTCGCCGACATCCGCACCGCCGAGGACGTCGTGGTCTCGGCGGTCGGGCGCGAGCTCTACGAGACCTTCTTTCGCGGCTACACGCGCAAGCAATGGGGGCTCGACCCCTCGCAGCTCGACCGCTCCGTCACCGCCCGCGTGCCGACCCGCACGAACACCGACGACCGCTACTTCCTCGACAGCTTCCAGGCGATGCCCGCCGACGGCTACACGGCGATGTTCGAGCGCATGCTCGATCACCCCAACATCACCGTGCGCACCGGCACGGACTACCGCTCGGTTCGCGCCACCGTGGATGTCGGCCATACGGTGTTCACCGGCCCGGTGGACGAGTTCTTCGACCACCGCTTCGGTGAGCTGCCCTATCGCAGCCTCGCCTTCCGGCACGAGACGCACGACCGACCCGAGTTCCAACCCGTGGCCGTGGTGAACTATCCCGGCACCGAGGTGCCCCAGACCCGCATCACCGAGTACAAGCACCTGACGGGGCAGCGGCACGCGCGCACCAGTATCTCCTACGAGTTTCCCTCGGACCGGGGCGATCCGTACTATCCCGTGCCGCGCGAGGAAACGCGGGCGATCTACCGCCGCTACGAGGCGCTTGCCGATGCTACCCCCGACGTCAGCTTCGTCGGCCGCCTCGCCACCTATCGCTACTACAACATGGATCAGGTGGTGGCGCAGGCGCTGGCGACCTATGGCCGGATGAGCCCGCGCGCGGCGCTGGCGGGCGCGGCCGTGTCGGGTGCCACCGCGGGACCCTTGGCTTGAGCCGAGCCGGCCGGGGCCCGCGCCGCCTTCGCCTGATCCTGGCCACCGACAGCCTCGTTCCCTCCGGCGTCGGCGAGCACATGCTCGCGCTCGGCCGGGAGCTCGCGGCGGAGTGGGACGTCGCGATCGCCGCCGACCCGCGCTCGGGACTGCGCGCGCGGGCGTCCGACGCCGGCCTCGCCGTGTTGGATCTGCCGCTTGGCGACCCCGCCTCGCTTCGCGAGACGCTCGAGCGTTGGCGCGCCGACATCCTGCATGTTCATGCCGGTATTGCCTGGGAAGGGCACGATCTGGCCGAGCCCGGCCGCCGAGCCGGTATTCCGACGATCCTGCGCACCGAGCACCTCCCGTTCGTCCTGACCGATCCCGAGCAGATCGCGTGGCACCGGCGGGAAGCGTCCGCTCTGGACGCCGTGGTCTGCGTGTCGCAGGCGGCTGCCGACAGCTTTCTGGCAGCCGGCCTCGATCCGACCCGGCTCCACGCGATCCCCAACGGCGTCCACCCCCGACACGCCGCCCTAGGCCGCGACGCGGTCCGTCGGGCTCTCGCGATCGCGCCCGATGCGACGGTTCTTCTCGTGGTCGCCCGCCTGACCGAGCAGAAGGGCCATGCCGTTCTCCTTGACGCGCTCGCACTGATCCATGGAGAGCTCCCCGGTCTCGTCTGTCTCGTCGTCGGCGAGGGTCCCTTGCGTGCCCCGCTTGAGCAACGGGCCGGAGCGCTCGGCCTTTGCCACGCCGTGCGGTTCCTCGGCAGCCGTGACGACGTCGCCGACCTGATGGCTGCGGCCGACGCGCTTGTCCTGCCCTCGCTTTTCGAAGGTCTGCCGCTGGTGGTGCTGGAGGCCATGGCCGCCGGGCTGCCGGTGATCGCCACGCGCATCGGCGGCACGAGCGAGGCGGTGGAGGACGGCGTGTCCGGCTGGCTCGCCGAGCCCGGCAACGCCGGCGCGCTCGCCCGCACGCTTCTCCAGCGCCTGCCCGACCGCGCCGCGCTCGCCCGGGCGGGCGAGGCCGCACAGGAACGCTTCCGCCGACGCTTCCACGCCTCTGCCATGGCGCGAGCGACGGCCACGCTCTACCGCCGGCTGGCGGCTTCTCCCCACCGTGAAACGCAGGACGCACGCATGAAGACCACCCGGATCGGTTTCGTCGGGGCCGGCGGCATCGCGCACCGCCATCTCGGCATCCTCGAGCACTTCGAGGACGTCGCGATCGTCGGCTTCGCCGACACCGATCTCGCCCGAGCGGAAGGGGCGGCCGCCCGCTTCGGGGCCCGCGCCTTCTCGGAGGCCGGCGCGATGATGGATGCCTGCGCGCCCGATGCCGTCTATATCTGCGTGCCGCCCTTCGCCCACGGCGAGGCGGAGCGCGCCGCGATCGAACGGGATCTACCGTTCTTTGTGGAGAAGCCGGTCTCGCTCGATATCGCGACCGCGGAGGCGATCGCCGCCGAGGTGGCGCGCAAGAACTTGGTCACGGCCGTCGGCTACCACTGGCGCTATCTCGACACGGTGGACGAGGCGCGAGCGCTGCTCGCCGACAACCCGGCGCAGCTCCTGTCGGGCTACTGGCTGGATTCGACGCCCCCGCCGCAATGGTGGTGGCGCGAGGACCAGTCGGGCGGCCAGATGGTGGAGCAGGCGACGCACCTTCTCGACCTCGCCCGCTTCCTGGTGGGCGAGGTGACCGAGGTCTACGGCCGCGCGGCGCACCGCGATCGCGAGGCCTTTCCCGGTCTCGACGTTCCGACCACCTCGACGGCCAGTCTGACGTTCGCGAGCGGCGTCGTCGCCAACATCGCCTCGACCTGCCTTCTCGGCTGGAACCACCGCGTCGGCCTCCACATCTTCGCCGACCGGCTGGCGATCGAGCTGACGGACCGCGACATCATGGTGGACGTCGGGCGCGGTCGCCCGGTGCGCGGCGCCGACGGCGACCCGGTCTGGCGCGAGGACCGCGACTTCATCGACGCGGTGCGCGGCGGCGAGAACCGCATCCGCTGCCCCTACGCCGATGCGCTCGCGACGCACCGCCTGGCGCTGGCCGTCGTGCAGTCGGCGCGCACCGGCGAGGTGGTCCATCTCCAGCCCGACACGGCTCCCCGCACGGCGCCCGCGCCGCTGCGCTTCCCGCCGCGGCCGGAGCCGGGACAACTGCCGCCGGGGCATCGGCACGTGCGCTCGCTCGGCATCGAGCGGCCGGGCGAGGCCTACCATTTCCAGTACGAGGAAGGCCCTCCGGGCGACGGGCAGGTCCGCCTCGACACGCTCTATACCGGCTTCTCCGCCGGCACCGAGCTCACCTTTTTCAAGAATACCAACCCGTATCTTCATTCGCGCTGGGACGGCGGGCGCGGCGTCTTCGTGCCGGGCGAGGCGGGACAGCACTTTCCGGTGCCGTTCCTCGGCTACATGGAGGTGGCGCGCGTCGCAGAATCCCGCGCGCCCGGCTTTTGCGCCGGCGAGGTCGTCGCCTCGACCTTCGCCCACAAGAGCGGCCACACGGCCGACCCGTTCCACGATCTCCTGGTGAAGCTGCCGGAGGGCGTCGATCCGATGCTCGGCATCTACGTCGCGCAGATGGGCCCGATCGCCGCCAATGGCATTCTCCATGCCGACGCGGAACTGGCGGGCGGCCGCGTCGAGCGGCTGGGGCAGGGGGTCGCCGGCCGTCCGGTGCTGGTCATCGGCGGCGGCGTGGTGGGTCTCCTGACGGCGCTGTTCGCCGCGCGCGCGGGGGCCGGCGAGGTCGTCGTCGCAGACCCGTCGCCCTTCCGGCGCGCGCGCATCGAGGCGCTGGGCTTCACGGCGATGGACGAGGACCAAGCCTGGAACCATGCCAAGGCGAACTGGCACCACGGGGGCGGCGACCGGGGCGCGGACTTCGTGTTCCAGACGCGCGCGGACGCGCGCAGCCTCCATGCCGCGCTCCGGGCCCTGCGACCGCAGGGTACCGTCATCGATCTCGCTTTCTACCAGGGCGGGGCGGAGCCGCTGCGCCTGGGCGAGGAGTTCCACCACAACGGCTTGGCGATCCGCTGCGCGCAGATCAACCGCGTGCCGCGCGGTCTCGGCTTCGAGTGGAACCGCCGGCGGCTGGCAGCCGAGACGATCGGCCTCCTCCAGGCGCGCGGACGCGACATCACCGAGCACATGATCACCCACGTCGTCGACTTCGAGGACGCGCCGCGCTTCCTGCGCCATCTCGTGGACGAGCGGCCGGACTTCCTGCAGGTCGTGTTCAAGGTCCGCGACTGATGGCGAGCGACGCCAGCCCGGAGCCGGTCCGCATCCTGTTCGTCTTCGCCTGGCTGGTGGTGGGCGGCGAGGAGACCGAGGTGCGCCATCTGGCGCGCCATCTCGATCCCCGGCGCTATCGCATCGACGTCGTCGCGTGCTTCCGCAAGGAGGGCATGCCCGAGCAGACGCACCAGCAGCTGGAGGCGCTGGGCGTGTCCGTCGACCGCACGCCCTACACGCTCTCCTTCGAGGACACGATCAACTATCTCGCGGGCAAGCTCGCGGGCTACGATCTCGTGGTCTCCTGCCAGAACGTCGCCGACATCTATCCCGCGTTGGAACGGCTCCATCTGCGGCCGCCCCTGATCGAGCACGGCGGGCTCGTCTCCGAGGCGCTCGGCGGCCCCAAGCACTTCACCAGCCGCTATGTCGGCGTCTGCCGCTCGATCCGGGAAGCCGCCGCCTCGCGCATGCCGGGCCGCGAGACCTGCGCGCTGGAGATCCCGTCCACGGTCGACCTCGCGCCCTTCGATGCCGCGGCCCGCGAGCCGATGCGCCGGGCGCTCGGCTTTGCGCCCAAGACGCCTGTGATCGGCTGGGTCGGCCGGCTCGACCCGAAGAAGCGCGTCGAGGACTTTCTGGACGCCGCCGCCCTCGTTCGGCGCACGCGCCCCGACGCGCGCTTCCTCGTGATCGGCGGTCCCGACGCCTTTCTGCCCGATTACGCGCAGGCCCTCTACGAGCGCGCCCGCACGCTCGGGCTGGGCGACGCCGTACGCTTTCTCGGCGACCGCGCCGACGTGCCGGAGCTTCTGGCCGCGCTCGACGTCTTCGTCTGGCTGTCGCGCGGCGAGGGAATGCCGCATGTGATCGCGGAAGCGGGCGCGGCTCGTTTGGCCGTGATCGCGACCGCCGACAACGGCACGACCGAGCAGATCCAGGACGGCGTCAGCGGCCTCTTCGTGCCGCACGAGGACCCGGCCGCCGTCGCACAGGCCATGCTGGCGCTGATCGACGATCCCGCCCGTCGCGCGCGCCTTGGCGCCGCGCTCCGGGCCAAGGTCGAGCGCGACTACGCGGTGCCGGTGGTCGTGGCGCAGTGGGAGGCGCTAATCGAGGCGGTCCTGCGCGAGACACGGCCCGAGCCGCACCGGCCGCAGCTCTTCCGCTCGTTCCACCAGGGCGGCTTCGAGTCCTCCTCGCACCGCCGCGCCCACGACCGGCGCCGCGTCGACATGATCGCGGCGAGCTACCACGACCGCTTCGCGCGCGAGGACTACGCCGCGCTCCAGCGCCACGGCATCCGCACCGTGCGCGACGGCCTGCGCTGGCATCTCGTGGAGCCCGAGCCCGGCCGCTACGATTGGGGGAGCCTCCGGGCGCAGCTTCAGGCGGCAAAGGAAACCGGCACGCAGGTCGTCTGGGACATCCTCCATTACGGCTGGCCGGACGACATCGACATCTGGCGCCCCGAATTCGTCGAGCGCTTCACGCGCTTTGCCACAGAGGCCGCGCGCGTGATCGGGGCCGCGACCGAGGGCGTACCCTTCTATGCGCCGGTCAACGAGATCTCCTTCCTGGCCTGGGGCGGGGGAGACGCCGGCTACCTCAACCCCTTCGCGCACGGTCGCGCACACGAGCTGAAGGTGCAGCTCTCGCGCGCCGCGATTCTCGCGATGGAGGCGATCTGGCGCGTCGATCCGCGCGCGCGCTTCGTGCATGCCGACCCCGTCATCAACGTCATCACCGATCCCTCGCGGCCGCACGAGGCGGCCCATGCCGAGGGACACCGGCAAGCGCAGTTCCAGGCTTGGGACATGCTGGCGGGCCGCGCCTGGCCGCAGATCGGCGGGCGCGAGGCTCTGCTCGATATCGTCGGGGTCAACTACTACTTCAACAACCAGTGGATCCACGGCGGGCCGCCGATCGACATCGGCCATCCCCTCTACAGGCCCTTCCGCGACATCCTGACGGAAACCCATGCCCGCTACGGTCGTCCGATCTTCGTGGCCGAGACGGGCACCGAGGGCGACCGGCGGGCGGAGTGGCTCGCCTATGTCGGGGGCGAGGTGCGCGCCGCCATGCGCCGGGGCGTGCCGGTCGAGGGCCTTTGCCTCTACCCCGTTCTCGACCATCCCGGCTGGGACGACGAGCGCTACTGTCCGAACGGGCTGCTGCGCTTCTCCGCCGACGCCCGCGGGCGCATCGCCGATCCCGCACTCGCCGCCGAGCTTGAGCGCCAGCGCGCGATGGAGTTCGGCGCCTGACGGGCGCCGCGCCGCCGGTGTTCCGATCCTTTCTCCAGGCCGGTTTCGAGTGCGGCCGCCTGGAATGGCAGGGCAACTTCTGCCTCCTGACCGGCACCGACCATCTGCCCGAGACACGGATGGCCGCGCATTACGCGATCCTCCGGGTGCACGGCATCCGAACCGTGCGCGACGGCCTGCCCCCGTGGCTACCGGTCGAGCCGCGCCTCCGCGTCGCGCGCGAGGCGGACATGGAGGTGATCTGGGACCTCAACCACTACTGGCGCCACGCCGACCCCGAGGGCTACGCACGGCGGGTGGCCGATGCGGTTCTTGCGGTCGCGCCCGACCAGACCTTCTGGTGCTGCTTCAACGAGACGAGCTTCCACCCGCGCATGGTACCCGGCGAGAGTACCGCCTTCGTCGTCGAGCAGGCGCGCGGCATCCTGGCGATCCTGCGCGAGCGGCTTCCCCGCCTGCGTCTCGTCACCTCCGAGCCCGCGCACCGGCCGCACGAGATCGGCGCGCATGCGCTGGCCGACACGGCCGATGTCGTCGGCATCAACGTCTACCCGCACGACCTGCGGCGCAGCATCGCCCGTTCGCTGCGCGACGTGGCCGCGCGCTACGGCAAGCCGGTGATGATCACCGAGACCGGCCTTCACAGGGGCCATCCTCGCCGCTGGCGCGGGATCGACGACAAGGGCTACTGGCTGCGCCACGTCCTGGCCGAGGTGGAGCGCTCGCGCATTCCCGTCGCGGGCGTCTGCCTTTACCCGATCGTCGACTCGCCGGCCTGGAATGCGCCGCAGCGTCACCGCTGGGACCATGGCCTCGTCCGCGAGGACATGACGCTGGACCCGAGCCTGTCGGCCGCGCTGCTCGAGGCTGCCGCGCGACACGGACCGACACCTTGAAACCGCCGCGATCCCGGCAACCTGTTCCCTGTTCCGGTCGGTGCCCAGGACGGGCGCCCCGCAGCGGAAGGGCAGCAGACCCCATGCATCGCTTCATTTCCGGCGCTCTCGTCGTCTCGGGCCTTCTGACCTTGTCGCCATCGCTGGCCGTCGCGCAGGACGGTCAGCCGACGCGCGTGCGCGGGACGATCGCCTCGGTCGAGGGGAACACGCTGTCGGTCACATCGCGCGAGGGGCCGGTGGTCCGGATCGCGATGGTTCCAGCTGTCGGCGTGCGCGGCGTCAGGTCCGCCTCGGCCGGCGACATCAAGCCGGGCGACTACGTGGGCGCGGCGACCCTGCCGGGCGAGGGGGGCAAGGCCGGCGCGCTGGAGGTGCTGATCTTCCCGTCCGCGATGAAGGGGGCCAACGAGGGCAGCTTCCCCTGGGATCTCCAGCCGAACTCGACCATGACCAACGCCACGGTCTCGAACGCGGTCGAGAGCGTTTCGGGTCGCGAACTCACGCTGACCTATCCGACCGGATCCAAGCAGATCACCCTGCCGCCGAACGTTCCGGTGGTCACCTTCGCCGAGGCGACCGCCGCCGACCTCAAGCCGGGCGCCCCGGTCTTCGTGCCGGCGACCAAGGCGGCCGACGGCTCGCTGTCGACGGCCTTCGTCGTGGTCGGCAACCAGGGCGTCGTGCCGCCGATGTGATCGGACGCATCGGCGCAGCTTGCGGATGAACGGGTGGCGAGGGGGACCGTCCGGAGCCGCCGGCCTTCCTTCGGCAACGCCATGAAGGAGTTCGCGATGTCGAAGATCGGCGGGACGACGCGAATGGGACCGCTTCCGAGAGCGGCGTCTGGGAGTTCTCGGCGGGCGTCGCGATGACGGGGTCGAGCGCCTTTGCCTTATTCGTCAACATCACGCGGAACGGCACCACCGGCAACGAGGCGGCCGCGGCGAGCCACGGCTATGCGGGCTCGGGCGGCACCGTCGCCCACGTTGCGAGCGGACTGGTGCGCGGCGCTCGCGGCGACGTCATCCGCGTGGTCGTCAACCCTGGCGTCGCCCGGTTCGTTCGAGACGTGCCGCCGACCAACTTCAGTATCCACAGGGTGTCGTACCGGTTGCGGTCGGCTTCCGAAACAGCCTCACTTGGGCTGGGGCGGCGCCGACCACATTTCCGCATCATCCACGAACGCCTTACCGGTCTTCTTGTTGTAGAGACACAGCTTGCCCATCGCCGAACCTCTCGTGCGGTCGGACACCAGCATGGCCACCATGCCGACACGATCGTCGAAGCCAACGATGACCGAGGGGCGGGCGTTGCGGATGCCGCTCGCCGCGAGACAGGCCTTCGTCACCTTCGCGTCGAACGCTCGCCATGCCTCGTCGCTGGAGGCGCGAGCCGGCTGCATCGACGTGATCGCCGAGAGAGCGAGGACGGCGGCGGTAATTGCAGGGCGCATTTCCAAACTCCCCTTGGGAACATGACGCCCTGTATGGCTCGCTGAATGAACGCGAGGTGAACCATGGCATGGGTATGGCCCGCCGTTGCGAGCGCCGTTGGACACCTGCGAGAGGCCGCCGATTATGCACCGTTTCGCTGAGTGGTCGCACCGGTCCCACAACGGCAAGGCCATCATTTCGGGCGTAATTCGCCCCCGATCGTGGCGCAAAGATCCGACTGCGGCGAAGCCGTCATGTCATCCCGCTTGTCAGTCGCAGGACAAGTTCAGTCTGCCTACGGGTGCCGGTCTTGGCGAACAGGGCTTTCAGGTGCGAACGCGCTGTCTCGTGACCGATGCCGAGCGCCGCAGCAGCGTCGGCGAGCGACAGCGGCTTCAGGAGATGAACGGCAAGACGCGCCTCGGCGGGCGTAAGCCCCCAGAGCGCAACCAACGCGTCCAGGCGCGGCGCGGCGGGCGCGACCGAGCGCACGATCAGGACGGCCGCCGCCCCGTCGTCAACGCCGAAGTTCGGCAGGCGCTTGTGGATGGCGCCCGCCGAGATGCGCAGCGCAGCGCGTCCCCCGTCCCGCCGCAGGCGTACCTCGCGCGCTTCCGCCTCAATGCAGCGCGCGGGGTCGAGGATGTCGCTGAGGAGGCGGTCGAGCGCCGGCTGATCCTGCCGATAGAGTGCCGCCAACCGGCCACCCTTCGAGCTGATCCCATCGCGGGAGGCCATCAATGCGTCGGCCGAGGGGGTCGCGCTGCGCACTCGTCCGTCGCGGTTGAGCGTGATGATGGCGGCGCCCAGATGGTCGAGTGCGGCGGTCGCCGCCGATGCCTCGGCATGCGCGCGACGCATGCCGGTCGCCGACCCGCACGGCCCGGTTGGCTGCGCGGGCCAGCATGTCGAACTCCGCGACCGTTATCGGCGTATGACCTCGGGGAAGTCTCTGCGGATACCCGTTTTGCCATGATGCTATGCTGACGTGTTGTTTCGGTTTCGCGAGATGTCGAGACTCCGCGTGCCCATGGCCGCTCTTTGCGGTGATCTATACGATGCCGCGCTTGATGGGCCGCGTCGGGACGACGCGTTGCCTGCCCGCAACGGCGGTTGGGGGTGACGTGATTCCCCCGAAACTCCTTCACGGATGAGTAGAGTCCGCCGAGCTACAAGGGACGCACGGCACCGGACCACGCAACCTTTTGTCCGTTTGCCGGGGACTTTGGGCAGGCTGCCCGGCATGGGCCAACGTCCGCGCCGACATGCGAGCGAAGCGACATACCCGCCGAACCGGCCCCCGATCTCTACGCGCTCGCCCCGTTCGCCCCGCTCTTCGCCCGTCCCGGCTTCCGCTTCGGGCAATGGGCCGGCGGTGACACGAAGAATGGTGTGACGCAGTTCCGTTACTTCGCCTTATCGGCCGAGGCCGACCGCTTCGTCCTTGCCGCCAGTGCCGCCGGGTGGGTGCGTGCAGACTTCAGTTGGCCGGAATGGTCCCGGACGCCCGAGGCTGTCCGCCTGCAAACCAATCCCAATGCCATCGCGGCGTCGACGCGGGCGATCTGGCGAAGCTCCTAACGGTACTGATCCGCGGCGAGCGCTTCTGCGACGGGACGCTGGCGCAGGCCTTCGAGTCGGGCCTGCTTGGACGCATCCTCGACCGGATCGCCTTGCTCGCCGGGATCGATCCGACGCGCCCCGTCACGCTGCCGAAGGAGTGGCACCGGGTCGTCGTCCATCCGGGTGTCGATCCACGCGCGTCCGGCCTTTGCGAGTGGCAGGTCGTGAACTTCGGCATCCACGTCGGCGAGATCACGCGCTGGCGCCGGCCGTTCCGCGAGTACGCCCCGAACGTCGAACGTCGAACGTCGAGCGGCTTCTGGCCGGTCGGCCCTACCGCCGCGCCGACCCGTTCGGCTTCCGGCGCATCCATCGCGTTCTCGCGGAAGGCGTCCGCACCGGCCGCACGATCGAGCTGCATAGGGTCGGGAGCGCTCCCCGCGCCGAGCTGGCCGTACGGGAGCTTGCGCGGATCCGGGAATGGGGAACGCTGAACGGGATGGCGCTATCGGTCCGACGCATAGCAGCCCCGCGCCACGCCGATAGCAGCGCAGCGCACGGCTCCCCTGCGATCTCAGCGCTCCTGCCGCCCACCCCGTTCGACTATCTTCCGGGTGTCGAAAGAAACCACACCAGCGGCCACCACCGACGAGAGGCCGCACACGAGGATCACCCCCATGCGCATCGCCAACGCCATCCGCGCCTACCGCTCCTTCCGCCAGACCTCGAACGAGCTGAACCGCCTGTCGAACCGCGAGCTGGCCGATCTCGGCATCGACCGCGCCGACATCGCGACGGTCGCCCGCCAGGCCGCGCGCTAAGCGCCCACCAGTTTCATAGTTTCGTTGCGGCTGTTCCTCCCAGAGGTCGCAGCGGATAAGGCCGAGGGTTCCTCCCAACCTTGAGGCCAACATTACGCCCCGCCGGTCCTCCCCCGGCGGGGCGTTTTCGTTTGGGCATCCCGCACTCGACGCCAGACCACCGAACCGGGACCTCGCCCTCGTCCTGGCCGTCCCAGTAGTGGATCCGTTCGGCCTTCACCTCGATCAGCACGACGCCCGGCGTGTCGATCCCGTCCTTGAACCAATAGTCGAGATCCCTGGTCCAGTGCGCCTCGAACGCCGCCCTGTCGCGGATGAGCCTGGCGTGCCCTTCGACCGAGATGAACAGCGGCGGCTTGCCGAGAAGGCCCTTCCTGCCCTGGAAGCCGAGGCCGACCTTCGGATCGCGCTCGATGTCGCCGATCGTCCTGGCCTGCTCGTAGGAGAAGAGCCAGCTCGTGCCCTCGAAGGCGACCTCGCCGTTGTTCGACATCGGGCGCGCCGCGATCTCGCGATCCTTGGCCCATGCGAAGTCCATGATATTGAGGGCGCGATCCTAGGCCTGCGCTTTCGAGACGATTGTCGGCGTGAACCCAAAGCCTTCGACACGCATCATAAGGGTTCGCTGCGCTGCATGCCCGCGTCGAGGCACTTCACAGCGTCCGGCCGTCAGCGCGCCGTCTTGCCGCGGCTGCGCATCTCCAGGAACGAAACCAGGCGGACCATCGGCCACAGGATCACGAGGTAGATCAGCGCGGCGCCGATGAGCGGCGTCGGGTTGGCCATCATCGCCTGTGCGTCGTTGGCCTGCTTGAGAAGGTCGGGCATGGCGACGACCGAGGCGAGCGCCGTGTCCTTCAGGACCGAGACGCAGTTGCTGGTCTGCGGCGGGATCATCACCTTCACCGCCTGGGGCAGGATCACCTTGCGCATGGTGAGGTGGAACGGCAGGCCGAGCGCGGCCGCCGCCTCGAACTGCCCGCGCGGCACGGTCTCGATGCCGGCCCGGCAGACTTCCGCCGTGAAGGCCGACAGGACGAGCGTCAGCGCGATCGCGGCCGAGGCGAAGGAGGACAGGCGGATGCCGACGAAGGGCAGAGCGTAGTAGAGAAGGATCAGGACGACAAGGACCGGCAGGGCCCGGAAGATGTCGATATAGCCGACCGCCAGCCAGCGCACGACCTTGGGCGCGTAGAGCCGCAGGAGGCAGACCAGAAGGCCGACGAGGCAGCCGAACAGGATCGCCGTCGCGCCGAGCAGCAGCGTGTTCCAGAGTCCCCGCAGGAGGATCGGAAAAGCGCGCGCCAGGACTTCGGCGTTGAAGAAGGTATCGATCAGCCCCATGGCATCGGCTCGCGGGAAGGCGTCCAGCACGGAGCGGACAGGGCGCTTGCCGCGTCCCGTCCGCTCCGTGCTGGACCAGGTGTCTGTTTTACTGCGCGGTGGGCACGCCCGAGGCGACGACGGTGCTGGTGCCCGCGGTCGGGGCGACGCCGAACCACTTCTCGTGGATCTTGGCGAGGGTTCCGTCGGCCTTCATCGCCGAAATGGCCTCGTTGACCTCGGGCAGGATCTTCGAGTCCTTCGGCGCCATCATGGCGAAGCGCTCGCCGGTGGGGATGCGGATCAGGAGCTTCAGGCCCGGGATCTTCGTCATGGCGTACTGGAAGCCCGCGATCTCGCCCGCGCCGCCGTCGATGCGGCCGTTCTGGATGTCGAGCATCAGGTCCTGCTGGGCGTTGTAGCCCTTCACCTCGGAGATCGCGTATTTGTCGGCGTTCTCCTTGGCCCACTTCTCGCCGGTCGTGCCCGAGACGACGCCGATCGTCTTGCCCTTCAGGTCCTCGAACCGGGCGATGTCGGATCCCTCGCGGCCGAGGATCGTGCCGTCGCTGTCGTAGTAGGGCTGCGTGAAGGACTGGTTCTTCAGGCGGTCGTTGGTGATCGAGATCGACGACACCGCGAAGTCGATGCGATGCGAGGCCGTGGCGGCGAACAGCGCCTGGAAGCCGAGGTCCTGGAACTCCACCGGACGGCCGACGCGCTTGGCGGCCTCGGTCGCGACGTCGATCTCGTAGCCCTCGAAGGTGCCGGCGTCGTTCTTGAACTCCCAAGGGGGGTTCGAGGGATAGGCGCCCACGACGATCGGATCGGCGGCCAGGGCCGGCAGAGCCGGCGCGAGCGCCGTGGCGGCGAGAACGAGGCCGAAGAAGCGGCGCCGGTCGAGCATGAAGAACTCCTCTGGGCTGTCGCCGCGTCTCACGCGGCGGGGACGGGGGGCATGATCAGGCGGCGGCGCGCCGGGCGCCGAGTTCGGCCATCGCCGAGAAGAGACGGGAAACCTCGGCCTCCTCGGTGACGAGGCCGGGAGACAGGCGCAGGACCGGGCCGCGCGCGTCGCAGAAGAGGCCGCGCTCGCGCAAGGGGGCGACGAGCCCGGCCGCCGCCTCGCCGAGGTTCAGCATCACGCTGCCGCCGCGCCGCTCCGCCTCGCGGGGCGAGGCGAGGGGAAGGCGCGCCTCTTGCGCCATCGCGACCACGAGGTCCGTCAGGCGCCGGTTCTGCGCGGCGACGGCCGGCAGGCCGAGGCCCTGGATATGGTCCAGGCCCGGCAGCGAGCCGGCGGCCGGCAGGATCGAGGGCGTGCCCTGGTCGAAGCGGCGTGCGTCGGGCGCGAAGCGGAAGGCGTCGAGATCCCAGGAGAAGGGGTTCTCCTGGCTGAACCAGCCCCGGAACTCCGGCTCGCAGGTCTTCAGGAGGTCCGGCGCCACCTGGAGGATCCCGGCACCCGAGACGCCGCAGAGCCACTTGAGCGAGGTGGAGACCACCGCGTCGACGAAACCGTCCGCCACGCAGAAGGGCCGGATGCCGACCCCTTGCGTGACGTCCGCCACGGTGATCGTGCCCATCGCCCGGCCGTGGGCGGCAAGGCGCGCCATGTCGCAGCGAAAGGAGGCGGTGGACGTGACGAAGGTCAGGAGCGTGAGGCCGACATCCTCGCCCCAGTGCGCGATCATGTCCTCTTCGCGGACCCAGCGCTCGCCCGGCCGCAAGGGCACCGTCGAGAGCGTGAAGCCGAAGCGCGGCGCCAGACCCGACAGGAGGAAGTGGAGGCTCGGGAAGCAGTCGGCCGCCACGAGCACGCGCTTGCCGGCGAGGCGCTCGCGCGGAAGGGCGCCGATCAGCGCATAGAGCCCGGCGGTGACGCTCTCGGTGGTCGTCAGCGAGCCGGCCGGGGCCTCGATCAGGCGTGTCCAGGCGTCGATGAAGCGGGCGCGCAGGGACAGCATGGTCGGCCACTGCGCGTCGTTCTCCGCCGACCACTCGTCGGCGAAGCGGCCGAGCGCCGAGCGCAGCGCATCCGCCTTGCCCGGGAAGGTGCCGATGGAATGGTAGAGGAAGTAGCCGCTCATCCGCCGGTCCGCAGGGTCGGAAGGAATAGTTCAGGTCTGAAATTCATGCGGATATTTCCGGGGGTCTGCAAGAGGGCACGATCCGCTCGAGGAATGTTTTCGCCGAAGGCCGCATCCCGTCGGGCACGGTCTCCCGAGCGGCGCGGACCACGGTTTGGACGAACGCTATCAGCCTTCGATCGTTTGATCAAACCGCTTTACAAGCAGCCCGTCGCGGCGTTATCCCCGACGTCGGGGCCCATCTACACGCACCGGTTCTCTCGCTTCCCGGAGTTTCCACCATGACGCGACGCTCGATCTATTCCGGTTCCAAGTTCGAGGAGATCGCCGGCTACGCTCGCGCGGTGGTGGACGGCGAATGGGTGTTCGTGTCCGGCACGGCGGGCTACGACCCGGCCACCATGTCCTTTCCCGACGGCGCGGCCGCCCAGGCGCGCCAGGCGCTGAAGACGATCGGCGAGGCGCTGGCCGAGGCGCAAGCCTCGTTGGCCGACGTCGTCCAGGTCCGCGTCTATTTGGCCGCGCGCGAACACGTCATGCCGGTCTCCGAGATCCTCGGCGCGACGTTCCGCGACCCGCGGCCGACCAACACCACGATCCTCTGCGGCTTCCCGGCCGAGGAGATCCTCGTCGAGATCGAGGTCGCGGCCCTGCGCCGCCGGTCCTGATCCGCCACGACCCGAAAGGACAGCCAGCCGTGCGACGCGTCGCCCAGCGAATCTCCGCCACCGCCAAGAAGAGCTTCGGCATGTACGCCAAGGCCGCAGCCCTGGAGGGCGAGGGGCGCGATCTCGTGCACCTCGAACTCGGCAAGCCGCATGCCGACACGCCGCTCCACATCAAGGAGGCGACGATCCGCGCGCTTCGGGCGGGCGACGTCCACTACAGCGATCTCCAAGGCGTGCCGGCGCTGCGGCGCGCGCTGGCCGACAAGCTGCGCACGGCCAACGGGCTGGCGGTGGAGCCCTCCGATATCCTCGTCACCAACGGCCTGACCCACGCCTCCTTCGCCGCCTTCCTGGCGCTGCTCGATCCGGGCGACGAGGCGATTCTGCTCGAGCCCTACTATCCCCAGCACGTCGGCAAG
Source organism: Aureimonas sp. AU4 (assembly GCF_001463765.1). GTDB lineage: Bacteria > Pseudomonadota > Alphaproteobacteria > Rhizobiales > Rhizobiaceae > Aureimonas. The sequence continues at coordinate 12,491 of NZ_BBWK01000029.1, read as the reverse complement.
ATCGAGCTGGCCGGGGCGAGCGTCGTGACCGCCCCGCTCGACGCGCGCCGGGGTTTCGCGATCGACGCGGCCGCAATCGAGGCCAAGGTCGGTCCGCGCACGCGCATGATCGTCCTCGTCAACCCCGTGAACCCGACCGGGCGCGTCTACACGCGGGAGGAGCTCCAGGCGCTCGCCGACGTCGCGATCCGCCACGATCTCCTCGTCGTCTCGGACGAGGTCTACGAGGAGATCGTCTTCGACGGCAACCGGCACGTCTCGATCGCCTCGCTGGAGGGCATGGCGGAGCGGACGATCTCGATGTTCGCCTTCACCAAGTCCTTCGCCATGGACGGCTGGCGCCTGGGCTACCTCGCGGCACCGCGCTGGGCCATGCCGGGGCTCCTGAAGATCACCGCCAACGACGCGACGCACGTCAACACCTTCATCCAGGCCGGCGCGCTCGCCGCCGTGACCGGGCCGCCGGCGGTGCTGGAAGACCTGGTCGCCGAGGATCGGCGCAAGCGCGACCTCGTGGTGCAGCGCCTGAACCAGATGCCGGGCGTCACCTGCGCCCTGCCCGAGGGGACGATCTATGCCTTTCCGGACGTATCGGGAACGGGCCTGCCCGCGCAGGTCCTGGCCGATCGCCTGCTCGACGAGGCGGGCGTCGTGGTCGAGGCCGGCAGCTTCTACGGACCGGCCGGCGAGGGGCATCTCAGGGTGTGCTTCGGATCGGAGTCGACCGAGCGGCTCGAGGAGGGCATGGCCCGTATCGGCGCCTTCCTCAATCGGCTGTAGCGTCCCCGTTCTCGCTCGGGCACAGCGGCCGCAGGAGCGCCTGCGTGGAGGCGATGTCGGCGCGCAGGTGCCGGCCGGCCCCGTCCGCGTCTCCGTCCTGCAGGGCCTTGAGGATGTCGCCGTGGTGGCGCGTGTAGGTGTCGATCTCGCCGGCTCCCAGCTGCGGCTCCATCTGCTTGGTCAGCATGCGCAGATAGGGTCCGAAGCGCAGCCAGAGCGATCCGGCGAGCTGGGCGAGCACCGGCGAGCCGGACGCGGCGTAGATCGCGAAGTGGAATTCCTGGTTGCGGGCGAGCATGGCGGCCGCATCCTTCTCGCGGCCCGCCTCGGCATGTTCGCGGGCGAGATGGTCGAGCCGGCGCAGCACCGGCGTCGTCATGGCGAGCGCGGCCCGCTCGGCCGCCGCGCCCTCCACCACGAGGCGTGCGTCGCACAGGTCGTCGAGCCGCGCGCGGCTCACCGCCGGCACGACCACGGTGCCGCTCGTGGAAACCTCCAGCGCGTTCTCGGCCGCGAGCCGGCGCAGGGCTTCGCGCACCGGCATGTGGCTCGTGCCGAACTGGTCGGCGAGCGCGGCGATCGTGAGCGTCTGGCCGGGATCGAAGCGTCCGGCCATCAGCGCCTGGGCGAGGCCGTGATGCACCTCGTCCTGCAGGGTGCGGCGGGCGGACACGGGCTGGAGCGCGCCGTCGAAGGGCGCGGGCGCTGGTCGCGGCATCGGGCCAACTCCGGGAAGGGTCCGGCGGCGGGCGGCGGACGAGGCGGGAAGGATCGTTTGATCACGAAGCTTTACGAAGGCGACGGCGATCGTGCAAGGACGCGCGGCCGGCGCCGCATCGGCCGGCAGGCCAAGGGAGGGCAGGGTGACGCGAGCGCTTGAGGCGGAACACCGCCGCACCCTGTGGTGGCGCACGGCCGGACCGGAGGACGCCGCATCGCCGGCTCCCGCGCCGCCCGACGGCTCTCGGGTCGACGTCGCGGTCGTGGGCGGCGGATTCCTCGGCCTGACCGCGGCGCTCCACCTTGCGCGGCGCGGGCGGCGAGTGGCGGTTCTCGAGGCGGAGCGCGTCGGAAGCGGGGCGAGCGGCGTCAATGCCGGCTTCGTGGTGCCGAACTTCGCCAAGGCCGATCCCGCCGCCGTGGTGAAGCGCCTCGGCCGGACGCGCGGCGAGACGCTCCTGCGCATGGTGGGGATGGGCGGAACCCGCGTCTTCGAGACCGTCCGCGAGAACGCGATCGCCTGCGACGCGGAGGAGACCGGCTGGCTGCACGTCGCCCACTCGCCCGCCGCGCTGGAGGTCTTGCGCGTGCGGGCCGAGGCGTGGCGGTCGCTCGGCCGCCCGGTGCGCCTTCTGGAGCGCGAGGAGGCGCGGGCGCTGTCCGGCGCCCGCCTTTGCGCGGGCGCCCTTCTCGACGAGAGCGGTGGGATGCTGAACCCGCTCGCCTATGCCCGCGGCCTGGCGGGAGTTGCGCTGGGAGCGGGCGCGATGATCGCGGAAGGAACGCGCATCGACGCCGTCGAACGGGAGGGCGCGGACTGGCGCCTGCGCCATGCCGGCGGCTCGCTTCTCGCCGCGCGCGTCCTTCTGTGCACCAACGCCTTCCGGACCGGGGTCGCCCGGCGCCTTGCCGACGCGGTCGTGCCGCTGCAGGTCTATCAGGCCGCGACCGCGCCGCTTTCGGCCGAGGAGGCGCGCCGGCTCGCGCCCGGCCGCCATCCCGCCGCCGACACGCGCGCCAACCTCTTCACCTATCGCCTGGACGCCGAGAACCGGCTGATCAGCGGCGGCATGTCCATGCTGCCGGTCGGAGCCCATGCGCGCATGGGGCGGATGATCAGCCGCCGGCTCGCCGACGAGCTGCGCCTTCCCGCCGTTCCCCCGCTCGAACATGTCTGGACGGGGCGGGCCGCGATGGTGCCCGACTTCCTGCCGCACGTCTTCGAGTTCGGCCCGGGCTTTCTGGGCGGCATCGGCTGCAACGGGCGGGGCATCGCGCTCACCGCCATGCTCGGCGAAGCGCTGGCGGACGCGAGCTGCGGCGTGCCGCTGGCCGAGCTTCCCGTGCCGAGCGGGCCGGCGCGCCCTTTGCCCTTCGCGCCGCTCGCCCGCATCGCACCCTCCTTCGCCATCGCGCAGGCGCGCTGGCAGGACCGGCGGATCGGGCGGGAGGCCTGACGCGGAAGCGGCCGCCCCGCCCTTCGACGAGGGGCGGCCGCTTGCAAGGCTACTTGCCGGCCTTGACCTTGGCGACCTCGTCGGCCGACATCTCGCCGATCGTGGTCACCTCGCCCTTCTGGATGCGCCAAAGCCGGAAGGGGCCGGTGATGTCGCCGTTCTTGTCGAACTCCACCGGACCGATGACGCCTTCGTAGCGGATCGGCTTGCTATCCTTGATGAGGGACAGGGCCTTCTTGAACTCCTCCGGGCCCGCATAGATCGGCTCGCCGGCGGGATCGACCACCTCGCGCATCGCCTGCTTGATCGCGGCGGCCTCCGGCTTGCCGGCCTTGGCGATGGCCAGGCCCACGATCGCGCCCGCGTCGTAGGAGCGGTCGGCGGCCGGGGCTGCGGGATCGATGCCGCCGGAGAAGGTCTTGTAGTTCGCGTTGAAATATTCGGTCGACTTGGTCGGGCTGGTGCCCGACGAGGTGCCGTAGGCGTTGTCGAGATAGCGGGCGCCCACCGCCTTGATGAAGTCGGCCGAGTTCATGCCGTCGTTGAGCAGGAAGGTCGGCGTCCCGCCCTGGCTGACCCAGGCGCGGGCGATGGTCGCGCCGTCCACGGGATAGCTCACGAGGTAGAGACCCTCCGGGTCCCCCGTCATGGCCGCGGTGGCTTCGGAGGCGTAGCTCGCCTGCTTCTCGTTGTAGGGCGTGACGGACGTGATCGTGCCGCCGAGCGCCTTGTAGGCGGTCTCGAACTCGCGGACCATGTTGACGCCGAAGTCGTTGTTGACGTGGACGACGGCGAGCTTCTTCAGCCCCTGGTCGATGGCGTACTTCGCCGCCGCCGTGCCCTGGAGCGCGTCGGAGGTGATGGTCCGGAAGAAGACGCCGTTGGTCTTGCCCTCCTGCGCGAGGTTGGTCAGCGTCGGCGAGGAGGAGGCGGGCGAGACCTGGACGACGCCGGCCGGCGCCGTGACCGAGGTCAGGATCGGTACCGAGACCGAGGAGATGATGCCGCCGATCAGCACGGGAACCTTGCGGATGTTGACGAGCTGCGTCGCTTGGTCGACGGCGACGTTGCCCTGGCTCTGGCTGTCGCGCGTGTCGGTGGCGAGCGTGCAGCCGGCCGCGCCGCCCGCCTCGTTGATGTCGCGGAACGCCATCTCGACCGATTTGGCGCCGGCCTGTCCGTAGGCGCCGGCCGGACCCGTCAGCTCCATCACGACGCCGACCGTGATCGTGCAGGGGCCGGACTGCGCGGCCGCCGGCAGCGCGGCGGCCGGCAGAAGGAGCGCCGTCAGCGCCGCGCCGGTGAGAAGGTGCTTCATGGCATGCGTCTCCTTGGGTTCTGCGGCCGACGCGTCAGGCGCCGCCGTCGTGGATGAAGGTTTCCTGGACATGCCGCCAAAGGGGAGGGCCCCCGCCCGGCGGCACGACGAAGAGGGCGGTGGAGCGGCGGCGGCGCCGTTCGGGCGAGCCGGCCGGGCCCTGGACCTCGACATAGGTGGCGAGCACGGCGGCCGCGCTCGCCCAGGCGATCGCGCCGTCCTCGACGCTGATCGAGACCGGGTCGCCCGCGCGCGCGCCGCGCCGGGCGGCGAGCGACGCTTCAAGCGCGGCGAGGTTCACCTGTCCGCCGGCCGGGTCGATCCGCAGGAAGGCGGGATCGAAGCGGGCCAGCGAGCGGGCCAGCGCGTCCTCGTCGCCGCCGCCGTTGAACCAGCGCTCGAAGAAGGCGTGGCGCTCGGCGATCTCGGCCAGCGCGAGCGAGGCGAGGGCGCCGGCCATGTCCCTCAGGCCGCCGTCTTGTTGAGGCCGTACTTCATGATCGAGCCGTGGCGCCCGTTGCGGTCGCGCTCGATCTCGTAGACGTCGCCGGGAACGGGCTTGGCGGACGCCAGAACGGCCTCGATCGCGGTGCGGTCCTCCTCGGTGAAGAGCATGTCGGAGACGGCGAGGTTGGCGGGCAGATGCGCGCGGTTGCGCGCGCCCACGATGACCGCCGAAACACCGGGACGCTCCAGAACGGCGCGGCTCGCGACCGTCGCGACGTCGACGCTGCGGCGGTCGGCGACGGAGCGCAACGCGCGCAGGAGCGCCTGGAAGAGGTCCCAGCCGCCGAACTCGTCGATGATCAGCTTGTACTTGGTGAGCGAGCGGTTCTCCAGCGGCTCGCGCGGCTCGGGCTGCCCCAGCCAGCGGTCCGACAGGAAGCCGCCCGCGACCGTGCCGTAGCACAGGATCGCCATGCCGCTCGCGGCCGCTTCCGCCAGGAGTCCCGCTTCCGGGCGCCGGTCGAGAAGGGAGTACTGGAGCTGCATGGAGAAGAGCGGCAGCCCCGCCCGGCGCAGCTCGGCGGCGCGCGGCGTGTCGAAGTTCGTGCCGCCCACGTGCCGGATCTTGCCGGCGCGGGCGAGGTCGTTCAGCCAGCCCGCGACCTCGACGTAGCGCGGCACGTCGTAGTCCCACCAGTGGAACTGCACGAGGTCGAGCCGCTCGGTGCGCAGGCGCTTCAGCGAGGTGTCGATCGACGCCTCGACGTCGGCGCGCGAGATGGTGGCGAGCGCGTCGAGGTCGGGCACAAACTTGGTGTGGACGCGAAGGCGCCCCGCCGCCTCCGAGCCGCGCTCGTCGCGGTAGCGCTCGCGGAACTGCCCGATGATGTCCTCGACGCCGGTATAGATGTCGGCGCAGTCGAAGGTGGTGATGCCGGCGTCGGCGAAGGCGAAGAGGTCGTCCACCGCGTCCCGCGCATCCACCGCGCCGTGGCCGCCGGCCAGCTGCCAGTTGCCGCGGATGACGCGCGAGATGCGGTAGTCCGGGGCGAGATCGATGGTCTGCATGGCGGATGTCCTCACGGTTCGGGCGAGTCGCAGGCGGGCAGCGGCACCGCCGTCGTCTCGGCATGGCTGAAGGCGCGGCGGGCAAGGCGCGTGATGCGCAGGCGCGTCGCGCAGTTCGGGTCGGGGCAGGCGACCTCCGCATCGGAGGTCATCCAGTCGTTGCGGTGCGTCGGGCGCTGCTTGGCGGCGAGCAGCGGCAGGACGGCGGCGAGCGAGTAGATCGAGAAGCCCTGTCCGGGGGGCAGATGCAGCATCTCGCCGCGCAGCTCGAAGTGGTCGCCGGGCTTTGCCCCGCAATAGACCGGCCCCTCGTCGGGCACCACGACCTCGACCCTCAGGTCGAAGAGCTCGAAGCGGTCGTCGCCCGATGCGCTCATGGGGCGGTCTCCTGCGCGAAGGACAGGCGTTGGCGCAGGAGGTCGAAGGCCCGGTCGATATCCGCGCCGACGGCCCGGCGGGTCCGTTCCGCATCGCCCCGCTCCAGAGCCTCGATGATCCGCCAATGGTGATGGGTGGCGCTGAGCCCGTCGTCGTTGTCGTAGATTTCCGCCGCCGCCCGGATGAACGGCCCGGACTGGAGCCACAGGCTCTCGATGATCGGCAGAAGGACGCTCGATCCCGCTTCCCGGTAGATCGCGAAGTGGAAGGCGTGGTTGTAGGCGGCCCGCGCGCGATGGCTGCCGTCCCTGGCGGTCAGCCGGTCGTAGGCGTCGGTTTCCCGCTTCAGGGCCGAAAGCGTGCCGGGGCCGATGCGGCGGCTGGCGAGGGCCGCCGCCTCGCCCTCGACGAGCGCCCGGGCATGGGCCACCTCGTCGAGGCGGGGTCTCGTCAGGAGCGGCACGCGAATGGAGCGGTTGGGCAGGGCCTCCAGCGCACGCTCCGAGACGAGCCGCCCCAGCGCCTCGCGCACCGGCATGGTGCTGACCTCCAGCCGGGCGGCGACCTCCTGGATGCGCAGGACTTCGCCCGCGTCGAACGTGCCCTCGATCAGCGAACGCCGCAGCGACCGGTAGACCCGGTCGAGCACGGTCTCGCGAGCGATCCGGGGAAGAACGGCCAGCGGCGAGGCCGGCGGGCCGGGGGGCGCCGGACGCGTCGCCGAAGGGCTCGCCTTCGCATCTGCACACAAGCTGGGCAAAACGGGACCTGCTCAATTATTCGCTTGTCTTCAGCAGACTAGGCCCATAGCTTCGCCGCTGTAAAGTTTGATCACAAATCAAAACATCAAAATTTGGGACGCCCGGCATGACGGCTCCTTCCACGCCCCCCACACCTGACGCCGGTTCGCCGCCCGCCCTCGCGGTCGACGAACTGGCGCGTGACTTCGGTGGCATCGCCGCCGTGGACGGCGTCGGTTTCACGCTGCGCCGGGGCGAGATCCTGGGCGTGATCGGCCCGAACGGCGCAGGCAAGTCGACCATGTTCGCCCTCGTCGCGGGGAGCCTCAAGCCCGATCGCGGCACGATCCGCATCGAGGGCGTGCCGGTGGAGGGTGAGGGGGCGCACAGGCGCGTCGGGCGCGGCCTCGCCCGCACCTTCCAGATCCCGCGTCCGTTTCCCGAGATGAGCGTCCTCGACAACGTCGTCACCGCGGCCACGGGCCAGAGCGGCGAGCGGGTGCTGGCGAGCCTGCTGGCGCCCGGCCGCGTGCGGCGCGAGGAGGCGGCGGCACGCGAGAGGGCCTTCGCCCTGATCCGCTTTCTCGCCCTCGACCATCTCGCGGACCGTCCGGCCCGCGTCCTGTCCGGCGGGCAGCGCAAGCTTCTGGAGCTCGCCCGCGCGCTGATGGCCGAGCCGAGGGTCCTGCTTCTCGACGAGCCGGCGGCCGGCGTGAACCCGGCGCTTCTCGACTTTATCATCGAGCGGATCGCCGAGATCAACCGGCGCGGCATCGCGGTCCTGCTGATCGAGCACAACATGGACATGATCCGCCGCCTCTGCCCAAGCGTCCTCGTCATGGCCGCGGGACGGCCGCTCGCGTCGGGCACGCCGGAGGCCGTCATGTCCGACCCGCGCGTCGTCGAGGCCTATCTCGGCGGGAGCGTCCATTGAGCGCGGCGCCGATCCTGGAGGTGCGCGGCCTCGTCGCGGGCTACGAGGAAAGCCTGCCGATCGTGCGCGGGATCGATCTCGACGTCGCGCCGGGCGAGATCGTGGCCGTGCTGGGCCCGAACGGCGCCGGCAAGTCGACCTTCGTCAAGGCGGTGGCCGGCGTCGTGCCGACCTTCGGCGGGCGGGTCGCCCTTCGCGGCGCGGACGTCACGGCGCGGCCGGCGCACCTGCGCGTCGTCGACGGCCTCGCCTTCGTGCCGCAGACCGAGAACATCTTCGCCTCCCTCACCATCCTCGAGAACCTGCGCCTTTGCGCCGGCATCCTGCCCGCGCGGCTGCGCCAGCCGCGCATCGACGCCGCCTTCGCGATGTTTCCCGACCTCGGCTCCCGGCCCGGCCTCGTGGCGGGCGCGCTGTCGGGCGGGCAGCGGCAGATGCTGGCGACAGCGCGCGCGCTGATCGTCGAGCCCGCGGTCCTGATCCTCGACGAACCGTCTGCGGGCCTGTCCCCCAAGCTCGTGCACGACGTGTTCGAAGCCCTGGAGCGGGTGCGCGAGACCGGCGTCGCGATCCTGCTCGTCGAGCAGAACGTGCGCGCCGCCCTGTCGATCGCCGATCGGGGCGTGGTTCTGGCGGAAGGGCGGTTGCGCCATGTGGCGCCGGCCGCCGAGCTGCGCGCCGATCCGAACCTCGGCGCCCTGTTTCTCGGCAGCTACGAGCACGCGGAGGCCCATCCATGAACCCGCAATTCGTCGTCGACGGGCTCGTGGCGGGCGCCATGATCGGCTTGGGCGCGATCGGCGTGACGCTCACCTATTCCATCCTGCGCTTCGCCAACTTCGCGCATGGCGAGTTCATCACGGCCGGCGCCTATGCCGCGCTCGCGCTCTCGGGCCTTCTCGGCGCGGTGGTGGGCTCGGCGCCGGTGGGCGACTTCTCGTTTGGCTGGAACGTCCTTCTCGCCGTGCCGCTCGCGATCCTCGTCACCGGCGCGCTCGCGATCCTGCTCGATGCGATCCTCTTCGGCGTCCTCAGGCGCAAGGGGTCGGCGGTCATCATCCTCGTGATAGCCAGCTTCGGCGCCTCGATGGCGCTGCGCAGCCTCCTCGAATTCGTGTTCACCTCGCAGCCGGCCTATTTCACGAACGAGCTCCAGATCGCCATCCGCTTCAGCTGGGGCCTGCGTGCGACGCCCGACCAGATCCTGATGCTCGGCGCGACCCTGGTGCTGATCCTCGCCGTCCATCTTCTCATGACCCGCACGCAGGTCGGGCGGCGGATGCGGGCCGTGTCGGAGAACCCGGCGCTGGCCCGGCTCGCCGGCATCGACGTGCGCGCCGTGGTCCGCATGGCCTGGTTCCTCGGCGGCGGGCTGGCGGCGGCAGCCGGCATCATGGCCGGGCTTCTCGTCCAGATCCGGCCCTACATGGGCTTCGACCTTCTCCTGCCGCTGTTTGCCGCCGCGATTCTGGGGGGCATCGGCTCGGTGCCCGGCGCGGTGCTGGGCGGCCTCGTCGTCGGGCTGTGCGAGGCGCTAGCCGTTCAGACGATCGGCGCCGAGTGGCGCGCGGCGGTCGCCTTCCTGATCCTCACCCTCGTCCTTCTCCTGCGCCCGCAAGGGCTTCTCGGGCGGTCGCGCTCATGATCGAGATCCTTGGATACGCCGCCTTCTTCCTGACGCTGGCCTTGAGCTACGCGGTGATCGCGCTCGGGCTGAACGTCCAGTGGGGCCAGACCGGCCTCTTCAACGTGGGGGTCGCGGGCTTCGTCGGTATCGGCGCCTACGCCTCGGCGATCCTGACGACGCCCGACGCGGCGGACCGGATCGGCGGCTTCGCTCTTCCGGTTCCCGTCGGCTGGGCGGCGGCCTTCGCGGCCGCCGCGCTCGCCTCGCTGGTGCTCGGCTGGCTGACGATCCGCCTGCGCTCCGACTATCTCGCGATCGCGACCTTCGGCTTCGCGGTCACCGTGCAGCTCGCCGCGCTGAACCTCGAGCCCCTGACCGGCGGGCCGTTCGGCCTCGGCTTCATTCCCCGGCCCTTCGCGGGCTACGCCGCCGATCCGCTCGTCTTCGGCCTTTGCAACCTCGCGCTCGTCGCCCTCGTTCTCGCCTTCGTCTGGTGGGTGCTGGAGCGGCTCGTCCGCTCGCCCTGGGGGCGCGTCCTGAAGGCCATCCGCGAGGACGAGGAGGCGGCCCGCGCGCTCGGCAAGCCGGTGACGCGCTTCCGCCTGCAGGCCTTTGCTATCGGCGGCGGCATCATGGGGCTCGGCGGCGCGCTCCAGGCCCATTTCATCGGCTTCATCGCGCCCGAGAACTACCTGCCGACGCTGACCTTCCAGGTCTGGACAATGCTGGTCGTGGGCGGCGCCGGCAACAATCTCGGCGCCGTTGTGGGCTCGGTCGTGGTGTGGGGCCTCTGGTCGGGCTCCTCCTTCCTGATCGGCGCCGCGGTGGATCCCGGCAACCAGGCGCGCGCCGCCGCGCTGCAGATCGTGCTCATCGGCGTCGCGCTCTGCCTGATCCTCGTCCTGCGACCGAAGGGGCTTCTCGCCGAGGTGCTGTCGCACCACCGCCGCGATCCGTCCGGCGCGGCGGCGCCGGAGAGGCCGGCCACGCGCTAGCCCGCACCCGGCAGGCCGGCCGCGCGGGCGGCCTGCGCCAGCTTGTGGCTCGCCTTGATCTCGCGCGTGGCCACGAAGGTGCGCGTGCGCTGGACGCCCGGCATGCGCGCCAGCTCCTCGCGCAGCGTGCGGTCGAGGCCCGCGATGTCCCGCGCCACCAGATGAACGAGATAGTCGCCGTCGCCCGTGGTCGCGTGGCAGCGCCGCACGAAGGGATGGCGCACGACCGCGGCCTCGAAGGCGGGCGCCTCCTCGGGCGCAAGGACGATCTGCACGAAGGCCTCGACGCCGAGCCCGAGCGCGGCGGGCGAGAGGCTCGCATGGTAGCCCGTCACGACGCCGCTCTCCTCCAGAGCCTTCACGCGCTTCCAGCAAGGCGTCTTGCTCATGGCGAGACGGCCCGCGAGATCCGCGAAGGAAAGACGTGCATCCTCTTCCAGCGCCTCGGCGATCTCCAGGTCGATACGGTCCATTCGTTCTCCAGTTCACGGCAGATCACGGCGGAACGTTCACACGAAACGCCCATCGCGGAAATCGAGGAAACAATGTTCGGGCAAATCCGTGCGACGCTCGGCGCCCAGCAACCCTGCTTGAGGATCGCTTGTCATGGATCGCGCCGGTTACCACGCCCTGATCGAGACGCCGAAGATGCTGGACTACGGCGTCTATCTCGACGTCGGGACGCTTCTGTCCTGCCAGAAGCCGCTGGCCGAGATGACGAACGGCGACGAGCTCCAGTTTCAGGTCGTCCACCAGGTCGAGGAGCTGTGGATGAAGCTCATCGCCTATACGCTGGTCGACGTGATGGACTTCCTGCGGGCGGGCGACACGCACCGGGTCGTGACGCTGATGGGTCGCGTCCACCGCACCATGCGGCTCATGACGGCGCAGCTCGAGCTTCTCGAGACCATGTCGCCGCGCGAGTACCAGGAGGTGCGCAAGCAGCTCGGCAACGGTTCCGGGCAGGAGTCGCCGGGCTTCCAGGTCCTCCTGCGCATGCCGTTCGATCTCTGGGAGGCCTATCGCGAGACCTATCTCGAGGGGCGCGGCAAGACGGTGGAGCAGGTCTACGACAGCGCCTACGCCCATGACGACTCCTACGTCGTCGCCGAGGCGCTGGTGGAGTATGACGAGCTGTTCCAGAAGTTCCGGGCGCACCACGTCTATCTCATCCACCGCTCCATCGGCCTCGGGTCGAAGTCGCTGAAGGGGCGGCCGGTCGACATCCTGCAGGCCGGCGCGCGCCACCGCTTCTTTCCCGAGCTTTGGGACGTTCGCTGCACGATGACCGACGCCTGGGGCGCGAGCTACGGCGTGGTGCGCGCGTCGCTCTCCGCCCCGCCGCAGCCCAAGGCGGCGGAGTAGGAGGGCGCTGCGGACTCAGGGTCGCGTCGCCCCCGTCCGGCCGGGGATCGCCGCCGTGGCGAGCGCCGCAACGAGGCCGACCAGCGCGAAGGCGTAGAAGTTCCAGGCGGGATCGACGCCGAGCGAGGCGACGGTGCCGCCGAGCAGCGGCCCGCAGAAGGCGCCGATCCGGGCGAAGGACAGAGCCCAGCCCGTGCCGCCCGCCCGCACGCGTGGGTCGAGATACTGGGCGAGATAGCCCGTCAGGATCAGCGAGCTCGATACGCTGCCGAACCCCGCCACCGCGACAAAGGCGTAGTTCATCCAGATCGAGCCCTTGAGCGACAGCGCCGCGATGCCGGCGGCGCCGAGAAGATAGGAAAGGAAGACCGTCCGGCGCACGCCGAACCGGTCCGCCAGCCGGCCGAGCAGGATGCCGCCGATGGCAGAGGTGAACGAGAAAACGGCCAGGAACAGGAGGCTGTCGCCGAGCTCGTAGCCCGAGCGGCGCATGATCTGCGGCAGCCATTGGCCGAGACCGTAGACGAGAAGGAGCCCCATGAAGAGCGCGGTCCAGAAGGCGATCGTGGCGCGCGCGTTGCGCGCCGAGAAGATCTCGGAGAGAACCGCCCGCCAGCCGATCGGCTCGCCGCCCCTGGCGCGCGGCGCGGGCACGGCCATGC
>NZ_BBWK01000028.1 GCF_001463765.1 Aureimonas sp. AU4 | reverse complement strand
GGGCACGGCCATGCCGAGCCGTCCCGCCAGTCGCGCCGCCCTGTCGGTTCGCCCCTTCTCGACCAGGAAGTCGAGGGATTCGGGCAGGAGCCAGAGCATGAGGGGCACCGCCAGGATCGGCAGCGCGCCGGCCAGCACCACGGGGCGCCAGCCGTGGTCGGGAAGGAGCCAGCGCCCGACGAGGGCGGCGGCCAGGATGCCGAGCGAGTAGCCGGAATACATGAGCCCGTAGTTGAGGCTGCGCCGCTGCGGCGGCGAGTACTCGACGGTGAGCGCGGCGGCGATCGGGATGATGCCGCCAAGGCCGAGGCCCGCCACGAAGCGCAGGAGGCCGAAGACCAGGGGCGTGGGCGCCATGGCGGTGGCCGCCATGCAGAGCGTGAAGAGCGACAGGCAGGCGACGAAGAGCGGCTTGCGTCCGTAGAGGTCGCTCAAGGTGCCGACGAGGAGGCCGCCGATCAGCATGCCCACGACGGTGTAGCTGCCGAGCGCGCCGAGCTGGATCGGCGTGAGGTTCCAGCCGGTCTCGTTCGCCAGCGCCGGGAGGACGGCGCCCAGAACGCCGACGTCGTAGCCCTCCGCCAGGATCGCGAGCCAGCACAGGAGCAGGACGAGGCGCGTCGTGCGCCGCGCGCTGGGCGGCCAGGCGACATCGGAGACGGCGGCTGGAACGGGTGGGGCGGCGGCCATCGGCGGTTCTCCGGGGACATCGAGGCGGGGGCGAAGGGGAGGGGGCGGGCCGCCCCCTGTCCCGGGACGGATCAGAAGATGCCGGTCTCCTCGGCGACGCGCCGGTAGGCGGCGCCGGCGGTGAAGCCGCCGTCGATCACGATGTCCTCGCCGGTGATGAAGCCGGAGGCGTCGGAGGCGAGGAAGAGGACGAGCTCGGCGATCTCCTCCGGTGCGCCCGAGCGGCGCATCGGCGTCATCTCGATCATCGGCTTGAGGTGCGGGCTGTCCTTGTTGAGCCCCGTCACGACGAGGCCGGGGCAGATCGCGTTGACGCGGATGTTGTGGCGCGCGAACTCCATCGCCGCCGAGCGCGTCAGGCCGCGCAGTCCCCATTTCGAGGCCGTGTAGGCCGGATCGTAATGGCCGGAAAAGCCGCTGTTCGACGAGATGTTGACGATCGAGCCGCCGCCGCCCTCCCGCATCAGGGGCACGGCGGCCTGCGTGCCGAGGAAGGCGCCGGTCAGGTTCACGTCGAGCACGCGCTTCCAGGCGTCGAGCGCGGTGGACGCGACCGTGGTGCGGTTGATGATGCCGGCATTGTTGACGAGGACGTCGAGCCGGCCCTTCCACTCGCGGCAGGTCCGGACCGCCGTCTCCCAGTGCTCCGGGTCGGTCACGTCGAGGGCCTGGAAGCGGACGTCCAGCCCCTCCGCCCGCAGCGCCTCGGCATGGGCCTTCCCGTCCTCGAGAAGGACGTCGCCGATGAGGACGCTCGCGCCCTCGCGGGCGAGAAGCGCCGCTTCCGCCGCGCCCTGGCCCCGGCCGCCGCCGGTGACGAGCGCAACGCGCCCCTGGACCCGGCCGCTCATGCCGCCCTCCTGTCGCGCGCGGCGACGGTGCGCTGGCGCTGCTCGCCCAGGCCCTCGATGCCGAGATGCATCTCCTGGCCCGCGCGCAGGAAGACCGGCGGCTTGAGGCCGAGCCCAACGCCCGGCGGCGTGCCGGTCGCGATGATGTCGCCGGGCTCCAGCGTCATGAACTGCGAGAGGTATGAGACGAGATGGGCGACGCCGAAGATCATCGTGCGCGTGTTGCCGGTCTGCCGGCGCACGCCGTCCACATCCAGCCAGAGGTCGAGCGTCTGCGGGTCGGGGATCTCGTCCGATGTCACCAGCCAAGGGCCGACGGGGCCGAACGTGTCGTGGCTCTTGCCCTTGGTCCACTGGCCGCCGCGCTCGGACTGGAAGGCGCGCTCCGACACGTCGTTGACGAGGCAGTAGCCGGCGACGTGCGCGAGCGCGTCGGATTCCGGGACGTATTTCGCCACCGTGCCGATCACGACGCCGAGCTCGACCTCCCAGTCGGTCTTTTCCGATCCGCGCGGGATTTCCAAGTCGTCGTGGGGGCCGCAGACCGCGCTCGTCGCCTTCATGAAGACGATCGGCTCGGCCGGCGGCTCCTTGCCGGTCTCGCGCGCGTGATCGGCGTAGTTGAGGCCGATGCAGATGAACTTGCCCGGCCGCGTGACGCAGGCGCCGAGGCGCGCTCCCGCCGGCGCAAGCGGCAGGGACGCGGGATCGAGCGCGGCAAGGCGCGCGAGCGAGGCGGGCGAGAGCGCCGCACCGCCGAGGTCGGGCAGATGACCGGACAGGTCGCGCATCGCGCCCTCAGCGTCGAGAAGGCCGGGCTTCTCGGAGCCGGGCTCGCCGTAACGAAGAAGTTTCATGGGCCGATGCCTCCGGTCAGCGGGCCGGCGGCACGTAGCCGACCAGCGTCTCGTCGGGCACGTCCTCGAGGTTGACGACGATGTTGTCGGGTGTCCGGCAGGTCATCCAGACGAGTTCCTCGGTGGTCGACATGTTGACCTCGACATGGGGCATCAGCGGCGGCACGAAGACGAAATCGCCTTCCTCCATGTCGATGAACTCGGCATAGTTCTCGCCCCAGTAGATGCGGCCCCGGCCCTTCAGGACGTAGCCGCCCGTCTCGGCCTCGCCGTGGTGGTGGGGCAGCGAGCGGTAGCCCGGCTCGTTGGAGACCTTGCCGAACCAGATGCGGGTCGCGGGCGTGTGCTGGGGGCTGACGCCGGAGATGCGCTTGGCGCCGCCCGACTGGCCGGTGCCCGTGTGCTCTTGGTCCTTGCGGGTGACGACGGGCTTGACCGATGCTGGCATGGGTTCCTCCGGAAGGGGGGCGGCGCTGTGGCCGCTTCGGGTTGGAAGGCTTCGCGATGTTAGTTTAGATGTCAAGTATCGAGCGGCGGACCGGCTTGGCATGGAGAGGGCCGGCTGCCATAGCGGGAGCGGGTGGCGGGCAGGGCGCTGGGCGAGATGAGCGAAGCTTCGAAGGTCTGGATCGACGCGGAGACCAAGATCGACGACGCGGTGGGCGACGAGCACGACCAGCTGCGCCTGTGGCTGCGCCTCTTCAGCGTCTCGCGCCTGATCGAGAACGAGGTGCGGCGCCGCCTTCTCCAGGAGTTCGACACGACGTTTCCACGCTTCGACATCCTATCCCAAATCGAGCGCGCGCCCGACGGGCTGAACCTCGGCGAGCTGTCCCAGCGCCTCATGGTCTCGCCCGGCAACATCACCTCCGTCATCAAGCGCCTCGTCGACGACGGGCTGATCCGGCGCGAGCAGAACCCCCATGACCGGCGCGAGAGCTTCATCCACATGACGCCGCTCGGCCGTGCCGCCTTCGCCCGGATGGCGAGCGAGCACGAAGGGTGGATCCGCTCGCTGACGGCGGGCCTCGACGCGGGCGAGACGCGCCAGATGCTCGGGCTCCTGCGCAAGATGAAGGGCGCGACGCGGCAGGCGCTGACGACGGGCGGCGTCAGCTCGGATCCGGAATGACGGCGCTCGCGACGATCTCGACCTTGGCGCGGTCCTCCATGAGGGCCACGACCTGGACGGCGGCCATGGGCGGGAAGTGGCGGCCGATGACGCTGCGATAGGCTGCGCCGATCCGCTTCAGGCCCGACTTGTAGGCCTCGCGGTCGGTGAAGTACCAGGTCATCTGCACGATGTGCTCGGGCTTCGCGCCGCCTTCTTCCAGAACGCGCACGACGTTCCTGAGCGCCAGCTCTACCTGGTCGACGAAGTCGTCCGAGGTGAATCGACAGTTCTCGTCCCAGCCGATCTGCCCGCCGACCTGCAGGAACGTACCGCGCGCCTTGATGCCGTTGGCATAGCCGACCGGCTTGGCCCAGCCTTCGGGCTGGAGGATCTCGTGGCTCATGCGGCGGGCTCCATGTAGCGGGCGAGGCCGTCGCGCACGTCGTCCGGCCAGGGATGGGACTTGTGGTTCTCGAGCGAGGTCGCGACGATGCGCTGGCGCACCGTCCAGATCGTCTCGCCGCGCACGCTCACGACCGTCTCGAGGTCCAGCGAGGCGCGGCCGATCTTGCGGACGTGGACGGCGAAGTCGAGGACGTCGCCATAGGTCGAGGGGCGAACGAACTCGACGTTCAGCGTCACCGTCGGCAGGCCGATGCGGCGCTCGCTCATCAACTCCTTCCATGTGACGCCGATGCTGGCGAACATGGCCTCGTTGACGTCCACGAGCATCGAGAAATAGGCCGGGTGATAGGCGATCCCGGTGAGGTCGCAATCGCCGAAGCGCAGCGGCTTGGATTGGGTGAAGGGCATGGATCGAGGTTCTTTCAGCCGGCCATGACCTCGCCGCCCGAGACGGCGATGGCCTGGCCCGTGACGGCGGAGGCGGAAGGGAGGGCAAGCCAGAGGACCGCGTCCGCGACCTCGGCCGGCGTGACGAGGCGCCCCTGCGGATTGGCGCGCGTGAACTCGGCAAGCGCTTCCTCGCGCGTGCGCCCGGTCTTGGCGGCGATGCGCTCGACGGCCTCGGTGATGATCGGCGTGTCGGTGAAGCCGGGACAGACCGCGTTCACGGTGACGCCGGTCCTGGCAAGCTCCAGCGCGAGGGCGCGCGTCAGGCCGACGACGCCGTGCTTGGCCGCGCAGTAGGCGGTGACATAGGCATAGCCGGTCAGCCCCGCCGTGGAGGCGACGTTGACGATGCGACCGCCCGGCCCCCCGGCTCGGATGTCGGGAAGGGCGGCCTGCGTCACGTTGAAGACGCCGGTGAGGTCCACCGCGAGAACCTTCGCCCAAAGGTCGGCGCCGGTCTTCTCGAACGGCGCGCTCGGGGCCTCGCCGGCATTGTTGACGAGGATCGAGACCGGCCCGAACGCGTCCCGCGCGGCCTTGATGCCGGCGGCCACAGCGGCGGGATCGGTCACGTCGAAGCCGGCTGCGACAAAGGCCGTGCCCGTTCCGATCCGCCCGGCCACCGCGCGCAGCGGCGCCTCGCGGCGCCCGGCGAGCGTGACGCGCGCGC
>NZ_BBWK01000027.1 GCF_001463765.1 Aureimonas sp. AU4 | reverse complement strand
GTCCGGCACCGCGCGAGCGTCGCGCCGCGCCTCAAGAGGCGGACGAAGGCCGGGCCGCCGAGGAGCCCCAGCCGCGCCGGCGGCCCGCCCCCGCCGCCGAGGAGGAAGCCCCCGCCCGTCGCGAGGCGCCGGCCCGCCGTGCCGCGCCAGGAGCCGAACCCGCGCAGGACGAGGCGCCGCCCGCCCGCGAGCGTCCTCCGCGCCGCGAACGCGCACCGGCTGCGGAAGAGGCCGCACCGGGCACCAGCGAGGAAGCGCCAACACGCCGTCGCCCGGCCGCAGAGCCCGAGGCGCCTGCCCCCCGCGGTGCCGCTGAACGTCCAGCCGCCCCCGAGCGTCCGGCAGCCCCGGAGCGTCCAGCAACCCCGGAACGTCCCGCCACGCCCGAGAACAGCGATGCCCCTGCGCGCGAACGCGCGCCGGGCGAGCCGCGTCGTCCGGCTGAGCCCGGACGCGAGGCGCCGCGTGCAGGAGAACGGCCGCGCGAGGCCGCGCCCGACAGCGGTCTCCCACCGGCCGACACCCCGCAGGGGAACCCGTCGCAACTGCCGGTCGACAACGGAACGCAGAACGACGTGCGCGAACCCGCCGCCCCCGGCGCCGAGCCGGCTCAGCGCCCGCGTGACGGCGGCGCGCAGGGTCGCCGCAATCCGAACGAGCCCGGCCGTCCGCGCACCGGGCAGGAGCGTCCTACGGCGGCAACACCCGGCGAGCCCCCCGCGACGCAGCGGCCGCCGGAAACTGTGGCCCCCGTGCCCCCGGCCGCCCCGACGCCTGGCGCCGAAACCATGACGCCGGTCAACCCGGCCGCGCCTGCGACGCCGACCGCCCCGTCGACCGCCCCGGTCGCTCCGGTTCCGCCGGGCGCCGCAACGGGTGCGCCCGTGGCTCCGCGTACCCCCCCGGCACCTCCCGCCCTTCCGCCGGGAACCGCGCCCGGCGGTGCCGCGCCGAACGGAACGGCTCCCGCGGCACCGCCGGCCGCCCTGCCCGGGCAGCCGGCTCCGGGCACGACGGCTGCGGCGCCCCAGACACCGTTGCCGCCGACCCGCCCGCCCGAGCCGGTCGCGACCGACCTGCAGACGGCGCCGGTTCCCAAGGGCCAGGTCGATGCCGTGGATGCGCAGGTCCAGCGACTGCCGGCACCGGTTGAGGTGCGCCCGGTTACAGCCATTCAGGGCGAGCGGATCGAGCGCAGGCCGGACTTCGCCCTGCCCCCCCAGGCGAAGGTCGTGGAACGGGTCGGCGACCGGGACATCCTGTCGATCGTCGGCGCGGGCATCGCCGGCGCGGCCGCCGGTGCGGCCGCATCCTACTTCATCCGCTCCGACGACAACGACCGCCTTTCGCGCGGCTCGCGTGACGTCACCTACGAGCGGCTGCCGCGCGGCCTCTCGCGCGAGACGATCATCCGCGAGAACGGCGTGCGGGTCGTCACGATCGAGAACGAGTACGGCGACGTCATCCAGCGCTCGCGCATCGCGCCGGACGGACGCGAGACCGTCCTGTTCTACGATCCCTACGCCGAGGACGATTCGCGCCCGGACTACTACACGGACGCAGGCGCCGATCTGCCGCCGCTTCGCCTGGAGATTCCGGAGGATCGCTATATCGTCGACGTCGCCCAGCCGGACGAGGAGCTGTACTACGATACGCTCGTCGCCCCGCCGGTGGAGACGGTGGAGCGCATCTACTCGGTGGACGAGGTGCGCCGCTCGGAGCGTATCCGCGACAAGGTGCGCCGCATCGATCTCGCGACGATCAACTTCGCCTTCGGTTCCGACCAGATCGCCCAGGATCAGGTCGCGAACCTCCAGGCGCTGGCCGACGCCGTGAAGCGCGTGATCGACGAGAACCCGGCGGAGGTCTTCCTTCTGGAAGGCCATACCGACGCGGTAGGCAGCAACGTCGCCAACCTCGCGCTCTCGGATCGCCGCGCGGCGGCCGTGGCCTCGGCGCTGACGCAATACTTCGAGATTCCGGCCGAGAACATCGTCACCCAGGGCTATGGCGAGGAAGATCTCAAGGTCGACACGCAGGGGCCGAACGCCGAGAACCGTCGCGTCACGCTTCGCCGCATCACCGCGCTCGTGAAGCCGGTGGAAACGGCCAGGTCGCAGCGGCCGTAAGGTCGAGCAGGCCGCGCCCGAGGGTCGCGGTCGGCCACACGCACAAAGGGCCGGGGCTTCGCAGGAAGCCCCGGCCCTTTTCGTTCACGGCGGCGACGCCGGCCGCCTGCTGACGTCGGCCGATCTCAGTGCAGGATCTGGCTGAGGAAGAGCTTCGTGCGCTCGTGCTGCGGGTTGGAGAAGAAGGCCTCGGGCTTGTTCTCCTCGACGATCTGGCCGGCGTCCATGAAGATCACGCGGTCCGCCACCTGACGGGCGAAGCCCATCTCGTGCGTCACGCAGATCATGGTCATGCCCTCTTCGGCGAGCGACACCATCGTGTCGAGCACTTCCTTGACCATCTCGGGATCGAGCGCGGAGGTCGGTTCGTCGAAGAGCATCACCTTGGGGCGCATGCAGAGCGCGCGCGCGATCGCCACGCGCTGCTGCTGTCCGCCCGAGAGCTGGCCCGGATACTTGTTGGCCTGCTCGGGAATGCGCACGCGGGTGAGGAAGTGCATGGCCACCTCCTCCGCCTTCTTCTTCGGCATCTTGCGCACCCAGATCGGGGCGAGCGTGCAGTTCTCAAGGATCGTCAGGTGCGGAAAGAGGTTGAAGTGCTGGAACACCATGCCGACCTCCTGGCGCACCAGGTCGATCTTCTTCAGGTCGTTGGTCAGCTCGACGCCGTCCACGACGATCGAGCCCTTCTGGTGCTCCTCCAGCCGGTTGATGCAGCGAATCATCGTCGACTTGCCGGAACCCGAAGGGCCGCAGACCACGATGCGCTCGCCGCGCAGAACCGACAGGTTGATGTCGCGCAGGACGTGGAACTCGCCATACCACTTGTTGACGTTGGTCAGCTCGATCGCGAGGCCCTCGCCGGCGGATGCGGCGGGTCGCGTGGCTTGGGCGGACTGGAGCGACATGGGGGAGTTGAACCTTCGATGCGTCAGGCTTGATGGAATCGGCTAGTGCTTGCGGCCGCGCGCCAGCCGATGCTCGATGTAGATCGAGTATCGCGACATGCTGAAGCAAAACAGCCAGAATGCAAAGGCTCCGAATACGAGACCGGTCGCGGGGGTCGACGGTGTGATCCAGACCGGGTCGTTGAAGCCGCGCCGGATCGTGCCGAGAAGGTCCGCCAGGCCGATGATGTAGACGAGGCTCGTATCCTTGAAGAGCCCGATGAACGTGTTCACGATGCCGGGAATCACGAGCGTCAGGGCCTGAGGCAGGATGATCATCCGCATCTTCTGCCAGTAGGTCAGCGCCATGGCGTCGGCGCCCTCGTACTGTCCCTTCGGGATCGCCTGCAGGCCGCCGCGAATGACCTCGGCCATGTAGGCCGCCGCGAACAGCGAGACGCCGACCAGGACGCGCAGAAGCTGATTGAAGCTGACGCCCTGCGGCAGCAGAAGCGGCAGCATGAAGTTCGCCATGAACAGCACGGTGATCAGCGGGACGCCGCGCCAGAACTCGATGAAGACCACCGACAGGAAGCGCACGGCCGGCATGCCTGACTGCCGCCCGAGCGCGAGCAGGATGCCGAGCGGCAGCGAGAAGGCGATGCCTGTCAGCGCCACGACCAGGGTGACGAGCAGCCCGCCCCAGAGATTCGTCGGCACGTGCATGATGCCGAGCGGCGCGGTCAGGATCAGGACGAAGGCCACGGCGACGAGCGTCGGGACGATCAGCATCGCCAGTCCGCCCCGTTCGTCCGATGTCGAGACCGTCGCGGTGATCGCAAGCACGATCGCGCCGAGCGCGGCGAACACCGCGACTTGTGCCGGGAGGTTGAAGCGGAACGTGAGGATGCTCTCGCTGCCTCCGGCGGTGTAGTAGAAGGAAGCGACACCGACCACGGCCGCCAGGACCGTCAGCCAGAGCGCGATCCGCATGACAAGCGTTCGGCCGACCGTGCTGCTCTGCCCGAAGGCCAGGAAGATGGTCGCCGCCGCCGCGAGCGCGAAGACGATGGAAATGCCCGACCCGGACATCTCGAACTGACCGCCCGTCAGGAGAACGAGCACGATCAGGGGATAGACGCCGAGAAGCAGGAGGGCGAAGAGCTTCTTGAAGGGCACGCGCGGTATGGCGACAAGAAGGATCAGCGCGGCGCCGAGCGCGAAGACCACATCGACGCGCCAGCGCGCATCGACCGGGTAGAGTCCGTAGACGAACTGGCTGTAGCGGGAGGCGATGAAGGCCCAGCAGGCGCCGACATGCCGCTCAGCGGTGCTGAGACAGGCCGTGCGGTCGTCTCCGGTGAAGACGGCGTCGACGATCGCCCACTGGACGAGCGACCAGACGACATAGACGGCGAGCGCGCCGAAGAGGACCGTCAGGATCGCGTCGAACGGCGTCGCGAAGAAGCGCAAGCGCAGGCGCGCAAACGGGCTCGACGTATCGACCGGCGGAGGCAGCGCGGGCAGTCCGCCGCGCGGCGCATAGGAGGCGACTTGCTCTTCCATCTCTGCCTCTCAGCGCTCGACGAGTTTCATGCGGCGGTTGAACCAGTTCATCAACAGCGACACCGCCACGCTGATGGTGAGGTACACCGTCATCCAGACGACCACGACCTCAATCGACTGGCCGGACTGGTTGAGGACGGTCGAGCCGACGGCGACGAGTTCCGGGTATCCGATGGCCAGGCCCAGCGACGAGTTCTTCGTGAGGTTCAGATATTGCGAGGTTAGCGGCGGAATGATCACGCGGAACGCCTGCGGCACCACGACGAGACGTAGTGCGGTACCCCGACGAAGCCCGAGGGCGGCCGCCGCTTCGGTCTGCCCCTTGGAGACCGAGAGAATGCCTGCGCGCACGATCTCGGCGATGAAGGCGGCCGTATAGACCGACAGCGCGAGAAAGATCGACAGGAACTCCGGCTTGATCTGGAAGCCGCCGGTCAGGTTGAACGTGCCGCGCGTGACGACGTTGAGGCTCGCCGGAAAGCCGAGCGCCGCGAAGACGACGAGCGGAAGCACCACGATGAGCCCGATAGCCGGAATCAGCAATCCGGGGCGCGAGCCGGTCGCCATCTGACGAGCGCGGAAGATGCGCGAGAGAATGAGCGTCGCGACGACGCCGACGACGAGCGCGCCCAGAACCCAGACGCTTCCCGGCAGCCACGTCACGCTCGGCGTCTGGAGCCCTCGATTGGACAGGAAGGAGTCCAGCGGCAGTTCGATCGCCTCGCGCGGACCCGGCAGGACCGACAGGACGCCGAAATACCAGAAGAGGATGACGAGCAAGGGCGGGATGTTGCGGAAGGTCTCGACGTAGATCGTGCAAAGACCGCGCACGAGGAAGTTGTGCGACAGACGGCCGATGCCGACCAGGAAGCCGAGGATGGTCGCGAAGACGATGCCGGTCGAGGCGACGATCAGCGTGTTGGCGATGCCGACCGCGATGGCGCGCCCGTAGGTCGCGTTGTTCGTGTAGGCGATCGGGACCTGCGAGATGTCGAAGCCCGCGCGGTTCTGCAGGAAGCCGAAGCCCGAGGCGATGTTGGCGTTTCGCAGGTTCTGCGCCGTGTTTCCGACGAGCCACCATGCGAACACGGCGAGACCGACGACGAGCACGACCTGGATGACGATGCTGCGGATGGTCGGGTTGGTCCAGACCGAATCACGGCGGGGCTGGGCGCGCATCGCCCCAAGGTCTGCAGTCATGAATGTCCCTTGCGACGGGTCGAGGCGGGCGACGCCGGACCCTTCGGACCCGGCGTCGTCTCGATGGTTCAGATCAGCGGATCGGCGGGGCGTACTGCAGGCCGCCCTTCGTCCAGAGCGCGTTCTGGCCGCGCGCGATGCCGAGCGGCGAGCCCGTGCCGACGTTGCGCTCGAAGATCTCGCCGTAGTTTCCGACGGCCTTGATGATGTTCACCACGAAATCGTTGGTGAGGCCGGCATCGGCGCCGAACGTTCCCTCGACGCCGAGCAGGCGGCGAATCTCGGGATTGGCCGAATTCTTCATCTCCTCGACATTGGCCTGGGTCACGCCCAGCTCCTCGGCGTCGAGCAGCGCGAAGTGGGTCCACTTCACGATGTTGAACCACTGGTCGTCGCCCTGGCGTACGGCGGGACCGAGCGGCTCCTTGGAGATGATCTCGGGCAGAACGACGTGGTCGTTCGGCTGGGCGAGCTCGAGGCGCGAGGCGTAGAGACCCGACTGGTCCGTGGTCAGAACGTCGCAGCGACCGCTGTCGTAGGCGGCGTTCACGTCGGCCTGCGCCTCGATGACGACCGGGTTGTACTGCATGTTGTTGGCGGCGAAGTAGTCGGCAAGGTTCAGCTCGGTCGTGGTGCCGCTCTGCACGCACACCGTCGCGCCCGAGAGCTGCAGCGCCGAGTTCACGCCCAGCGACGCCTTCACCATGAAGCCCTGGCCGTCATAGTAGTTGATGCCCGCGAACTTGAGGCCCAGCGAGGTGTCGCGGCTCATGGTCCAGGTCGTGTTTCGGGCGAGGATGTCGACCTCGCTGTTCTGGAGCGCCGGGAAGCGCTGAACCGCCGAGAGGGGCGAATAAACGACCTTGGCGGGATCATTGAAGATGGCGGCGGCAACGGCCTTGCAGTAGTCGACGTCCAGACCGGCCCATTGACCCTGGTCGTTCTGGAAGCCGAAGCCCGGAAGACCCGTGTTGACGCCGCAGCGCACCGTGCCGCGGGCTTTCGTATCGTCGAGGGTCGCAGCCGACGCGCCGGTCGCGGCCAGAGCAACGGCCGACAGTCCGAGGGCGGCGGTCACAAGCTTCAGGTTCATGGAATGTCCTTGGGTTCGGAACAAAAACGGAGACAGAACGCCCCCGGAACCCGGGGGACGGCACGAAGACGTCAGGCGCCCCGAACCAATGGTCGTTCACGGTTCGCGATGTCATGCCATAAAAATTGGCAGGTCAAGTCTTGGCCTAAATTTTCCAATGACGAACAAGGGCGTACTGTAAGTTACGCCATACGATAACGCAGGATGCATCTTCGGTGAGCAATTCTCCCACGTCGACGCCCGACTACGATTCTACCACCAGACTTCTTCACGCCGGCCATGAGCCGCGCGAGTTTCACGGCTTCGTCAACCCGGCGGTCTTTCGCGGCTCGACCATCCTCTTCCCGAGCGCGGCGGCCATGCGCAGCCGCGACCAGCGCTATACCTACGGCCTTCGCGGCACCCCGACGCTCGAATCATTGGAGCGGGCGATCGACGAGATGGAGGGCTCGGCCGGAACGATCCTCGTGCCGTCAGGGCTGGCGGCGGTCAGCGTCCCCCTCCTCGCCTTCCTGCGAAGCGGCGATCATTGTCTCGTGATCGACAGCATCTACGGACCGACGCGCCACTTCTGCGACTCGATGCTGAAGCGGCTGGGGGTCGAGACCGAATACGTCGATCCGCGATCGGGGCCGGAGGGCCTGCGCGCGCAGATGCGCGACAACACGCGTGTCGTGTTCCTGGAAGCGCCGGGATCGAATACGTTCGAGATGATCGACGTCGCCGCCTTCTGCGCGGTCGCGCACGAGCGCGGTGCCGTCACGATGATGGACAACACCTGGGCGACCCCCCTCTTCTTCAGGCCGCTCGATCATGGCGTCGACCTTTCGATCCACGCCCTGACCAAGTATCCGGGCGGCCATTCGGACATCCTGATGGGCAGCGTTTCGGCGACGGCGGACTACATCCGCCCCTTGCGCGAGGCGCAGATGGAGCTCGGCATCAACGTCTCGCCGGACGACGCCTATCTCGTGTATCGCGGCCTGAAGACCATGCCCGTGCGCCTGAAGGCCCATCAGTCCGCCGCGCTTCACCTCGCGCAGTGGCTGGAGACCCGTCCCGAGATCGCGCGCGTCCTGCATCCGGCTCTGCCGAGCTTCGAGGGGCATGAGCTCTGGAAGCGGCAGTTCGGCGGCGCGAGCGGCCTGTTCTCGGTCGTGCTGGCGGGCGGTGGAACGCGGGCGGCCGACGCATTCCTCGACGCCCTGCGCATCTTCGGCCTCGGCTATTCCTGGGGTGGCTTCGAAAGCCTGGCGCTCGAATCGCACCTGAACGATCGGCGCCACGCACATGCGCCGACGGAGGGATCCGTGATTCGCCTTCAGATCGGGCTCGAGGATCCGGAGGATCTGAGGCGGGATCTCGAAGCAGGCCTCGAGGCGGCGGGGAGCATTTTGGCCGGGCAGCGTTGATCGCGTACCAGTGGCCTATCTGAAAGTGGGCTCGGCGGCGGATCCCCGTCGCCGAGCCCGGCGCATCAGTTCGCCGAAGGCATCGTCGCGGCGGCCGGCCCGGGCGGAGCCGGCGGGACGGCGAGATCCGGGATGCGATCGGTCAGCGGCTTGGCGGCCGCAATGCAGGCTTCCATCGGCTCGTCCCCGCAATTGATGCGAATACCCGCGTCACGGCCGAGGCGTAGCTCGATACCCTTTCCCATGGGCGGAGGCGGCGGAGGACCGCGATGGTCGACGTCCCGAGGGCCCTCGCCCGGGGGCGGCGGGGGCGGCATGTCGCCGGGCGCGGGCCGGGCGTCGGCGCCCGGTCCCGGCATCGCGCCAGCTGCCGCAGGCGGTGGTGGCGTATCACGCGATGGCGCGGCCTGCGCGGCGGCGAAGGACGTGAGCCCGACGGCAAAGGCCGTTGCGAGCAGGGCTGACTTGATCATGATTTTCAATCCTTGCGCGGAATGCGCGATCCGGCGCCTTGCGGATCGGGCGAAAGCCGTGGCGTCGCGGTCAGGCTGCGCCAAAGGGGCCTTGATCTGTCCGACGGTCGTGCCGGACATTAGGGTTGATGGTTCGGGCCGCGAGGCGGTCAGTCCGCGTTCGGCCTCGCGTCCGGGCCGACGTCGCGCGGGCCTTGGCCGGGACCGTGGCGCGGAGGAGGAGGCGGATCGAGTTGGTCGATGCGCTGATCGGCGTGGCGAATGGCGCTCGCGTGCAGAAATCCATCGCGGAAGCGGCCTTGCACGGTGACGGTCTCGCCAGTGGATACGAGATTGCCGCCCTCGCCCGCTCGACCGGTCTCGACAAGCGCCTTGCCGGCTCCGTCGCTGACGACGAACTTGTTGCCATAGATTTCGGCGACTTGGCCGGCGATGCCGACGACGGACGCGTCGGAAAGCTGAGCGATCGGTGTCGTGACGAGAGCCGTGTCGAACGTGGCGTCACGATGCTGCGTCGCGCTCCAAGCTGCCGCTCCGCCTGCAAAGCCGAGCACCAGAAGGCCAAGAGCGCCAGCGCCGAGGACAGCATTGCGCGAGATCGGCCGTCGGCGCGGAGGGGTGGGTTCCGGGACGCGTGTCGTCTCGTCGGACGCGAGGGTTGGCGTGGGGTTGGGATCGTTGGTCATCGTCGTCACCGTTCGTGTTGCGGTGAGAGGGGTCTTAGGCTCCGGCAACCCACAGCACGCTGAACCGATCGGTTCAGCTTGGGTTCAGGCGAAGGACGTGGCCGCAACCGATGGGCGACGGGGACGGCGAGCCATCGGTGCTGCGGTGCCACCCGAGCGCATGCGACCTAGATCATGAGGATCGGACAAGCGGAAAGGATCGGCCATGCGGAGCCTGGAATACGAACGGTTCGGCGACCCCTTGCAGGTGTTGAGCCTGCGTGAACGGGAGCGGCCGAAGCCGAATGCCGGCGAGGCGCTGCTTCGCATGGTGCTGTCGCCCATTCACAACCACGATCTCATGACCATCGCCGGATCCTACGGGATCAAGCCGCCGCTGCCGGCGATCGCCGGCAGCGAGGCACTCGGCCTCGTCGAGGAACTTGGCCCGGGTGTCGAAAACCTTCGGGTCGGACAGCGGGTGATCGGCGGTGGACGACAAACCTGGGCCGACTTCTATCTGGCCGACGCGAAGCAGGTCCGGTCCATCCCGGACACCATCGCCGACGAGACCGCATGCCAGCTCATCGCCATGCCTCTCAGTGCCAAGATGCTGCTGGCGACGCTGGGGCTAGAGCGTGGCGATTGGCTCGTGCAGAACGGCGCCAACGGCGCGGTGGGTCGCCTCGTCTCACGCTTCGGGGCAGAGAAGGGCATCAGGGTCCTGAGCCTCGTGCGGCGCGACGCAGCAGTCGACGAACTCGCGGCGGTCGGGATCACCAACGGAGTGTCGACCGAACAGCCTGGCTGGGAGGATCGGGCCCGCAAGGTGATCGGCGATGGAACGATCCGCGCAGGTCTCGATTCGATCGGCGGCGACGGCCCCGCCCAGCTCGCGCGACTGGTCGCCGATGGCGGTGAGATCGTCATCTTCGGGGCTCTCAGCGGCGAGCCGATCCGCCTCGATCCGTCGGTTTCGATTTTCCGGCAGATCACGGTGCGAGGATTCTGGGGCGCGAAGCCAAACCTGCCATCAGAGGTCATCGGCGGTCTTCTGGAGGAACTCGTGACAGAGGCCTCCAGCGGCAGGCTGACGCTGCCGACCGATGGAATCTTTCCTCTCGAGCAATTCGGCGAGGCCTTGCGTGCGACCCACGAACCCGGTCGCGCGGGCAAGGTGATCCTGCGCGGGCGCTGAAGGTCGGCGCGGCCGCCTCGTCTCGTCGGGCTGGCCGCGTTTGTCTTGGGCCGGCTATCCGCGATCACGGTGCGGGCCGGGAACCCTCTTTTGGGCCGGCGTTCGGACGGCGTTCCTTCTTCGCGAAGTCAGCGACTCGACGTCGCCGGCGTTCGGCTTCATAGGACCATTCGCGCACGCGGGACACCGCTCATCACGAAAGACCGTCAGCCCATGACCGCCACGCTTCTCTTCGACATGGATGGGACGATCGTGGAAACCGACCACCTGCATTTCCAAGCGATGCGCAGCGTCTTCATGCCCCATGGCGTCGATCTCGATTGGGAGACCTACCGCACACGCGTGATCGGTGTCGCGAACGCAGCGACCGCCGCGACCTTCCTGCCGGGACTAGCCCCGGCAGAGGGCGCCGCCGTGCTGGATGCCAAGGAAGCCGCCTATCGCGAGCTCGTCACCGAACTGGAAGCGGCATCCGGCCTGCTGCCCCTTCTGGATTGGGCGGATCGAGAAGGCATTCCGTGTGCCGTCGTCACCAATGCGCCGAGGGCAAACGCGGAACTCGTGCTGAATGCCCTTCAACTGACGGATCGCTTCCGATGCCTCGTCATCGGCGATGAACTGGCGAACGCCAAGCCGCATCCGCTGCCTTACCTGACAGCCATCGAAAGGCTGGGCGGGGATCCCGCGCGCTCGGTTGCCTTCGAGGACTCGCCGGCCGGTGCCCGTGCAGCGTTCGCTGCCGGCGTCGGCGTGGTCGGTCTCCTGACCTCCGTCGAGCCGGACACGCTCCAGGGCGCCGGTGCGGAGGTCGTGGCCCGGGACTTCAACGATCCCGAGCTCTTGGCCTACGTACACGGGCGCACCGGCGCCATCGGTGCGATCTCTTAAGGCGCAGTGCTCCTCAAGCGGCCGACGAAGCGGAACTGATGTCCGCGCGGCCGGGACGAGAGGAAGGGTGCCCCCGCCTATCGCTCAATACATCGGCATGCCGCCGGTCACGGGAATGACCGCGCCCGACAGGTAGCTGCCTTCGCCCGAAGCCAGAAGCACGTAGGCCGGAGCGAGCTCCGCCGGCTGGCCCGCACGCCCGAGCGGTGTGTTGTGCCCCAGCGTCTCCAATGTCTCCGGGTCCTTGGCGATCGGCTGAATCGGCGTCCACACCGGTCCGGGGGCGACCGCATTCACGCGAATGCCCTTGGGCGCCAGAAGATTGGAAAGCCCGATCGTCAGGCTCGAAACGGCGCCCTTGGTCGCGGAATAGACGATCATGTTCTTCGTAGCGACCTTGGCCTGGACGCTGGTCGAGTTCACGATGGCAGAGCCCGGCTTCATGTGCGGCACGGCCGCCTTGGCAAGGCGGATCATGGCAAACACGTTGGCCTGGAAGGCGCCTTGCATCTCGTCGTCGTCGATATCGGCGAGATCCTCGTTGGTGGTTTGCGCCGCCGCGTTGTTGACGAGGATATCGATAGCACCGAGCTCATCGACCGTTTGCTCGACGATCCGTCGGCAATGATCGCGGTCGCGGATGTCACCGGGCAGCAAAAGGCAACGCTGCCCCGCCTTCTCGACCCAAGCCTTTGTCTCCTCGGCATCGATCTGCTCATCGACGAGATACGAGATCGCGACGTCGGCTCCCTCGCGCGCATAGGCGATGGCGACGGCCTTGCCGATGCCCGAGTCGCCGCCCGTGATCAAGGCGACGCGCCCTGCGAGGAGATTTTTGCCTCGATAGCTTTCCTCGCCATGGTCGGGCTTGGTGCGCATGGCTTCTTCCAGTCCCGGCCGCGGCTGCGAAAGCTCGCCGGGAAAGCTGGTCGGATGGTTGGTGCGCGGATCGTCGGTCATGCAATGGGTCCGTTGCCAGAGATATGGATGGCGAACGGAAGTGAAGGGATTTGGCTCCCCGATCTCTTCTGGCGAATACAACGGAGAGCAAGCCGGACCCGGGCAGGTCCGGCTTGCCGGCGACGCCGCCCGAAGGTCTAGATGAGCTGACCGCCGTCGACGATGACGATCGCACCGGTCATGTCACGCGCGGATGGCGAGGCCAGAAACGCGCCCGCCGCGGCGCCGTGCTCCGCCGTACCGAAACGCCCGAGCGGGTTCAGGCCGCGCTGGAAATCGGCAGAGGGGCCGTCAGCCGAGCCCATCTCGGTATCGGTCGAGCCGGGCTGCATGAGCTTGACCGTGATATCGCGCGGGCAAAGCTCGCGCGCGAGGCCCCGCGTCAGCGTCTGCAGGGCGGCCTTGTCACGAAATCAACCGTTCCCATGTCCCCGACGATGCGGTCGGCACCCCCGGAAATGATCGTGACGATCCGGCCGGCCGAGCGAAGATGCGGCATGGCCGCTTGGCTGGCCAGGATCGCCCCTCGGCTCATGCACCGCCAACAACTCGTCGATCAGCGAGATCTCAATTGTCGGCGATGGTGGCACAGGCGGCGATCGCTGCGCCGATCACGCGCGACCCGCCGGTCATCAGCGCTTTCTCATTCGCTGAGACGTCAAGGGTTGTTGGTATGTTTCGAACACCAGCTTCCAGCCGCACGATTCGGCGATGGATTGTTCGCTCAGTCCGGTTTGGACGACGCCTTCCCGAAATAGAAGCCGAGGATCAGTAGCCATCCACTAGTGATCCACGCCGGCACCGAAATTTCGCTTCCGGTCCAGTAGGAGGCGATGAACGACGGTACGATCATGATCGTGACAAGCAGCGCGATAATGCCTGAAACCACGTCACCGTTTGCGAAAAACTCGTAGAAACTGCGCGAGTGAACCTCACCAACAATCCGTAGAAGATCGTCGTCGTGACCATAGACGTTGATCGACCTCCTTTGAACGAAGACGCGGTTAATGAATCTCGCCCGTGCACCGTCTTCCTGTTCGGGACCATCGAAGCCAACCGTGAGCAACACCCCATCCAGGAATCGCTCTTGGGTCATATAGATCGTGTGATTGATGCAGTTTGCGGTTCGGCGCCGCACATGCTCAATCACAAGATCGTCGCGATCAGGCGCCTTTCGGTAGTCAGCCATCGCTAGTCGGGACCCAATTCATGTCGCACGCCATGTTGCGCGGACCAGCCGAGGGTAGCGGTCACCCCCCGCAACTCAAGGGTAACAGCTGCAACATGCCTGCGACATGTTGATCTGTCCATTTCGACCTAAGTCATTGATTCGATTGGCGACCCCGGCAGGATTCGAACCTGCGACCATCGGCTTAGAAGGCCGGTGCTCTATCCTCTGAGCTACGGGGCCGGAGGGGTCAGTGCGTCCAGGGTTGCTGGCGGTCGTAGCGGAAGTTGTCGGAATAGGAGACGCGGGGGCGCACCGCCACATGCTCCTCCTCGACGCGGTACTCGATATTGTTGCGCGTCGCGTATTCGATCGCCTGCTCCTTGGTCTCGAAGGAGAGGCGCACCTGCGCCCGCGTGTCGCCCGACGAGATATAGCCCATCAGCGGATCGATCGACTTGGGCTCGGACGGCTCGTAGAGGAACAGCCACTCCTTGGTCTTGCCCTTGCCCGATTGCATCGCGGTGCGGGCGGGACGAAAGATGCGAGCGACCATGGGGAGCCTTCTCCGACAGGCTGGAACTGGTCGGAGCGGCAGGATTCGAACCTGCGACCCTCTGGTCCCAAACCAGATGCGCTACCAGACTGCGCTACGCTCCGTCCCCGGCAAGAACCGGGATGGGGTGGAAGTGCCGCGCGCCGGACCGATAGTCAAGGGCCACGCCTAGCGCTCACCCCGTTCTCCCGGGATCCGACGCGACCGGCAGGTCGCTTTACCGCCTTCAGGGGATGACCGAATGGCGCAGACGATCCCCGGCCTTCGCGCCGTAGCGCGCCGCCGCTCCCCCGTTCAGCTCGAGCACGTAGCGCACCGGGCCGGAGGACGGGATGACGTCGAGCGAATAGGGCTTGGCGTTGGTCGCGATGTTCACGATACGGCCACGCTCGTCGAGAAACAGCATGTCGAGGGGAATGATCGTGTTCTTCATCCACATCGCGACCGGACGGGTCTGCTTGAAGTCGAACAGCATGCCGTGATTGGCGGGCATCGAGCTGCGGTTCATGAGGCCGGTCTCGCGCGAGGCGTCGGTATCGGCGATCTCGACCTCGATCGCGTGCTCGCCGGTCGCCGTGGTCAGCGTCGCGGTCGCTCCCTGCGACCCGGAGGTGAAGACGAAATAGGCCGTCACAACGAGGACGGCGATGATGAACAGAACGGCCTTGTTCTGCTTGAGAGATGCCAGCATCAGTGCGTCGTCGCTCCCACGGCGCCGGCTGCGGGATGCACCTCGGCGGCCATCAGGCCCTTGGAACCGTTCCCGAAGCGCACGAGCACGCTCTGGCCCGGCCGCAGCTCGGTCATCCCGTAGCGGCGCAGGGTCTCCATGTGGACGAAGATATCCTCGGTTCCCTCGCCGCGCGATAGAAAACCGTATCCCTTGGTTCGATTGAACCACTTCACCACGGCCGGCTCGAGTTCGCTCGTGGGCACGATCTGCGTATGGGTTCGGGCGGGGCCGTTCTGCGCGGGGTGGACCGCGGTCGACTGGTCCATCGAGAGCACGCGAAACGCCTGCAGGCCGCGCTCGCCCCGCTGGACCTCGCACACGATGCGCGCGCCCTCCAGAACCGTCGAGAAGCCGCCGCGCCGCAGGCAGGTGACGTGCAGCAGGATGTCGCCCTCCTCGTCGTCGGGCACGATGAACCCGAACCCCTTGGCGACGTCGAACCACTTGATGCTGCCGGAGACGACCCGAAGGTCCACCGGCACCTCGGCGCTCTCGCGCACCTCGGGCAGCTCAGCCAGGTCGCGCTCGCTCATCGCCGAAACCTCCTCTCCGAGGATATCGGGGGAAGAGACCGAACCGGCCCCGCGATCTCCAGCGGTTGCCGGCACAAACCGGATCGCGCTGTCATCACCGCCCCGCCGCCGTTCTTCACCATAGCTTGCAGAATAGAATGATCGGTGAGTTTGTGAATCCTCGTTCACGCTTTTTCCTGCGGCGAAGATGGTGCCAAGCTCCAGTCCGGCACCATCCAGGTCGGGCAAGAGACGCAAAGCGTGCCGCCGGACGTCCCAGCCTTGGCATGCGCCGCCACGGCCCTAGCTTGGCCGCAGCCCATAGCAAGGAGTGTCCAAGGTCCCATGCGCTACCTTCACACCATGGTCCGCGTCGCCGATGTCGAGCGCGCGCTCGACTTCTACTGCAACAAGATGGGCATGACCGAAGTGCGCCGGAGCGAAAGCGAGGCGGGCCGCTTCACGCTGATCTTCCTTGCGGCATCGGACGACGTGGAGGCCGGCCGCAGCCGCAGCGCGCCGCTCCTGGAGCTGACCTACAACTGGGATCCGGAGGAATACGGTACGGGCCGCAACTTCGGGCATCTCGCCTACGAGGTCGACGACATCTACGCCTTCTGCCAGAAGCTCATGGACGGCGGCGTCACGATCAACCGCCCGCCGCGCGACGGCCGCATGGCCTTCGTGAAGTCGCCCGACAACATCTCGATCGAGATCCTCCAGAAGGGTGAGGCCAAGGCGCCGGCCGAGCCCTGGAGCTCGATGCCCAACACCGGAACCTGGTGAGGCGTGACAAGTCGGCCTTATTTGGGCCATACAAATGAACTGAGCGTCATATTTGCGGGAACGCTTCTAGGCGAAGGGCGGATGGGGAACCGCCTCCTGTGAATCGCTGGTCGGGGATACGCCTTCCGCTCGGGGGCGATGCCGGCCGACATGCGTCGTTCGCTGTCAGCGACGGCGCGTCGAGGGGGTGGACTTCCGATTGTCTGATGCCAACGCGACTTCCCGCGCCGTATCGAGCCGACGTCTTCTGACGTCGGTCCTGGCGGTATCGTCCTGCATCCTCTTCGGGGGGTGCGTTTCCGCGGTCGACGAAAGCGCAAGCTTCGGCTTCTCACCACAGAACGCCCCCGGCCCATCGGCGGCCAAGGGCGACCAGGTGGCGGCGCTGATCGATGCCGACGCCTCGAAACCCGGCAAGCCCGAGGGCGACCCCGAGGCCGCGAAGCCGGCGGACCGTTCGCCGACGACGAGCGAGCAGGCCGACAAGGGGGCCCGCGTTGCGGCCGCGGCGCAGTCGACCATTGCCGAACGGATCGCAGCGGGCGGCGAAGCAGCAAGGTCCGACAAGTCGCGTGCCGAGGTCGCTGCGCTCGCGGAAGGCCATGAAGGCGGCATCGCGCCGACCAGCCTCCTTCAGCGAACTTCCAACCCGGCGGTCGCGGCATACGCGGAGCGGGACGCGTCCGGCCGGCAGGCGGACCGCTCGCTCTACGCCTCGCTCTACAACGAATCGACGGCCCGCACGCCGATCAGGAACACGGACGCGCAGAAGAGCCGGCGGGTCGTGGTCATCCAGACCGACGGAATCGACAAGAAGCCGGGCGACAACAACCTGCCCGGCGTCGACCCGAAGTCGCTCTTCGAGATCGGTCAGCGCGCCTCGGCCGATTCGGATCTTCTCGACGACATCGGCGGCTCCTACCAGATCGCCTCGCTCTCCGGCATCGCGCGCCTTGCGCCGTCCGGCCTCCTGATCCAGCGCG
Source organism: Aureimonas sp. AU4 (assembly GCF_001463765.1). Lineage (GTDB taxonomy): Bacteria > Pseudomonadota > Alphaproteobacteria > Rhizobiales > Rhizobiaceae > Aureimonas. Next base: position 164,464 of record NZ_BBWK01000027.1, on the reverse strand, counting down.
AGGACATCGTCACCAACTGTTTCCAGTCCGACCTTCTCGCGCTGATCTCGCAGATCGAGCAGCGCTTCAAGCAGAAGGTCGTGATCACCTCCGGCTACCGCTCGCCCTCGCATAACCGGCGCGTCAACGGGGCCAAGGCCTCGATGCACATGGCCTGCAAGGCGGCCGACCTGCACGTGCCCGGCGTGAACGGCGTGACCGTCGCCGCCTTCGTGCGCTCCCTGCCCGGCCGCGGCGGCGTCGGCACCTACTGCCACACGGCCGCGATCCATATCGACGTCGGCCCGACGCGCGACTGGAACTGGGCCTGCCGCCAGCGGCGGGAAGGCTGACGAAAATCGCCCGGAAAGGGCGGTTGCGGGTTGCGCGCCGGGCGGTTTTGCCCGTATAGAGCCCTCGTCCGCGCCCATCGTCTATCGGTTAGGACGCCACCCTTTCACGGTGGAGAGAGGGGTTCGATTCCCCTTGGGCGTACCATCTACTTTCCCAGTTCAGATCACTGAATCATCCGGCGCTTTGCGCTACGCGGTGTCGGTCATCCCATGCGGATACGCTCCGGGGCGGCGTCTCGTGCCGGCAAGTCGCGATCGCCTCTCGATCACTTGAAGACCACCGGACGCATTCTAACGTGGCGGGATGGCGACGTCCGAGACGCGGAGCGAGACGCTTTCGCGTCCGCCGTAGCGATCGAGATCGAGATGGCCGGCGACGTGCAGGAGTTCGTCGCGATGGCGTTCCAGCATGTCTCCGACCGGTGACCCTTCCGCGCGGAAGGCGATCGCGCTGGCGGTCGCGCCGTCGGCGGCGCGCAGCGTGAGCCGCATGTGTCCGCCCCGGATCGGCACGAGCGATGTCAGGCGATGGCGCGGCAGCGCGAAGATCGGGGCGGGATGGCCCGCGCCATAAGGCCCAGCCTGCTCCAGCGCATGGATCATCTGCGGCTTCAACGCCGAGGCGCTGACCGCGCCGTCGATCCGAAGCGTGTCGGCCGCGACCAGGGCGTCGACCTTGGCCCGGGCGCGGGTTTCGGCGAGCTCGCGAAAGTCTCCCAGCCGGGAACGCTCGATGGTCAGGCCGGCCGCCATGCGGTGGCCGCCGCCCTTGACCGCGATGCCGCTCGCGACCGCATCGCGCACGAAGGCGCCGATATCGAACCCTTCGATCGAGCGGCCCGACGCCGTGCCGCGTCCGCCGGCATCGAAGGCGATCGCAAAGGCCGGGCGGTTGAAGCGTTCCTTCAGGCGCGCGGCGATGAGGCCGACGATGCCGGGGTGCCACGTCGGGCGTCCCGCCACGAGAACCGCGGGGCCGGCCCCCTCGCCCATCTCCTCCACGACCTCTCGCTCGGCCTCAAGCAGCATCTCGCGCTCCATCGCCTGTCGCTCGGCGTTCAGAAGGTGAAGCTCCTCGGCGATCTCGCGCGCGTCGTTGGCGTCGTCGGTCGTGAGAAGGCGGCTGCCGAGATGGGCGGCGCCAATGCGCCCGCCCGCATTGATGCGAGGTCCGAGAATATAGCCGAGGTGAAACGCCTCAAGCCGCCCGGACAGGCGTGCGATCTCGGCCAGAGCCCGCAGGCCAGGATTGAGCTGCAGGCGCATGCGCTCCAGCCCGCGCACCACGAGTGCCCGGTTGAAGCCCGTGAGCGGAACCACGTCGCAGACGGTCGCCAGAGCTGCCAGGTCGAGGTCGTGGCGAATGTCGGGAAGGTCGCTGCGACCGCGCCGGCGCAACTCGCGCGAGACGGCGACGAGCGCGAGAAACACGACGCCCGCCGCGCATAGCGCCCCCTGCCCCGACAGGTCGTCCTGCCGGTTCGGATTGACGAGCGCCACCGCCTCGGGAAGCTCCGCACCGGTCTGGTGATGGTCGAGGACGACTACGTCGACGCCCCGTGCCTTCGCGGCCGCCAGCGCCTCGAAGCCCGCGGAGCCGCAATCCACCGTGACGATCAGCGTCGCGCCGTCGTCGGCGAGCTCGTTCATCGCCCGGACGCTCGGACCGTAGCCTTCCGTCAGACGATCGGGGATTCGGATGCGGCTCTCGACGCCCAGCTCGCGCAGGTAGCGAAAAAGGAGCGCCGAGGAGGCCGCCCCGTCCACGTCGTAGTCGCCGAAGATCGCGACACGCTCGCCGCGCTCCACCGCGTCCGCGAGGCGCGATGCGGCCGCGTCCATGTCGCGCAGCTTTGATGGGTCGGGCATCAAATCGCGCAGGGTCGGCTGCATGAAGCGCTCGATCTCGTCGGCCGGAACGTTGCGCCCGGCCAGAACGCGCGCGACGAGATCCGGCAACGCCGAGATCTGGGCGATCCGAGCGGCGGCGGCCTCCTGGCGGGGATCCAGCGCATGGACCCAGCGCCGACCGTTCGCGGAGCGCTCGACGCCCAGGAAGGTTCGCGCGGTCTCGGTCATGCGTGTCGCCGGCTCAGAGGCCGAACTTCTCGCGGTCGTAGTGACGGGCGCGGATGTCGCGCACGGTACGCGTGCGCGAGCGCATCACGACCGTATGGGTCTCGATCCGGTCGGCATGGAAGCGCACGCCCTCCAGGAAGCTGCCGCCGGTCACGCCGGTCGCCGCGAAGATGACGTCGCCCATCACCATATCGTCGAGCCGGAAGAGCCGGTCGGGATCGGTGAGGCCGAGCTTTTCGGCCCGGATGCGCTTGTCCATCGTGTTGAGCTGGAGCCGTCCCTCGATCTGGCCGCCGCGACAGCGAAGGGCGGCTGCCGCCAGCACACCCTCGGGCGCGCCGCCGATGCCGAGATAGATGTCGATGCCGGTGACGGTCGGGTCGGTCGTATGGATGACGCCAGCGACGTCGCCGTCGCCGATCAGGCGTATCGCCGCGCCCGCCTGCCGGACCTCCTCGATCAGCCGAGCATGACGCGGGCGATCGAGGATGCAGGCCGTGATCTCGTGGACGCGAACGCCCTTGGCTCGCGCCAGCGCCTCGATGTTGTCGCGTGGCGACCGGTCGAGCCCGACGATCCCGGCGGGATAGCCCGGGCCGACGGCGATCTTGTCCATATAGACGTCGGGTGTCGTCAGAAGCGCGCCGCGCGTCGCCACGGCCACCACCGAGATGGCGTTGGGCAGATTCTTGGCGCAGATCGTCGTGCCCTCGAGCGGGTCCAGCGCCACGTCGACCCTCGGGCCGCCGGTGCCGAGCGTTTCGCCGAGATAGAGCGCGGGGACGTCGCCGGCCTCGCCCTCCCCGATCACGACCGTGCCGCTGACCGCGAGCGTTCCGAGCTCGTCGCGCATCGCGGCGATCGCGGCCCCGTCCGCGGCGCGCTCGTCGCCCCGCCCGCGAAACGTCGCGGCGGCGACGGCGGCGCGTTCCGTCACCCGCGCGATCTCGATCGACAGGACCCGCTCCAGCGACGTCGCCTCGTCGATCTCCTCGATCTCTGTGATCATTCCGTTCCCCCGGGTGTCCTGCCGGGCGCTTCTAGTCGAGCGCCTCGATGCGGATCATGCGCGGCTCGCCGCTGAGGTGCCCGTCGCGCGAAACGGCGTCGAGCGCGCGGCGGACGGCGGCCTCGGTGGTCTCGTGCGTGATGAGGATCACGGGCACGGTCTCGGCCGCCTTGCCGCTCTCCGGCTTGCGCTGGACGATCGACTCCAGGGAGATGTCGTTCTCGGCCATGCGCCGCGCGATGGAGGCGAAGGCGCCCACGCGGTCGAGCACGGATAGCCGGATGTAGTAGCCGCCTTCATGCGCGCGCATGCGAGCCCGGCGATAGGGCGCGAGCTTGGCGGGCTCCAGGCCGAAGGCCGGCAGGCGAACGCCCTGCGCGGCGTCGATGATGTCCGACAGGACGGCCGAGGCCGTGGCGTTGCCGCCGGCGCCCGGGCCCACCAGGAGCACCGAGCCGAGAAGATCGGTATCGACCGCCACCGCGTTGGTCACGCCGTCGACCTGCGCCAGCGCCGAGTGCGCGGGGATCATCGTCGGATGGACGCGCTGCTCGATGCCGGACTCGGTACGCTGGGCGACCGCCAGGAGCTTGATGCGATATCCGAGCTCGGCGGCGGCCTCGATGTCGGCGTTGGTGACCGTCGAGATGCCCTCGATGAAGATCGCGTCGAGATCGATCTCGCAGCCGAAGGCGAGCGAGGTCAGAAGGGCGAGCTTGTGCGCGGCGTCGAAGCCGCCGATGTCGAAGGTCGGGTCGGCCTCCGCATAGCCGAGGCGCTGGGCATCGGCGAGGCAGGCGTCGAAGGCGATGCCCTCGCGCTCCATGCGCGTCAGCATGTAGTTGCAGGTGCCGTTGAGGATGCCGTAGACGCGCTCGACCGTATTGCCGCGCAGCGCCTCGCGCATCGTCTTGATGATCGGGATGCCGCCGGCGGCCGCCGCCTCGAAGAAGATCGGGGCGCCGCGCTTCTGCGCGAGCCGGGCAAGCTGCAGGCCATGGTGGGCAAGCAGCGCCTTATTGGCGGTCACCACCGGCAGGCCGCGATTCAGCGCGGCCTTCACGCTCTCGAAGGCCGCACCGTCCGAGCCGCCGACGAGCTCCACGAAGAGGTCGATCTCGGCGTCGCGTGCGAGCGCCACCGGATCGTCGAACCAGGCGGCAGCAGAAAGGTCGACGCCCCGGTCGCGCGTGCGGTCGCGCGCCGAGACGGCCGCGACTTCCAGCGAGCGGCCAGCCCGCATGCCATAGACGTCCCGTTTGTCGGCGAGGAGACGGGCGAGCGAGGCGCCCACCGTTCCGAGCCCGGCGATGCCGAGCCTCATCGGGCGTTCCATGGAAAACCTTGTGCTTTGCGTGCGGACCGGGGACAGCGGAGCCATCCGGCATCCCCGGCAGGAAGATGACCGCTACTGCGCCACTGCCGCCGCCTTTTGAACGGGTTCGTTGCCCGATGCAAGGAAGCGGCGGATGTTGCGCGCCGCCTGCCGGATGCGGTGCTCGTTCTCGACCAGGGCGATGCGCACGTAGTCGTCACCGTACTCACCGAAGCCGATGCCGGGCGCGACGGCGACGTCGGCCTTCTCGATCAGGAGCTTGGAGAACTCGAGCGAGCCCATATAACGGAAGCGCTCGGGGATCGGCGCCCAGGCGAACATGGTGGAAGACGGCGGCGGCACGTCGAAATGGGCGCGGCCGAAGCTCTCCACCAGCACGTCGCGGCGATGGCGGTAGACCGCGCGGACCTCCTCGATCGCGGCGTCGCCCGCGTTCAGCGCCGCGGTCGCCGCCACCTGGATCGGCGTGAAGGCGCCGTAGTCGAGATAGCTCTTCACGCGCGCCAGCGCCGCGATCAGGCGCTCGTTGCCCACCGCGAAGCCGACGCGCCAACCCGGCATGGAGAAGGTCTTGGACATGGAAGTGAACTCCACCGCCACGTCCATCGCACCCGGCACCTCCAGAACGGACGGGGGCGGCGCGCCGTCGAAGAAGATCTCGGAGTAGGCAAGGTCCGAAAGGATGATGATCTCGTTCTGCTTCGCGAAGGCGACGACCTCCTTGTAGAAGTCGAGGTCCGCCTCGTAGGCCGTCGGGTTGGACGGGTAGTTCAGGATGATGGCGATGGGCTTGGGGATCGAGTGGCGCACGGCGCGATCGATTGCCCGGAGGAAGTCCTCGTCGGGCTTGGCCGGAATCGACCGGATCGTGCCGCCCGTCATCAGGAAGCCGAAGGCGTGGATCGGATAGGTCGGGTTCGGGCAGAGCACCACGTCGCCGGGCGCAGTGATGGCCTGCGCCATGTTGGCGAAGCCTTCCTTGGACCCCAGCGTCGCCACGACCTGCGTGTCGGGATTGAGCTTCACGTTGAAACGGCGCTCGTAGTAGGCGGCCTGGGCGCGGCGAAGGCCGGCGATGCCCTTGGAGGCCGAGTAGCGGTGCGTGCGCGGATCGCGGATCGCCTCGCAGAGCTTGTCCACCACGAACTTCGGCGTCGGCAGGTCGGGATTGCCCATGCCGAGGTCGATGATGTCGACGCCCCGGGCACGGGCGGCCGCCTTCTTCTTGTTGACCTCCTCGAAGACATAGGGAGGAAGACGGCGGACCTTGTGGAACTCTTCGGTCATGGCTGCGGGGCCTTTATTCGGCGATACGGATCGGCGCGCATGGGCGGCGCCAGGGCAGGCGTTGGATCGCGAGCGTCCGCTTGGGCCGGGTGCATCGGCGCCCGCTCGGGCGCCGGCGGCGCTCTACTGCGCCCGGCTGCCGGCCTCGGCCGGCGCGGCTGCCGCCGGCAGATCCGCGGCGGCCTGGGCCTGGGACGCGGCGAGCGCCTGCATCTCGGCGACCGTGCGCCGATACTGGGGCGCCGTCGATCCCGCGCCGCGCCGGCCCGTGCGGGCGTAGCGCTCGCGCGTCTGGGCGACCGTTTCGTCGGAGACCTGCGTCGTCGCGGCCTTCGGATAGGCGCCGATCAGCGGGAAGCCGTTCTTGTCGCGCTGCTGGCCCGACGAGGTGACGGGGGGAGCCGCCGCCAGGCGCGCCGGGATGACCGGTGTGTCGTCCTGGGGCAGGAAGGCCTGAGGAACGAAGGACTGGCAGCCGGCGAGTGCGGCACCGGATGCCGCAACCATGGCCAGGACTGCCGCAAGCCTCATTCCCATGTCCAGACCATTCCCTCGCCGCCGGGCGGACCGGGCAGGTCCGCAGGCCGCTGTCTTAGCCGATGCGGCGGCGCTTTGGAATGGCATCGGCGATGCTGCGGTGCGGCGACGAAACTACGCGGCGCGTCATGGGCGGCAGCTGAACTCGAAGCGGTTTCGTGCTTTCTAGAGGGGCTTGAGGAGGTCACGCCATGTCCGAGTCCGCGACCCGGCCCAGCCGCGACGATGCGCCCGACTTCGCCCCCTACGCGGTGCGGGATCCGGAGGCCTTCGCGCGCAACATGGCGCACATGCTGGAGCATCTCGGCAAGGCCGCCTCGGCCTGGGTGGAGCCGCGCGAGCGCGGCGAGGCGGTGGACGGCCCGGTCAGCTACGGCGACGTCGTCTCGACGCTGTCGCGCGTGGCCGAATACTGGCTGAACGACCCCGTCCGCGCGCTGGAAGCGCAAACCGGGCTGATGGCGGGCTTCTTCAACATCTGGATGCGCTCGCTCCAGACCGTCTCGGCCGAGCCGCCGCCGCCCGTCGCGACCGTCCCGGCACCCGCCGACAAGCGCTTCGCCGACGAGGAATGGCGGCGCAACCTCTTCTTCAACTTCCTGCGCGAGGCCTACACGCTCATCACGCAGTGGGCGCAGGGGCTGGTGGACCGGGCAGAGGGGCTCGATCCGCACACGCGCCAGAAGGCGGTCTTCTACGTCCGGCAGATCACCAACGCGATCAGCCCGTCCAACTTCGTTCTGACGAACCCCGAACTCTTCCGCGAGACCGTGGCCGAGAATGGGGCCAATCTCGCGCGCGGCATGAAGATGCTCGCCGAGGACCTCGCCAAGGGCGCCGGCACGCTGAAGCTGCGCCAGTCCGATGCCAGCCGCTTTCGCGTCGGCGACAACCTCGCCACCACGCCCGGCAAGGTCGTCGCGCAGAACGATCTTTGCCAGATCGTCCAGTATGCGCCGTCCACCGAGACCGTGTACCGCCGGCCGATCCTGATTTCGCCCCCTTGGATCAACAAGTTCTACATCCTCGACCTGACGCCCGAGAAGAGCCTGATCCGCTGGCTGGTGGAGCAGGGCCGCACGGTGTTCGTCGTATCATGGGTCAATCCCGACGAGCGGCATGCCGCCAAGGACTGGCAGGCCTACGTCGAGGAAGGCCTCGTCTTCGGCCTCGACACGGTGCGCGAGGCGACCGGCGAGAGCGAGGTCGATGCGGTGGGCTACTGTGTCGGAGGCACGCTGCTGGCCGCCGGCCTCGCCTATCTCAAGGCCAAGGGCGACGGACGGATCCGCTCCGCGACGCTTCTGACGACGCAGGTCGACTTCCGCCACGCGGGCGACCTGAAGGTCTTCGTGGACGAGGAGCAGCTCGCCGAGATCGAGAAGGCGATGAGCCGAGGCTATCTCGACGGCACGAAGATGGCGACGGCCTTCAACCTCCTGCGCTCGGGCGAACTGATCTGGCCCTACTTCGTCAACAACTACCTCAAGGGCCGCGAGCCCCTGCCGTTCGACCTTCTCTTCTGGAACGCCGACGCCACACGCATGGCCAAGGCCAACCACCTCTTCTACCTGCGCAACTGCTACCTCGAGAATCGTCTGTCGCGCGGCCGGATGCGGCTCGGCGACGTCGACATCGACCTCTCGACCGTGGACATTCCGATCTACAACCTCGCCACGCGCGAGGACCACATCGCGCCAGCCCTCAGCGTCTACGAGGGCAGCGGCTCGTTCGGCGGACCCGTTCGCTTCGTGGTGACGGGCTCGGGTCACATCGCCGGTGTCGTGAACCCACCCGCGCGCGGCAAGTACCAGTTCTGGACCGGACCGCAGCCGCGCGACGGCCTGAGCTTCGATGCCTGGTGGCAGGAGGCCGCCGAGACCAAGGGCTCCTGGTGGCCGGATTGGGAAGCCTGGCTGCGCGAACAGTCGGGCGAGGAGCGCGTGTCCGCGCGCGAGCCGGGCGGCGGAAGGCTCGCCCCCATCGAGGATGCGCCGGGCTCCTATGTGCGCGGCTGAACCGCCGGCTCTCGCCCCGCACGCGCCTTCGGGGTTGAAGCCGAAGGCCGGCGATGCGACATCGATGCCCAACACCTTCCCGTACAAGATGAATCCCGCCCGATGACCGTCTATCTCGAAGCCGAAGCCAACCCGACCCGGAACACGGGCTCGATTCGCCTCTACGACGCCGAGGCCTTCGAGGGCATGCGGCGCGCCTGCCAGCTGACGGCCCGCTGCCTCGACGAGCTGGCCGATCTCGTGAAGCCGGGCGTGACGACGCAGGCGATCGACGATCGCGTCTTCGAGTTCGCCATGGATTCGGGCGCCCTGCCCGCCACGCTCAACTATCGCGGCTACACGAAGAGCACCTGCATCTCGATCAACCACGTCGTCTGCCACGGCATTCCGAACGACAAGCCCCTGCGCGAGGGCGACATCGCCAATATCGACGTGACGCTGATCGTCGACGGCTATTATGGCGACTCCTCCCGCATGTACCCGGTCGGCAAGGTGAAGCGCGTCGCCGAGCGCCTGTGCGAGATCACCTACCGCTCCCTCCTCCTGGGAATCGAGGCGGTGAAGCCCGGCGGCCATGTCGGCGACATCGGCGCCGCGATCCAGGAGTACGCGGAAGGCGAGCGCTGCTCGGTGGTGCGCGACTTCTGCGGCCACGGCGTCGGCCGCCTGTTCCACGACGCGCCGAACATCCTGCACTGCGGCCGGCGCGGCGAAGGCGTCGAGATGCGGCCCGGCATGATCTTCACGATCGAGCCCATGATCAACACGGGCCGCCCCCACGTGAAGGTCCTGAACGACGGATGGACCGCCGTCACCCGCGACCGTTCGCTCTCCGCGCAGTACGAGCATACGGTGGGTGTAACGGAGACGGGCTGCGAGGTCTTCACCTACTCGCCGGGCGGTCTGGACATGCCGGGCTTCCCATCCTCGACATGGGCTCCCTGGCGCTCGCAGACCGCATGAGCGGCAAGGCGCGCGGCGTCGGGGAAAAGGCCTTCGACTTCGACATGTCGGAGGCCCCCGCCGTTCTTGCCCCATCCAAGCATCACGACGGGCACCGCGATCGCCTGCGCGCGCGGTTCCTAGAGGCCGGCTCCGATGCGCTCGCCGACTACGAGATGCTGGAACTGGTCCTGTTCCGCTCCATCCCCAGGCGCGACGTGAAGCCGCTCGCCAAGGAACTCCTGCGCCGCTTCGGGACGCTGGCCGACGTCGTGAACGCGCCGCCGCGCCTTCTGGCGGAGGTCGAGGGCATGGGCCGTTCGGCGATCGTCGATCTCCAGATCCTGGCCGCGCTCAACCAGCGCGTCATGCGTTCGGGCCTGCGCCAGCGCGAGGTGCTGTCCTCCTGGAGCGCGGTGGTCGACTATTGCCATGCCGCCATGGCCTTCGAGACGCGCGAGCAGTTCCGCATCCTGTTTCTCGACAAGCGAAATGCGCTGATCGCCGACGAGGTGCAGGGCATGGGTACGGTCGACCATACCCCCGCCTATCCACGCGAGGTCGTGCGCCGCGCGCTCGAGCTTTCGGCGACCGCGGTGATCCTAGTCCACAACCACCCCTCCGGCGACCCGACGCCGTCGGGTGCCGACATCGAGTTGACCCGCCAGATCGTTTCGGCCGCCAAGACGCTGTCGATCAGCGTCCACGACCACATCATCATCGGCCGCAACAGCCAGGCGAGCTTCCGGGGTCTCGGCCTCCTCAGTTGAGGTAGCCGATGTCGGCAAGGCAGCGGATCTCCTGCGGCGCGAGCAGCCGCGAGTGCATGACCCGCACGGAGTGAATCTTGGCCTCCACCTCGCGCTCCCAGTGGTCGAGGAACCGGCGCAGGCGCGGATAGCTCGGCGCGATGTCCTCGAACTGCCAGGAGAAGGTCTGCAGCAGAGCCGGATGGTCCGGCATGCGGTAGAGGATCTCGGCGGTCGTTAGGCCGGCGCCGCGGAGCCGTTCGAGGAAGGCTGGATCGGAAACGCGAGCAGAGGGCATGTCGGCTCCTTGTGCTTCGTCCGGCGGGCCATCTTCCCGCCTGCGCAGATCAGCGTGCGCCTGCATGATGAACCAAAGCTTAACGCCGATCTCCGCATTGCTGCGAGGTTAGGCATGCTCAATAGGAGGCAGCGGACGGCAACGAGTCGAGAAAGCGCCGGGCGTCGTTTCGCATCATGGCGAGGCGTTCGGAGTCGAGGCGATCGAGCGAGGACACGGAGCGCGAAGTGCGGTGGTTGCGCGCGAGACGCTCGCGGTGTCGCGCCACGAAGTCCCAGTAGAGGTAGTTGAAGGGACAGGCGTCCTCGCCCGTCCGCTGCTTCACGTCGAACCGGCAGTGACCGCAATAGTCCGACATGCGGTTGATGTAGTTGCCGGAGGCCGCATAGGGCTTGGTCGCGAAGAGCCCGCCGTCCGCATGAAGGATCATGCCGACGACATTGGGCATCTCGACCCATTCGTAGGCGTCGTGGAACACGACGAGATACCACTCCTGCACCTCGCGTGGCTCGATCCCGGCCAGGAGGCAGAAGTTGCCGAGCACCATCAACCGCTGGATATGATGGGCATAGGCGCTGGCGGCCGTCTCGCGGATCGACTGCGCGAGACAGTTCATTTCGGTGTCGCCGGTCCAGAAGAAGTCCGGCAGCGGTCGCTCCGCCTTCAGCGCGTTGCGGTCGGCATAGTCCGGCATCTCGCGCCAGTAGACGCCTCGCACGAACTCGCGCCAGCCGATGATCTGGCGCACGAAGCCCTCCGCGGCGTTGAGCGGCGCCGCGTCCGCCTCGAACGCCGCAACGGCCCGCTCGCAGCACTCGCGCGGCAGAAGCAGACCGCAGTTGATGAGGGCTGAGAGGTGCGAATGGAACAGGAGCGGCTCGCCCTGGCGCATCGCGTCCTGGTAGGTCCCGAAGTTCGGCAGCGCGACATCGGCGAACCAATCGAGATAGCGCAACGCGTCGGCGCGCGTCACTGGGTAGTCAAAGTTCTCCAGCGAGCCGAAATGGTTTCCGAAGCGACCGGACACGAGGCCGAGCACGTCCCGGGTCGTCTCGTCCGCCTCGAAACGCGGGCGCTCGGGCGCCTGCACGCGCCTCGGGATCGGTTCGCGGTTCTCGCTGTCGAGGTTCCAGCGCCCGCCGACCGGCTTGTCGCCCCCCATCAGGAAACCGGTCCGGCGCCGCATGCCGCGATAGAAGTCCTCCATGCGCAGCGACTTGGCCTCGCCGGCATAGGCTGCGAACTCGCCATGGGCGCACAGGAAGCGGTCGTCCGGCCGAACCTCGACGGTACGGCCGACGAAGCTTTCCCAATCCTCCATCATCTGGAGCACGCGCCATTCGCCCGGCTCGGTCACGACGACGCGGTCGAGATGGGGATGGCGCTCCAGCGCGCGGGCGAGCTCGCCCGTAAAGCTCGCCGTGTTCGCCGGATCGTCGAGCGTGACGTAGTCGACGCTGATGCCCTCGGCGCGAAGGTCGGCCGCGAAGTGGCGCATGGCCGAGAAGAGGAAGGCGATCTTGCGCTGGTGATGGCGCACATAGGTGGCCTCGTCGCCGACCTCGACGATCAGCACCACGTCGCCCTCGGCGAGGTCGCGCAGCGAGGAAACCGTGCGGCTCAGCTGGTCGCCGAGGACGAAGCGCAGCGTGCCGGCCATGATGTCAGCTTCGCGCGGTGCGCAGCGTCGAACGACCGCCATCGACGCCGAAGACCTGCCCCGTGATCCAGCCGGCCTCGGGCGAGAGCAGGAAGGCGGTCAGCGCGGCGATCTCGTCGGGCTCGCCGAGCCGCGGAATGGGATGCAGCTTGGCGAGCGCCTCCCCGATGCGTTCGTTGCCCGCAACGCTTCGCCCGAGCGGCGAAAGCGTCAGCGAGGGCGCAATCGCATTGACGCGGATCTTGGGCGCGAGTTCGGCCGCCAGCGACAGCGCGAGCGACTGAACCGCGCCCTTGGCCATGGCGATCGAAGCGTGGGCGGGGAAGCCCTGCGCGACCGCGACGGTCGAGTACAGGACGACGCTCGCGCCCCGTTCGCAGGCCTGCAGCGCGGGCAGGCAGCGCTGCACGGCAAGCATCGCCCCCAGCGCGTTGACGCGGAAATCGCGCAACGCGTCGTTGACGGTCACCTTCGGGAAGGGCTTCAGGGTGATCGTGCCGGCGGCATAGACCAGCCCGTCGATCGCATCGCCGGCTTTTACACCCAAGTCCGCATAGGGATCGGCATCCTCGCTATCGCCGGTTGCGACCTCGGCCCGGCCGAGCTCGGCGGCGAGCGTCTCGAGCTGGCCACTGTCGCGCCCGACGAGCACGAGTTCGTGCCCCGCCGCCGAGAGCCGCCGTGCGGTCGCCTCGCCGATGCCGCCATGCGCTCCGATCACGATGTAACGCCCCACGTGCGCCCTCTCCCTGCCTGTCTCGCCGGGCCAGATGTCGCGGGTCCAGCTACCTTCAAGTGCGTCCTCGGGGCGCGGCCGGGAACCGCGTGGGTCACGGCGCATTGGCGCGATGAGACGACGAGGAGCCGAGATGGCGAAGATGCGCCGCAAGGGCGACCTGCCCACCAAGACCTGCGCCCATTGCGGTCGTCCGATGACATGGCGCAAGGCTTGGGCACGCAACTGGGACAGCGTGATCTACTGCTCCGACCGCTGCCGGGCCGCGGCGAAGAAAGAGCGTTCCACCGCAACGGCTTGAGGGCAGGCGATCAACCGGTTTGCGAACCGGCTGAAAGAACTCCGCCGGCGCGTGCCATCAGTTCGGGCGTGTCGACGTCGAAGGAGGCGGCGGCTCCCAGATCGACCTCTACCACGGCGGAACGGTGGGCCTGGACCACCGCGCGGGCGCCGACATCCCCCGTGAGGCGACGGATCTCGTCGCGGTAGAGCTGGGAGAAGATCACCGGGTTGGCCCGTTGCCCGGCATCGGAGGCCAGCACGATCGAGCCTTCGCCCGTCGGCCGGAACTGACGGATCATGCGGTCAAGATGCCCTGGCGTGAGAAGTGGCTGGTCCGCCAGCATCACCATCACACCCGGCACGCCGAACGCTGCCTCGAAGCCAGCCTGCAGCGACGTCGACAGCCCTTCGGCGTAGCGCGCATTGCGCACGATCTCGACCGGAAGCCCCTCGAGCGCGCGCGATATCTCCGCCTCCATATGTCCCACCACGACCAGGACACGCCCTGCTCCGGCGGCGAGGGCCGTCTCGGCCGAGCGGCGCACGAGCGGCACGCCGTCGATGGTCGCGAGCAGCTTGTTCGGCCCGCCCATGCGGCTCGACCGGCCGGCCGCGAGCAGCACGATCGCGATGCTACTGGACCCCGCGTCGGCAAGGGCCTCGCGCGGTTGGGGACGGGAGGCGATCTCCATCAGTAATCCTCCCACGCCCATCCCGGTCAGATCCTGCGATGCGACATGAAGGCCCGCGAGGATCCGGTTGAGAACCCAGTCGAAACCGTTCTCGCGCGGGCTCCGCGCGCAGCCCGGCGCGCCGATCACCGTGCGCGTGCCGATGCGGCCGATCAGGAGGAGGTTGCCCGGATCCACCGGCATGCCGACATGCTCCACGGTGCCGCCAGCCTGCCGCACCGCGCTCGGCACCACGTCATCCGCGTCGATCACGGCGGAGGCCCCGAAGACGACGGTCAGCGTTTCGCCGGGTGCAGGATCGGCCAACGCCTCGGCGAGAGCATCGACGGCATGAGCGCAGCGATGCTCACGGGTGAGGCGCGAGCCGCTGGGTCGCAGACGGGCTTCCAGCGCGCCGCGCGTCTTGTCGAGAACGCTCGCCTTGACCGAAGGCAGCTCCGTCTGCACCAAGCCGACCCGCGTCGTGCGGAACGGAGCAAGCCGCCAGGCCGGCGATGCCCACACGAGAGCGACCGCCGCATCCACGGCCGCGCGCGGCACGGCGAGCGGGATGATCTTGACGGTCGCGACCATCCGGCCCGCCTCGACAGGCGCATGGTCCGGCAACGTCGCCAGCGTGATGCCGGGATCGATGCGGTTGAGGGCGTCGACGACCGCGCGCGACGGAAGGAAGAGGCCGGCCTGGCGAGAAAAGAGGTTGGCCCGACCCGTGGTGGGGGCCTGCGACGCCGTCCCCTCAACCGCCAGCGCCGAGGCGATCAAACCTGCCGCCTCGTCCTCGCCGACGTCGCCCGCCTCGAGCCGGGCGGCGATCACCTCGCGCTCGCCGGCCGAGCGAAGGCGCTCTATGTCGCTCGGCGAGAGCCGTGTCCCCTTGGGAATGCGTCCGTCCGGCAGGCGGGCACCGTGGGCGAGGATCGCGCCCTCGGCCTCGTCGAGCGGCCAGGTCCCGAACTTCATGCGGCCCGCGTCTCGCCCCGACGCTCGGCATGCATCCGGCGTTTGCGAAAGGCTTCGATCACCGAGGCCATGATCGCGACCGCGATCTCGGCCGGCGTCGCGGCGCCGATGTCGGCGCCGATCGGCGCATCGATCGTGTCGATGCGATGTTGCGGCAGCCCCGCCGCCAGCAGGCGCTCGACGCGGCGCGCATGGGTCTTCCGACTGCCGAGCGCGCCGACATAGAAGCAGCCCGCACGCAAGGCGGCTTCGAGCGGCATGTCGTCGATCTTCGGGTCGTGGGTGACGGCGAGGAGCGCGGTATAGGGGTCGAGCGGCCGATCCCGCAAAGCGACCTCGGGCCATTCCGCTTGCACCGGCACGTCCGGAAAGCGCTCCGGCGTCGCGAAGGCGCTGCGCGGATCGACGATCCGCACGTCGAAGCCGCTCAGCCGCGCGATCGGCGCCAGGGCCTGCGAGATGTGCACCGCCCCGATCACCAGGATGCGAGCCGGCGGCAGGTACGCATTGATGAAGTGCGCTCCGTCCTCCGTCAGGCGCGAACGGCCTGCGCGAAGCGCTGCCACGATCTCGACCGAAAGCACGTCGCCCTCCAGATCGGCCTCGCGAACGAGGCGCTGAGCCCCGTCCGGCAGTCGCGTGACCACCGCGCAGGCCCGACGCGCCGCCCGCTCCAGATTCAGCGCACGGAGGAGCGCGAGGTCCATCAGCCGAGCCTTTCCACGAGAATGCGGATGCGCCCACCGCAGGACAGGCCGACATGCCAGGCGGTCTCGTCGGCGACGCCGAACTCGAGGACGCGAGGCATGCCGCTCTCGATCACCTCCATCGCCTCGGCGATCACCGCCCCTTCCACGCAACCACCCGAGACGGAGCCCTCGAAGTTCGCATCGCCGTCCACCAGAAGATGGCTGCCGCCCGGCCGGGGCGCCGAGCCCCAGGTCTCGATCACGGTGGCCAGCGCGAGGCGGCGCCCTTCGGCGCTCCAGCGCTCGGCGATCTCCAGAACGTCGTCCATGATCCACTCCCGGCGGCTGCCCGGCGGTCGAAGCCGAGAGCCGGAACCTATTGCGCGGAAAGGAAATGGTAGCGGCGCGCGCGATAAAGAAGACTCGAGCCTGCAACGGGCTCGCTGACGGCGACGACGCGGCCCATCAGGACGCGGTGCGTCGCCACGACGCGGCTGTCCTCGACCCGGCAGTCGAAGGCGACCAGCGCATCCTCCAGGACCGGCGCGCCCGTCCGCAGCGTACGCCAGCGCCCGCGCGCGAACCGCTCGGCGACCTCAAGCTTGCCCTCGCCCGCGAAGGCGCGGGCGACGCGCTCGTTGCGCTCGGCGAGCACGTTCACCGCAAAGACGCCGTTCTCCTCGAAGACCGCGTTCGCGGCGTTGGCATGGTTGAGGCAGACGAGCAGCGTCGGCGGGTTGTCGGAAACCGAGCAGACGGCGGTAACCGTGACGCCCCGCCGCCCGGCCGCGCCATCCGTCGTCACGAGGCAGACGGCCGAGGCGAAATGGCTCATGGCCTCGCGATAGGCATCGCTCGCCGTATCGTTTTGGATGGTCAGCACGCTGGTCCTTCAGGCCGGATCCGCCGGCTCGCCGGCAGCTTCGGGTCACACATAGCACTCGACCTCTTGATGAACACTGTAGGCGGGTGTCGGGCGGCGGCATTTGCACGCGACGCCTTCCCCCTTTATGCAGCACGGCTTCGGGCGGCCGGGCTCCTCCTGCCGAACCGGTTCCTGTTCACCGTTCGATTGGGGCGATCCGCATGCGGCGGCTGGCGATGGCATGACGAGCGAGACCGCCGGCATCGAACTGCGCGCGGCCACGGAGGCCGACCGGGGCCGGATCGCCAAGATATGGCATGCCGGCGCCAGCCTTCCGGGCGTCGGCCCGGCGACGCTTCCCTCGTTCGCTGCGCTGCGCCAGAGGGTGGACGAGGAATGCGCCGCGGGCTGGCTCGTCCAGGTCGCGGTGCGGGGCGACACGGTTCTGGGCTTTGCCGCAGTGAAGCCGGCGGATCGGGTCCTGTGCGAACTCTTCGTCGATCCCGGCGAACGGGGGTCGGGGATCGGAACCCAGCTCCTGCGCTGGGCGATGGAGGCTCTTCCGGACGGGTTCATGCTCTATACCCGCGCCGGCAACGAACGAGCCTGCCGCTTCTACGAGCACGCCGGCCTGCGGCGCCTGCGAACCGGCCTGCACCCGCGCTTCGGCGATCCGATCGTCTTCTACGGGACCTGACCTCATGGACAACATCATCGAGGTCGAGAAGGTCTCGCGCCGCTTCGGCGGGGTGACGGCGGTGAGCGACTGCTCGCTCAAGGTCCGGCGCGGGTCGATCACGGGGCTGATCGGGCCGAACGGCGCGGGCAAGACGACGCTCTTCAACATGGTGGCGGGCAACGTCGCCCCCTCCTCCGGCACGATCCGCTTCGACGGACAGACGACCGACGGGCTGAAGCCGCACGAGCTCTTCGGCCGCGGCCTTCTGCGCACCTTCCAGATCGCTCACGAGTTCTCGCGCCTCACCGTTCTGGAGAATCTGATGATGGTGCCAGCCGACCAGCCGGGCGAAAATCTCGCCTCGGTCTGGCTTCGCGGCGGCCGGGTGCGCGCGGGCGAGCGGCGGGTGCGCGAGCGGGCCGAGGAGGTCGTGGACTTCCTGCGCCTGGGTCCTGTCGCCCAGGAGCTGGCGGGCAACCTGTCGGGTGGCCAGAAGAAGCTGCTCGAGCTCGGCCGTACCATGATGGTGAACGCCAAGGTCGTGCTGCTCGACGAGATCGCGGCCGGCGTGAACCGAACGCTGCTCGCCTCGCTCGCCGACAGCATCGAGCGCCTGAACCGCGAGCGCGGCTATACCTTCTTCGTGATCGAGCACGACATGGACCTCATCGCCCGCCTTTGCGACCCCGTCATCGTCATGGCGAGCGGCACCGTGATGCGCGAGGGCTCGTTCAGCGACCTGCGCGACGACGCCGCCGTGGTCGAAGCCTATTTCGGCGGCTCGCCGACGGGCCATGCGACCGGGGGCATGCGCTCGTGAGCATCCTCCGCCTCGAAGCGGTCGTGGCCGGCTACGGGTCGGCCCCCATCCTCAACAGCCTCGACCTTGCGCTCGACGAGGGCGATATCGGCGTGATCGTCGGCCCGAACGGGGCCGGCAAATCCACGACACTGAAGGCGGTGTTCGGGCTCCTCACGGTCTCGGCGGGACGCATCCTCCTGCGCGGCGAGGACATCGCGAACCGGGCGACCGAAACCCACGCCGGGCGCGGCCTGGCCTTCGTGCCGCAGGAGCACAACGTCTTCCGCACCCTCTCAGTGCAGGAAAACCTCGACATGGGCGCCTATGTCCGGCGCGGCGAACGCGCAGCGCTGCTCGACCGCGTGTTCGAGATCTTCCCGCCGCTGAAGGTCAAGCGGGCGCAACCGGCGAGCGAGCTTTCGGGCGGACAGCGCCAGATGGTGGCCGTGGGCCGCGCGTTGATGAGCGATCCGAGCGTGCTCCTTCTCGACGAGCCGACCGCCGGCCTCTCGCCGCTCTACATGAGCGAGCTCTTCGACCGCGTCGTGGCCGTGAACCGGACCGGCGTCACCGTCGCGCTGGTGGAGCAGAACGCCCGCCAGGCGCTCGGCATCGCGACGCGCGGCTTCGTGCTGTCGGGCGGGCGCATGCGCTTCACGGGCACCGGCGCCGAACTCCTCGCCGACCCCGACGTCGCCCGATCCTTTCTCGGCGGCTGACGCCCCGCCACGATCCCGGAACGCTCCCCTTGGACGACCTCGTCTTCTTCATCAATCGCGGCCTCGTCGGCAGCCTCGTGATCGGCTCGATCTACGCGCTCGGCGCCGTCGGCGTGACGCTGATCTTCGGCATCCTGCGCTTCGCCCATTTCGCCCACGGCGACATGATGACGGCGGGCGCCTTCTTCACGCTGATCCTGGCCAGCGTCCTGTCCGGCCTGGGCGTCGGCGGCCCGCTGCCGCTGGCGCTCCTGGTCCTGCCGCTATCCATGATCCTGACGGCAGGCTTCGCGGTCGGGCTCGACCGCCTCTTCTACCGCCCCTTGCGCGAGCGCGGCGCGCGCCCCGTGGTCATGGTCATGGCCTCGATCGGCGTCGCGCTCATGCTCCAGGGCCTGATTCGCCTCTTTGCGGGCACCGGCTCCTGGAGCCTCGCGCTCGGCGCGCCGAAGACGATCTTCCGTATCCCGACCGGCGGCCGCCCGATCGTGGTGACCGAACCGCAGGTCGCCCTGTTCCTTGCGACCGCCGTGCTCGTGACGGCGCTTCACGTCTTCCTGACGCGCTCGCGCCTCGGCGTCGCAATGCGCGCGGTCGCCGACGACCCGGCGCTCGCACGCGTCACCGGCATTCCGATCTCGAGGGTCGTCGCGGCGACTTGGATCATCGGCGGCGGGCTCGCGGCGGTGGCCGGAACGCTGCTCGCGCTCGACGTCGAGCTGCGGCCGGACCTTGCCTACAACCTCCTCCTGCCGATCTTCGCCGCCGCCATCCTCGGCGGCATCGGCCAGCCCTACGGCGCGGTCGCGGGCGGCTTCGTGGTGGGCTTTGCCGAGACGCTCGCCGTATTCAACTTCTCGACGCTCCTGCGCCCGCTCGGCGCGGTTCTGCCGGCCGGCTGGGAGTTGCCCGCGAACCTCGCGCTGGTGCCCAACGAGTACCGTCTCGTGGTGCCCTTCGTGATCCTCGTCGCCGTCCTGATCTACCGCCCGACCGGCATCTTCAGGGGAAGGGTCTTCGCATGAGCCGGGCCGTGTTGATGCCGCCCAAGCCGCGCTCGGAACTCTGGATCGCCGGCGGCCTCGCCGCGATCCTGGCCGCCGTCTTCGCGCTCCAGGGACCGGAATACGCCGTGCGCATGCTGGCGGAGGCCGTCGCCTACGCGCTGATCGCCGTCGGCCTCAACATCCAGTGGGGCTATGCCGGCCTCTTCAACGTCGGCATCATGGGCTTCATCGTGGCGGGCGCCTGCGCCTCGGTGCTCCTGACGATCCCGGTCAACGACGCCTTCTGGGCCGGCACCGGCGCGCCGCTGCTGGGCGAGGCATTGATTTGGCTCGTGGCCTGCGTGGCGATCGTCGGCGTGGTCGCGCGCTCGCACCGCTGGGGCCTCGGCCGGGGCCAGGCTTCGGCCCTGACGATCCTCGCCTCGCTGATTGCGTTCGCGGTCGTGACCTCGCGCTTCGCCCCGGCGATCGAGGCGATCGAGCGCGAGGCGGGCTTCGTTGGCGGCCTCGGCCTGCCGGTCGGCGTCGGCTGGGCGGCGGCCGCCTTCGTCGCGGCCTTCCTGGCCTACGTGATCGGGCGCATCTGCCTGGGGCTGCGGGCGGACTACCTCGCGATCGCCACGCTCGGCATCGCTCAGATCGTGAAGACCTTCCTGCGCAATGCCGACTGGCTGACGCGTGGTCCCCTCACGATCTCGCCCCTGCCCTGGCCCGTTCCGCAGCCGGCCGACGTCGGCTTCCTATGGGCGCGCGGTAGCTATCTCGCGCTCTCGGCGCTGATCCTTCTCGTGGTCTATCTTCTGATGGAGCGCGCCTACCATGCCCCCTGGGGCCGCATGATGCGGGCGATCCGCGACAACGAGACCGCCGCCTCGTCCATGGGCAAGAACGTCGACCGCCGCCGGCTGGAAATCTTCATGCTCGGCGCGGCCCTGATGGGGCTCGGTGGGGCGATCCTCGTCCACTTCACGACGATCTTCGACCCGGCCGGCTTCGTCGACCTCAACCACACGTTCCTGATCTGGGTGATGGTGATCCTGGGCGGCGCGGGCAACAATCGCGGCGCGATCGTCGGCGCGGTCTTCGTCTACGTCGTCTGGACCATGTCGGAGCCCGCCGCGCTCGCGCTCTTCGGGCTGGCGCGCGACCTCGGCTCGGCCTGGTTCGGCTGGCAGGCGCCGGCCGATCTCGATTCGCGCGCGCTCCAGATGCGCGTCTTCGTGATCGGCCTGACCATCACCCTCGTCCTGCGGTTCGCGCCGAACGGCCTCCTGCCGGAGCGTCGGGCCGTCCGTTAAGGGAACAGACCTCCGGGCTCGCAGGTTCGATCGATCCACGTAGCCCGGAGACGACCATGACAGCGAAGGACGACCACGAGGAGACCTGGCGCGAGTTTCGCGAGGGCGTGAACATGACGCCCAAGGAGATCGAGCGCTGGCTGGAAAGCGACGAGTCGAAGGAGGTCGGCCAGTCCAAGGACGGCGGCGAGTCCGTCGGTCACGAGTCGGGTCGACGGATCATCGAGATCCAGCACACCAAGAAGGCCGACCTGACCGATGCGCAGTGGGCTCACATGAAGAAGGTCGTCGGCTACATCGCCCGCCACTCCAAGCAGCGCCCGAAGGGCGACGTCGAGGATACGAAGTGGCGCTACTCGCTGATGAACTGGGGCCACGATCCGCTGAAATGAGAAAGGCCCCGGACGGCATCCCGTCCGGGGCCTTTCGATTCGCCCTAGGTTCCCGATCAGGTCGCCGGGCCGACCACCTTGATCTGCCCGTCCTCGATCGTGACCTCGTCGTAGGAGCCCGGCACGTCGCCGTTGGCGTCGAACTCGAGCGAGCCGGAAGCGCCCTCGTAGTCGATGTCGGTGCCGGCCGCGATCAGCTTCTTGGCCTTCTCCCACTCGCCCGGCAGGATGCGCTCTCCGGGTGCCGAGGAGACCTCGCGCAGCGCAGCGGAGAGGCCCTCGCGCTTGCCGCCCGTCTTCTCCAGCGCGAGCAGGAGCGCGAAGGTCGCGTCGTAGCTCGTCGCGGTGTAGGTCGCCGCCGGATCGAGATTGGCCCCCTTCGCCGCCTCGGCGAAGCGCTCGGCTCCGCCCGCCGCCGTGCCGCCCGGGCGCGTCAGGATCAGACGCTCGTCGCCGCCCGCCACGTTGGTAAGGTTGCCGCCCACCATGCCGTCGCCGCCGACGAAGGTCGAGAAGTCGCCGGTCTCGCGGGCTTGGGCGATGATGCGACCGCCCGAGCCGTCGACATAGGCGAGCACGACGAGCGCGTCGGCGCCGCTGGACGCCAGCGCGCCGATCTCGGGCCGGTAGTCCGCCTTGCCGTCCTCGTGGGCCTGGGAGAGCGTGACCTTGCCGCCGGCCGCCGTGAAGGCCGCCTCGAAGGCCTTGGCGAAGCCCGTGCCGTAGTCGTTGTTGACGTAGGTGACGGCAACGGAGTCGATGTTGTTGCGACGCACGACCCGCGCCAGCACCTCGCCCTGGTAGGCGTCGGAGGGCGCGGTGCGGAACACGAGATCGTTGTCCTTGAGGTCGGTCACGGCGGGCGAGGTCGAGGCCGGCGAGACCATCACGACGCCGGCGGGAATGGCCGCCGAGTTCGCCGCCGCGATGGTCGCGCCCGAGCACATGGCGCCGACGATGCCGGCCACCTTCTCCGAATTGACCTGCCGGTCGGCCGCCGCCGAGGCACGCGCGGCGTCGATACAGCCGTCGTCGCCCACCACCATCTCGACCTTGGCGCCGGACGGCCCGAGGCCGCCCTGCACGTTCACCTGCCCGACCGCGAGGCGGGCCGCCTCGGTGATGGGGGGCATCAGGCTTTCGATGGGCCCGGTGATGCCGCCGATCATGCCGATCCGGACGGTGTCCTGGGCCTGCGCGAGCGAGGGCGCGAGGGCCAGCGCGGCCGTGGCGAGAAGAAGGCTGCGCAGCGTGCCGCCGGTGGTCATATGGTCATGTTCCTTTCGAGGTCGGACGGGACGCGCGTCCCGAACTCGGGCGCGAGTTAACGGGGCGTCGGAGCGGGAATCAAGCCGCCCTCGCGGCGCATGGTGAAACGCATTAGACTGGCGCCGTCATGCTCCTCCTCCGCGTCCTCCTTCTCTCATGCCTCCTCACGGGTCCAGCCCGTGCGCAGGACGCGTCCCTGCCGCGAATCGGCTTGGCGGCGCCGCTCAGCGGCCCTGAGGAGATCCTCGGCCGCCAGATCCTGGCGGGGGCTCGCGCCGCGCTCGACCCCGGGCGCGCCGTCCTGCGGGAGTTCGACGACGGCTGCTCGGCGGAAGGCGGCGCGCGCACCGCCGCCCAGATGCGCGACGCGGGCGTCCGTATCGCGGTCGGGTTCCTCTGCACGAGCGCGCTCGAGGCCGCGATGCCGATCCTTCGCGATGCGCAGATCCCCGTGATCGATATCGGCGTGCGGGCCGATCGTCTCCTGAAGCGCCGCGACAGCGACGGCTGGCCGCTCTGGCGGATCGCACCGGGATCGGCTGCCGAGGCCGAGGCGCTGGTGCGCTTCGTTCGCGAACGCTGGCGAACGGAATCGGTCGGCCTCGTCGAGGACGGATCGGCCACAAACCGGGACCTTGCGGACCGTGTGCGCGAGCGCCTGGAAGCCGAGGGCTACCGCTTCGCCCTCACCGACAACTTCCGCCCCGCCGAGGAGAAGCAGTTCGCGCTCGCCCGCCGCATCAAGCAGAGCGGCGTGACGCATCTCGTGCTCCTGGGCAGCCGGTCCGATGTCGCCGTGATCGCCCGCGATGCGGCCGAGATCGGCCTTGATCTCCGGATCGTCGGCGGCGAGGTGCTGATGGATGAGACGCGCTCGGACCCGCCCTTGCCGAACGGCGTCGTCGCGCTCAGCGCCGGCCATGACGTGGCGTGGCAGCCGTCCGAGGCGGCACCGGCAGACGAGGGCTATGCCTGGCCCGCGCGGCTCGGGGTCGAGATCGCGCAGGGAGCGCTCGCGCAGGCGAACGGGAGGCCGCTCGCCGAGGTCCTCGCGGGTGCGGACTTCGAGACCTCTGCGGGCGCGGCGCGATTCGGGCCGGACGGCTCGGCCGACGTCCTGCCCTTCCGTGCCTTCCGCTGGGAAGGCGACCGCTTCCTGCCGGAGGACGAGGGTTGAGCGCGTCCTGGCGGCCCGGGCCGCGGAACCTCCTGACCGACGTTGCCGGGCTTCGCGTCGGGCACGCCTCCGACGAGCGGCTGCGCAGCGGCGTCACGGCGATCCTGTGCGATCGCCCGACCGTCGCCTCGGTCGCGGTGCTCGGCGGCGCCCCCGGCACGCGCGAGACCGACCTCCTGGCTCCCGACGCGACCGTCGGTGGCGTCGACGCGCTGGTGCTGTCGGGCGGCTCCGCCTTCGGTCTCGACGCGGCCTCCGGGGTTCAGTCGGTCCTACGAGCGATGGGCCGGGGCTTTGCGGTCGGTGCCATCCGCGTTCCCATCGTTCCCGCCGCCATCCTTTTCGATCTCGCGAACGGCGGCGACAAGGACTGGGGCGAGCATTCGCCCTATCGCGACCTCGGCGTGGCGGCGGCACGCAATGCGAGCCTCGACTTCGCGCTGGGAGGCGTCGGCGCGGGGCTCGGCGCAACGACCGCCGCCTGCCGCGGCGGCCTCGGCTCTGCCTCGGTTCGCCTCGCGGGCGGCGCGACGGTGGCCGCGCTCGTCGCGGTGAACGCGGTCGGCTCGCCGCTCGTGGGATCGACCCGGCATTTTCGCGCCGCCCCGTTCGAGATGGAGCACGAGTTCGGCGGCCTCGGCCTTCCCCATCCGCTTCCCGCCGACGCCCCGATTCCGCGCTCCAAGATCGCGCTGCCGGGCAGCGCGACGACGATCGCCGTGGTGGCGACCGACGCTCGCCTCGACAAGAGCGGCGCGCGCCGGCTCGCGCTCGCCGCCCATGACGGCTTCGCGCTGGCGCTCTGGCCGGCCCATACCGACTACGACGGCGACCTCGTCTTCGCCCTGGCGACCGGCGAGGCCGGAGCGGCGGCGGAGGGCGGCGCGCGCGTCGAGCTCGCGGCGGCCGCCTCGTCGGTCATGGCGCGCGCGGTGGCCCGCGCCGTCTTCTCGGCGATGCCGCTTCCCGGCGGCACGGTGCCCGCCTGGGCCGAGCTTCCGGCGAGTTGAGGCGCGTGGGCGCGTCTGTTAGAGCCCGGGCAGCCTCCTCCCAAGCCTGCCGCGAAAGGTCTCGACCATGATCCCCCGCTATTCCCGTGCCGAGATGGTCGCGATCTGGTCGCAGGAGACCAAGTATCGTATCTGGTTCGAGATCGAGGCCCATGCCTGCGACGCGCTGGCAGAGATCGGCGTCATTCCGCGCGAGGCCGCCAAGACTATCTGGGAGAAAGGCGGCAACGCCACCTTCGACGTCGAGCGCATCGACGAGATCGAGCGCGAGACCAAGCACGACGTCATCGCTTTCCTGACGCATCTGGCCGAGTTCGTCGGACCGGACGCGCGCTTCATCCACCAGGGCATGACCTCGTCGGACGTTCTCGACACCTGCCTCAACGTGCAGCTGACGCGCGCCACCGACCTGCTCCTTTCCGACCTCGACGCGCTTCTGGCGGCGCTCGAGCGCCGCGCCTTCGAGCACAAGGACACGATCACGATCGGGCGCAGCCACGGGATTCATGCCGAGCCGACGACCTTCGGCGTGAAGCTCGCGCTCGCCCATGCCGAGTTCCAGCGCTGCCGCGAGCGGCTCGTGGCGGCGCGCGGCGAGATCGCGACCTGCGCCATCTCGGGCGCCGTCGGCACCTTCGCCAACATCGACCCGCGCGTGGAGGAGCATGTCGCCAAAGCCCTCGGGCTGACGCCCGAGCCCGTCTCGACGCAGGTCATCCCGCGCGACCGGCACGCCATGTTCTTCGCGACCCTTGGCGTCGTCGCCTCCTGCGTGGAGCGCCTTGCGACCGAAATCCGTCACCTCCAGCGCACCGAGGTCCTGGAGGCCGAGGAGTATTTCTCGCCTGGCCAGAAGGGCTCCTCGGCGATGCCCCACAAGCGCAACCCGGTGCTGACCGAGAACCTGACGGGTCTCGCGCGCATGGTGCGCTCCTTCGCCATGCCGGCCATGGAGAACGTCGCGCTCTGGCACGAGCGCGACATCTCGCACTCCTCGGTGGAGCGCTTCGTCGGGCCGGACGCCACGATCACGCTCGACTTCGCGCTCGCCCGCCTCACCGGCGTCGTGGACAAGCTCCTGGTCTACCCCGAGCGCATGGAGCGCAACCTCAACCAGTTCCGCGGCCTCGTCCATTCGCAGCGCGTGCTGCTCGCGCTGACCCAGGCCGGGCTCAGCCGCGAGGACAGCTATCGCCTCGTTCAGCGCAACGCGATGAAGGTGTGGGAGCACGGCGCGGACTTCCTCACCGAGCTCCTCGCCGATCCGGAGGTGACGAAGGCGCTGCCGGAGACCGAGATCCGCGAGAAGTTCGACCTCGGCTACCACACCAAGCACGTCGACACGATCTTCCGCCGCGTCTTTGGCCGAGCCTGAAGGTTTCAGGAGAGCATCGG
The DNA here is from genome assembly GCF_001463765.1 of Aureimonas sp. AU4. GTDB lineage: Bacteria > Pseudomonadota > Alphaproteobacteria > Rhizobiales > Rhizobiaceae > Aureimonas. The sequence goes on along the minus strand of NZ_BBWK01000027.1, from coordinate 138,245 downwards.
CGGCTCGGCGGGGTCCATCGGGTCGGCGACGAGGAGCGCCCGCTCCGGCGCCGTCTCGCCGCCGATGCCCTCGATGTCGAGGCGGATCATCTGATGGTCCGAATAGGGCTGGTCGAGGATGGTCACCCGGCAGGCGGAGATGAGGTCTCGCGAGACGAGGCAGGTGTCGAGCGTCGCGCGGTAGGGTCCGAGCCGGAAGGTCGGGCCGGCCTTCTCGTTGGCGTGGACGAGCTGGCCGGAGCCGAGGAGCGGCGCGAGTTCGCCCGCGCCGCGAAACAGGTTGAAGTCGCCGACCACCACGGTCGGGCCGCCGCTCTCGGCGACCCAGGCGGCCAGCTCGCGGATCTGCAGGCAGCGGATGCGGTAGCGCAGCGACAGGTGGGCGGCCAGCACCCGCACCCCTTCCATCTCGATGTCGTAGACGAGCCGCTTCTTGCCGGCCGAAAGGTAGCGCGCGGCATAGCGGATCGGCCGCGTGGCGAGAAAGGCGTTGGACTTGCCGCGCGAGACCGAGAGACGGCGGAAATGCTTGTCCGCGCCGTACTTGTTGTCGATCCGCACGGTGGTGTGCCGCTCGTCGGCCAGAAGCCGCATCTGGTCGAGAAAGCCGTTGTTGAACGAGCCCCGGTCGATCTCCACGAAGCAGGCGAGATCCGGCTGCAGCGCGTCGAGCCGTTCGCGCACGTGGTTCAGCGCACGGCGCTGCACGCGTTCCGTCGTGAAGAGATGTCGGTGCGCGCGGCGCACGTGATGGCCGAGCGAGCCGTCGATGGCACGCGAGTAGCCGAGATTGGCATAGACGATGCGGATCATGCGATGGCCCTTGGGCGCGGCCGGAACGGGACGCGGCGCGCGGGGTCCATATAGGGTCGCGGCCCCGTTCGGAAGACGGCTGGACCCTCCGATCTCGCGCGAGGCCTTGCGTCCGCCCGAATCCGAAGGCATGGCGGGCGCTTCAAGGCCGCTTCCCATGCGCGGACCGGACTCGCACCGACTCGACGAGGTCTCATGCTCGAATTCTTCGACGGGACGGTCTGGCCCATCGCCGTGAGCGTGGCGGGCTGGAGCATCATCGTCGGGGCGCTCGTCTACATCCCGTTCCGGCGCACCCCGGTGGCCGCGCAGGCCTGGCTGATGCTCTTCTTCTTCCTGCCGTGGATCGCGCTGCCGGTCTATCTGGCGGTCGGCAACGCGCGGCATCCCAAGTGGCGACGCGACCGGATCGAGGAGGTGCCGGCGATCATCCGCAAGGCGATCGCCCACATCAAGCTGGACGGCGTATCGGGCCTTCGCGCCTTGCCCCAGCGCCACCGCGCGACCTCGCATCTCGTGCAGCGCATCGGCAACTTCCCTTGCGTCGCGCACAACAAGATCACGCTGGACGCGGACTACAACCGCGTCGTCGATCGCATCGCGGCCGATATCGACAAGGCGCGCCACCATGCGCATGTCATGGTCTACATCCTTCAGAACGACCAGGCCGGCAACAAGGTCCTGAGCGCGCTGGAGCGGGCCGCGCGCCGGGGCGTCAAGTGCCGGCTCCTGATCGACGCGGTCGGCTCCTCGCGCGACCGCCGCGCCATCGCGCGGCGCCTCGAGGGCACGGGCGTCGAGCTGCGACTGATCCTTCCCTTGCGCTTCTGGAACCAGGCGACGCGCCTCGACCTTCGCAACCACCGAAAGATCGTGGTCGTGGACGGGCTGATCGGCTGGGTCGGCTCGCAGAACATGCACCGCATCGAGTACGAGCCCAAGACCTTCTACCGCGAGGTCATGGCGCGGGTGGAGGGACCGGTCGTCCTGGAGCTGCAGTCGATCTTCATCGGCGACTGGTATCTTGAGACCAACGAGGACATCGCCTCGCCCGAGCTCATGCCCGAGCCGCCGCCGCCGACCGTCGAGCACAAGGCGATCGCGCAGGTCCTGCCGAGCGGACCGGACTATCCGGAGGCCGGCGTCGACATCCTCTTCACCGATCTCATCTACGCCGCGCGCCAGCGCGTGGTTCTGGCGACGCCCTACTTCATCCCGAACGAGCCGCTGCTCGTCGCCATGCGCACGGCGGTCGCCAAGGGCGTGCGCGTCACGCTCTTCGTGACCTCCACGACCAACAGCGTCCTCATCGATCACGCCCAGCAGAGCTACTACGACGAGCTCCTCGAGTTCGGCATCGAGGTGATGCTGTACCGGGAGCGCTTCCTTCACGCCAAGCACCTGTCGATCGACGACGACATCGCCGTGATCGGCTCGGCCAACATGGACCGGCGCTCCTTCGAGCTGAACTCCGAGGTGACGCTGGTGGCCTTCAACGAGGATCTCGTGCGCGACCTGCGCGTCATCGAGGATGACTACCGCGCCAAGAGCCACCGCCTGCAGATGGCGCAGTGGCAGCGGCGCGGCTTCTGGCGCCAGCTTGCCGAGAACGTCACGCGCCTCATCAGCCCGCTTCTGTGACGCGCCCTTGACAGGATGGACACCCGTCCGCATCTGCCCGCGATGCGCGTTTCAGAAGCCGACATCCTCATCATTCCCGGGTACCAGAACTCCGACGAGCAGCACTGGCAGTCGCGATGGGAGCGCAAGCTCTCGACCGCCCGGCGCGTCGAGCAGGTGGCCTGGTCGAAGCCCGTCCGCGAGGAGTGGACGCAGGCCGTCGCCGCCGCGGTGAACGCCAGCGAACGGCCGCCGGTGCTGGTGGCGCACTCGCTGGGCGTCGCGGCCGCGGTGCACGCGGTGCCACTGTTCCGCCGGCCGGTCGCGGGGGCGTTTCTCGTGGCGCCGCCGGACGTCGAGGACGAGCGCCTGCGGCCGAGGCATCTGCGCACCTTCGGCCCCTACTCGCGCGAGCCCCTGCCCTTCCCGTCGGTGGTCGTGGCGAGCCGAAACGATCCATTCTCCTCGTTCGAGGCGGCGGAGGATGCGGCTGGTGCGTGGGGCTCGCGCTTCGTGGACGCAGGCGAATCGGGCCATCTCAACGGCGAGAGCGGCCACGGGCCCTGGCCCGAAGGGCTTCTGACCTTCGGCAAGTTCCTGTCGTCGCTCCCCGCCGGCTGATTCAGGGCGCTCGAATCGCGTCCACGATACGGCGCGAGGCGTCCTTCAGGAGCGCGATGTCGCTTGCGACGCAGATGAGATCGTAGCCCATCGCGGCGTACCGGCGCGCCGTGTCGGCGCTGGCCGCGTAGATGGCCGTCGCCTTGCCCGCCCGCGCGGCTTTTTCGGCGATCGTCCGCACCGCGTCTTCCGTGCGCTCGCCGTCGGGGTCGAGCCGCGCGGGGTCGATCGCGAGCGAAAGGTCGGAGGGTCCGACGAAGACGCCGTGCAGTTCGTCCACCGCGAGGATCTCGTCGATTGCGGCGAGCGCGGCCGGCGTCTCGATCATGGCGAAGGTCATGATGGCCTGCGCCGCCACCCGCATGTAATCGGGTCCCGACGCCATCTGGTGAAGGTCGCTCGCTCGGGCCGGTCCGTAGGAGCGGTTTCCATGGGGGGGATAGGTCAGGGCGCGGGCGAAGCGCCGCGCGTCCTCCGCTCCCTCGACCATGGGCAGGATCACTCCATGCGCGCCGAAGTCGAGCGTACGGGCGGCCAGCGACAGGTCGTCCACCGGCACGCGCACCAGAACAGGCCGCCCGGCGAGCACGACGCGCGCGATGCCCTCGCGAATCTCGTCGACCGATTGAAGCCCGTGCTGGACGTCGAGCGTGACGACGTCGAAGGCCCGTGCAAGAGCTTCGTGGACGGTCGGATCGCCGAGGCTCGACCAGGCCGAGATCGCGCTTCCCTTGCGATCGATGAGACGGCGCAGCGCGAGAAGGGACTCGCTCATTGGGCGCGGATCTGGCGCTCGGCCTCGGCGCGGACCGCACCGAGCCGGCGCACCACCTCGTCGCGCGTCGCCTTGCCGGCAAGGTCGGCCGTCACCTTGTCGACGACGTCGTCGGAGCCCGCCGCCCCGAGATCGTGACGGACGAGGTCGGCGGCGTAGGTTTCGGCGGCCTCGCCCGTGCGGCCGAGCAGCCCGGCCGCCCAAAGACCGAGAAGCCTGGTCGCGCGCGATTCGATGCGGAAGCGCAGGTCCGCGTCGTGCGCAAAGCGCGCCTCGAAATCGTCACCCCGGTCCTTCAGCGACATCGACGTCCTCCCTTGGTCGTTTCGTCCACGGCCCCGTTCGGGCGGTGGATTCGCGGGCCTTAGCCTATGGCATCGGGCCGCCGCGTCCAGCCGGTCCCGCGCCAACGTGATCGCATCATGTTGCTTCCACGGTCCATTTGCGGGCGACCGATTGTTTCAATCGACCCTATGGGCTATTGACCCGCACAAGACATAAGCTTTTCTCGCGGGTCGCCGTCGGCTCGCCTCGACCACGATCAGGCATCACCCCCATGACACGTCGCCGCCGTATATACGAAGGCAAGGGCAAGATCCTCTACGAGGGGCCCGAGCCCGGTACACTGGTGCAGTTCTTCAAGGACGACGCGACCGCCTTCAACAAGAAGAAGCACGAGGTCGTGGACGGCAAGGGCGTCCTGAACAACCGCATCTCGGAATACATCTTCTCGCACCTCAACCGGATCGGCATCCCGACGCACTTCATCCGTCGGCTGAACATGCGCGAGCAGCTGATCAAGGAAGTCGAGATCATCCCGCTCGAGGTGGTGGTGCGCAACGTCGCCGCCGGCTCGCTCGCCAAGCGCCTCGGCATCGAGGAGGGCACCGTTCTGCCCCGCTCGATCATCGAATTCTACTACAAGGCCGACCAGCTCGACGACCCGATGGTGTCGGAAGAGCACATCACGGCCTTCGGCTGGGCGAGCCCGCAGGAGATCGACGACATCATGGCGTTGGCGATCCGCGTCAACGACTTCCTGTCCGGCCTCTTCCTCGGCGTCGGCATTCAGCTCGTGGACTTCAAGATCGAGACCGGCCGCCTCTACGAGGGCGACATGATGCGTATCATCGTGGCCGACGAGATCTCGCCCGACTCCTGCCGCCTCTGGGACGTCCAGACCCAGGACAAGCTGGACAAGGACCGCTTCCGCCGCGACATGGGCGGCCTCGTCGAGGCCTACCAGGAAGTGGCTCGTCGTCTCGGCATCATGAACGAGAACGAACCGCCCCGCCCTTCGGGGCCGGTGCTGGTGAAGTGACGCATCCGCCGGCGTCGCGACCCGCGCCGGCTTTGAGACTGGTTCATTCGCAGAACAGGCGGCAAACGTGATTAAGGCGCGCATCGTCGTCACGCTGAAGAACGGCGTGCTCGACCCCCAGGGCAAGGCGATCGAGGGTGCGCTCGGCACGCTCGGCTTCGAGGGCGTGGCGGGCGTCCGCCAGGGCAAGGTGTTCGACGTCGTGGTGGAAGGCGACGATCGCGAGAAGGCGAAGAGCGAGCTTGCGGCCATGTGCGAGAAGCTCCTCGCCAACACCGTGATCGAGAACTACGCGGTCGAGATCGCCTGATCGCGGCCTCGCCGCCGAACGAGACCCCTGCCCGTCCCGGCCATTCCACGCCGAGGGAGCCCGCCCGATGAAAGCCGCCGTCGTTCTTCTTCCCGGTCTGAACCGCGACCGCGACATGATCGCCGCCCTCACCTCGATCAGCGGCTCGGCGCCCGCAACCGTCTGGCAGACCGAGACGACGATCCCGAAGGTCGATCTGATCGTGGTGCCCGGCGGCTTCTCGTTCGGCGACTACCTGCGCTGCGGCGCGATCGCGGCCCGCTCGCCGGTAATGCGGGCGGTGGCCGAGGAGGCGGCGCGCGGCGTCGCGGTGCTCGGCGTGTGCAACGGCTTCCAGATCCTGTGCGAGGCGGGTCTCCTGCCGGGCGCCCTGATGCGCAACACGAGCCTCAAGTTCGTGTGCCGCGAGGTGAAGCTCGAAGTCGCCAACGCGCGCACGCGCTTCACCAGCGCTTACACGCAAGGCCAGGTGATCCGCTGCCCGGTCGCCCATCACGACGGCAACTACTTCGCCGATGCCGAGACGCTCGCGCGCGTCGAGGGCGAGGGCCGCGTCGTGTTCCGCTACGCCGAGAGCACGAATCCGAACGGCGCGCTCAACGACATCGCGGCCGTCATGAACGAGGCAGGCAACGTGCTCGGCATGATGCCCCATCCCGAGAACCTCGTGGAGCCGGAGCACGGCGGAACCGACGGACGCGGGCTGTTCGAATCGGCCCTTGGCCTCGGCAACCGTCCGCTCGCGGCATGATGCGCACGAAGACGGCTCTCGGTCTCGCGGCGCTCGGCCTCCTGCTCGCAGGCTGCGCCGGCTCGCCCGCGCCCGCTCCCTCGAAGCCGGCGTCACGCGCCGATACGGGACTCGACCGGATGGAGCGCCTTGCCGTGACCGCGAACCGCTGCTGGTTCAAGTCCGGCGATCCGGCGTTCACGGCCTACTCGCTCGCGCCCGAGCTCTCGTCGTTTTCCGGCAAGCCGCGCTTCCTGCTCGTGCCGCGTGGAAAGATCGAGGCCCGTCCGCTGCTCGTGGTCGAGGGTTTCTCAGGCTCGACACGCGTCGACAGCTACGGCCCGCTCCTGAACGGCGCGTTGCGCCCGCGTCTCGAAGCGGATCTCGCACGCTGGCGGTCGGGCTCGACATCCTGCGATGCCTGACCGACTGCGGCTTGCCCTTGCGCTCTCGGCCCTCCTGACGCTGGGCGGGGGCTGCGCCTCGGTAGCGGCGCCGGCACCCGGCAGCGCCGGCCCGACGCCCAACGCAGCGGAACTGCGCTACGCCGCCGAAACCGGCCGCGCCATCTATCGCCGCCTTCCCGTCGAGCAGACGCGCGGCTTCGTCTTCGCCGGCGACGGACGCGGCTACGGCCTGTGCGTTCGCGCCGTTCGAAACGGACGTCTCGACCACACGCTCTTGGTGCTTCAGCGCCGCATCGAGGGCGCGGTCAGCCAGGTCGAGGACGACGCCACGATCCTGCGCTCGGGCGCCGAGGTGGCGCCCTGCCGCGACCGGACCGACTGGGCACCGGTCCGGTGACGCCCGAACCCAACACCACGCCCGCCGGAGGTCCCATGCAGGACGTCGCCATCACGCCCGATCTCGTCGCCTCGCATGGGCTGAAGCCGGACGAGTACCAGCGCATCCTCGACCTCATCGGCCGCGAGCCGACCATCACCGAGCTCGGCATCTTCTCGGCCATGTGGAACGAGCACTGTTCCTACAAGTCGTCGAAGCGTTGGCTGCGCACCCTGCCCACCAAGGGCGAGCGCGTCATCCAGGGGCCGGGCGAGAATGCGGGCGTCGTCGACATCGGCGACGGTCTCTGCGTCGTCTTCAAGATGGAATCGCACAACCACCCGTCCTTCATCGAGCCCTACCAGGGCGCGGCGACGGGCGTGGGCGGCATCCTGCGCGACGTCTTCACCATGGGCGCCCGTCCGATCGCGGCGATGAACGCGCTCCGCTTCGGAGCACCGGACCATCCGCGAACGCGGCACCTGGTCTCCGGCGTCGTGGCGGGGGTCGGCGGCTACGGCAACGCCTTCGGCGTGCCGACGGTGGGCGGCGAGGTGAACTTTCACCCTCGCTACAACGGAAACTGCCTCGTCAACGCCTTTGCGGCCGGCCTGGCGAAGACCGATGCGATCTTCTACTCGGAGGCCAAGGGCGTCGGCCTGCCGGTCGTCTATCTCGGCGCCAAGACCGGTCGCGACGGCGTCGGCGGTGCGACCATGGCCTCGGCCGAGTTCGACGAGGGGATCGAGGAGAAGCGCCCGACCGTGCAGGTCGGCGATCCGTTCACCGAAAAGTGCCTGCTGGAAGCCTGCCTCGAGCTGATGCAGACCGGGGCGGTGATCGCGATCCAGGACATGGGCGCGGCCGGGCTCACCTGCTCGGCGGTCGAGATGGGCGCCAAGGGCGATCTCGGCATCGAGCTCGACCTCAACCGAGTTCCCGTGCGCGAGGAGCGCATGACCCCTTACGAGATGATGCTCTCGGAAAGCCAGGAGCGCATGCTCATGGTGCTGGAGCCCTCGAAGCAGGAGGTCGCCGAGGCGATCTTCCGCAAGTGGGGCCTCGACTTCGCCGTGGTCGGCCACACGACCGACGACCTGCGCTTCCGCATCCTGTTCGACGGGCGCGAGGTGGCGAACCTCCCGATCAAGGAGCTCGGCGACGAGGCGCCGGAATACGACCGTCCCTGGGTCGCGCCAAAGGCCGCCGCCGAGGTTCGGGCCGACGACCTGGCGGTTCCGGCCGACCTGTCCGAAACGCTCCTGCGCCTTCTCGGCTCGCCCGACATCGCCTCGCGCCGCTGGGTGTTCGAGCAGTACGACACGCTGATCGGCGGCAACTCGCTGCAGCGGCCCGGCGGCGATGCCGGCGTCGTGCGGGTCGACGGTCATCCCGCAAAGGCGCTCGCCTTCTCCTCCGATGTCACGCCGCGCTACTGCGAGGCCGATCCCTACCGCGGCGGCGCGCAGGCCGTGGCCGAGTGCTGGCGCAACCTCACCGCCGTCGGCGCCGAACCTCTGGCCGCGACCGACAACCTGAACTTCGGCAATCCCGAGAAGCCCGAGATCATGGGCCAGTTCGTGCGCGCCATCGAGGGCATCGGCGAGGCCTGCCGCGCGCTCGGCTTCCCGATCGTGTCGGGCAACGTATCCCTTTACAACGAGACGCAGGGCACCGGCATCCTGCCGACGCCCACCATCGGCGGCGTCGGCCTCATCGAGGACCGCACCAAGACCGCGACGATCGGAGGAATGCGCGAGGGCGACGTCCTGCTGCTCGTCGGGGCGGAAGGCTCGCATCTCGGCGCGTCGATCTATCTGCGCGAGATCGAGGGCCGCGAGGACGGTGCGCCGCCGCCGGTCGACCTCGAGACGGAAAAGCGCAACGGCGACTTCGTGCGCGGCCTGATCCGCTCCGGTCGCGTGACCGCCTGCCACGACCTGTCCGACGGCGGCCTCGCGATCGCGCTGGCCGAGATGTGCATGGCCGCCGATCTCGGCGCCCGCGTCGAGCCGGGCGATGGACCGCTCCACGCGCGGCTCTTCGGCGAGGATCAGGCGCGCTATGTCGTGGCGCTCGCGCCGGCCGATGCCGAGGGCGTCCTGGGCACCGCCGGCGGCGTACCGGTGCGCCGTCTCGGCACCGCTGGGGGCAGCGCCCTCGAAGCCGGTCCGATGCGGGTCGAGGTCGAGGCCATGACCATCGCGCACGAGAGCTGGTTCCCACGCTACATGGCCGGCACCGTCCCCGAGACGGCGGCGACCGCCGCCTGAGACGCCATTGCGCGCGGCTGTTGCCGCCCGCCCGCCCGCCCCCTATCGTGAGCGCAGGCGGGTTGCTTCGCGCCCGTCGAGCCAGGAGACGTCCGATGCCCATGAATGCCCACGACATCGAGTCGCTGATCAAGCGGGGCATCCCCGATGCGACCGTCACGATCCGCGATCTGGCGGGCGACGGCGACCACTACGCCGCCGAGGTGGTTTCCGAAAGCTTCCGCGGCAAGTCGCGCGTGCAGCAGCACCAGATGGTCTATCAGGCGCTGCAGGGGAACATGGGTGGGCCGCTCCATGCGCTCGCCCTTCAGACCAGCGCGCCGAAGTAGGGCCGCGCGGTGTCGGACTCCCTGCCGGACCTCAAGATCGCGAGCCACACGCTGGGGCTCCTGCGGGGCATCGACCAGCGCCAGCGGCAGATGATGGAACTGATCCTGCGCCAGCAGGACCTCATCAACCGGCTGGAACGCGACATGCGCGACGGTTTCGCGCTCCTCGACCGAGACCTGCGCGACGGGCTGTCGCGCTCCGACCGGGACCTGAAGGAGATCAAGAGCGACATCGTCGTTCTGGAAAGCCGCATCTCGCAGGAAATCTCGGACCTTCGCGACCGCGAGCAGCGGCTCGACGATCACGAGGAATGGCTGTCGCGGCTCGAAAGCGGTTCGGCGAACGGGCCGTCCAACGGCAGCACCCTTTAAATCCGCAGCCCGAGCCCGTATGTGGGTTCCAGCTGAGACGCATCGCGACGAGAAGCAGGGCCCACCATGAGCGGCATCATCGACTGGATCGACAACGAGGTGAAGACCAACGACATCGTGGTCTTCATGAAGGGCACGCCCGACTTCCCGCAATGCGGCTTCTCGGGGCAGGTCGTCCAGATCCTCAACTACCTCGGCGTGCCCTACAAGGGCGTCAACGTCCTCTCGTCCGACGAGCTGCGCACCGGGATCAAGGAATACGGCTCCTGGCCGACCATTCCGCAGGTCTACGTGAAGGGCGAGTTCGTCGGCGGCTGCGACATCCTGCGCGAGATGTTCCAGGCCGGCGAACTGCAGGACTTCCTGGCCGAGAAGGGCATCGCGGCCACCGCGCCCGCCAACTGAGCCTTCCAAGCCTTCAAACACAGCCCGTCCGAAAGGCCCGCTCGAAACCCGAGCGGGCCTTTTGCGTTGGAACGGCGGCGCGAATGCTTGGCCTCGCGAAACGTCAGGCACCCTTTGTTTTTGCCGCATCGCCGTATATGAAGGCCGCATCCTTCAGAAAGTCCGACCCATGCCGAACGTCCAGACCGGTTCGCGCGCGCTCCCCTATTGGGAGCTCGTCACGCTGATCGCATGCATCATGGCGTTGAACGCCGCCGCGATCGACGTCTTCATTCCGGCTCTTTCCAATATCTCGCAGTCGCTTCAGCTCAGCGATCCCAACCGCGCGCCCTTCGTGATCACGGCCTACGTGCTCGGCTTCGGCGCGGCGCAGATCGTCTACGGCACCCTGTCGGATCGGTTCGGGCGCCGCCCCGTTCTCCTGATCGGCCTAGCGATCTACGTGGCGGCGTCCCTTGCCGCGGTCTTCTCGCCGACCTTCGGCGTGCTTCTCTTCTGGCGCGCGGTGCAGGGCATCGGCGCGGCGGCGACGCGCGTGATCGCGGTGTCGATCGTGCGCGACTGCTTCGGCGGCGCGCGCATGGCGAGCGTCATGTCGCTGATCATGATGATCTTCATGGTGATACCGGTGATCGCTCCCAATATCGGGCAGCTGGTCCTGCTCTTCGGCAACTGGCGCGAAATCTTCTTCGCCATCGCCGGCTTCGGCGCGCTGGTGACGCTGTGGACGTGGCTCCGCCTGCCGGAGACGCAACATCCCGAGGACCGCCTGCCGCTCACCGTGTCGCGCGTCGCGGGCGCCTTCCGCACGGTCGTCACCAACCGCGTCGCCTTCTCCTACTCCTTCGGGACCATGCTGATGCTGGGCGTCCTCTTCGCCTTCATCAACCAGGCCGAGCAGGTCTACGCCCACACCTATGCGCTCGGGCCCGCCTTCACGCTCTACTTCTCGGCAGGCGCGATCTTCATGGCGCTCGCCTCCTTCTCCAATTCGCGCCTCGTGCAGCGCTTCGGAATGCGTCGCCTCTCGCACGGCGCGCTCGTGCTCTACGCCATGTTCAGCACGATCCATCTCTTGATCGCGCTCGTGTCGGGCGGCGTGCCGCCGTTTGCGATCTTCATGCCGATGACGATCCTGACGCTCTGCATGTTCGGCTTCGTCGGCACGAACTTCAACGCGCTCGCGATGGATCCGCTCGGACACGTCGCGGGCACGGCCTCGTCGGTGCTGGGCTTCATGCAGACGCTGGGCGGCGGACTGATCGGCGCGACGATCGGCTACTTCTACGACGGGACGCTGATCCCGCTCCTCACGGGCTACGTGGTCCTGTCGCTTCTGTCGATCGGCTGCGTCCTCGTCGCCGAGCGGGGCAGGCTCTTCCGGCGCGAACTGCCGCCGGCCCGCATCGACGAGCCGACGGTGGCCGTGGCCGCCGCTCCGGCGGAGTAGCGATCAGGCGGTGATGCCGGGCCCGAGCAGCTCGCGCATCGCCGCCCAGCTGTCGGCGTCGGGCGCGGTCAGAAGACCGCCCGCGACGTCGCTCGGCACGTAGCGCCCGCCGTCGAGCCGGCGCACGTGGCCGCCCGCCTCCTCCACGAGGAGCGAACCGGCCAGATGATCCCAGGGCATGAGCTTCAGGTAGAACTGGAAGTGGACGTGACCCGACGCCATGAGCCGGTATTCCTGGGCTGCCGTGCGGTAGTTCGCCAGGATGCGCAGGTCGGCAAGGCGCGTCAGCACGTCCCGTCGCTCGGCGGTCGGCAGGTAGCTCGTGCTGGCGACCGCGATGGATTCGGCGAGCGGCAGCGCCGCGGCGACGCGCAGGCGCTCTCGCTCTCCGTCCGGGCGAACGAGAAAGGCGCCGGCGCCCCGTTCCCCGATCATGGCATCGTCGCCGAGGGGGTCGTAGATGACGCCCGCGATCGTCTCGTTGCCCCGCACGACCGCCGCCATCATGCCGAACATCGGCGCGCCGGCCGCGAAGTTCGCGGTCCCGTCGATCGGATCGACGACGATCGCGAGCTCCGCGTCGCGGATGCGCGTGAGGAGCTTCGGGTCGGCGACGACGCCCTCCTCGCCCACGAATACAGCTTGCGGGTGCGAGCGCGCGCAGGCCGCCTGAATGAAGCGCTCGGCCGCCTCGTCGGCCTCCGTTACGAGGTCGATCGCCGAGGTCTTCTCGCGCACGTCGCCCTGCGCCAGACGGCGGAAGCGCGGCAGGACCTCGGACCTCGCCGCTTCGCGAAGGGTCTGGAAGAGGAAGTCGGCGATGTCGCTCACGGGGTATCCGATCGAGGCTGAAGGCTGCGGAAGTCAAAGAGGCCGGTGTCGAGGAGGTGGCCCGGCCGCACGTTGGCAAGCGCGCGCGCGATCGTGTCCCGCCGGCCGGGGAAGCGCCGCTCCATGTCGGCGATCAGCGTCTTGAGCGCGCCGCGCTGCAGGCCCTCCTGGCTGCCGCAGAGATCGCAGGGGATGATCGGGAAGCGCATGGCCGCCGAGAAGCGCGCGATGTCGGCTTCCGCGCACTGGATCAGCGGGCGCAGAACGAGGAGGTCGCCCTCGTCGTTGAGGAGCTTGGCGGGCATGGCCGAGAGCTTGCCGCCGAAGAACATGTTCAGGAAAAAAGTCTCGAGGCTGTCGTCGAGGTGATGCCCGAGCACCAGCGCCTCGCACCCCTCCTCCCGCGCAACGCGGTAGAGGTTGCCGCGCCGCAGGCGTGAGCAGAGGGCGCAGGTCGTGGCACCTTCCGGCACCTTCTCCTTCACCACCGAATAGGTGTCGCGATACTCGATCCGGTGGGCGATGCCGTGGCGCGCGAGGAAATCGGGAAGGACGTGCTTGGGAAAGCCCGGCTGCCCCTGGTCGAGGTTGCAGGCGAGGAGATCGACCGGCAGAAGGCCGCGCCAGCGCAGATCGAGAAGCAGCGCGAGGAGAGCGTAGGAGTCCTTGCCGCCCGAGATGCCGACCAGCCAGCGCGCGCCCGGCCGGGCCATCGCGTGGGTCTCGATCGTCTCGCGCATCTGGCGCAGGAGGCGCTTGCGCCCCTTCTTGAAGGACACGCTGGCCGGTGCGTCGTCGAAGATCGGATGGCTGCCGCCACGGTCCTCGGTGGCTTCCGCCTCGGTCTCGGCGGCGACGGACTCGTCCTGGTCGAGCATGGCGCTTCCCTCCGGCTGGGCCTCGCTTAACGCGGCGGGCCGAAAAACGAAAGGCCGCCCCGAGGGACGGCCTTCCGGCAACTCCGTGCGATCCGCGAAGGGATCAGCGCGAGTAGAACTCGACCACGAGGTTCGGCTCCATGACGACCGGGTACGGCACGTCCGAAAGGCCGGGAATTCGCTGGAGGGTCGCGACCATCTTGGAGTGGTCGACCTCGATGTAGTCCGGCACGTCGCGCTCGGCGAGCTGGGTCGCCTCGATGAGGACGGTCAGCTGCTTGGACTTCTGGCGAACCTCGATCACGTCGCCCTGCTTGCAGCGGTACGAACCGATGTTGGTCCGCACGCCGTTGACGCTGACGTGGCCGTGGTTGACGAACTGGCGGGCGGCGAAGATCGTCGCCACGAACTTCGCGCGGTACACCACCGCGTCGAGGCGCGACTCGAGCAGGCCGATCAGGTTCTCCGAGGTATCGCCGCGACGACGGGCGGCTTCCTCGTAGGTCTTGCGGAACTGCTTCTCGGAGATGTCGCCGTAGTAGCCCTTGAGCTTCTGCTTGGCGCGCAGCTGCGTGCCGAAGTCGCTCATCTTGCCCTTGCGGCGCTGGCCATGCTGGCCCGGGCCGTACTGGCGACGGTTCACCGGGGACTTCGGGCGTCCCCAGATGTTCTCGCCCATGCGGCGATCGATCTTGTACTTGGAAGCTTCGCGCTTCGACATCGCATTTCCCAAACGGTTGGCGGGCCGGCCCGGCGGATCCGGGGGCCCTTCGAGGAAACGCGCCCTCCTCTGCCCGCATGGCGCGGACTGACAGGACCGGTGCCGGCGAAGGCACGTCTGATCCACGGGACACGTAAAACGGCGGAACTCTCATCCCGCCGGTTCGTGTCGGTTAAGCGAGGGGGTCGCCGAAGTCAACCCGGCCGGACGGCTACTTGCGGGCGATCACCCAGACGGCGTGCACGATGCCGGGAATGTAGCCGAGCAGCGTCAGGATGATGTTGATCCAGAAGTGCTTGCCAAGGCCGACCTCCATGAAAACGCCGAGCGGCGGCAGAAGGATGGCGAAGATGATCTTGATCAGGTCCATGAGGCATCCGCTGGAGACAGTGTCGCAGCGCATCGAACGAAACCGCCGCCCCGCCGTTCCCATGCTCACGGACACATTCGCCGGAGCACACTCAGGTCGGCGCCGGCCTCAAGGACAACAGCACCATGCGCACCATGCGAAACATCCTGATCGCCGCCGCACTGCCGCTCGCTCTTGCGGGCGCGGCGCGGGCCGACACCGACTACCTCTCCCGCTTCCAGGGCTCCTACAGCGGATCGGGCACGGTGCAGCGCGAGCAGGACTCCTCGCCGCGCAACGTCACGTGCCGCGTGACGGGACGCAGCCCCTCTGCCAACGACATCGAGATCGCGGGCAGCTGCCGCGCGGCCGTGATCGTGACCCGCCAGATCGGCGCCTCGATCCGCTACGACCCGGCGAGCCAGCGCTACGCGGGCACCTATACCGGCGCCAGCCGCGGCCCCGCGCAACTGCGCAACGGTCGCCTGCAAGGCTCGACGCTCGTGTTCGACCTCGTCTACCCGCAGACCGTCCACGGCGACCGCAACGCCATCATGCGCATCACCAACGGCGGCAACGGCAGCTTCACCATGCAAGTCACGGATCAGGTGGACGGCAAGCCGCGCCAGACCTCGAACGTCACTCTGCGGCGGAGCTGAGTGCGGCGCCAGCGCCCTCGCAGCTCAGGCCGAACCCATGGATCAGGCGGCGCGTCGCGTAGTCCGGCGCGCCAGCCGTGAAGAGGGCCCGGTCGAACCCCTCCGGCAGGGTCGAGGGCCGGTCGGGCAGGAAGCGGGCCGCCTGTCGCGCGATGGCCTCGGCCGGGTCGAGCCAGTCGACCGGCCAGGGCGCGACCTTTCGGAAGGCGTTGGCGAGAAACGGATAGTGCGTGCAGGCGAGCGCCACGATGTCGGTGCGCCGCCCGTCCCTCTCGCGAAAGCACGGCGCGATCTCGGCCTCGATCTCGTCGAGGTCGATCCGCTCACCCCGGATGTGAGCCTCCGCAATGGTGGCGAGGCGCTGCGAGCCGACCAGTGCGACGTCCTTGCCGTGGGCGAACTCGGCGACCAGCGCGCGCGTGTAATCGCGCTTCACGGTTCCGGGCGTCGCGAGCACGCTGAGAAGGCCGGACCGCGAGCGCTCGGCGGCCGGCTTCACCGCGGGGACGGTGCCGACGAAGGGCAGCGAGAAGCGCGCGCGCAGCGCCGGAAGCACGAGCGTCGAGGCGGTGTTGCAGGCGATCACCGCCAGGAGCGGGCGGTGCTCTTCGACCAGCGTCTCGAACAGCGCGACGATGCGCCGGCAGAGCGCCCCCTCCTCCCAGCTGCCATAGGGGAAGCCCGCATCGTCGGCGACATACAGGAAGCGGCGGTCCGGCATCACGGTGCGCAGTTCGCGCAGGACCGTCAGCCCACCGATGCCGGAATCGAAGACGAGGATCGGCGGCTCGCCGCTCATCCCTCGCCGCCGTCCTGTCCCGCCATGCGCCGCTCGAACGAGCGCAGAACACCACGCAACGTGCGGATTTCGCCCTCCGAGAAGCCGGGTCGGGTGAGCATGTTGCGCAGGATATGAATCATGGAGTCGCGCTTGGCGGGCGGATGGAAGTAGTTCGCCGTGTCCAGTGCGGCTTCCAGGTGGCCGAACAGGCGGTAGAGTTCCTCCTTCTCGGCCGGAACCTGTTCGGGCGCACCGAAGCGTGGAGCCGTTTCCCCAGTCGTGTTCATCCACTCGTAGCTCATCAGAAGCACGGCTTGGGCAAGATTGAGCGAGGCGAAGGCCGGGTTGACCGGAAAGGTCACGATCGTATCGGCGAGATCGACCTCGTGGTTCTCCAGACCGGTCCGCTCGCGCCCAAAGAGGATACCGGCGCCCTGACCCACATCAACGCGCGCGCGAAGCGCGCCCGCCGCATCACGTGGTCCGAGCACGCTCTTGTGGGAATCGCGCGCCCGCGCCGTAGTCGCAAGCAGGAAGGTCAGGTCGGCGGCGGCCTCCTCGATCGTGTTGAACAAGCGCGCCGCTTCTATCACGTGGTCCGCGCGGGAGGCGGCGGCGACCGCGCGCTCGTTCGGCCAGCCATCGCGCGGGTTGACGAGGCGAAGGTCGGACAGGCCGAAATTGGCCATGGCGCGAGCCACCATGCCGATATTCTCGCCCAGCTGCGGCTCGACGAGAATGATGGCAGGTCCCCCGCGCATCATCTCGCCCGTCCGGTTCGTCCCCGCCACCACTGCCTCGTCCTCAGATTTCGAAAGGCCAGCGGCTTAACGCATGGCGGGCCGCGCCGCAAAGCCTCAGGAGAAGCCGACGACCGCGTGCGGTACGTAGGGCGCCTCCAGGGCCTGCACCTCCTCGGGGGTCAGCCTGATCTCGAGGGCCGCCGCCGCATCGTCCAGATGGTGCGGCTTGGTCGCGCCGACGATGGGTGCGGTGACGCCGGGCACTTGGAGAACCCAGGCGAGCGCGATCCGCGCGCGCGGAACGCCGCGATCCTTGGCGATGCGAGCCACGGCCTCTACGACGCGGCGGTCGGCGTCGGCTGTATGTTCGTAGAGCGTCCGGCCGAACGTGTCGCTTTGCGAGCGCTCGCTCGTCTCGTCCCAGTCGCGCGTCAGGCGACCGCGCGCGAGCGGGCTCCAGGGAATGACGCCGATCCCCTCCTCGCGGCAGAGCGGCAGCATCTCGCGCTCCTCCTCGCGGTAGAGGAGGTTCACATAGTTCTGCATGGTGACAAAGCGCGCCCAGCCCTCGCGGTCGGACACGGCAAGCGCCTTGCCGAACTGGGTGGCGCGCATCGAGGAGGCGCCGATATGGAGCGCCTTGCCCGCTGCCACCACGTCGTTCAGCGCCTCCAGCGTCTCCTCGATGGGCACGGTCGGATCCCAGCGGTGGATCTGGTAGAGATCGACGTAGTCGGTGCCGAGCCGCATCAGGCTGGCGTCGATCTCGGCCATGATGTGCTTGCGCGACAGGCCCGCGCCGTTGGGGCCGGGGCGCATGCGGCCGTGGACCTTGGTGGCGATCACGACCTCCTCGCGCCGCGCGAAGTCCTTCAGCGCGCGGCCGACGATCTCCTCGCTGGTGCCGTCGGAATAGACGTTGGCCGTGTCGAAGAAGTTGATGCCGAGCTCGACCGCCTTGCGGATGAAGGGCCGGCTTTCCTCCTCGGGCAGGGTCCAGGGATGGTTGCCGCGGTCCGGCGTGCCGTAGCTCATGCAGCCGAGGCAGAGGCGGGAGACGTCGAGGCCGGTGCGGCCGAGCTTCACGTATTCCATGGAGATCGCATCCTTGGGCAGGCGCCCGAAACCGGCGCACGTGGCGCGGAAACTAAGGCCCGCTTCGCGTTCGTCATCCCGTGCGCGCCGCGTTGCTCGCGGGACCGCTACGGCCTATGTGCGGAGGCGAAACACCGCATGGGGGAGCGGATGGGGATTCGCGTCGACCTGACGGAGGCGATGTTCGGCGAGGTCGAACGGCGGCTCTGCGCCTTCGAGGGCATCAGCATCACCACGTTCCGGTACGGGAGCGGCGTCGCCGCCCTGCGCATCGGGACGCGACGCGGCGAGGTCGTGATCCTGCCCTTCCGGGGCCAGCAGATCTGGCGGGCGCGGTTCGATGGGCGCGAGCTTGCGATGCGCTCGATGTTCGACGAGCCTGCCCGCTCCACGACCTACCTCGAAACCTACGGCGCCTTCCTGATCCATTGCGGCCTGACCGGGATCGGCGCGCCCGAGGCGGGCGACAGCCATCCTTTGCATGGCGAGCTGCCCAACGCTCCGTTCGAGGACGCCTGGCTCGATCTCGATGAGGCATCCGGGCGCGTCACCGTCGGCGGCGTCTTCCGCTACACGGTCGCCTTCTCGACACGCTATACGCTAACCGCGACGCTCGGCATCGGGCGCGACGAGACGCTGATCGACTGCCACCTGCGGCTGCGCAACGACAAGCGCACGCCGATGGAGGTGCTCTACCTTGCCCACCTGAACTTCCGCCCCTCGGACGGCGCGACGCTGCATTACACCGCGCCCTACACACCGGACGCGGTGCGCGTCCGCCGCAGCATCCCCTCCCATGTGAAGGCCGGACCCGGCTACGCCGAGTTCCTGGAAGCGCTCGCCGGCGACCCGGCGCTGCACCACCGGCTGGAGCCGGGGCTCGCCTTCGACCCGGAGGTGGTCTTTGCGATCGATGCCGTCGCCGACGAGGCGGGCTGGGCGCACAGCCTCCAGCGGCATGCCGACGGCACGGCGGACTACGTCGCCCACCGCCCCGACCAGGCGCCGCGCGTCAACCGGTGGATCTGCCGCACGCCCGACCAGGACGCGATCGGCTTCTCCTTTCCCTCGACCTCCTCGACGCTCGGCCGCCGCAACGAGATCGAGGCCGGGCGCTTCGTGCGCCTGGAGGGCGAGCGGGAATGGCATCTCGACATGCGCTTCGGCCAGCTCTCGGCCGAAGAATCGGATCGCCGAATCGCGGCGATCGACAGGCTCATGGGCCGGACTGCCGGCTGAACCAAGCGAAAAGGACATTCGATGCGTAAGCGCCCCTGGATCGGCACCAGCTGGAAGATGAACAAAACGCTGGCCGAGGCCGATCGTTTCGTCGAGGCGCTGAAGACGTCGCCCTACACCCATTGCGAGGAGGCGCAGCTCTTCGTCATCCCGCCCTTCACCGCGCTCCACCGCGTCGCGCAGGCGCTGGGCGAGACCGACATCATCGTCGGCGCGCAGAACGCGCACTGGAAGGACGAGGGCGCGTGGACGGGCGAGGTCTCGCCGGTCCAGGTCAAGGACTGCGGCGCCCGCCTCGTCGAGATCGGCCATTCGGAGCGGCGCGAGCATTTCAACGAGACCGACGAGACCGTGGGCCTCAAGGTCGCAGCCGCCGTGCGGCACGGCATGACGGCGCTGGTCTGCATCGGCGACACGCGCGCCGAATACGAGAGCGGTCGAACGGCCGAAGCGCTCGCGCGCCAGACCGAGGCGGCGGTCGCCCATGTCGACTGGAGCCGCCCGGCGCAGGTCCTCATCGCCTACGAGCCGGTCTGGTCGATCGGCGAAGGCGGCACGCCCGCCGACCCGGACTTCGCGAACGAGCAGCACGTCCTCGTGAAGCAGCTCCTGCGCGAGCGCCTCGGCACGGCCCTCCCCGTCCTCTACGGCGGCAGCGTCAACCCCGGCAACGCGGTGGACCTGGCGTTGCAGCCCGAGATCGACGGCCTCTTCATCGGGCGCTCCGCCTGGAAGGCCGAGGGCTATCTCGGCATCGTCTCCGACGTCATCGCCGCGCTTCGCTAAGATTCCCTCCCGGAAGGACCAAGATCCCATGGCCCTCATCACGCTTCGCCAGCTTCTCGACCATGCCGCCGAGCATGGCTACGGAGTGCCGGCGTTCAACATCAACAACATGGAGCAGGGCCTCGCGATCCTCACCGCAGCCGCGCAAACGGACTCGCCCGTCATCCTGCAAGCGAGCCGCGGCGCGCGCGCCTATGCCAACGACCTGATCCTCGCGCGCCTCATCGAGGGGCTGGCCGAGATGCACCCCGACATCCCGCTCTGCATGCATCTCGACCACGGCAACAACGAAGCCACCTGCATCACCGCGATCCAGCACGGCTTCACCTCGGTGATGATGGACGGCTCCCTCAAGGAGGACGGCACATCGCTCGCCGACTACAGCTACAATGCGGGCGTGACGCGGCGCGTCGCCGACATGGCGCATTGGTGCGGGGCTTCGGTGGAGGGCGAGATCGGCGTCCTCGGCTCGCTGGAGACCGGCGGCGGCGAGCAAGAGGACGGTCATGGCTTCGAGGGCACGCTGAGCCACGACCAGCTCCTGACCGACCCGGACGAGGCGGCGCGCTTCGTCGCCGACACGCATGTCGACGCGCTCGCGGTGGCGATGGGCACGAGCCACGGCGCCTACAAGTTCTCGCGCAAGCCCGACGGCGACGTGCTCGCGATGAACGTCATCGAGGCGATCCACCGGAAGCTGCCGAACACGCATCTCGTGATGCACGGCTCCTCCTCCGTGCCCGAGGATCTGCAGGAGATCGTCAACCGCTACGGGGGCGAGATCAAGCCGACTTGGGGCGTGCCGGTGGAGGAGATCCAGCGTGGCATCCGCCATGGCGTGCGCAAGATCAACATCGACACGGACTGCCGCCTCGCCATGACGGGCGCGATCCGCAAGGTGTTCGCCGAGAAGCCCGAGGAGTTCGACCCGCGCAAGTATCTCGGCCCCGCCATGGCGGCGGTGACCAAGCTCGCCGCCCAGCGCTTCGAGGAGTTCGGTACGGCCGGCCACGCCTCGTCGATCAAGCCGATCGCGCTCGCCGACATGGCCAAGCGCTACCGCTCGGGATCGCTGAAGACGGCCTAAGGGCTTACGCCTCCGGCGCGCCGCGCCGGAGGTTTTCCAGCCAGGCATCCGCCGTGTTGTCGGAAGGGGCTCGCCAGTCGCCGCGCGGGCTGAGCGCCCCGCCCGCCGAAACCTTCGGCCCGTTCGGAATCGCGGTGCGCTTGAACTGACTGGTCTGGAAGAAGCGGAACAGGAAGCGCTCGAGCCAGAGGCGGATCGTGGCCAGATCGTACTGTCGGCGCTTCGCGTCCGGCATGTGCGCCGGCCAGACGCCGGCCTGTACGTCCCGCCAGGCGTGCCACGCCATGAACAGGACCTTGGCCGGCGGCTGCCCGTAGCGCAGCGTATGGAACAGAAAGAAGTCGTTGAGCTCGTAGGGTCCGATCTTCGACTCGGTCGACTGGATCTGCCCGTCGGCGCCCGCCGGCACGAGTTCGGGCGAGATCTCGGTCTCCAGGATTGCGGTCAGGATGCGCCCCGTCGCCTCGTCGAACTGGCCGCTCGCCACCGTCCAGCGGATGAGGTGCTGGATCAGCGTCTTCGGCACGCCCGAGTTGACGGCGTAGTGGCTCATCTGGTCGCCGACGCCGTAGGTGCACCAGCCGAGCGCCAGTTCCGACAGGTCGCCCGTGCCGATCACAAAGCCGCCGCGCTGATTGGCGAGACGGAACAGGTAATCCGTGCGAAGGCCCGCCTGCACGTTCTCGAAGGTGATGTCGTAGACCGGCTCGTCGTTCGAGAACGGGTGATCCATGTCACGCAGCATCTGCCGGGCGGCCGGGCGAATGTCGATCTCGCCGGCCTCCGCGCCGATCGCGCGCATCAGCGCCCAGGCATTCGCCTTGGTGGATTCGCCGGTCGCAAAGCCCGGCATGGTCCATGCGAGGATGGAGGAGCGCGGCAGGCCGAGCCGGTCGCAGACCTTGGCGGCGACGATCAGGGCGTGGGTGGAATCGAGACCGCCCGAGACGCCGATCACCATCTTGTCGCCGGGCGTCGCGAGGAAACGCTTCTCCAGCGCGTGGACCTGGATCTCGAAGGCCTCGTAGCAGTCCTGGTCGAGATGGTCGGGATTGTTCGGCACGAACGGGAAGCGCCGCTGCGGGCGCCGCAGCCCCTCGTCCGCAAAGACCGGCTCGTGGCGGAAGCGGATGCGCCGGAACCGCGTTTCGGGATGCTCCTCGGCGGCGGCGGCGTCGTTGAAGGTCGGCGTGCGCATGCGCTCCAGGCGCAGGCGCCCAAGGTCGACGTCGGCGACCACGAGCTGCGGCTCGCGCGAGAAGCGCCGCCCCTCGGCCAGAAGATCGCCCACCTCGTAGATCATGCCCTGCCCGTCCCAAGACAGGTCGTTCGTGCTTTCGCCCGCACCGGCCGCCGAATAGGCATAGGCAGCGATGCAGCGCGAGGCCTGCGAGGCGCACAGGAGATGGCGCTCGGCGGCCTTGCCGACGAGGATGTTGGAGGCCGACAGGTTGCAAAGCACGAGCGCACCCGCGAGGGCCGCCCGCGTCGAGGGCGGCAGCGGAGCCCAGAAATCCTCGCAGATCTCGGCGTGGAATACGAAGTCCGCGAGGTCTTCCGCCTCGAACAGCAGATCGGTGCCGAAGGGGGCTTCCCGGCCGGCGACGGAGATCGTGCCGCCCGGCAGTCCGGCGCCCGGCGCGAACCAGCGCTTCTCGTAGTATTCGCGGTAGTTCGGCAGGAAGCTCTTGGGCACGACGCCGAGCACCCGTCCGCGTGACAGGGCGACGGCGCAATTGTAGAGCCGGCCGTTGCGCCGCAGCGGTGCGCCGACGAGGAGCACGGTGCGCAGCGCCGCGGTGCTCTCGATGAGATCGCCGAGCGCCCGCTCCACGCCGTCGAGCAGCGCGTCCTGCAGGTGCAGATCGTCGATCGCGTAGCCCGACAAGGACAGCTCCGGCAGCACCAGGAGATCGACGCCCTCGCTCGCCGCGCGCTCGGCGAGTTCGTGAATCGCACGTCCGTTCCGCGCGGGATCGGCGCCCGCCACGAGCGGGGTCGCGGTTCCCAGCCGCAGGAAGCCGTGCGCGCGGGCCGAGGCGAAAGGACGGTCGAGGGAAGCGGGTTCGGTCGGCATGGGCGAGGCGTGTTCCGTCGTGTCGGGCTCGGAGGTTCATAGAACGCCCGCTCGACGGATGAAACGCTCCGGTCGCGCGGCGCGTTTCGGCCCGGAACGCCTTCGTGAAGGGAAAGCCGAATGAGCGATACGATCGAGACGCTCGGCCTCAAGCACGGCTTCAGCCGGGAGGCCGTCTCGGTGCTGGCCGAGGCGATGCGGCGCAGTGGCGGGACGCAGGCGCAGTTCAGCCATCCCGAACTCGGCGGCATGGGCCAGTGGTCGCAGGGCGGCATGCTGATGATCGGAGCGATGAACGATCACGCGCTGAAGGCGCGCGTCGCCGCGTTGGCGGAGGACCTGTCGAAGGGCACTGTCGGGCGGCAGTCCACGTCGCCGGGATCGGCCACCCCGCCGAACACCTCCGACTGGCCGAGCGAGTTCGGCAGCCCATCCGCCACCGGCTCACAGAACGGCGTGCGCTACGCCGTCTTCCGTGAAGAGCGGCGCCTGGCGATCGAGCGCGACGGACACCTGACGGTCTACGACACGCAAGACCATGTCGTTGCCGGTGCCGCCCAGTCGCAGGGCAGAGGGACCGCGCTGCGACTGTCGTCGCAGCATGGCGACATCGACATCGAGACGCTGCCCGTCGTCCATCAATAGGACTGACCGGCCGCAGATTTCCGCCTCTTCGAACCCGCCTGCCTGACCTCGCGGCAGGCTGCGGAATCTTTGCGCATCTCTTTGCGCGCGATCGACCTTGGCCCCAGGAATCCGCCCTTATATCACTCGCGGGGATCGATCGTCGGAGTGGAACGGGCATGAAGATTCACGCAGGCTTCACGCTCGGCTACGACTGCTTCCAGCCGACGCCCATGCTCCTGGTGCTGAACATCCACCCCTCGCGCCGCGTCGATCTCCTGACCGATCAGGTCCTTTCCTTCGATCGCCCGATCGAGTCGTGGAACTATGTCGACGGGTTCGGAAACAGCTGCACCCGCATCATCGCCCCGCCCGGCCGCACCACGATCTCGACGCGCTTCGACATCTACGACACCGGCCTGCCGGACGTGACAAACTGGGATGCCCGTCAGCACGAGATCCAGGACCTGCCCGACGAAGTGCTCGTCTACCTCCTCGGCAGCCGCTACTGCGACACCGACAAGCTCGGCGATTTCGCTTGGGGCCAGTTCGGGCATGTCCCCAAGGGCTGGGGCCTCGTCCAGGCGATCTGCGACTTCGCCCACGCGCGCATCGCCTTCAACTACCAGAACGCCCGCTCGACGCGCTCGGCCCACGACGGCTTCACGGAGATGACGGGGGTCTGCCGCGACTTCGCCCATCTCGCCATCACGCTGTGCCGCTGCATGAACATTCCGGCACGCTACTGCACGGGCTATCTCGGCGACATCGGCGTGCCCAAGGTTCCCGATCCCATGGACTTCAGCGCCTGGTTCCAGGCCTATCTCGGCGGACACTGGTACACATTCGACGCGCGCCACAACAAGCCGCGCATCGGGCGCATCCTGATGGCGACGGGGCGCGACGCGACCGACGTCGCTCTTTCCACCAACTTCGGTCCGGCCAACCTCGCCCATTTCGAGGTCGTCACCACCGAGATGTAGCCGAAGTTTCGCTTTCGATCGGTCCGGTTTCGCTTTACCGTTCCGCGCGCATCGTGGGGAGGCGCGCGTGACGACGGACCGGCAGACCGAAATTCTCGCCATCGCGCGCCGGCAGGGGCGCGTTCTCGTCGACGAGCTCGCCCAGCGATTCGAGGTCAGCGTCCAGACGATCCGCAAGGATTTGAACGAGCTCTGCGAGGCGCGCGTCCTCCAGCGCGTCCACGGCGGCGCGATGCTGGGCTCGGGGGTCGAGAATGTCGACTACGAGGCGCGCCGCGCCATGGCCGCCGCCGAGAAGACACTGATTGGGCGGGCCGCCGCCGATCTCGTGCCCGACGGCTCGTCGCTCTTCATCAACATCGGCACGACGACGGAAGCGGTCGCACACGCACTCCTGCGCCATTCCGGTCTCCTGGTCATCACCAACAACATCAACGTCGCCAATGTGATGCGACCTTACCCCGAGATCGAGGTGATCGTTGCCGGCGGCGTGCTCCGACGCTCCGACGGAGGCATTGTCGGCGAGGCCGCGACCGACTTCATCCGGCAGTTCAAGGTCGATCATGCCGTGATTGGCGTGTCGGCGATCGACACCGACGGCTCGCTTCTCGACTTCGACTATCGCGAGGTCCGCGTCGCGCAGGCGATCATGGCGAACGCCCGCCATGTCATCCTCGTGTCGGACCAGTCCAAGTTCGATCGTGGCGCTCCGGTCCGCGTCGGCCACCTGTCGCAGATCCAGACCTTCGTCACCGACCGTGTGCCCAACGACGACTTCCGCCGCCTGTGCCGGGAAAACGGCACACGCCTGATCGAGACCGCCCAGCCGGATACTGGCGAGCGCGTTTGACTTTCGGTTTCGTTTCGCCTTAACTCACTCAGGTTTCGCATTGCGGCCAGACTCGCTGCAGTGCGAAAGTCTCGGGGGAGGCTATGCGAGACGTCGATCTGTTCGTGATCGGTGGTGGCATCAACGGTTGCGGCATCGCGCGCGATGCGGCCGGCCGCGGCTACAGCGTCGCGCTCGCCGAGATGAAGGACCTCGGCAGCGGAACCTCGTCGTGGTCCACCAAGCTCATCCATGGCGGCCTGCGCTACCTCGAGCACTACGAGTTTCGGCTCGTGCGCGAGGCCTTGATGGAGCGCGAGGTCCTGTGGCGCATCGCGCCGCACGTGATCCGCCCGCTGCGCTTCGTGCTGCCGCTGCACAAGGGCCTGCGCCCGGCCTGGCTCCTGCGCACCGGGCTCTTCCTCTACGACCATCTCGGCGGCCGAAAGGAACTGGAGGCCACGCGCAGCGTCGACCTGACGACGGGACCGCTTGCCGGGCCGCTCAAGCCGGAGTTTCAACGCGGCTTCGAGTATTCCGACGCACGGGTCGACGACACGCGCTTCGTGGTCCTCAACGCCCTCGACGCGCAGGAGCGCGGCGCGGAGATCCTGGTTCGCAGCGAGGTGACCGAGGCCCGTCGCGAGGGCGAGCATTGGCTGGTAAGCGTGCGTTCGCACGAGACCGACGCGGTCTCGCGCTATCGCTGCCGCTTCCTCGTCAACGCGGCCGGCCCGTGGGTCGACCGCGTGCTCGGCGGCGCGATGGGCTCGAACTCGGCGCGTAACATCCGCCTCGTCCAGGGCTCGCACATCGTCACGCGCAAGCTCTACGAGCACGACCGCGCCTACATCTTCCAGAACGCCGACGGGCGGATCATCTTCGCCATCCCCTACGAGGACGAGTTCACGCTGGTCGGCACCACCGACCGCGACTTCGAGGGCGACCCGGCAAGGGCGGCGATCACGCCGGAGGAAACGGACTACCTCCTGAAGGCGGCCTCGGAATATTTCGCCAAGCCTCTCGTCGCGAGCGACATCGTCTGGAGCTTCTCGGGCGTGCGCCCGCTCTACGACGACCACGCGACGAAGGCGCAGGAGGCGACGCGTGACTATGTGTTGCGCGTCGACGGCGAAGACGGTCAGGCGCCCGTCCTCAACATCTTCGGCGGCAAGATCACCACCTTCCGCAAGCTGGCCGAGGATGCCGTCGCCCAGATCGCCGAGCGGATCGGCGCGCGCGGCGCGCCGTGGACGGGGACGGCCGCGCTGCCGGGCGGCGATTTCCCGACAGGCGGGGCATCGGACCTGGAAGCGCGCCTGCGCAAGCTTGCGCCGCGTCTCGACGAGGCGACCGCGCGGCGCATGGTGCGGGCCTACGGCACGAAGGCGATGGCAATCGCCGAAGGCGGCGATCTCGGAGCCGATCTCGGCCACGGCCTCAGCGAGGCGGAGCTGGATTATCTCATCGACCACGAGTGGGCGCGCAACGCGGACGACGTGCTGTGGCGCCGCTCGAAGCTGGGCCTGCACTTCGCCAGGGACGAGGCGGCGCGGCTTGACCGGCGGATCGTGGAGCGGCTGGAATCGCGAAGGGACGTGGCGGCGCAGTAGCACCGGCACGCGGGACGACACGAGTTCGGGTTGGCGCCGCAGCGGCGCCGGGAGGAGCCCATGCTGCAGTTGGAGAAGGTCGGCAAGACCGTCGGACGCGATGTGCATGTCGCGGATGTCGATCTGCGCCTGGAACGCGGATCGCTCAACGTCCTGCTCGGCCCGACGCTGAGCGGCAAGACCACCCTCATGCGCCTCATGGCCGGTCTCGACAGGCCGACCTCGGGTCGTATCCTCATGGACGGGCAGGACGTGACCGGCGTGCCCGTCGCGCGCCGCAACGTCGCGATGGTCTACCAGCAGTTCATCAACTATCCCTCGATGACCGTGCGCGAGAACATCGCCTCGCCGCTGCGCGTGGCCGGCAAGCCGGCCGCCGAGATCGACGCGGCCGTCTCGCGCGCGGCCCGGCTGATGAAGCTCGAGCCCTATCTCGACCGCACGCCGCTGAACCTCTCGGGCGGCCAGCAGCAGCGCACGGCGCTGGCTCGCGCCATCGTCAAGGGCGCCGATCTCGTGCTTCTCGACGAGCCGCTTGCCAACCTCGACTACAAGCTGCGCGAGGAGTTGCGCGAGGAGCTGCCGCGCATCTTCGCCGCCTCCGGCGCGATCTTCGTCTACGCCACGACTGAGCCGACCGAGGCGCTGCTGCTTGGCGGCAACACGGCGACGCTGCGCGAGGGTCGCGTCACGCAGTTCGGCCCGACGCCCGCCGTCTACCGCGCGCCCGCCGACCTCGCGACGGCCCGCATCGTCTCCGACCCGCCGCTAAACGTGTTGCCCTTCGAGGTGGCGGGCGGCCACGCGACGGGCTCGAACGGCCTGAGCCTGCCGCCGAATTTCGGCGTGGGGCTCGCCGCCGGGCGCTACCAGCTCGGCATTCGTGCGCACAAGCTGCACCTCGCCGAGGGCGAAGCGGCGACGGGCTCGCTTGCCGCCGAGGTCCTGACCTCCGAAGTCACGGGCTCCCAGACCTTCGTCCATGCCGACGGCGGCGGTGCGCGCCTGGTCGCCCTCCTGCCGGGCGTACGACGCGTGGAACGAGGCGACGCGCTGCGCTTCAACTTCGATCCCGCCTCGCTTCTGGTCTTCGACGAGGACGGCCGGCGCGTTGATCATTCCTCTCTGCCGCTCGCGGCCTGAACGGAGGTTGTCATGGCCCGCATCCGCCTCGATCGCATCCGCCACGCCTACACGCCCGAGCTTGCAGCGCGCGGCAGCTTCGCGCTGCGCGGCGTCGACCACACGTTCGACGACGGCGGCGCCTACGCACTGCTCGGCCCCTCGGGCTGCGGGAAGACGACGCTTCTGAACATCATGTCGGGCCTCGTCACGCCCAGCGAGGGCCGCGTCCTCTTCGACGACGCGGACGTGACGCATCGCTCGACCGAGGCGCGCAACATCGCGCAGGTCTTTCAGTTCCCGGTCATCTACGACACGATGACGGTGGCCGAGAACCTCGCCTTTCCCCTGCGCAACCGGGGCGTTCCGACAGCCGAGATCAAGCGACGCGTGCCCGAGATGCTGGAGCGCCTCGGGCTCATGAGCGAGGCGAACCGCAAGGCGCGCGGCCTCACGGCCGACCAGAAGCAGAAGATTTCGCTCGGGCGCGGCCTCATCCGCTCCGACGTCTCGGCCATCCTCTTCGACGAGCCGCTGACGGTGATCGACCCGCACATGAAGTGGATCTTGCGCTCGCAGCTGAAGGAGCTGCACCGTGAGTTCCGCACCACGATGATCTACGTCACCCACGACCAGACCGAGGCGCTGACCTTCGCCGAGAAGGTGATGGTCATGTACGACGGCGAGGTCGTGCAGATCGGCACGCCCGAGGAGCTTTTCGAGCGGCCGCGCCACACGTTCGTCGGCTATTTCATCGGCTCGCCGGGCATGAACGTCCTGCCCTGCCGGATCGAGGGCGGCGAGGCCGATCTGGGCGCCGGCCGCATCGTGCTGCCCTCGCCGCCGGCCAGTCGGCCGCAAGGCAAGCTGGAACTCGGCATCCGCCCCGAATTCGTGCGCGTCGTGCCTTCGGGCTCGCCGGGCGCCTTGCCGGTGACGATCGACAAGGTCGAGGACATCGGATCCGAGCGCATCGTGCGCGCGCGCATCGGCGGCGAGAAGCTGGCGGCGGTCGTGGCGGAAGATGCCGCCCTTCCCGGCGACGCTGCCGTCGTCTTCGAGCCCGGTGCCCTCAACCTCTATGCCGACTCCTGGCTGGTCGGCGGAAGGACCTGACGCGCGATGGAAAAGACCTGGAACAACCGGGCCTGGTTCATGGTCCTGCCGGTGCTGCTCTTGGTGGCCTTCTCGGCCGTGATCCCGCTGATGACGGTGGTAAACTACTCCGTGCAGGACACGTTCGGCCAGAACGAGTTCTTCTGGGCAGGAACCGAGTGGTTCACGGAGGTGCTGGAATCGCAGCGCTTCCACGACGCGCTCTGGCGCAACCTCGTCTTCTCCGGGATCATTCTCAGCCTCGAGGTGCCGCTCGGCATCCTGGTCGCGCTCGCCATGCCCAAGAAGGGCATCTGGGTGCCGGTCTGCCTCGTCCTGATGGCGCTGCCCCTTCTCATCCCGTGGAACGTGGTGGGCACGATCTGGCAGGTCTTCGGGCGCACCGACATCGGGCTGCTCGGCCACACGCTCGCCGGGCTCGGTCTCGACTACAACTACGTGCAGGACCCGCTCGACGCCTGGATCACCATCATCGTGATGGACGTCTGGCACTGGACGAGCCTCGTCGTGCTGCTCTGCTACGCCGGCCTCGTCTCGATCCCGGACGCCTACTACCAGGCCGCCAA
This sequence comes from Aureimonas sp. AU4, assembly GCF_001463765.1. Classification (GTDB taxonomy): domain Bacteria; phylum Pseudomonadota; class Alphaproteobacteria; order Rhizobiales; family Rhizobiaceae; genus Aureimonas. Next base: position 108,344 of record NZ_BBWK01000027.1, on the reverse strand, counting down.
GATCGACGGCGCCTCGCGCTGGGCCGTGTTCCGCTACATCCAGCTGCCGAAGATGGGACGCGTGCTCCTGATCGCCGTGCTCCTGCGCTTCATGGACAGCTTCATGATCTACACCGAGCCCTTCGTGCTGACGGGTGGCGGCCCCGGCAACTCCACGACCTTCCTCTCGATCGACCTCGTGAAGATGGCGGTGGGCCAGTTCGACCTCGGTCCGGCGGCGGCCATGAGCCTCGTCTACTTCCTGATCATCCTCCTCCTGTCGTGGGTCTTCTATACCGTGATGACCAATGCGGGCACCGACAGGCCGCACCGGGGAGACGCCGCATGAGCACCGCCACCGCTCCAGGTCTCGCGGAGGCGCCGGGCGCCGGGCCGATCCCGCCCGCGCTCCATTCCGAGGCCGCGCTCAAGGCCCGCTCGCGCATGGCCTCCGGCGGCTTCCGGCCGAAGGCGCTCATCCCCGCCCTCTACATCCTCTTCCTGCTCCTGCCGATCTACTGGCTCGTCAACATGAGCTTCAAGACGAACCAGGAGATCGTCGGCACCTTCACGCTGTGGCCGAGCGACCCCACGATCGCGAACTACCGGACGATCTTCACCGATCCGTCCTGGTACATGGGCTACGTCAACTCGATCATCTACGTCGTCATGAACATGGTGATCTCGGTAGCGGTCGCGCTGCCGGCGGCCTACGCCTTCTCGCGCTACCGCTTTTTCGGCGACAAGCACCTGTTCTTCTGGCTGCTCACGAACCGCATGGCGCCGCCAGCGGTCTTCGCCCTGCCCTTCTTCCAGCTCTACTCGGCGTTCGGCCTGATCGACACGCATATCGCGGTGGCGCTCGCCCACTGCCTCTTCAACGTGCCGCTGGCGGTGTGGATCCTGGAAGGCTTCATGTCGGGCGTGCCCAAGGAGATCGACGAAACCGCCTATATCGACGGCTACTCGTTCCCGCGCTTCTTCTTCAAGATCTTCACCCCGCTGATCGCGAGCGGCATCGGCGTGGCGGCCTTCTTCTGCTTCATGTTCTCCTGGGTCGAGCTTCTGATCGCCCGCACGCTGACGGTCACCGACGCCAAGCCCATCTCGGCCATCATGACGCGCACGGTCTCGGCGTCGGGCATGGACTGGGGCGTCCTGGCAGCGGCCGGCGTCCTCACCATCATTCCGGGCGCGATCGTGATCTGGTTCGTGCGCAACTACATCGCCAAGGGCTTCGCCCTGGGGAGGGTCTGATGCATCGTTCACGCCCGTTCCTTCCCAACACCACCGTCAACTGCTTCGACCGCGGGAGCGTGCGATGAGCTTCGCCTGGATGGCCTGGACCTGGCCGACGGCCCTCTTCTTCGTGGCGATCGCCGCCCTGATCGCACTGATGGGCGTGTGGGAGATCGCCTCGCCCGGCGGGGGACCGCGCTTCGGCGTCCTTCGCTTCGAGACGACGCGGGGCGACCGCCTCTTCGTGTCGCTGCTCGGCTCGGCCTTCATATGCCTCGCCTGGCTCGGCCTCACCGATCTGCCGCTCTGGTGGGCGCTCGGCGTCTGCGCCCTCTACGCGCTTCTCGTCTTTCGCTTCGTCTGAGCTTCGGCTCGGACGGGCAGCATGAAACCGCCGCGCGTCGCCGGTCGCGCGGTCGGGATCAAAGGTCACCGGATCAACCATGCCCTGGGGAGGGAAACATGAAGAAGCATTGGATGATGACGGCGGCGGGCCTTGCGCTCACGCTCGGGGCCTCGCCGGCCTTCGCCGACATGGCGGCGGCTACCAAGTTCCTCGATGGCGAGATCAAGGATCTGTCCAGCCTGTCGCGCGCCGATCAGGAAAAGGAGATGCAGTGGTTCATCGATGCCGCGAAGCCCTTCGCCGGCATGGAGATCAAGGTCGTCTCCGAGAACATCACGACCCACGACTACGAGTCCAAGGTCCTGGCCAAGGCCTTCTCGGACATCACCGGCATAAAGCTGACGCATGACATCATCGGCGAGGGCGATGTCATCGAGAAGCTGCAGACGCAGATGCAGTCGGGCGAGAACATCTACGACGCCTACGTCAACGACAGCGACCTGATCGGCACGCACTGGCGCTACAACCAGGTCCGCAACCTCACCGACTGGATGGCCGGCGAGGGCAAGGACGTCACCTCGCCGACACTGGATCTCAACGACTTCATCGGCACGAGCTTCACCACGGCCCCGGACGGCAAGCTCTACCAGCTGCCCGACCAGCAGTTCGCCAACCTCTACTGGTTCCGCTACGACTGGTTCAACGACGAGAAGAACAAGGCCGACTTCAAGGCGAAGTACGGCTACGACCTCGGCGTTCCCGTCAACTGGTCAGCTTACGAGGACATCGCCGAGTTCTTCACCGGCCGCGAGGTCGGGGGCAAGAAGGTCTTCGGCCACATGGACTACGGCAAGAAGGACCCCTCGCTCGGCTGGCGCTTCACGGACGCCTGGCTCTCCATGGCCGGCAACGGCGACAAGGGCCTTCCGAACGGTCTGCCGGTCGACGAGTGGGGCATCCGCGTCAACGACAAGTCGCAGCCGGTCGGCTCGTGCGTGGCGCGCGGCGGCGACACCAACGGCCCGGCGGCAGTCTACTCCATTGAGAAGTATCTCGAGTGGCTGAAGAAGTACGCGCCCCCGGTCGCCCAGGGCATGAACTTCTCGGAATCCGGTCCTGTGCCGGCGCAGGGCGAGGTCGCCCAGCAGATCTTCTGGTACACCGCCTTCACCGCCGATGCCGTGAAGGAGGGCCTGCCGGTGGTCAACGCAGACGGCACGCCGAAGTGGCGCATGGCGCCCTCGCCGCACGGCGTCTACTGGGTCGAGGGCATGAAGCTCGGCTATCAGGACGTCGGTTCCTGGACGCTGATGCAGTCCACCCCGACCGACCGCGCCAAGGCCGCCTGGCTCTACGCGCAGTTCGTGTCCTCCAAGACGGTGGACGTGAAGAAGAGCCATATGGGCCTCACCTTCGTCCGCGAGTCGACGATCCGCGACAAGAGCTTCACCGAGCGCGCGCCAAAGCTCGGCGGCCTCGTCGAGTTCTACCGCTCGCCGGCCCGCAAGCAGTGGTCGCCGACCGGCACCAACGTTCCCGACTATCCGAAGCTCGCGCAGCTCTGGTGGCAGGCGATCGGCGACGCGGCGGCCGGCAACAAGACGCCGCAGGAGGCGATGGACTCGCTCTGCCAGGAGCAGGAGCGCGTCATGCAGCGCCTCGAGCGCGCCGGCGTCCAGGGCGACAAGGGGCCGAAGCTCAACGAAGAGCATGACATGGCCTACTGGGTCGAGGAGGCCAAGAAGGCCGGTACGCTCGCGCCCCAGCCCAAGAAGGAGAACGAGAAGGAGAAGGGCCAGACCGTCAGCTATGACGAGCTGGTGAAGAGCTGGGCGGACACCAACGCCGCCGCGCCCGCCGCCACTCCGGTCTCCGCGCCGGCCAAGTAAGCGAACGCCGACCGACAACAGGAAGGGCCGGGAGCGATCCCGGCCCTTCTCGCATCACCTCACCTACGGAGAGTGCCACCCGATGTCCGGCTACGTCCTTGCGATCGACCAGGGCACGACCTCGACGCGCGCCATCGTCTTCGACGACAGTTTCCGCGTGGTCGGCGTCTCGCAGCAGGAGTTCCCGCAGATCCTGCCGCGCTCGGGATGGGTGGAACACGATCCGGAAGCCATCTGGTCCAGCGCCGTGGCCACCGTGAAGGCGGCACTCGCCGATGCTTCGCTGACGGCCGGCGACATCAGCGCGCTCGGCATCACCAATCAGCGCGAAACAACGGTGATCTGGGACCGCGAGAGCGGCCGGCCCATCCACAACGCCATCGTCTGGCAGGACCGCCGCACCAGCGAGCGATGCCGCGAACTGGTGGAGAGCGGTGCCGAGGAGCTGGTCGCCGAACGCACCGGCCTCGTGATCGACCCCTATTTCGCGGGCACGAAGATCAGTTGGATCCTCGACAACGTGTCGGGCGCGCGGGCGCGGGCCGAGAGCGGCGCGCTCGCCTTCGGCACGATCGACAGCTTCCTTCTCTGGCGTCTGACGGACGGGCGCGTTCATGCGACCGACGCGACGAACGCCGCGCGCACCATGCTCTTCGACACCGGCGCGAACGCTTGGGACGAAGAGCTCTGTGCCCTACTACGCGTGCCTATGGCGCTTCTGCCGGAGGTCCGCGACTGCGCCGCCGACTTCGGGGAAACGGCGCCCGCGCTCTTCGGCGGCTCGATCCGCATCGGCGGCATGGCGGGCGACCAGCACGCCGCGACGCTTGGAAACGCCTGCTTCAAGCCCGGCATGATGAAGGCGACCTATGGCACGGGCTGCTTCGCGATTTTGAATACCGGGCACGAGCGCGTTCGCTCGGGCAACCGCCTCTTGTCCACCCTCGCCTATCGCCTCGACGGCCGCTCGACCTACGCGCTCGAGGGCTCGATCTTCATCGCGGGCGCCGCCGTGCAATGGCTGCGCGACGGTCTGCGCATCGTGGAACGGGCCGCCGAGACCGGCGCCATGGCGGCGCGCGCCGACGAGATGCAGGACGTCTATCTCGTGCCCGCCTTCACGGGCCTCGGCGCGCCATGGTGGGACGCCGAGGCGCGCGGCGCGATGTTCGGCCTGACGCGCAATACCGGACCGGACGAGTTCGCTCGGGCGGCGCTTGAGGCCGTCTGCTTCCAGACGGCCGACCTTCTCGACGCCATGCGTCGCGACTGGCCCGCCGCCGGCGAGACCGTGCTGCGCGTCGACGGTGGCATGGTCGCCAGCGACTGGACCATGCAGCGCCTCGCCGACCTCCTGAACGCGCCGGTCGACCGCCCGACCGTCCTCGAGACGACGGCGCTGGGCGCCGCCTGGCTGGCGGGCCGGCAGGCCGGCGTCTGGCCCGACATGGACGGTTTCGCCGAGCGCTGGAACCTCGAGCGCCGCTTCGAACCGACCCTTGATCCGGTTCGGCGGGGGCAGAAGCTCAAGGGCTGGGCCGACGCCGTGCAGCGGACGCGGACCAACGGCTGAGCGCCCGGGGTGCGTCAGTCGACGCGCATGGCGAAGGCTTCGCTTTCCGCCAGCGCATCGTCGGGGCGCGATCTGTCGCGCTCCAGGTGGAGGTAGTTGGCCCGGAAGCCGCAGAAGCGCTTGAGCCCCTCGACGTCGGGCACCATGATCTGGCGACCTGAAACGGCGATCAGGTCCATGTCGCGCAGGTTGCGGATCATGCGGTTGACGTGGACGACGGTAAGGCCGAGCGTGTCGGCGAGTTCGCCCTGCGTGACCGGCAGCTTGAAGCTGTTGTCGGCCGACACGAGGCCGACGTTTCGAAGACGCTCCAGTAGCTCGCAAAGGAGATGGGCGACGCGCTCCTCGGCCGAGCGGCGGCCGATGTTGAGAAGCCATTCGCGCAGTATCGCCTGATCGACCAGCGTCGACCACCAAAGGGCGCGTGCGACGCGCGGCCGACCACAAAGCGCGGTGACGTCCTCGCGCGACAGCAGCGCCAGGCGGCAGTCGGTCAGCGTCGCGATGTTGTGGTCGTGCTCGTCGAGGATGAAGACGTGGAGATCGCAGAAGTCGCCGGGCAGAAGGAAGGCGACGATCTGACGGCTGCCGTCGGCGAGGATCTTGTAGCGGCAGGCAAAACCCGAAAGCACGAGATGGACGACCTGCGGATCTGCGCCCTCCTGAACGATCTCTTCCTTTGCGCGCATGGCGACGATGCGCCGGCAGCGGTCGCGGAGCAGATCCCGGTCGCCCTCGTCGAGGGCCGCGAACGTCTCGAGCTTGAGGATGAACGGATCGCGGTCGGACATGAGGACCCTATCGTTGGAGAGGCGTCGTCATGTGCCGGACGGGTCCGGGACGGGCAAGCCGCTTGACCCCCGTCGGCGGCCGGAGAATCTGTGGCCGCCGACATATTACCGCGGTATGTGAGATCAGGCTTTTCCGTAGCCGTCGACGACGTCGCGCGTCGCTTCGTGTGCCGCGCGCTGCCCGTCGGCGGACACGGCCGTCGAGCCCCGGTCCTGCGGGGCGTCCACGGCCTGGTTCAGCCCTTCCCCGGAGGTCGGCGCGGGCGCGTCGCCGAGGCGCGGCAGCTTGGGCTCGCCCTGGCTGTCGTCGCCCAAGACGCTGATGTCGGCGTCGAGCTGGGCATCGTTCAGGCGGTTCGTCTGGGTGTTCGACATGGGATCCTTCCTCTCTCGCTCGGAAGAGGAAGGAATGCTCCCGGCAGAAGTTCCGCTTCTATAGCAGCGACGCGATACCGCTGCCGGCCGAGGACGAAGCGCCGAAGAGCTGCAGGATCGGATTCTGCGAGGCGTCGGTGTTCTGCGCATCGTAGAGCGCCGCGAAGCGCGCGATGAACCGATCCAGCTTCTTCGGGTCGGCGAAGTCCTTGACGTTGAGCTTGGATTCCAGGACCCGCACCTGCGTCTCGATGTCGGCGGACGCCATGCCCTCCGGCAATCCGAGCGCTGTCCGCACCACCTGGAACAGCGCCTTGTCGGCGAGGATGCCGTAGGCCGATGTGATGGTGGGCGCAGTCCGCAGGGCGTAGAGCGCGAGACGCGTGCCCTCGCTGGTTTCACCGGCCTTCTCCTCCAAAGATTGCAGGAGGTAGAGATTGTCGGTGGCGAGCTTCGCGGCACCGAGCTGGATCCCCTGCCCGGCTTCTCGCACCGAGCCGTCCGGTTCGAACTGGAAGGCCGCCGCGAACTTCACGATGGCCTTGTCGGACTGGGTGTTGGCGTAGCTCTTGGGGTCCGACAGGTCGCTCGTCAGGATCTTGCGCAGCTCCGCCGTCGACATGCTCTTGTTCTCGACGTCATAGGCCTTCAGCGCATAGGCGACGGTCTTCTTGTCGGCGAGCAGGGAATCGAGCGAGTAGGCCTTGGAGATCCCCGTCAGGTAGTCTTCGGTGGCGGACTTGATGAGGGCCTTCTGCGAGGTCGAGACGTTGGTCCCGAACGAGGCGGCGTAGAGCGTTCCGGTCTGGGTCTGCTGCGCGGTGGTCTGGACGCCCTGCGTCGGACCGGCCTTGCCGTCGGTGCCGAAGTTGAACGCGGCGGCGAGCTTGGAGAAGCGCTCGTCCTTCAGCTTCGAGACGTAACTCTTGGGATCCGACGGGTCGCTCGTCAGAACCGCACGGAGCTTGTTGAGCGAGACGGTGGCGGGATCGATGTCGAACGCGCGCATGGCATAGCGCAGGCTCTCCACCGCCTTGCCCGTGAGGTCGGAAACGGACCCGACGTCCTTGATCGTGGTCAGGTAGACCTTTGTCGCGAGATTGTCCTTGCCAGTCTGCGCGGTCGCGTAGTTCTGCAGGTAGCGGCCGGTCAGCGTGCCGATGGCATCCGGCGCACGGCTGGCCGGGTTGCCTGAGGCATCGAAGCCCATGAGCCCGTTCAGCGTCCGGAAGCGAGCCTTGTCGGTATCGGAGACGCCGGTCAGGCGGTCGATCGCGGTCACATCCTTGAGAAGCGGAAGGACGAAGTCTGCCGAGTAGCCGGTGAGCTCGAAGCCGACCGCCGTCAGCGCGGTCTGGAGAAGGCGGGTGTCGGCGACGAAGGACGCCGCCGTCTGGGTCGTGGTGACCTTCTGGCTGAAGTAGTCGACGTTGGCCTGTGCGGCGCCAGGCGTCGAGCTGTTCCCGGTCTCGTTGTAGTAGTCGTAGACGAGACGGGACACGATGTCGGCTTTTTTGGCCGGGGTCGTCGCATCGGCCAGCCTTGCCTTCAAGTCCGCGAGGCCGGCGGGGATCGGGTTGGGGGCCGAGCCCTGCAGCACCGATCGAACGTAGTCCGTCGAAAACAGCGAGGGATCGTCGATCCCGACCGCCCGCAGCGCGAAGTCGACATTGGCCCGGTTGGAGAGAAGTCCGTCGAGGCTGGTCGCGCCCGCGACGGCGGCCGTGAAGCCGGCGGCGGCCTGCGCGGCGGCCGGACCCGTGCGCGACAGGCGCTCGGTATAGGCTTCGGTCACGAGCGCCGTCTGGGCCGTGGTCTGCGCCTGCGGGTCCTTGGTGCCGGACGAGAAGTCGAAGGCCTTTGCAAAGGCCTGGTAGCGCTTGTCGACCAGCTTGTTGGCAAAGCTGTTGCTGTCGGTCAGGTCGCTCTGCAGCACCTTGCGCATCAGCCCCTTGGAGCTGATCTGGTCTTCGAGCCCGTAGGCCTTCATGGCGTAGGAGTAGAGCTTGTAGTCGGCGAGGAACTCGTCGACCGTCGCCACGCCCCCGATGTGGCTGTCGTAGTAGGCCTTGGCCCGCTCGGTCTGTGCCTGGCCCGCCACCTGCTCGAGCGTTCGAGCCATGTTGTTGGTGTAGAGCCGGTAGTTGAGAAGCGTCGAGATCATGGGCGCGCCATCGTGGGGCGGACGGCTGTCCGGTGGGCAAAGGCTTCCCGATGCTCTACCACCCCTCCCGTATCGGAAGGGTTAACGAGAGCCTTACGGTAGCTGCGCGGCCTTCACCTCGGCGTTGACGCCGAGCGGCGACTTCGGAAGGAAGTCGAACTGGTCCACCATCACGTCCTCGACCACGTCGCGGCCGTAGCGTGCGTTGACGGCGGACTTCACCGAGGCGACGAGAGCCGCGAGATCGTAGCGCTCGGGATGGTCGAAATCGAAACCCGAGACCGAGTAGACCGCGCGAAACGCCTCGTCGATGATGACGGGTTCGGGAGGCACGGCAAGCGAGGCCACGAGCGCGCCGTCGATCGTGTAGACGAAGCGCGCCAGCGCGTAGCCCTTGATCGCGTTGTCGGCGATCAAGGGTACGGCGATGCTGTCGGTCTTGCGGTAGTCCAGCCCCTCGAAGAAGTCGGCCTTCTTGGGCGCCTGGGGCGCTTCGCTCGCGCGAAGGTTCGCCGCCAGCCAGCTCGAGCCAAGCGTCGCCGCGCAGACCCACAGCCCGATCGCCAGAACCTTGATCATTTGACCGCGACGCCCCGCGACGTGACGGCATAGGTGCCGTCCGATTCCGCGTCCGCGATGCTCTGCGCGATCAGGCCCGCCACCTCGGTCGTCGCCTCGATGTGAAGCTCCAGGAGGCGCCGGTTGTCGTCGAGGCGCGAACGCAAGGTGCCGATCCGACCGCGCAGTCCGTCGCTCATCGCGGCGGCGTCGAGGCCGCGCGAGATGCGGGAGAGTTCGAGAAGGCTCTGGTTCTTGCGGTTGGCGATGTCGCCGAGGCCGACGTGGTCGCCGGCCTGCAGGGCCATGGTCTCGCCGGCGAGCACAGCTTCGAGGCGATTGATGGCTTGGGTGAGAACCGCTTCCAACTGCGTATGTCCTTCCTGTGCGGCCGGAGCCGACGTGGTCGAATGGGGTGTCGAGGCGCGTGCGCTCAGTCGGCCTTCGGTGCCGCGTCGCGCGAGATCGCCTTCGCGATACCGATGCCGCCGCCCGCCGCCATCTCGTCGGCGATGCGCTCGGCCAGCATGGAGCGCCAGATGTTTCCGGCCGTGCCCGAGCCGAAGACCGCCTTGTTCTCCTTGGGCAGCATCTCCTCGATGAAGGAGCGCAGCACGAAGCTCTCGAAGGCCTGCTCGGGCTTCAGTTCGCCGCTCTTCGAGGTTTGATGACGAAAGTGGGGATCCGATGTCGCGGGCGCGTGGCGCGCGGCCTCGGCCTCGGCCTCGGTCATCGCGGCGGCGAAGCCGTTGTTCGCCGCGCCCGCACTCGCAACCGACGCCTCAGCGCGTACCGGCGAGGCCGGCGTGGCGCCCTGGGCCGCGGAGATGGAGTTGACGCTCGTCATTCGCAATCCTGCATTCGGCTTGGGTCCGGTGAATGCCGAACCTGTCGTGTCGATCGGGATACAGGTTTCCACTTATTCGAAGCTTGCGGGCGCTTCAGAGCCGCCGCATGGCCTGCGCGGCCAGATGGTCGTCCAGGATGTCGAGAAGGCTCGCGCGCTCCTTGGCGGATGTCTCCTCCACGCGGGCACGCCCCTCCGCACGCTCGACGCGCTTCTGCGTCGCGCCGGCCTCGCGCGCCAGAGCCGTCGCCCGTTCCGTGGCGAGCCGGGCCGCCGCCAGCTCCGCGTCGTTGCGACGGATGGCGTTCGCCTTGGCCTCCAGAAAGAGGCCCTGCATCATGGATTGATCGCCGAGCGTCTGGAGGAGCTCGACGCTCAAGGCCTCGCGCTCCGCCTCCTCTCGCCGGCAACGCGCTTGGTTCCATTCCGCAAGCTGGCGCTTCTGATCGAGAACCGCCTTCACGCGCGCCAGGCGATCGGCCCGCCCCGCGCTCATCCGAACAGGACCCAGCTGCGATAGGCTTCGATGAAGATCGTCAGGAACTCGCGCACCGAGAAACCCAGGAGCACGAGGCCGCCAGCGAGCACGAAGGGCAAGGAGATGAAGTAGACGGGAATCTGCGGCGTCATCTTGTTGGCGAGGCCGATCGCGAAGTTCACCACCACCGCATAGACCACGAAGGGGCTCGATATGCGCAGGCAGAGCCGAAAGGTCTCGTCGAGATTGTCGACCAGCGAGGCCAGCGCGGCCCGGATCGCGAAGCCGCGCTCGACGGGCATCGGCCCGTAGGACGCGACGAGCGCCTTGACGATCTCGGCATGGAGGTTGAGCGAGAAGATCAGCACCGTCGCGGTCATGGTGACGAGCGTGACCAGCGCCGGCACGGCCTCTTGGTCCTCGATCGGCACGCCAAGCGTCTGGCCCATGCCGATCGCGCTGGCGACGAGCGAACCGGCGAACTGCAGTCCCGCCATGAAGACGCGGCCGAGAAGCCCGATCAGGAGCCCGGTAAGAAGCTCGCCCATGGCCATGGCGATGCGCATGTCGTCGCTCGCGCCGAGCACCATCGGCCGGATCGTGGGCATGAGCCCCGGCGAGATCGCAAGCGAGAGCGCGACGGCGATGAAGAGGCGGACCTGGGAGGGAATGCGCACGCTGGCATAGCCCGGCAGGAGCATGAGGCAGGCGCCGACGCGACAGAAGATCAGGAAGGCGGCGATGATCGTCGCCTGCGTCTCGGCCGTCACGAGATCGAGCCCAGGGCCTTGATGTCGACGCCGCGCGCGATCTCCAGATGCGACAGGACCGGCAGGTTCACGAAGATCCGCTCGATCATCATCCGCACGTAGGGGCGCGCGTCCGGCGAGGCGACGAGCACGAAGTTCTCGCCCTGCTCGGTCTTCTCGCGGATGATCTTCGAGGCCTCGCCCGCGAACTGCTCGACGAGGCGCGGGTCGATGTCGAACTCGATGACATCGCCCTTGGCATCGCGCTTGAGCGCCTGGTGGAAGGCCAGATCCCAGCGGTTGCCGAGGCGCAGCACCGCAAGCTGCCCATTGTGAAGGAGATCACCGCAGATCTGCTGCGCCATGCGCGTGCGCACGTGCTCGACGATGCGCTCGGATCGGCGGGCATGGGGCGCGATCTCGGCCACGGCCTCGAGGATCAGCGTCAGGTTGCGGATCGAGACTCGCTCGGCCAGGAGCAGCTTGAGGACGGCCTGCAGCCCCGAATAGCTCATGTGCGAGGGCACGATCTCGTCGATCAGGCGCTTGTATTCGGGCTCGAGCCGGTCAAGCAGCGAGCGCATGTCCTTGTAGGACAGAAGCTGGGCGAGGTTGTTGCGCAGGACCTCCGAGAGATGCGTCAGCATCACCGAGAGCGTGTCGACGGGCTCGAAGCCGGCGCGACGCGCGGCCGCGGAGAAGGTCTCCGAGATCCAGGCCGCGCGCAGGCCGAAGGCCGGCTCGCGCGTCAGGTCGTGCGGAATGTCGGGAGCGGGGCTTTCGCCGAGCACGATCAGACGGTCGCCGAGCCGCACGGCCTGCGTCGCGACGGTCGTCCCATGGACCTTGATCTCGTAGGAGCGCGGATCGACGCCGAGATCGTCCGAGAGCTTGATCTCCGGGATCACGAAACCGTAGCGCGAGGCGAAACGCCGCCGCATCTTTCCGACGCGGTTGGCCAACTCGTCGCGCGAGAAGTTGAGATGGGCGGCAAGCTGCTTGCCGAGCACCAGCTCGACCTCGATGATGCGCAGGCTTTCCTTGACCGACTGGCGCTCGGCCTCGATCGCCTTCGCCTCGCGCTCGGCGGTCTCCTCGTCGGCCCGTCGCTGCGTTTCGGCGCGCTGGCGCGGGATGGCGTAGGCGAGCGCCGCAAGACCACCCGACACCGCGGCGAAAGGCAGGAACGGCAGGCCCGGAAGAAGCGCCAGCACTCCGAGGAGGCACGCGGCCACCATGAGCGCGCGCGGGTAATGCCCGAGCTGCGTCATAATCGCCTTCTCGGCGGCGCCGCGCGTCCCGCCCTTGGAGACGAGAAGGCCGGCGGCCAGCGAGACGACGAGCGCAGGAATCTGCGTGACGAGACCGTCGCCGACGGACAGCTTCACGAAGACGTCGGCCGCGTGGCCGGCGTCCATTCCGTGGCGCGTGACGCCGATGATGATGCCACCGAAGATGTTGACGGCCGTGATGATGAGGCCGGCGATGGCGTCGCCGCGCACGAACTTCGAGGCACCGTCCATGGAGCCGAAGAAGCTCGACTCCTCCTCCAGTTCGCGCCGGCGCGTCTGCGCCTGCTTCTCGTCGATGAGGCCGGCGGAAAGGTCCGCGTCGATCGCCATCTGCTTGCCGGGAATGGCATCGAGGGTGAAGCGCGCGCCGACCTCGGCGATACGCGTCGCGCCCTTGGTGATGACGAGGAAGTTCACCGTGATCAGGATGATGAAGACCACGATGCCGATCACGAAGTCGCCGCCCATGACGAACTGCGAGAACCCGCCGATCACGTAGCCGGCCGCGTTGTGGCCCTGGTCGCCGTGGCTGAGGATCACGCGCGTGGTCGCGATGTTGAGCGACAGGCGCAGCATCGTGGCGAGCAGGAGGACGGTCGGAAAGGCCGAGAAGTCGAGCGGCTTCTCGATCCAGAGCGCCACCATCAGGATCAGGATCGACAGGGCGATCGACAGGACGAGGCCGATGTCGATCACGAAGGCGGGGATCGGGACGAAGAGGACGGCGAGGATCGCCACGATGCCGATCGCAAAGCCGATATCGCGCGAGGAGCGGACCGCCGCCCCCTGCTTCGAGACGGGTCCGGCAAGCTTCATCGTGTCGGCGGTCATCGGGTCCTCGCGAACGGCGCGGCCGAGGGTCGAATAGCGTACCCATTCCGGGCTATCGGCGCGAGCCGGTTATCGACGCGTTAACTTTTGCAGGGCTGGACGGCTCTGCGGGGATTGGGGGTCACGCGGCTCGGCGGAACCGGAAACCCGGCTGCTCATCCATCGCCTGAACCGGGCGACAGCCTGGAAGCGCACGAGCGCCAGCAAGCACTTATGACGGAATTCTCCTCCCTCGCAGCAGGACAGGAACGATCACCACACCGTCGCAGCGCTTCAGCGCACGACCGTAATGTCTTAGAAGAATATCGTTGCATCACAATGGGATAGACGGTTTCACTCGCATCGCGCCCGAGGCACTCGATGCCTTTTGGCGAGCGCGTCCTGTACCGTCCCCTCCACGTGCGGGTGAGGACACGATCGGCGGGGCTCGTTGCAGTTCGGGCGGTCTCGTGTTGCTTATCGCGGATCATCGGCGGTCGGCCCGGGGTTCCGGCCGCGCATGCGATCAAACGGGTGAAGAGGTGGCGCAACTGATCTTCATCAACCTGCCCGTGACCGATCTCGACCGGTCGGTCCGCTTCTACGAGGCGACCGGGGCGCGGCGGAACCCGCAGTTCAGCGACGGCACGGCCGCCTGCATGGTCGTGTCGGACACGATCCATGTGATGCTTCTGACGCACGAGAAATTCCGTCAGTTCACCACGCGCCGGATCGTCGACGCCACGACCGAGGCGCAGGTTCTCCTGTGCCTGTCGCAGGAGCGTCGCGAGGAGGTCGATGCGATGGTCGCCCGCGCGACGGCGGCGGGCGGTCATGCCGATCCCACGCCGACGCAGGACTACGGCTTCATGTACGGGCGATCCTACGGCGACCCGGACGGTCATATCTGGGAGGTGATGTGGATGGACCTGACGGCTGCGCAAAACGCGGCCGCAAGCTAAGCCGGCGACCGCGCGAACGGGCCTGTCGAGGGTAAGGGAGCGTTCGAACCGCCCCCGTCGTTCAAGGGCGGGTCGTCCCGCGCGTCAGTAGCCGTGCTCGATGCGGGCGAAGGTCTCCTGCGTGAAGGCATAGACCTGCGCGCCCGTGAAGGTCGCGGTGAAGGCGATGATGACGAAGATCGCGAGGATCTTCGGAACGAAGGTGAGCGTCACCTCCTGGATCTGCGTCAGCGCCTGGAAGAGCGCGATCAGGATGCCGACCAGCATCGCCCCGCCCACGGCGGGGCCGCTGGCGGCGACGACGGTCCAGATGGCGGACTGGACGATGTCGAGAGCGTCGGCCTCGTTCATCGCTACTCGACCTTCACGCCCGAGCCGAGAACGATCGTCTTGCCGTCGGCGAGCGTCGCGACCGTGCCCTCGTTCGTCACCTGGAGCGACTTCACCGTGCCCGACACAACGCCGTCGCCCGACGTCAGCTTGCGCCCGATCAGGGAGTCGGCCTGCGTGAGCGAGGTGAGCGTCGTCATCGCCTCCAGCTTCTGGTTGAGCTTGATCGACTGCTCGACATTCGAGAACGAGGCAAGCTGGCTCATCTGCTGGGTGGGATCGGTCGGGTTGAGCGGATCCTGGTTCTTCATCTGCGCGACGAGGAGCTGCAGGAAAGCGTTGTAGTCGAGGCCGGTCTTGATCTCGCTCGAGGTCGCGGACTTCACGGCCGATGCGGCCGTCGAAGCCGCCGTGGTGCTGGTGACGTTGGACATGGGCTATCGGGCTCCGGCAAGGGCCGGCATGCGGCCGGCGGCGGCGGTTGCGGCGATCGGCGTGGCCGCCTCGCGCACGTGTTCGCCGAGGATCGCGTCCTCCAGCGGTATCAGCGAGCGCAGGCGCTTGAGGGCCTCGAAGGTGCGCTCCCGCTCCAGGAACTGCGCGGCGTCCTGCAGGCCATTGCGGATCTCGGCCGAGGAGAAGGTCGCCATCAGCATGGGGTAGCTGCGCTCGAAGGCCGCCTGCGCCTCGTCGGCGCCGGCCGGGTCGATCAGCATCAGCTGCACGATGAAGTAGAGCTGGCGGATCGGGGTCGTCGCCTCGCTCGCCTGCATGACGTGGCTCTCAAGCAGAAAGGTCACGTCGTTCAGGAACTCCAGATGGGTCTTGCGGTCGACCCGCATGACGGCACCGTTGACGAAGATCCGTTCGCCGGCCCGCAGCGTGATGCGAAGCGTCGACATGGCTCAGGCTTCCAGTCCGTCGCGGATCATCGTGGTAACCTCGATCATCGCATCGAAGCTGTCGACGCGCCCAAGGCGGATCGCCTCGGCCTCGCGCATGACCCACAAGCCGATCGAGATCAGGCTGGCGCGCAGCTCCTCGGGCAGCGCGTTCTCCGGATTCGCCAGGTCCTCGACGAGGATCGACCAAAGGTTGCGCGCCGCGTAGATCGCCTCGGTCGCCTCACGCGATCGGGTGCCGGCGGCCTGGGCGCGCTCCAGCGAGGCGATCATGTGATCGAAGGCCTCGCGCTCGCGCTCGCGCGCCGACGCCGAGCTTTCCTGGGCAACCTCGGCATAGGAGAATTGGTACATTCCAGGTCCTCGAAACGACGGGGCATCATGCCCATTGCAGATCAAAGGAAGGCGCGAGCCTTCGGTCAGAGGTAGTTGAGAAGGCTCAGGCCCTGCAGCTTGCCGGTGACGGCATAGGCGGTCTCGAGTTGCGTCTTGAGGCTGTTGAGACGGAGCGCAGCCTCCGTCTCGTCGACGCCCTCAAGCCGCTGGAAGGCCGCGGAGACGACGTCCTTCTGCTGCGTGAGCGAGGCGTTGGCCGCCTCGACGCGGCCGAGCCGCATGCCGACGTCCGAGCGCAGGGCGGTGATCTCGTCCATGCCGGCCTTGAGGCGCTTGGTAGCCTCGGTCGCGACCGCAGAGCGGACGCCCTCGTTCATCGTCTCGAGCCCAAGCGAGGAGATCATCGCGTAGGCCGAGGCGACCTTGCGGAAGGCGGCCTCGTTGGCGCTGACGGAGGACGCGATCGTCTCCGACTTGGAAATGCGCGACTGGGCCGCGTCGCTGTTGGCGTTCGACCAGTTGTCCTTCCACGCCCCGCTCTCGACGCCGCTCGCATCCGTCTGGACGTCGAACAGGTCGTCGAACCGGTAGAGGGTCGGCGGGACCGTGGAGCCGTCTGTCCACCCGGTGTCGGAGAAGTAGGCCGAGAGCTTGGCGGGATCGACGGTGTCGACGCCGCTGGCGCCGGAGGCCGTCAGGAACGCCGCGAACTTCGCCTTGACGTCGGCCGAGCCATCCTTGGCCGGCATGACGTCGCTCATCGTGCCGGCCATGTAGTACTGGCCCTCGACGTTGAGGTTCAGGGAGCCGACGAGCTGCTGCAGGTTCGTCGCCGCGTTCGCCACCAGCGTGGAGGTGCCGCTGGAGGTCGCGACCCCGGTGATGAGGCTGCCCGAGAAGCTCTCGGCGCTCTTGTAGATCGACTCCATCGTGTCGTCGGTCAGCTCGAGCCGGGCCGTCACCAGCTTGTTGGACTCCAGCATGCGCGAGATGCTCGTGTCCTGCGCGCGGTAGCTCACCGCGTTGCCGGTCACCTGCCCGAGCGTGCGCCCGACATCGGCATGGCGCAGGCTGCCGGCCTCCGTCGTCGCATCCTTCAGGGCGCTCTGGATACGCTGGATCGACGCGCGGGACGCATTGCCGAGGGAAAGGGAGGAGATGCTGCTCATGATCTAGCGTCCCGTCAGATGGCGGTCAGAAGGGCGTTCATCATCGCGTCCACGGTCGTGATGATCTTGGATGACGCCTGATAGGACCGCTGCAGGTCGAGGAGCTTGGTCAGCTCCGTGTCGAGGTTGATGCCGGTGGCGTTGCTCAAGGTCTCGTTGGTGCGATCGAGCAGCGTCTTCTGGTAGTCCGCCTTATCCATCGCGTCCGAGCGAGCGCCCTGGAGCCAGGACAGCGAGGAGGCGGCGAAGCTCGCGAGGCTGCCCGCGACCGGACTGCCGTCGATCTGAAAGGTCTGGCTGGCGGCGAGGTTCGCGATGCGCGCGTTGAGGTTGCGGTTGTCTCCCGTACCGCTGACCCCTGCCACGAAGTCGACGCCGTTGATGCCTCCGTCGCGGATCTTGGACGGGTCGCCGGCGGCAGCCGCCGCAATGGACAGGCCCCGCGCCGAACCCGGCGAACCGGCCTTGCTCGACTGGAACAGTCCCTGCTGCACGTCGGTCGCGTCGGTCTTGTTCACTTCCTGAAAGGCGGCCACGAGGCCATCGGCCATCGTGTCGAGCTGGTCCTGGTAGGAAACCGTCGTTTCGTCGCGCAGCTGTACGAGGCCGGCGACCTTGCCGGACGTCAGCGGCATGACCGAGCTCGCCCCCGTCACGGTCGTGCCGTCGATCCGGAAGGCGTTGCCGGCCTGCCCGTCCGCGAGCGGATAGGTCTTGGCGAACTCCACCTTGCGCGCCGTCCGGTCGAGGAGCGTCACGCCGGAGTCGGTATAGAGCGCGACGTCGTCGTTCTCGCGCGTCTGGACCGAGACGCCGACATAGCCCGACAGCTGGGTGATGAGGCGGTTGCGCTCGTCCACCTCGTCGGTGACGTCGGTCTTGCCGGCCGTGCCCGAGACGATGCGCACGTTCAGCTTCTCGATCTTGCCGAGAAGGGCGTTCATGTCGTCGGCGGCCACGCTCAGGGCGTCGTCCGCGTCGCGACGCAGCTGGTCGACCGACTTATAGGCCTCGGAGATGTTGCTGGCGACGTCCTTGGCGGCGGAAAGCGCCGAGCGGGCGATGGAGTCGCTGGCCGGCGATGTCGCGAAGTCCTGCATCGCGTCGGACAGCGCCGCGATCTTGGCGGCGGGCGAGCCGTTCTTGTCGGTGTCGCCGATCAGGTCGTTGATGCGCGATAGACCGTCCGAGACTGCGGTGGACTTGGCCAGCGCGGCGTTCGTGTCGAGCGCGTTGCGAAACAACGCCGTATTCTGCGACTGGGAGATCGAGCGGACCTCGACGCCCCCGTTCCCGCCGGTGACGACGTTCGCGTATTTCAGCGTGGCGCCCGCCGTGTTCACGTTCGAGATGTTGCGCGAGACGATCGCGGTCTGCGCCTGGCTTGCGGCCAGCGACTGCGTGGCGGTGTTGAGAGCCGACGAGAGCGACATGCGGGTCTATCCGGGAAAGGAAGGTGGCGGATGGCTGGGAGGAGCGCCCCGCCGCGACGGAGACCGACGGGCGCCGAGTGCGGCCCGTCAGCTTGTCTTGTTCGGCCTCAGCGCTTGAGGTTGACGAGGACGTCCATGATCTCGGAGCCGGTCTGGAAGACCTTGGAGTTGGCCGTGTAGGAGCGCTGGGACTCGATCATGGTGGTGAGTTCGGAGGCGAGATCGACGGTGGATTCCTCGAGCGCGCCCGAGAGCAGGTCGCCGAAGCCGTTGTCCCCGCCAAAGCCCATCAGGATCGTTCCGGACTCCACGCCCGCCGAGTAGGCGTTACCGGAAACCTGGATCAGGTTGTCGGGCGCCTGCACCATGGCGAGCGGGATCTTGTAGAGGTCGCGGGTCGTCCCGGAGGTGAAGGTGGCGGTGACCGTGCCGTCGGTGCCGATCGACACCTTGTCGATCACCTCGGCCGGATTGCCGTCGACCTTGGCGACCAGCGGCGAGTACTCTTTCGTGTACTGGCTGAAGTCGCTGATGTTCAGCGCGATCTTCTGGCCGTTCACGCCCGTCAGGTCGACGTCGAAGAAGCCGTTCTTGGAGGCGGTGTCGACGGCCGCGGCGTCGATCGTCTTCAGTTTGCCGGTCGTGGCATCGAACTCCAGCGTCGACGTCTTCAGGGGCGCGGTGCCGGTTCCGGCCGACTTGCCGTACGGGAATGGCGCCGTGGTCGAAGCGTTCGTGCCGGTCGAAGGGGAGGCGTCGGCGGCGTTGAAGACCGACATCTCCCACTTATTGTCGCCGATCTTGGTATAGTAGACGTCGAGCTTCACCGCCTTGCCCGAGTTGTCGTAGACGGTGATCGAGCTGGCCGATGTATAGGTGATCTTGGTGTCGGCAGTGGTCGTGCCGCTGATCGCGGAGGGGATCACAACGCCGGCTGCCGTCGTGTCGACCTTCTCGGCCCCCATGTCGAGGTTGGCCGTCAGCTCGCCCTTGGTGGTCGGATTGGCGCTGAGGAGGTTGGCGCCCATGTTGACCTCTTTGAGGCCGTTATATCCGTTCAGCGTGTAGTCGGTGCCACCGGCCGTGACGGGATAGCCCATGAGCTTGTAGCCCGCCGCATTCACGAGGCTGCCGTCGGCCTGCTGCGTGAACGCGCCGGCCCGCGTCAGGAAATTGCCGCCCGATCCGTCGTCGACGACCAGGAAGCCATTGCCCTGGATCGCGAGGTCGACCTTCTTCGAGTTGGTCGAGTTCGCCGTATAGGTGATCCCGCCCTGCTGGCTGACGAGCGTGCGCACGTTGGCGTCGACCGCGCCCGAATTGTACTGCCCCGAACTGTGGGCCAGGATCTGCGTCGAGAACTCGGTGGTCGACTGCTTGTAGCCGTTGGTGTTGGAGTTGGCGATGTTGTCCGAGACGGCGCTGAGGCGTGTCGCCTGAGCGTTCATGCCGGAAACGCTCGTCCGCATTAGGCTGCCGATGCTCATGACGGTCCGTCTCTCGATCCTAGAGGAGTCAGGTTTGTCGCGAGAAGAATATGCCGCGAGGCTTGCGTCAGGCTGCATTAGACCAAACGTTACTTTTTATAGCTTTAACTATTAATTAAATATTCTGTTTTGCGCATGAAAAAGCCCGGCACTTGGCCGGGCTGTTTTTCGTCTTTCCTGCTGGAGCCGCTCAGACGCCGATGCCATATCCGAGGTAGCGCTTCGACGAGACCGGGTCGTAGCCAAGACGCATCTTGAGCTTCTTGCGCAGCTTCGAGATGTGGCTCTCGATGACGTTCTCCTCGACGTTCTCGTCGAAGATACCGTAGATCGCCGAGAAGAGCTGCTGCTTGGAAACGCGTCGCCCCTTGTTGGCAACCAGGTATTCGAGGATGCGACGCTCGCGGCGCGGCAGCACCATGGGCTCACCGCCCACCTCGGCGTCGCGGCCGTCGGCAAAGACTGCGATCTCGTCGACGACGTTGCGGGCACGGTCCAGCGTGACGTCGCGGCGACGGATCGCGCCGACGCGGGCCAGAATCTCCTTCACGTGGACCGGCTTGGCGACCACGTCGTCGATGCCGGCGGCGAAGAGGTCGAGGGTCGAGTTGAGGGCCTTCGCCTCGGTCAGCGCGATCATCGGCGCGGCGGAGCGGGAGCGGACGAGGCGGGTGTAGTGGCTGCGCTCGGGGAACTCGCCCAGCAGGAAGGCTTCCACCGCGGAGATGTCGGCGTCAGAGGCGGTCTCGACCCAGTCCCGGAACTCGTCGACGCCGAAGCCGGCCGAAGACACGCCCTCGCTGCCGAAAAGCGACTTGTAGCCGCTCGTCACGAGCTCGCGATTATCCACCACAACGATCATCTGAAACCCCTGCCGCCGGTTTGTTCTGATGGCCCAGAGATACCGTCGGGGGTCCAAATCGCACCATCCCTAAAAATGACTATAGGGTTAATGCTTAATTTACCTAAGACCGTGCGTTTCGCTTTCTTAACAGACGGTTAGGTATGTTCATTAGGATTTCGGGCGAATGAGAGGCCGTGTCGATTCTACCTAACCGAGCGAACTTTTGCAGAGCTTGCAACCGCATCGCAGCATGGCCTGTGTCAGGGGCGCAACGTGCAAGTTCTAAGCGCCGTCGTGCTGCTGGAACGCCTCGTGTCGGGCGATCCGGCAGGACGATCGGGGGGTGCTGCTCAGAGGTAGGTCTGGCCGGCCGAACGCGGCGCCGGCCTGCCGCCGGGCGCGGGCGTCCGCGACGACGCTTCACCGTCCGAACGATCGGACGGGCGCGGACGGGCCTCCCGTTGCTGCGTCTCGTCCCGGCGGCTCGACTGGCCACCGGAGAAGGACGAGCCGGACGAATCGCCGCCGTTGTTCGCGTTCGCGCCGGCCGCATCGCTCGCACGAAGTGCGGGCGCGTCGCGGGTGGTGACCGTGAGGGCGGCATCGTCGAGCGAGAAGCCGGCGCTCTCCAGAACCTTGCGCAAGGTCTCGCGATCCTGCGTCAGGGCGGCGGCCGCCTCGGGCTTTGAGGCGGCGAGCTCGATCGCCAGCTTGCCCTCGCGAAGGCGCATCGACACTTCCAGCGTGCCGAGATGCTCCGGCTGAAGCTGGATCGTCAGCGTCTTCAACGCCGCACCGCCAGCCCGCATCCGGAGATGCGAACCGTCGGTCCCCTCGAAGGGCGCTTGGCGCGGTGCCGAACCGCTCGTGGACGGACCGGATCCCAAGGCGTCCGCGATCCGTGAGGCAACCTGAAGCGCCAGTCCGGGAATGGCCCCGCCGCCCGCTGGCGATGCGTCGTCCGACCCCTTGGCGGCGAGAGCCTCGGAGCGCGCGCCGATACGCGTTGCATCCGCGACCGTTTCTGCGCGCTCGGCTGCGGCGCGTCGTCCACCGTCCCGCCCGTCCTGCCGGGCACCCGAGCCGGTGTCGCCACCGGCGCGTGAGCCGCCCTGCGCGAGGCGCGCTACAGCTTCGTCGAAGCGAACCGGAATGGACGCCGGGCGCGACGCAGCTTCGGCGTCCGCGCTCGCAGCCTGGCCGCCCGTACGAAGGCGGTCAGCGCCAGCCTGTGCGGCGCCGGCTCCCTGCTCCTGCAACTGGAGCGCCATGCGGGCCGCCAGATCGTCGGCCGCCGCCGACGCGGAAGCGGCAGAAGCAGCGGCTGCAGGACCCGACTGGACGGCTCCTTCCATGCGGGGCTCGAAATGCGTCTCGGTGCGCAGCACCTGGACGCGCGGCAGGCGGGACGCCGTCTGCTCCGCGCCCGCTCCTTCGGCCGCTTCCTTGGCATGCGGACGGGCAGCGACCGTGCCCTCGCCGTCCTCGGCGTCTGGTTCCGCCGCAGGCTGCGTCACGGCGGACATCAGGGCCATGAGATCGAGCGCAGGCGTCTTGGCACCGACCGTCTCGTCGCCCTTCGCGTCCTTGCCCTCATCCTTGGCGGGTGTCGTCTCCTCGTGGCTTGGCTGCGCGCTCGCCGCGCCGCCCGGCTCGGATGCCGGCTGCCGCGGCTTGGGAGCGGTCGCCTTCTCGCCGGCATTCTTGACGGCGGCCCCGAAGGCCAGCCCTGCCCCCTCGTCACGCGAGTCGGGACGTGGCCCACGCGGGCCCGCGTCCTTTTCGGGCGCCAGGAGTGGGGATGCATCGATCTTCATTGACGAGCGGACTCCAGTTCGCCGGCGGCGGCGGACAGCGCCTGTTCGGCGCGGGCGAGAACGGGCGCCTCGGGAAGGCTGGCCTCTGCGACCGTCGCGTCGGGGGCACCGATGCCGTCGAGGATGCGATAGGCGGCGTCGAGCAGGAGGGCGTCCTCGGGATGCAGCGTGGCGCGATCGACCGCGTCGAGACGCAGGCGCCCCTCGTCGAGTCCGAGCTTGGCGAGCGAGGACGCCGTCTCGTAGAGCTGGGCGCGCATCCGGTCGGGAACCGATAGATCCTCGGACAGCAAGGCGCGCTCCGCGGCGAGCCGTCCGAATTCGAGATTGCCTTCCACGACCGAACGGCGTGCGACGGACAGGAACAGGCGGTCCTGCCGGGGACGGGGCAAGCCTGCGACGACGTCGCTCATCGCGACCATGGCGGCCTGCGCGTCGCCGCGCGCCCGATCGGTCATGATCGAGGCGAAGCGCGCCTCGAAGTTGGCGGCGTAGGTGGATTCGAAGTAGCGGTCGAAATAGCGCCGCGCCAGGCGATCGGCCTCCGCGTGGCGCCCCTGCTCATCCGATAGGAGCGCTTCCAGCCTGAGCGCCGCCTCCTCGATCAGACCGCCCGGCGCGAGAAGCCGCGCGCGATCGAGGTGTTCGAGCGCCTCGGCCGGCTTGGTGAACTGCTGGATCTGGCCGAGCACGAGGCTGATCTGGCCTCCGAGAACCGGCTCCATCGCCATGGGATCGATCGTGGAGAACTGCTTGTAGGCGCCTTCGAGGTCGTTTCGAACGTAGCGGAGCGACCCTTCAACGAGCGCATCGTATTCCGGGCCGAGAAGCGCTTCGCGATGAAGACCCTCGAGAAGCTCCGGCGGGCCGCCGCTCAGCGTGAAGAGAACCGCCGCCCGCTTGTTGCGCGCGTCCTGCCAAACGGCCGGATCGGCCTGGAGGAACGACTGCGTGAAGCGGCGCAGGAGCATCGCCTGTACGCGGATCGCGGCCGAGTTGCCGCGCGCGACCTGATCCTGAAGGGCCTGGACCGAGCGCATCACGTCGAAAGGCATGGGCGTTCGGGTCGTCGGCCAGGCCGGGTGGTCTGCGCCCTCCCCTGAGGATGCGGCGGCCGGCTCCTCGGTCGATGCTCCGTGGCTCGTCGCCGGCGCCGACCCTTCCTCGGCGAGCGCGGGCGCGCAGCCGGCGGCGAGAAGCCACGCCAAAGTCAAAGCCTTGTATCGCGGAACGGGTTTCACGCCTTGGGCTCTTGCAGGAGGATCTCGATGCGGCGGTTGCTGGCCGCGTCGGGATCGGCCGTGTTGCTGGGCTGCCGGTCGGCGACGCCCTCGATTGCCTCCACCCGGCCGTCGTCGAGCCCGCCGCGCCGCAGCATGTAGTAGGCCATGTGGGCGCGGTCGGTCGAAAGACGCCAGTTGTCCAGGGCGCCGGAGCCCGTATAGGGGCGCGCGTCCGTATGCCCGCGGATCACGATCCGGCCGGGACGCTCCTTCAGGATCGCTGCGATGCGCTCCATGAGATGGATCGCCTCGGCGGTCGGCTTGGCCGAGCCGATCTCGAACATGCCCGTGGCGAGCGTGTCGGCGAGCGAGATGGTGACCGTTCCGCTGCCGGCCTCGCCGGGCTTGACCTCGATGTCGGCGCTGGCCGGACCGCTGGCTTCGATCTCCTTCTCGAGCTTGGCGGCATCGGCCCCTTCCGCGCTCTGGGGAGCGGCGGGCGCGGCGGCGGACGGAGGCGCCGGCTCGGCCGGGGTCACGACGGTCGCGAAGGACTGCGCCGTGTCGCCGATCGCCTGATCGCCGGCGGCGCGCGTGACGTTGGGCTCCAGCTGCCAGGTCGTCGGGTCGAAAGGGTCGCGATAGGCGTCGCCGCCGTTCAGGCCCGGCAGGCCGGAGCCGTTCGGCTTGGCCGCCGTCTCGCCTTCGCCCTTGCCGACGCCCGCTTCCGCAACGATCTCGGCCAGAACCGCATAGGGATCGCGGAACAGCGCCTGGTCCTCGCCGCCCTTGGCGGCGCCGCCCACCGGCTTGCCCCCGGGCGCGCCGGGCGCGTCCATTTCGCCGGTCTGCGGCTTGCGGCTGGGATCGGTAGGCGCCGTGTCGGTCTGCTCGACGCCTTCGGTCGGCGGAACCGTGCTGTTGAGCTCGATCGGGTTGAAATACTGCGCGATCTGCTTCTTCGTCGCGTCGTCCGACACCGATGTCAGCCACATCACGAGGAAGAACGCCATCATCGCCGTCATGAAGTCGGCGAAGGCGATCTTCCAGGCGCCGCCGTGGTGACCGTCCTCGATCTCGCCCGAGCGGCGAACGATCACGATCTCCGAATTGTGGACGGGAGGTCCGGCCGCGCTCACGAGAGAGCCTCCTCCACGGCCTTGAGCCACGAGGCCAGGCGCGTCTCGATGACCGTCTGGTCGGCGTCGATGCGAACGTCGGTATGGGCCTCGTCAGCGTCGAAGGAGACGTGACGGGCATGGTCGCCGAGCTTGGTCTCGAGTGCCTCGAGAAGGTCGCTCGGCCCGCTCGCCGCGATCTTCACGGCATGGCCGTCGAAGGCGATCGTCTTCACGGCGCCCGCCAGTTCGTCCACGGTCTGGCGCTTGCGCGCGTCCAGGACGAGCGGGCGCAGGAGCGCGTTCAGCGTCTGGCGCAGCGCATCCTCGAAGACGGCCATCTGCAGGACGACGAGGTCGGCGAGGCGTTCGCCCTCGCTCTCGATCCAGGCACGGCGCGCCTCGGCGAGCGCCGCGGCGTGATCGGTTTCGAGCTGGGCGCGCAGCTCCGCGATGCGGGCCTGCGACACGGCCTCCAGATCCTGACGGACGGCATCGCCCCCTTCCTGCAGCGCCTCCTCCCGCGCCCGGGCGACGGCCTGCCGCATTTCCTCGCGCAGGGCGTTGCGCTCCATCGCGAAGGCGATGCGCTCGGCCTCGATCTCACGCGTGGCGACGCGCGGCTCGGCCATCGCGGGGCGGGCTGCGACCGGCGCCGCAGCCCCCCGGGGCGCGGCGGTGAACGCCGGGCGCATGGCGACCGGTGCGGCGGGCGTGCGGGACGGGGCGGCTTCGGAGCCGCGCACCGGGGTGGGCGCTGCGCGCGGCGTGGCGCGCAGGGGCACGAACTCGTCGCCGCTGTCGTCGGCCAGGAACTGAGCGAGAGGGATCATCGGTTAGGCCGCTTCTTTCTGGTGAATCCACTGCTTCAGGATCGCCGCCGCCTGCGCCTCGTCGAAGTCGACGAGCTTTTCGAGGCGGACCTTGGGCGAGTTGGCGCGGTTGCGCGTCAGTTCATCGAGGAGCTCGTCGGAGCCCACGCCGTCCGTGCCGTAGCCGAGCGAGGCGGCCAGATCCTCGGAGAAGGTCATCGCGCCGGGGATGCCGGTGATCTCCGGCGTGTCGAGCAGCGGGTTGCGGAGCTCGATGGAGTCGGAGCCGAGCGCCATGTTGTCGTTGGCGCCTTCCGAGGGGCCGGCGATGACGCGGATGGCGGGCTTCAGGCCGAACCAGATCACGAGAACCGCCACGACGAGGATGGTCAGCGCATTCACCAGCGTGCCGGACTGCTTGAGGAGCATCTCGCCGACACCGGGCGCGGGCACGGGCTCGAGATCCTGTCCGTTCGACACGAAGTCCACCGCCGTGACCTCGAGCTGGTCGCCGCGCGCCTCCGTGATGCCGGCGGCGGAGGCGACCAGGGTCTTCACCTCGCTCAGCGCCTTGTCGACGGCCTCGGGCGCCGGGTTCTCGCCGAGCGTCGCCAGCAGGCGCGCCCGGTTCACGACCACCGCGACCGACAGCTTCTTGACGTCGTAGCCGTCGGAGACGGTCTGCGTCGTGGTCTCGTTGATCTCGTAGTTGGTCAGCTCCTCGCGCCGCTCGTTGGCCTGCGAGGAGGTGTTGCCGTTGCTGTTGGCGGCGGGCTGCGCCTGGGGCACGTTCTGCGCGGCGGTCGCGGCGTTCTGGTTGGCCTGGCTGTCGTTGCTCTGCCCGGTCTCGCGGACCGTGCGCGTCGAGCGCTCGACGCGGCCGTCCGGGTTGAAGACGCGGGCGCTGATCTGGCGGCGGTCGGTGTCGAGGCGCGCGACGACGCTGGACTGGAAGTTTCCGACGCCGAGATAGGGGGCGAGCGTGCGGCGGATCGAATCCTCGATCGAGTGGGAGACGATGCCTTCCATGCCGAGCTGCTTGGTGGAGGTGGCGGACGCCGCGTCGTCGCCGGACGCAAGAAGCGTTCCGTCCGTGTTGAGGATCGTCACCTGGTCGACCTTCATGCCGGGAATGGCGGAGGCGACGAGGTGGCGGATGGCCTGCGCGTTGGCGAAGTCCTCGGAATTGTCGGTGCGGATGACGACCGAGGCGGAGGGCGGCTGCTGGTCGCGGCGGAATGAGCCGGCCTCGGGCAGCACGATATGGACGCGCGCAGCGCGCACGTCCTTCAGCGTCTGGATGGTGCGGGCGAGCTCCCCTTCCAGGGCGCGGACCTTGGTCACCTCCTGCATGAAGGTGGTGAGGCCCATCGAACCCATCGTGTCGAAGAGCTCGTAGCCCGCCTTGTCGGAGCGCGGCAGGCCCTTCTCGGCGAGAAGCATGCGAGCGGACGCGGTCTGCGAGACGGCGGTCGACACCGTGTCGCCGGCCGCGTTCACGTCGAACGGAATGCCGGCCTCCGTCAGCGCCGCGCCGATGCGCGTCACGTCCTGCCGGTCGAGGCCCGAATAGAGCGTCTCGGTGGTCGGTCGCGACAGCGCGTAGGCGCCGAGCGAGACCAGCGCCACCGCCACGAGGCCCACGATCGCCAGGGCGCCGAGCTTTCGACCACCAAGCGCCTGGAGGTTGGACAGGAGTTTTCGGGCCTCGGCCCGAGCGACCATCGCCATCGTATGTTCCGCTGCTTGTCAGGGAGTGACGACGCCACCATGGGGCGACAAGCTTGTGCGGGCGTGATGGAGGACAGAGGATGGAGGACGTTTCGCGAACGCGAAAAGGCCCCCGACGCGGAATGCGTCGGGGGCCTTCCATGGTAAGCCGCGCGGACCTTCGCCGCGACGGGGACCGAAGCCTCGGTCCGCAGACCGGCTTACTGGAAGAGGCGCAGGACGTTCTGGGCCGACGAGTTGCCGATGGCGAGCGCCTGGTACGCAAGCTGCTGCTGGACCTGGAGGGCGGTCACGCGGGCCGACTCCTTCTCCATGTCCGCGTCGACAAGTTCGCCGATCGCCTTCTGGCGGATGCCGTCGACCGTATCCTGGAGTGACTTCATCGTGTCGAGGCTGTCGGAGAACGCTCCGACCTTGACTGCGTAGGCCGTAACCTTCTTCAGAGCCGCATCCACCAAGTCGATATTGGAACCGGCAGTCGTGGCGTTCGTCGTTGCCATGGTAGCGATCGCGGCTGCGTAGTCCGTGTCCGCGTTGAATGCCGTAGCCTGCGTGAAGGTGACGTTCGTCGCGTCCGATCCGGAGACGCTGACCGTCACATCCTTTCCAACGACGGCGTTCAGCCAGTTCTCGCCGTTGATGTTGGCGCCGCTCACGAGGGTTTTGATCTGAGACTGGTAGCCGGCGATCTGGCTGTCGATGCCGGAGTAATCCGCGGCCGAGTTGTACCCAAGAGCCAGCGTTTCCTTCATCTTGCCGAGGACCTCGGCAATCTGGTCCAGCACCGCGGCGGTTCCCTCCGCCTGCCCCTGCGCCGTGCTCATCGCGCTCTTCAGCGTGGAGTTGGCGGCTGATTCCGAGCGCAGCTTCGTCGCAGTCGCCCAGATCGCGGCGTTGTCGCTGGCGGAGGCCACCTTGAGGCCGGTGGCGATACGGTTCTGCGACTGCTCCATCAACTTGGAGATGTTGCGGAGGCTTGAGAGAGCGGCGGCGGACGAGATCGAAGAGTTGACGCTGACCATGTTTCTTTTCCCCGTTGCTTGAAGCTATTCTTGAGCTTTTGCTCTTTGCTTCGAGGAACAAACTACGACTCGCGCGCCAATACCTGCTGAATTGGATTGTTCAAATTGGACGCAATGACTTCGTTGCCTGCGCGCGTGAAGTATAGAGTCAGCGCCCCGTATCCGCGATCGCTCAAATGCGATGCAATTTCGCTCGGTCGCGCCGATCCAACGACGATCGAAAGGCTTTCGGCGCAGCCGATTGGCGCGCTTCTGCTAGCTCGAAACGAAAACACCCCCCGGACCTTTCGGTCCGAGGGGTGCGCCCCGTGGGTCGGCTCGCGGGGTAGCCCCCGCAAGGATTTGGATCGCTTACGAGCGGAAGAGCGACAGGACGTTCTGCGCCGACTGGTTGGCAATCGAGAGCGCCTGCACGCCGAGCTGCTGCTTGACCTGCAGAGCCTGAAGCTTGGTCGACTCGACGTTCATGTCCGCGTCGACGAGGCCGGAAACGCCCTTGTCGATCGTGTCCATCATCTTGGTGACAAAGGTCTTCTGGAGATCGATGCGCGACGACACGGCACCGAGCGTCGAAGCAGCCGACGTAACCTTGCTGATCGCATCGCTGACAGCGTTGAGGTAGGTCGTCAGCTTGTCGACGGACGCCGTGGTGACGTCCATCGTCAGGATGCTCTGACCCTTCTCAGCTGCCACCGACGAGATGTTGATCGCCGACTTGGAGCCAGCGACCAAGCTGGTCAGACGGATGGCACCAGTGTTGGTGTCAACCTTCATGCCAGCGACGCCGTTGGTATCAAGCGCCTTCTGAATGACCGTCGCGTAGTCCGCAGCGTTAGCGATCTTGCCGTTCGCAGAATTACCGAGGGCGGCATTCACAAGGTCACGATCGATCGACACCGCCTTGGCGGCGTTGCCGTTGGCAGAGATCGAGAAGGTGATCGTGTCGTTGGAGTCCAGCGTGATGACCGTCGCGCCGAAGGCCTGAGCCATCGTCGTGGTTGCCGCCGAAGCGGAACCCGGTGCGCTGGTCTCGGTCGTCGCACCGGCAGTGGCGCTGAAGCCCGCCAACGTCGAAACCGACGTACCGGTACCAACAAAGGTTGCCGTCGTCAGATCGACCGTCGACGTCGTGCCTTCCGAGGCACTGGTGATGACGATCTGACCCGAGCCGTCCTTCGACGCAACGCCGGCGCTACCGATCTGGCCGTTGATCGACGCGACGAGCGCATCAGCGGTGGAGAACTTCGACGCACCGGTCAAGGTGAACGAGAAGGTCTTCGTGCCATCGATCGTGAAGCCGATCTGCAGCGTTTCTGCGGCAGCGTTGTAGTCGCCGGACGTGCTCGCCGTATAGAGATACGCCGTGCCCTGCGTCGAGGTACCGGGCGCGCCGGCACCGACCGCAGGCGTCGTCAAAGCAGCCAAACCGCCCGAAAGCGTGTTGCCCGCCTTGCCAGCGTCGAGGATGCCTTCCGACGTCGTGCTGCCGTCGAGCAGAACGAAGGACGAGGAGTCGATCGAGATGGAATTGAGCGTCACGTTGCCCGAAGTGTCACGGTTCATGCCGGACACAACCGACTTCGTCGCGTTGTAGCCGGTGACCGAGGTGTTCACCGAAAGCCAGTTCTCGCCCGAGAACGTCGCGGACGACGCGATAGACTTGAGCTGCGACTGAAGCTGAGCGATCTCGGACTGAACAGCGCCCTTATCGACACCGTTGCCCGAAGCAGCTGTAAGCTTCGACTTCAGATCGTTCAGGATGTCGAGCGTCGCGTTCAGACCCTGGTACGCCGTATCGACGGTTGCGGCACCAAGGCCGAGCGCGTCCGAGACAGTCGAAAGAGCCTTGTTGTCCGACTTCATCGTGGTCGAGATCGACCAGTAGGCGGCGTTGTCCTTCGCTTCGCCAATCTTGAGGCCGGTAGAGATGCGGTTCTGCGTCGCATCGAGCTGCGTGTTCGTCGACTGCAGGTTACGCAGAGCCGAAACAGCGGCGTTGTTGAAGTTCACAGAGGTCATAATTCATGTCCCGTAAGAAATACGCTGGGACAGACCGGGTCGGGCCGGCATAGGAGCGCGGCGTCATGCCTTTGGCCGAGCCCGCAGGCGTATCGGCCAATCTCCTATGCCCTCACCATGCCGTGACGACTTTAACGCCGGGTAAAACGCGCGCGCTCTGCTTGCGAAAAGATGCCGTGCGCCGCGAAGATCTACAGGAAGGAGCGCACGAGCGATCCCGTCAGCATGTTCCAGCCGTCGATGAGAACGAAGAACAGGATCTTGAAGGGCAGCGAGATGATGGTGGGCGGCAGCATCATCATGCCCATCGACATGGTGAGCGTCGCCACGATCAGGTCGATCACGAGGAACGGCAGGACGATCAGGAAGCCGATCTCGAAGCCGCGCCGCAGCTCCGAGATCATGAAGGCGGGCACGAGGACGCGGAAATCGACGACCTGCCCCTCGCCCGAACCCTGCTCGACCTCCGGCAGCCGGTCGCGGATCGAGGCCTGGTTGATGTTCTCGAAGAGGGCGAGATCCGATTCGCGCACCTGGTCCAGCATGAACTCGCGGAAGGGCTCGGCGATGCGCGGCAGCGCCTCCGCCTCTTGGATCTGACCGCGCATCAGCGGCTGCAGCCCGTCGCGCCACGCCTGGTCGAAGGTCGGCATCATCACGAAGAAGGTGATGAAGAGCGACAGCGAGATCAGGATGAGGTTGGCGGGCGTCGACTGGAGGCCGAGGCCCGTGCGCAGGATCGAAAGCGCGATCACGACGCGCGTGAAGGCCGTCACCATGACGAGCAGCCCGGGCGCGACCGACAGAACGGTGACGATGCCGAAGAGCTGCACGATGCGGCCCGAAACGGCCGCGTCGCCAGCCGGGATCAGCGAGGCGAGATCGCCTGCCGCCTGGGCGACGGCGTCCTGCGCGAAGGCGGGCAGCGCGAGGAGCGGCAGCAGCGCCAGCCCGAGGAGGGCGGCGCGCCTCACTTGACCACCAGGACGTTGATCAGAACGTCCTCGACGTCCGGCGAGCGCAGCCTCGCGCGCTCCAGGAGGTCTTCCTTGAGGTGCAGCAGCCCGCGCGACCCCTCGACCTGGGCAAGCTCCAGCGAGCGGACGAAGACGACCGTGTCGGCCTGGACCTGCGCGGCGACAAGGTTCGCGTCGGCCGCGCTGCCGGGCTTCATGACGAGGCTGGCACCTAGGCGCAGCTGCGTTCCGGGCGGCGAGGAGATGTCGGCCGTGACGGGCTGGAGCGGGACGATGGTGCTCTGCACGGTTGCGGCCGGCGTCGGCGGCGCGTCGGGTGCGGCCGGCACGTCCGCCGCGGGCGGGGCGACTTCCTTGGCGCCGAGCATGGTTCCGAGCGCCCAGCCGCCGCCCGCCGCCACCAGCGTCAGCACGGCGACGGTCCCCGCGGTCGCGATCCAGCCGCTGCGCTTGGGAGGCGCGCCCGCGCCACTCAGGATGGCCAGCGCTTCGGGGGAGAGTTCGGTCATAGCGGGCGTTCCCGGCGTGTCGGATGCTAGGGACCTCTCGCGGCCGGACGGCGATCGGCGCCGCCCGGGCCAGAGCCCCGACAGCGCCGAGTGTTAAGAAAGTGTGCTGATGCGAGCCTTGCGGTCCCGCTAGTAGGGCAAGCCCCGATCCAGCACCTGCTGCCCCCAGGCCGGCTGCTGCACCTCGCTCAGGCGCCCGCGACCGCCGTAGGAGATGCGCGCTTCCGCGATCTTGTCGTAGGGGATCGTGTTGTTGGGCAGGATGTCGCCGGGACGGATGATGCCGGCGACCGACAGGACGCGGACCTCGAAGTTCACACGGATTTCCTGCTGGCCGCCTATGTAGAGGTTGCCGTTGGGCAGGACCTGCGTGACGACGGCCGCCACCGAGACGTTGATCTCCTCCTTGCGGTCCACCGTTCCCTTGCCGGTGGTCTTGGTGCCGCCCTTCAGGCCGAGCGTCGTGCCGACGGTCGGCAGATCCCAGGAGCCGAGCGCGCCCTTGAGGTCGGCACCGACGTTCACGCCGGAGTCGCGCGAGCGCTTGGTGTTGTTGTCGAGCGTCGCCTTGTCGTCGATCTTGATCTTGACCGTGACGATGTCACCGACGTTCAGCGCGCGCGTGTCGCGGAAAAAGTCGGCGTTGCGTCCCGTCCAGAGCGAGTTGACGTTGCGCGGCGGCTCGTAGGCCGTGGGCTCGGGCGCGACCACGGCCGGAAACTGGTTGAGGCCGGTGCCGGGCGGGGTCAGGAGAGGCTCGCGCATGAGCTCGTCGCGCGTCGCCGTCTGGCAACCGCCGAGCGCGAGGAGAACGAGAAGGGAGGCGGCCTTCTTCACGAGCGGTTCTCCGATCCGGCGTTGGGTGCCGAGCCGGCCGCGGCGGCGGTCGTCGCGGCGCGGTCGGTCTTGCGCACGATCAGGTCGGCGAGCTCGGCGGCGACGGGCGCCGGCATCTCGGCCAGGATCGCGCTCGCCTGGCGCGATTTGAGACGCGTCAGCAGCGAGGCGGCGACGGGGCGGTCCAGCCCTGCGAGCTGCGCGGCCGCGGCATCCGGCTTCATGGCGGCGTAGATGTCGGTCATGATGCCCGTCGTGGACTCCAGGAAGGCCTTGCGCTCTGCGATCCATCCCTGGACCTCCTGGCGCTTGGCCTCGAGCTGGGCGATCCGCTCGGACAGCT
Organism: Aureimonas sp. AU4; assembly: GCF_001463765.1. Taxonomy (GTDB): domain Bacteria; phylum Pseudomonadota; class Alphaproteobacteria; order Rhizobiales; family Rhizobiaceae; genus Aureimonas. Next base: position 75,383 of record NZ_BBWK01000027.1, on the reverse strand, counting down.
GCGCCTCGGCGTCCTGCACCTTCTTCAGCTGAAGCGCGTTGCGCGCGTCGAGCGCGGGGTCGGCGATGTTGGCGCAGTAGCGCTGAACGTCGGTCATGGGCGCGGGATCGGCCGGCGCCACGGCCTGGCCGTCGGGCCCCACGACGCGGACCTTGGCGGGCGTGGCGGGCGGCGCGGCGGCGCTCGCGCCTCCCGCGGCCTCTTCGGCCCGGACGGGTACGGTGCCGAGAAGGGCGGCGAGCGCCAAGGTGAGAGCGGTTCGGGTCATGTCACTGCACCACGAGATCGGCCTGCAGCGCGCCGGCTGTCTTGATGGCCTGGAGGATGGCGATGATGCCGGTGGGCTTCAGCCCGAGGCGGTTGAGGCCACGCACCACCGCCTCGAGATTGGCGCCCTGGACGATGGCTAGGTTGCCGCCGCCCTGCTCCGCGTTGACCACCGTGTCCTTGGTCACGACGGTCTGGCCGTTGCTGAGAGGGCCGGGCTGGGAGACGTTCGGAATGTCGGTGATGCGGACCGTCAGCGATCCGTGGGTCACGGCGACCGTCGAGATCTGGACGTCGGCGCCCATCACCACCGTTCCGGTGCGCTCGTCGATCACGACGCGCGCCGCCTGGTCCGGCGTGATCTGCAGGTCACCGAGATCGGCGATGAAGCGCGTCGTCGAGACCTTGGTGGGGCGCGTCAGCTGGATCGTGCGGAAATCCTGCTCGCGCGCGACCGGCTTTCCGTATGCGGAGACGGCGTAGGCGTTCACCGCGTCGACCACGCGGATCGCCGTGCGGTAGTCGGGATTGCGCAGCTCCATCGTCACGAGCGGCGTATCGACCGTGGCGCGCGGGACCTCGCGCTCGATCAGGGCGCCGCCCGCGATGCGGCCGGTGGTGGGCGTTCCCTGCGTCAGGCTCTCGTTGGTCCCCTCCGACGAGAAGCCAGAGACCGCGAGCGCCCCCTGCCCGACCGCGTAGATCTCGCCGTCCGGCCCGTAGAGCGGCGTCATGACGAGCGTGCCGCCCATCAGCGAGGACGCGTCACCGAGCGAGGAGACCGACACGTCGATGCGCGAGCCGATGCCGGCGAAGGCCGGCAGATCGGCCGTGACGACCACGGCCGCGACGTTGCGCGTGCGCGGGTTCGCCGAGCGGACGTTGACGCCCATGCGGTCGAGCATCGACTGCAGCGACTGCTCGGTGAAAGGCGAGTTGCGCAAGCTGTCGCCGGTACCCTGCAGGCCGACCACGAGGCCGTAGCCGACAAGCTGGTTGTCGCGCACGCCCTTGATGGTGGTGATGTCCTTGATGCGCACGCCTCCCGTCGGCCGCACGCGCGGGACGACGGTCTGGAAGGTCTCGCGGGCGCCGATGCCCGCCTGGCCGTAGGCGGTGCCGCCGACGTAGTCGGCCGCCGAGGCGGGGCCTGCGAGCGCGGCCGAGAGGAGAAGCGCGGTGACGCGCGAGAGGGAGCGCGTCATTGGGAGGAGACCTCGATCGTGCCATCCTCCTGGGCGACGCCGCTGATCGTGACGCCGCTGTCGACGTTGCGCACGCGCACGGCGTCCCCCGCGCCGGCCGACTGGAGCGGCGTGCCGAGTCCGGTGATGAGAAGCCCCTCCTCGCGGTAGATCAGCGTCGCCGCGACGCCGGCCGTGACCGAGTTCGGGGACTTGAGGTCCGACAGAAGGATAGGCTGGTTGGGCAGGAGCGTGCGCCGCGCGACGCGATCGCGCAGCATGCCCTGCTCCACGACATAGGACGACAGGCGATCGCCCGGAACGTCGAAGCGCATGGCGATGACGCCGCGATCGAGCACGTTCTGACCGGGATAGACGACGCTTGCCGGAACATAGAGGGCGATGTCGGCCGCCGACGCCGGGGCCGCGCCGAGAAAGGCGGCGAGGAGGAGGAGAAGGCGGCCGCGCATGGATCAGCGAATGCCCTTGGAGACGACGCCCGACATCTCGTCGGCGGCCTGGATGACCTTGGAGTTCATCTCGTAGGCGCGCTGCGCCGAGATCAGCTCGGAGATTTCCTTGACCGGATCGACGTTGGAATTCTCGAGATAGCCCTGCTTGAGGACGCCGTAGCCCGGATCGCCCGGCACGCCCGCGATCGGCGCGCCCGAGGCGGCGGTCTCGCGGAAGAGGTTGCCGCCCTGCGCGGCAAGGCCCGGTTCGTTGGCGAAGTTGACGAGCGTCAGCTGGCCGAGGAGCTGGTCGGCGCCGTCCACCGTAGCGTAGACCTGGCCGGAGTCGTTGATCGCGATCTTGGTGGTGTTCTCCGGAACGGTCATGGCCGGGTCGACCGTGAAGCCGTCGAGCGTCACGATCTGGCCGGTGTCGTTCTTGTTGAAGGCGCCGTCGCGGGTATAGAGCGTCTCGCCGCCGGGCCCCTGGATCTGGAAGTAGCCTTGGCCGTTGATCGCGACGTCTAGATCGTTGCCGGTCTGCTCCAGCGCGCCCTGGAGGTGGATGTCGCGGATCGCGGCGGTGCGCACGCCCAGCCCGATCTGCGCGCCCTCGGGCACGAGGTTCTCGCCGCCGCGCGCGGGCACGCCCGCCGTGCGCTCCACCTGGTAGAGGAGGTCGGTGAACTCGGCGCGTGCGCGCTTGAAGCCGGTCGTGTTGATGTTGGCGATGTTGTTGGCGATGACTTCCAGGTTGGTCTGCTGGGCGTTCATGCCGGTGGCGGCGATGGCGAGGGCGCGCATGGGTTCGGGCTTTCCGTTAGATCGACATGCGGGAGAGTTCGAGATAGGCGGAGACGACCTTGTCGCGCAGCGCGACGGCGGTCTGGAGCGTGCGCTCGGCGCCCATCACGGCGTCGACGACAGCTTGGGTGGAGCCCTGCCCGTTGATGCCCTGGATCGAGGTCGTCTCGGCCCCCTTGAGGGAGCGCGTGGCGTCCTGCACGACCTCGGCCATGGCGGCCGCGAAGCTCTGCTCGGGCGCGGCAGCGGTGGTGGCCGCCGCGGTCGGGGCAGACAGGCCGGGCGCGCGGACCGGCGTGGCGTCCATGCGGGAGAAGCTGCTGGAAACGGCGGAGAGCATCGGCGTTAACCCCTCATGAGGTCGATGGTGAGGTTGATCAGCTCGCGGGTCTGCTTGATGACCTGGAGGTTCGCCTCGTAGGAGCGGTTGGCCTCGCGCATGTCGGCCATCTCGACGAGCGGCTGGACGTTGGGCATCTTCACGTAGCCGTTGCCGTCGGCCGCCGGATTGCCGGGGTCGTATTCTTCCTTGAACTCCGAGCGGTCGAGGCCGACCGACTTGACCTTGACCATCGAGGCGCCGGTCAGGCGATCCAGCTCGCCCGTGAAGGACACGGTCTTGCGGCGATACGGGTCGCTGCCCGGCGTGTCGCCGGTGGAGCGGGCGTTGGCGACGTTCTCGGAGACGATGCGAAGGCGCGTCGACTGGGCTTCCAGGCCGCTGGACGCGACCTTGAGGGCGGAGGAGATGGCGTCGATCATGTCGGATCAGCCCTTGATGGCGGTCAGGTACATGCGGTGGAAAGCCTTGGCGATCGACGTGTCGAGCGCGTAGTCGCGCTGGATCTCGCCCGACTTCAGCATCTCCTGCTCGAGGCTCACGGAGTTGCCGGAATGGGTGACGTCCCACGGCGTCTGCTGGTGCTCGTCGATGCCGAAGTCGCGACCCGCCGAGGCCACGAGATGGGCGGCCGAGGAGCCGGACATCTGGAGGCTCGTGCGGTCGAGCACGGTCGTGAAGGCCGAGATTTCCTTGGCCTTGAAGCCGGGCGTATCGGCGTTGGCGACGTTCTCGGCCACGACGTTCTGGCGCTGGGTCAGCCAATCGGCGCGGCGGGACGACAATCCGAAGAGGTAGAACTCGCTCAAGGCGGTCGATCCGGTCGTAAGATGCGGTACATCCGCTTCTAGGATCGACCACTTGTCCGAAGCTGTCCGCATTTCGGATTTATTATATTTTACTTGATGTTAACCAGTATTAACGAGTGGTTAACGACCGCGGAAACGAAAGAGCCCCGATCGCGCGCGCGATCGGGGCTCCTCGAGCCGCAGAACGGATGAAGGTGATCAGGCCTTGGGGGAGCGCGGAATGCGCGCGGCCTCGACCGCTGCCGCGAGGCGCTCCGTGTTGACGGACGGATCGGCGTCGGGTTCCGCAAAGGCGATGTAGTTGATCTGGACCGCCGCCATGGTCGCCGAAAGCTCGAGGCGGAAGTGGACCGTCACGCCCTCGCTGCGGAACTCCATGTCGAGGTCGATGCGGGGCACCGAGCCCCAGCCGAGCTGGACGTCGCCGCCGTCCGCGAAGCGCAGCGTGCCCGGCCGCAGGAAGAGCTGCGCGGAGGAGTCCACGATGTCCGCGATGTTGCCGAGGAGGTCGAGCCGCAGGAAGGCGACGTAGTCGACGACCTCCACCAGCCGCAGCTCCGCAACCACCTCCTTGATGCCGCCGGCCAGGATCTTCTCCCGCTCCACTGCATGCTGGTTGCGAACGTTGAGCATGACATGAGAGCCCATGGGAACCTTCGAATGCGGATGCCGGGACGGCGGGACGCGAAGAACGCTTCGATCAGCTATGCTGCACCGATCTCCATGCGCGGAGCTTGGCGCGTGTGCAGGTAGTAGATGAGTTCGGCAACAGCCTTGAAGAACTGCGGCGGGATCATCTGATCGACTTCGACATGGTCGTACATCGACCTTGCCAAGAGCTTGTCCTCGATCACGGGGATGTCGTGGGTCTCGGCGATCTCGCGGATCTTGAGGGCGAGCACATCGACGCCCTTGGCCACGACGAGCGGCGCGCCGCCTTCCTCGCGCACGTAGCGCAGGGCGATGGCGTAGTGGGTCGGGTTGGCGATGACGACGGTGGCCTTGGGCACCGCCGTCATCATGCGACGCTTGGTGCGCTCGCGGGCGAGCTGGCGCTGGCGCGCCTTGACCATCGGGTCGCCCTCGCTCTGCTTCAGCTCGTCCTTGATCTCCTGCTTCGACATGCGCAGGTCGCGCCGCCACAGGATGCGGGAGAACAGGAGGTCGGCCGCGACCAGCACGATCGTCGCGATCGTCACGGCCGCCAGAAGCCGCATCGACAGCCGCAGGATCGTCTCGGGAAGCAGAAGCGGATCGGAGAACATCGTCTGCAGCAGCGCCGTCAAATCGTCGGACAGGATCCATCCGACGATGATCGTAATCGCCGACGCCTTGAATAAGGCTTTACCGAACTCGGTGAATCCGCGGCGTCCGAACAACCGTCCCCAGCCCTGTACCGGAGAGATGTTCGAATACTTGGGGCGGATGCGCTCGAGGTTGATCTGCGGCGGGTTCTGGAGAAGCGAGGCGAGGATGCCCGCGGCCACGAACAGTCCGCAGGCCGGCAGCACAACGCGCGCGCTCTGGATGCTCATGGCATGCAGCACGCTGAGGGCGTCGATCGCGTTTCCGATCGGCCATTGCAGCGGGTTCTCGAACGTGACGCGCAGGTCGTCGGTCAGCTGGGCGAGGTTGTCGCGAAGCTGGAACACGGCGACCGCGATCGCCGCCAGGAGGGAGGCGAGGATCGGCGCCTCGCGCGAGACCGGAAGGTTGCCCTTCTCGACGGTATCGCGGACGCGCTTCTCGGTCGCCTCCTCGGTTTTGGACTCCTTGTCCTCGCCCTCGGCCATCCGGGTGCCTCCTTCAGGCTAGGGTGCCCCGCCCCCCAGCGGGGGACGGGCGGCGATCAGGCCTCGGCCTTCTCGCTGAGGTCGATCCGCCCCTCGGCCGACAAACGCAGCGCGCTGGCCGCGATGGTGCGGCGCGCGGCCTGCACCGCGTCCGCGTTGCCCACATCGCCGCGCGAGAGCTCGGCCTCGACCATGCGCCGGGCGCGCGCGCCGAGCGAGGACAGGACGGCCTCGCGCAGGTCGGGCTCGGCGCCCGCGAGCGACAGCGTGACGGTCTCGGTCGGGATCGCATCGAACAGAAGCAGGCGCGACTTGCGCGGCAGCGTCAGGATGTCCTCGAAGGCGAACAGGAGCTTGCGAAGGGCGACCGCCTCCTCCGGCTCCTCGACCTCGATGGCCTGGAGCAGTTCCTCGGTCTGCTGCTTCTCCATGCGGTTCACGATCTCGGCGAGCGTCGCGTGGCGCGCGCGGCGCTCGGCGCCGTTCGACCCCTGGACGAAAGCCTCGCGGAAGCGCTGCTCGATGAGACGCTGCATGGCCTCGGCCGGCGGCTTGGCCGACAGCATGCGCCGCACGACGTCGTTGCGCCGCGCGGGATCCATCGTCGCGACGATCGCGGCCGCGACCTCCGCCTTGATGCGCTGGAGCGCGTAGGCGGCGACCTGCGGATGCTCGCGCGACAGGAGCGCGCCGATCGCCTCGGAGCCCAGCTGCTCGAGCTCGTACCAGACCGGCAGGCCGGAATCGACCGCCGCTTCCTCGCCCTGGAAGACGAGCGCGAGCTCGTCGGTGGAGAGGGAGCTGCGCAGGAGCTTGGAAAGCTCGCCGTCGAGGCCGATCAGTCCGGGCCCGCTCCGGAAGGCATCCTGGAACTCGGAGACGATCTCCTCGAGCTCCATGCTGCTGACCGGGCTCTGGGCCGCCGCGCCCTGGCGCAGCTGCCGCAGTTCCTCGGGACTGAAGTGCTTCAGAAGCTTGGCCGCGCCCTCCCCGCCCATGGCCAGGAGAAGGATCGCCGCCCGCGCGGCGCCCGACTTCGGGCTCCGCTCGGCTTCCAGCAAAGAGTAGGAGGCGCCTAGCATCGGTGGTCTGGTATCAGCTGTGCGACTTGGAGCGCGGTTGCGCGGCGCTCGCCGGCGTGACGATCTCGGTCAGCGTGATGCCGAAGCGCGAGTCCTCGTTGTCGAGGACGACGACCTCGCCGCGCGCCACGATGCGGCCGTTGACCATGAGGTCCACCGGGTCGGAGATGTTGGTGTCGAGCTTCACCACCGCGCCGCGCCCGAGCTTCATCAGGTTGGCGACCGGCATGACGGTCGAGCCGAGCACGACCTGCATCGTCACCGGGATGTTCATGATGACGTCGAGATTGGGCTGTCCGGGCCCGACCGAGGGAACGATCTCGGCCTCCTCGACCCCGAACGACGCCTCTTCGGCGCCGAAGCCGCCGGCCGCGAAGGCCGAAGGATCGAAGGCCGGGTTCGTCTCGAGCTCAAGGGTCTCGTCCTGCATGGATGTCTTCCTTCGCAAAGCCGTGGGGGCGGCGGACGTCCTGTCCGGTGGTCGCTCGGGCTCTCGCCCAACGGTTCGTTAACGATTAGCTGCTGTAACTGACGCGAGGCGGGAGCGGGCCTCCTCGGCCGTCGCCGGGGTCGACAGGCGCGCGCGCTCGTAGCTCTCGAGCACGGCGTCGAGCCGCTCGCCGAGCTCGTTCGCCTCGTGGATGCGCTCCTCGAGGGCGCGCAGCGTCCGCAGGCCCTCGCTCTTCAGGAGAACGACGGCGTTGGCGGCGCGGTTGATCGAGGCGTCCGCCTCCTCCAGCGCCACCTTGAAGCCCGCCTCGCCCGAGCGCAGGCGCTGCAGCTCCTTGTACATCGCGCCCACGCGCCAGCTCGTGATGCAGAGCGCGGCGATCAGGACGATGTCAGTCAGCCAGGATGTCATCGATGAACTCCTCGGTGGGATCGATCGTCTCCTCGATGCGCACCATGTAGTTGTCGCGCGAGCGGCCCATGCGTCCGCGGAACATGCGCTGGCCCTCGCATTCCACCACGAGCAGGCTGTCCACGAGGACATCGAGCGCGATGGTCTGGCCGACCTGGAACGAGGCGACGTCGCCGAGCGTCGTCTTGTGCTCGCCGAGGAAGGCCCGCACCTGCATGTCGGCCTTCTGGACGCTGGCCTCGAGCCCCTTGGCCCAGGCCTCGTCGACGATCGAGGGCGCGGCCTCGGGCAGCGTCGCGAACTTGCGCTTGTGGGGCGCGATGACCGCCTCGGGCAGCGCGACCCGCAGGGCCCCCTCGCACCGGCCGATGCTGATGCGGAAGCGGAACTCGACGAAGTTGCGGTTGTCGGGCGGAAGCAGCGCCTCCAGCTTCTCGCCGACGCTTTCCGCCAGCAGACGGTCCGGCACCATGTTCAGCGGCAGGACGTCGGCGAAGACGGCGTTGCCGGTCTCGCCGAAGGCGCGCAGCGCGTTATCGGAGAAGAACTTGCCCACGCTCGTCAGCGAGCGCTTGCCGTCGGACACGGTGCGGCCGTCGCCGCCGAAGGCCGCCTCGCTCACCGTGTCGGCGAAGCGCGCGTCCGCCGCCAGCAGCGCCTGCTCGCGCCACTGGGGCGCGCGCATCACGAGCGCGATCTGCGTTTCGGCGATCTCCATCGCCTGGCCCGAGAAGACGAAGGTCGACAGCGCGGCGAACTCGACCTGGACCGGCGAGGCGTAGGTCGCGTTCAGCTTGGCGGCGGCGGCCTCGGCCCACTGCGTTCCCAGCACCTTGAGGCGGGGAAAGCGTTCGGGCTCGAGGCGAGCGGCCGAGCGGAGCCGTTCGGAGATGCCGGGTTCGGTGATCATGTCCATCGTCGCCCCGCCTTATGCCGCAGCCGGTGCCGCGCCGCCGATCGTCTCGGCCTCGACCTGGTCGATGGTCGGACGGTCGTAGGCGGAGATCGCCTTGCGGCCGTATTCGAGGGCGACCTGCGGGAGGGCGCCGTTCATGTAGGCGATCAGCGTCTGCTTGATGATGACGTAGAGGCGCATCTTCTTCTCGCGCACGCTCTTCACCTTGTTGGCGAGCGGCGCGAATACGCCGTAGGAGAAGAAGATGCCGGCGAAGGTTCCGACCAGCGCCGCGCCCACGAGATGGCCCAGCACCTCGGGGCTCTGGTCCAGCGCGCCCATGGCGTGGACGATGCCCAGGACCGCGGCCACGATGCCCAGCGCCGGCAGGCCGTCGGCGATGTCCTGAATCGCGTGCTTGGGCTTCAGCTGGTCGCGGGCGACGGTCTGGATCTCCTCCTCCATCAAGGCCTCGATCTCGTGCGGCCGGGCGTTGCCGATGATGATCAGGCGGCAGTAGTCGCAGATGAAGTTGGTCATCGCCTGGTTCTTCAGGATGTTCGGAAACGCGCTGAAGATCGCCGACTCGGCCGGGTTGTCGACATGGGCCTCGACCTCGGAGCGCGACTTGGAGCGCATCTCCCGCATCAGGGAGTGGAGGAGGCTGAGAAGGTCCAGGTAGTCGCGCTGCTTGGGCACGGAGTTCTTGAAGGCCTCGCCGATGGCCTTGCCCGTGTCCTTCACGACCTTGGCGTTGTTGGCCACCAGGAAGGTGCCGAGCGCGGCGCCCAGGATGATGATGAGCTCGAAGGGCTGCCAGAGGACGTAGAGATGCCCGCCGCCGGCGACATAGCCGCCGAGCACGCAGCCGACCGTGACGATCAGGCCGAGGATGATACCCATTCGAAGTCCCTATGATGCGCAGGAGATCGCCTTCGGATGTAGGGGGAGGCGCTTGCGCGAGACTGTGCGCCGCAACGGCCCGGAACGACGCCGCGATGTCAGCCTCGATCCATGGGCGCTTGGCAGTATCCCGGCCGACGCGGCGCCCGCCGTGGCGCGCCGCCGGCGGAAGCGCTCCATCGCTCCCGCGGCCCTCCCCAGCCCGGATCCTTGTCCCGATGCAGACCACGCTTCCCGTTGCCCTGTCCGCCCAGCTCGCGGCCGAGAAACGGCTCGACACGATCGCCAACAACCTCGCCAACAGCCGCACCGCCGGCTTCCGGTCCGAGGAGGTGAAGTTCGAGCAGCTCCTTTCGACGGCGAGCCAGCGCGATTCCGTGGCCTTCGCCTCGTCGGGCGAGACCTATCTGTCGACGCGCTCCGGCGAGCTGACGCAGACCGGCAACGCGCTCGACGTCGCCGTGTCGGGCGAGGCCTTCCTCGCGATCCAGACGCCGCGCGGCACGGTCTATACCCGCGATGGGCGCATGCAGATGCTCGACACGGGAGAGCTCCAGACGCTGAACGGCGAGCCGGTCCTGGATGTCGGCGGCGCCCCGATCCTTCTAGATCCGGCCGGCGGCGCCCCGTCGGTCGCGCGCGACGGCATGATCACGCAGAACGGCATCCAGCTCGGCGCGCTCGGGCTGTTCCAGATGCCTCCGGGCGCGAACCTGTCGCGCGCCGGCACGTCCGGCGTCGTGCCCGACCGGGCCGCCATTCCGGTGGTCGAGTTCACCGACGCCCACGTGCTTCAGGGGTTCCAGGAGGGCTCCAACGTCAATCCGATCCTCGAGATGACGCGGATGATCGCCGTCCAGCGCGCCTTCGAACAGGCCGCGAACCTCATCCAGACCTCGGAGTCCTCGCTCGGTAGCGCCATCTCCATGCTCGGCGCGCCGAAATGACGGCACCCGCCGGCGCCGCCCGCATACCCAGCGCCCGAACGGTCGAGGCGCTGTCGCAGGACCCCGTGCGCGTCAGCGGACATATCGTGGACGTCTCGCCGCAGAGCTTCCGCGTCGCGGGCCTCAGCCCCTACCTGCGCCTGGGCGACTGCATCAGCTGCCAGGGCCCGGACGGACCCGAGCTCGGCGAGGTCGTGCGCGTCGAGGAACATGCTGCGACCGTGAAGCCCTTCGCGGTGCGCTTCAAGAGCGGCGTGCGCACGCTCGCCTGGAAGACCGGGCCGATCACCGTTGCCCCCTCGCCCGCGTGGCGCGGGCGGACCGTGAACGCCTTCGGTCAACCCTGCGACGACAAGGGCCCGATCGAGCCGGGCGAGCAAGCGCTTCCGACCGACACGATGCCCGACGCCGCGATGCGGCGCGGCCGTGTGAAGGACCCCGTGCCGACCGGCGTCTCGGCGATCGACCTCTTCACCCCGCTCGTGCGCGGCCAGCGCATGGGCATCTTCGCGGGCTCGGGCGTCGGCAAGTCGACGCTGCTCGGCATGCTCGCGCGCTCCAAGGGCTTCGACACGGTGGTCGTGGCGCTGGTCGGCGAGCGCGGTCGCGAGGTTCGCGAGTTCCTGGAAGAGACCATGCAGGGCGACCTCGCCAAGGTCGTGACCGTGGTCGCGACCGGCGACGAGAGCGCCATGATGCGGCGCCTGGCGCCCAAGACCGCGATGACGGTCGCCGAGTATTTCCGGGACCGGGGCGATCATGTGCTCCTGATCGTCGACTCCATCACGCGCCTAGCGTTCGCGGCCCGCGACGTGGCGCTGGCGGCGGGAGAGCCGCCGGTCGCGCGCGGCTATCCCCCGAGCGTCTTCTCGGACCTGCCGCGCCTTCTGGAGCGGGCGGGCCCGGGCGCGGAAGGCGGTGGCACGATCACGGGCCTCTTTGCCGTTCTGGTCGACGGCGACGACCACAACGAGCCGGTGGCCGACGCGATCCGCGGGACGCTGGACGGGCATATCGTCCTCGACCGGGCGATCGCGGCGGAAGGCCGCTTTCCGGCGATCGACGTCCTGCGCTCGATCTCCCGCCTCGCCGACCTTTGCTGGAGCGCGACGGAGCGCGATCTCATGAGCCGGCTGCGCGCCATGATCGCGCGCTTCGAGGACACGCGCGACCTGCGCCTTCTCGGCGGGTACCAGCGCGGCGCCGACCCGATCCTCGACCAGGCCGTGGACCTCGTGCCGCGCATCTACGCCGCGCTTTCGCAGCATCCGCGCGACCCGGCGGTTCCCAAGCCCTTCGAGGAGCTTTCGCGCCACCTCAAGGCCGGGCTGACGCCGGATTGAGACGGGCCGGGCCGGATGACGTCCCGGCCCGGCTCCTCGGCCTTACATCGCCTTCATGCGATCCGTGACGGCGCTGGTCCAGGCGCCCTCGGGCTTCTTGGTGATCACCGGATCGGAGCCGCCGCCCATCAGGACGGCCACGGTGTTCTCGGCGGCCTTCGTGTCGAGCGTGCCGTCGGAGTCGCCGACGAGCTTGATGACCTCGCCCACCATGCGCTTCTGGTGCTCCTCGGTCTGTGCGCCGGTCGTGTCGTTGTCGAGCACGATCTGCGCGGCCGCGTCGGGATCCTTGGCCGCATCCTGCCAGCCGCGCATCGAGGCCTTCACGAAGCGGGCGAGCTTGTCGACCATCGCGGGGTCCTTGAGCTTCTCCTCGGTCGTGTAGAGCCCGTCCTCCAGCGTCGCGACGCCCTGGTCCTCGTACTTGAAGACGGTGAGCTGGTCGGCCGGGATGCCGGCGTCGATCACCTGCCAGTACTCGTTGTAGGTCATGGTGGAGATGCAGTCGGCCTGCTTCTGGATCAGTGGGTCGACGTTGAAGCCCTGCTTGATCACGGTCACGCCGTCCGGGCCTCCTTGCGTCGAGAGCTTCAGCTTCGACATCCAGGACAGGAACGGATACTCGTTGCCCGAGAACCAGACGCCCAGCGTCTTGCCCTTGAACTGTTCGGGGCCGGTGATCCCCGTATCCTTGCGGCAGGTCAGCTCCATGCCCGACGCCTTGAAGGGCTGGGCGATGTTGACCAGCGCCAACCCCTTCTCGCGCGCGGCGAGGGCGGCCGGCATCCAGTCCACGATCACGTCGGCGCCGCCGCCCGCGATCACCTGCTCGGGCGCGACGTCGGGCCCGCCCGGCTTGATCGTCACGTCGAGGCCGGCGTCCTTGTAGTAGCCCTTCTCCTGGGCGACGTAGAAGCCCGCGAACTGGCCCTGCGTCACCCATTTCAGCTGGAGCGTCAGCGGATCGGCGGCATTCGCCATCGCGGTCGACAGGCCGAGCGCTGCAAGCGCGCCGGCGAGCATGGTGGTCGTGGTCCTCATGCGCTGGTTCTCCATCGGGGTTGGACTTGGCATCAGGCGCCCCGCATCGAGGGGTGCCAGAAGGTGACGAGGCGCTCGATCAGGGCGATCAGCGCGTAGGACAAGGAGCCGGCCAGCGCGGCGACCACGATCTCGGCCCAGACCATGTCGGTGCTGAGCCGGCCGATCTCGGCCGAGATGCGGAACCCCATACCGACGATCGGCGTGCCGAAGAACTCGGCGACGATGGCGCCGATGAGGGCCAGCGTCGAGTTGATCTTCAGCGCGTTGAAGACAAAGGGCATGGCGGCCGGCAGTCGCAGCTTCAGGAGCGTCTGCCCCGGGCTCGCGCCGTAGGTGCGCATGAGGTCGCGCTCCATCGCGCCGCTGGCGGCAAGCCCCGCCACCGTGTTCACGAGCATCGGAAAGAAGGTCATCACCACCACGACGGCGGCCTTCGACGGCCAGTCGAAGCCGAACCACATGACCATGATCGGCGCGACGCCGACGATCGGCAGGGCCGAAACGAGGTTGCCGACCGGCAGGAGCCCTCGCTGGAGGAAGGGCGAACGGTCGATCAGGATCGCGGCGAGGAACCCCGCGCCGCAGCCGATCGCGTAGCCCACAATCACCGAGCGCAGGAAGGTCTGCCGGAAGTCGGCCCACAGGATCGGCAGCGAGCCGGCGATGCGCTGGGCGATCAGCGAGGGCGCGGGCAGGAGCACCACGGGAACGTCGAGCCCCCGCACCACCAGTTCCCAGAGCGCAACGAGCGTCAGGCCGAAGACGGCCGGCACCATGACACCGACAAGGCGGCGACCGAGCGGCGTGGTCGGCTCGAGGGCGGCCAGCCGCGCCGTCAGACGCCAGGCCGCCAGCCAGAAGAGAACAACGAGCCCCCAGAAGATCGGTCCCGTCGCCCCGTCGGCCACGCGCGCGAGCGCTCCGACCAGGGCGGCAAGCGTCACCGCGAGGGAGACCGGAATGTCGGCGCGGCCAACGGCAGCGCGCGGGGTCGCGGCCGCGATGCTCATCGGGCCCCCATTCGCCTGACGGCGATCTTTTCGGCGACGCCCACCAGCGCGACGAGGATGCCGGCGAGAAGCGAGGCCGCCACCAGCGCCGACCAGATCTGGATCGTCTGCCCGTAGTAGGAGCCCGCCAGGAGCCGCGCGCCGAGCCCGGCCTGCGCGCCGGTCGGCAGCTCGCCGACGATGGCGCCGACGAGCGCCGCGGCGACTGCGATCTTCATCGAGGCGAAGAGAAACGGAAGGCTCGCCGGCGTTCTCAGTTTCAGGAGCGTCTGCAGGCGGTTGGCGCCGTAGGTTCGCATGAGGTCGAGATGCATGCGGTCGGGCGAGCGCAGGCCCTTCACCATGCCGACCGTGACCGGGAAGAAGGAAAGGTAGGTCGAGATGATTGCCTTGGGCACGAGGCCCGTCACGCCGACGGAGTTCAGCACCACGATGATCATCGGGGCGACGGCGAGGATCGGAATGGTCTGCGAGGCGATCACCCAGGGCATGAGCGAGCGGTCGAGCGTGCGCGAATGGAGGATGCCGACCGCGATCAGGATGCCCAGGACCGAGCCCATCGCAAAGCCCAGCAGCGTCGAGGACAAGGTCACCTGCGCGTGGAAGAGGAGCGAGCGCGGCGAGGTCGGCCGCACGTCCACCGTGGTGCGCCAGATCTCGGCGGCGATCTGATGAGGCGCCGGCAGGACCGGACGCTCGGCGGCCCAGGTCGCGAGGACGTGGGTCCACGGATCCGGCGGCGTCCCGCCATTGGCGGTCGTCAGCCGGGCGCCGACCGTCGGCCAGTTCATGGGAACGGCGGCAAGATACCAGACGGCGAGTATGGCCGCGACGACCGCGAGAACCGGTCCCGTGCGGCCGGTTCCGCCCCAGCGCCTCGACGTGCGAAGGGGCGCCGAGGCGTCGATCGCGGCACCGGGTTCGGAAACGGGGGCCGTCGCGCTCATCGTCCGCCCGCCTCAGTCATAGGAGTGCCCCGCCCTCAACCCCTCGCGCACCCGGTGCGCGATCTCCAGGAAGCGCGGCGTCTCGCGGATCTCCAAAGGCCGGTCGGGTCCGAGGTCGCAATCGACGATATCGGTGATGCGCCCGGGCCGGGGGCTCATGACGACGATGCGCGTCGACAGGAACACCGCCTCCGGGATCGAGTGCGTGACGAAGACGACGGTCTTCCGTGTCTTCATCCAAAGCTTCAACAACTCCTCGTTAAGCCTGTCGCGAACGATCTCGTCGAGCGCGCCGAACGGTTCATCCATCAGTAGAAGTTGAGGATCGAACGACAGGGCGCGGGCGATCGAGGCGCGCTGCTGCATGCCCCCCGACAGCTGCCAGGGGAACTTGCGCTCGAAGCCCTTCAAGCCGACGAGCTCGAGATTGCGTGCGATGCGTCCGGCCCGCTCGGCCTTGGGCACGCCCATCACCTCCAGCGGCAGCGCGACGTTGCGCTCGATCGTGCGCCAGGGGTAGAGCGCGGCGGCTTGGAAGACGTAGCCGTAGGCGCGCCTGAGCCGGGCCTCTTCCGCGCGCAGGCCGTTGACCGAGATCGTGCCGGCCGAGGGCTGTTCGAGATCGGCGATGACGCGCAGGAGCGTCGTCTTCCCGCAGCCCGACGGGCCGATGAAGGAGACGAACTCGCCGTGGCCGATGGTGAGATCGATGTCCTTCAACGCATGGACCGGCCCGTCGCCCGTCTCGAAGGTCAGCGACAGGCCGCGCGCGTCCACCGCGGCAGCGGCGCCGGCCGGCGCCGGCTCGGATTGAGCGAAGGAGGTCGGGCGATACACCGCGCTCACACGCCCGCCGGAATGCCGGAGCGCTCGATGCGGCGGGGCGCGGTGAGTTCCTTCCAGGTGGACAGCGCGCGAGAGACCGGAGCGTTGGCCGGCCGCTCGACGAAGCGCCCCTCGCCCGTGCCGGCGAGGACCTCGCCGTTGCGGTAGGCGACACGGCCGCGCGAAAGCGTGACCACCGGCAGGCCGGTCAGCTCGAAGCCCTCGAAGACGTTGTAGTCGATCGCCGACTTCTGGTTCGCGGCCCGCACGGTCCGGGTGGCATTCGGGTCCCAGACCACGATGTCGGCATCCGCGCCGACGAGGAGCGCGCCCTTTCGGGGATAGACGTTCAGGATCTTGGCGATGTTGGTGGAGGTCGCGGCGACGAACTCGTTCATCGTCAGCCGTCCGGTGCGCACGCCCCTGGTCCACAGGACGGCCATCCGGTCCTCAAGGCCGCCCGTGCCGTTCGGGATCTTGGTGAAGTCGCCAAGGCCCGTGCGCTTCTGCTCCGTCGTGAAGGCGCAGTGGTCGGTCGCAACCACCTGCAGCGAGCCGGCCTGCAGGCCTGCCCAGAGCGAGTCCTGATGCTTCCGGTCGCGAAAGGGCGGGCTCATGACGCGGCGCGCCGCGTAGTCCCAGTCGGCGTTGCGATACTCACCCTCGTCCAGCGTCAGATGCTGGATCAGTGGCTCGCCGAAGACGCGCATGCCCTTCTGGCGGGCGCGCCGGATGGCCTCGTGCGACTCCTCGCAGGAGACGTGGACGACGTAGAGAGGAACGCCGGCCTGGTCGGCGATCATGATCGCGCGGTTGGTCGCCTCGCCCTCGACCTCGGGCGGGCGGGAATAGGCGTGCGCTTCCGGCCCGTTGTTGCCCTCCGCCAGAAGCTTCTGCTGCAGGAAGGCGACGACGTCGCCGTTCTCGGCATGAACGAGCGGCAGGGCGCCGATCTCGGCGCAGCGCGAGAAGGAGGCGAACATCTCGTCGTCGTTCACCATCAGGGCCCCCTTGTAGGCCATGAAGTGCTTGAACGTGTTGATGCCCTCCTCGACGACGCGCGGCATCTCGGCGAAGACCTGCTCGCCCCACCACGTGATCGCCATGTGGAAGCCGAAGTCGCAGCGCGCCTTGCCGGCCTTCTGGTGCCAGGCCTGCAGCGCGTCGATCAGGCCCTGGTTCGGCGCCGGCAGGCAGAAATCGACCACCATGGTCGTGCCGCCGGACAGCGCGGCGGCGGTGCCCGTGTCGAAGTCGTCCGAGGAATGGGTACCCATGAAGGGCATTTCGAGATGGGTGTGCGGGTCGATGCCGCCGGGCATGACATAAGCACCCGATGCGTCGATCGTCTCGTCGCCGGACAGGTCCGGACCGATCTCGGCGATCCGTCCGTCCTCGACCCGAATGTCAGCCTTGTAGGTGAGGTCGGCGGTGACGAGCGTTCCGCCCTTGATCACGATGCTCATGAAATCACGGCTCTCCGGTTGCGGGACGGCGAGACGCGCTTGAACGCGCCCGCGAGAAGGCATGCACGCGCAAGCAAGCGCGTCGCGGCATGGCGGCGAGGAATGAAGGGCGGAATGTTCTTCGATGGGGCGATGCGGCAGCTGAGCGGGGATCGGCGGGCCGCATCGGATCAGCTGTCCGTCCGCTCGACGACGACGCTTCGGGCGCTGCGCCGGACGGGGCCGTGGGTCACCGCCTCGACGTTGTTTCCGTCCGGGTCGAGGACGAAGGCGCCGTAGTAGCTGGGATGATAGTCCCGCTCGCCGGGGCCGCCATTGTCGCGGCCGCCGTTCAGGAGGCCGGCGGCGTGAAACGCCCGCACCTCGTCCCGGCTCGCCGCCTGAAAGGCGAGATGCATATGCGATACGGGCCCGGAGGCTTGCGAGATCGCCAGTTCGTCGCAGAAGAGATAGGGACCTTTCCGCTCGATCCGGTGACCGAGTGTCTCCAGCACGGCGCCATAGAAGCGGTGGCTCGCCTCCAGATCCGCGACGCGCAGCTCGACATGGTCGATGAGCCGGCCCAGGTGATCGGTCACCCCTGCGCCTCCGCGATCTCGGCCATCTCGACCACCGCCTGGAGAAGAACGTCCGCTCCGGCCTTCGCCCAAGGCTTGGTGATGCGCTCGGCCTCGTTGTGCGACAGTCCGCCCTCGCAGGGGCAGAAGATCATCGATGTCGGCGCGATGCGGTTGATCCAGCAGGCGTCGTGGCCAGCGCCCGAGACGATGTCGCGATGCGTCAGGCCGAGGCGGTCTGCCGCCGCGCGGACCGCCGACACGCAGCCCTCGTCGAAGGCGACGGGGTCGAAGTGGCCGACGGACTCGACCGTGGACAGAAGGCCCAGGTCGGCCGCGATCTCGCCGATGCCGCGTTCGATGCGCTCGCGCATGGCGTCGAGCACGGCCTTGTCGGGCGAGCGGATGTCGATCGTGAAGACCGCGCGGCCGGGAATGATGTTGCGCGAGTTCGGATGGACCTCGACATGGCCGATCGCACCAACCGCATCCGGCTGGTGCGCCATGGCCGTCTCGTGAACGAGTTCGGTGACGCGCGCGAGACCCAGCCCGGCGTTGCGGCGCTTGGGCATGGGGGTCGAGCCCGTATGGCTCTCGCGTCCCGTCAGCGTCACCTCCAGCCACCAGAGGCCCTGGCCGTGGGTCACGACGCCGATGTCGACGCCCTCGTCCTCCAGGATCGGCCCCTGCTCGATGTGGAGTTCGAACATGGCGTGGATCGGCCGGTCGCCGACGCGCTCGTCCCCTTCCCAGCCGATGCGGCGCAGCTCCGAGCCGAAGCTCCTGCCCTCGCGGTCGACCCGCGCCTTCGCCCAGTCTTCCTCGTGGACACCGGCGAAGACGCCCGAGGCGAGCATGGCGGGCGCGAAGCGCGTGCCCTCCTCGTTGGTCCAGTTCACGAGGACGATCGGCCGGCGCGTCCGGATGTCGAGGTCGTTCAGCGTGCGCATCA
Organism: Aureimonas sp. AU4; assembly: GCF_001463765.1. Classification (GTDB taxonomy): domain Bacteria; phylum Pseudomonadota; class Alphaproteobacteria; order Rhizobiales; family Rhizobiaceae; genus Aureimonas. The sequence continues at coordinate 56,901 of NZ_BBWK01000027.1, read as the reverse complement.
CCTCCAGCCCGCCGAGAACGCCGAGAACGCCATCGTAGCGCCCGCCGGTCGGCTGGGTATCGAGGTGCGAGCCCATGTAGACCGGCGCGAGATCGGGTTCCGTCCCCTCGCGGCGGAAGAACATGTTGCCCATCGTGTCGAGCCCCATGGAAAGGCCCGCGCGCTCGCACCAGCGCTTCAGGAGGTAGCGTCCCTCGCCGTCCGCGTCGGTCAGGGTCTGCCGGTTGTTGCCGCCGGCGATGCCGGGACCGATGGCGGCCATCTCGTCGAGCGTGTTCCAGAGCCGATCGCCGTCGGTCTGGATGTTCGTGGCAAGGCTCATGCTGTCGGGTGCCCTTCGGCTCGGCGATTCTACTGGAGGCGGTGGAGCACGGCGCGCAGCGTGTCGACGATCTCGCCGATCTGCGCTTCCGACACGATGAGCGGCGGCGACATGGCGATGATTTCGCCGGTCGTGCGGATCATGAGACCCTTCTCGTAGGCGTCGAGGAAGGCGGCGAAGGCGCGCTTGGTCGGGGCGCCGGCGATCGGCTCGAGCTCGACGCCGCCGATCAGGCCGATCGTGCGGATGTCGATGACGTGCGGCTCGCCCTTCAAGGAATGCAGCGCATCCGCCCAGACCGGCTCCAGCGCTTTCGCACGCTCGAACAGGCCCTCCTCCTTGTAGGTGTCGAGCGTGGCAAGGCCCGCCGCCGCCGCGATCGGGTTGCCGGAATAGGTGTAGCCGTGCGCGAACTCGATGAGGTTCTCGCCGCCGCCCATGAAGGCGTCGTAGATCGAGTCCCGCACCAGCACCGCGCCCATGGGAATGACGCCGTTGGTCAGGCCCTTGGCGGTGACCATGATGTCCGGCGTCACGCCGAAATAGTCGGCCGCGAACGGCGTGCCCATGCGCCCGTAGCCGGTGATCACCTCGTCGAAGATGAGAAGGATGCCGTGCTGGTCGCAGATCTCGCGCAGGCGCTGGAGATAGCCCTTGGGCGGCGGCAGCACGCCGGTCGATCCGGCGACGGGCTCGACGATCACGGCCGCGATCGTCGACGGGTCGTGGAGCGTCGCGATGCGAAGGAGATCGTCGGCAAGTTCCGCGCCGTGCTCCAGTTCGCCGCTCGGATAGGGATTGCGCGCCGGGTCGTGCGTGTGGCGCATGTGATCGACGCCGGTCAGGAGCGTCCCGAACATCTTGCGGTTATTCACGATGCCGCCGACCGAGATGCCGCCGAAGTTGACGCCGTGATAGCCGCGCTCGCGGCCGATCAGACGGAAACGCGAGCCCTCCCCCTTCGCGCGCTGGTAGGCGAGCGCGATCTTGAGCGCGGTATCGACGGACTCGGAGCCGGAATTGGTGAAGAACACGTGGTCGAGGCCGTCGGGCGCGATGGAGACGAGGCGCGCGGCGAGCTCGAACGCCTTCGGGTGACCCATCTGGAAGGCCGGCGCGTAGTCGAGCTGCCCGGCCTGCGCGGCGATCGCCTCGGTGATCTTCGGACGGCAGTGCCCGGCGTTCACGCACCAGAGACCGGCCGTCGCGTCCAGAAGCTGGCGACCGTCCGCGGTCGTGTAGTGCATGTCCTTGGCGCCGACCAGGAGACGAGGGGCCTTCTTGAACTGACGGTTCGCCGTGAACGGCATCCAGAAGGCTTCCAGATTGTTGGTCTGGATGGGGGCGTGCTCGTTCATGGCCGCATCGCTTTCTGTCCCGAGTCGAACCGCTTCCGGCAGGGGCCGGCGCGTTCTTGACTGGCTGGTCAAAAGCGAGGCTATGGGGACATTTGGAACCGGTCAAGCCGAGTTGCACGCTTGATCGGCACGATGCGGCGGCGCAACATTTCAGGGCATGCGGCGATGGACGCTAAGGTGACTGGGGAGGAGGAACGGCCCGCGACCCGCATCCAGCGGGAGAACCGGGAGGTCATCCTGGAAGCGGCGCTGAAGGCTTTTTCAGGACACGGCTTCCGGGGCACGACGATCGACGAGATCGCGCGCGGCGCGGGCATGTCGAAGACCAACCTCCTCTACTACTTTCGGCGCAAGGAGGACGTCTACCGCGCCGTTCTGGAGCGCACGCTGGACGAATGGCTGGCGCCGCTCGAGGCGCTGGACCCGGAAGGCGATCCAGTGGAGGAGCTGCGCCGCTACATCACGCTGAAGCTGCGCATGTCGCGCCGCACGCCCGAGGCCTCGCGCCTCTTCGCCAACGAGATCCTCTCGGGGGCGCCAGTCATCCGAGAAGCGCTGGAGACGCGGTTGCGCGGTCTCGTGCAGAAGAAGGCGGCGGTGATCCGTGGCTGGGTCGGCACGGGCCGGCTCGCCCCGATCGATCCGGTCCACCTCATCTTCCTGATCTGGGCGACCACCCAGCACTATGCCGATTTCGCGCCGCAAATCCGCGCGATCCTCGGCGATCAGATCGACAAGCCCGGCTTCGACGATCAGGCCGCGCAGGCGGTTCTGACGATCGTTCTCAGCGGCATCCGCCCCAGGCCGGAAGCGGGCTGAGCGCCCGCGTCAGGCGCGCCGGGCGTCGTTGTCCGCGCGCACCACGCCGTAGCCGTCGGCGCGAAAGCGCGAGCGGATCTCCATCAGCATCTTGGGAAGATCGCCCGCGGGACGAGGCCGGGAGAAGAGGTAGCCCTGCATCTCGCGGCAGCCCTCGCGCTCCAGCTGCTGCATCTGCTCGACGGTCTCGACGCCCTCCGCCACGACCGTCATGCGCATGGCCGTGCCGAGCCCCATGACGGCGCGCACGATCGCGATGTTCTCCGGCCGCGCCATGTCGCGCACGAAGGACTGGTCGATCTTGATCTTGTCGAACGGGAAGCGGCTGAGATAGCCGAGCGAGGAATAGCCGGTGCCGAAATCGTCCATCGAGACGACGAGCCCCATCTGGCGCAGGCTCTGCAGGGTCTGCAGCACCCCTTCCGCATCGTCGAGGAAGAGCGACTCCGTCACCTCCAGATGCAGCCGGTCCGGCGACAGTCCGCTGGACGCCAGCGCGTTGCGCACGTCGGAGAGGAGCGTCGGGCTCTTGAATTGCAGCGGCGACAGGTTGAGCGAGATCGACAGGTCGCTCGGCCAGCGTGCCGCCTGTCGGCAGCCCTCGCGCAGGACGAAGCGGCCCAGCGCCCCGATCATGCCCGCCTCTTCCATCACGGGAATGAACTCGGCCGGCGACACCATGCCCCGCTGCGGATGCGCCCAACGGGCCAACGCCTCGAAGCCCGAGACGGTCTTGCGGCGGCAGTCGACGATCGGCTGGAAGTAGAGTTCGAACTCGTTGCGTGCCATGGCGTCGTGCAGGTCGGCCACAAGCCGGCGCCGCGCCTCCATCTCGGCCCGCAGCTCCGGCGCGAAGACCTGAAGCTGCGCCGAGCCCTCGCTCTTGGCGCGGTGGAGGGCGACCTCGCAGTCCTGCATGGCGCTGTGCGCGTCGAGTGCTTCCGTCCGATCTGCGGCGGCGGCGATGGGAACGACGCCGGCCGCGACGCGCGCGGAGAGCGGGCGACCGGCGACCACGACCGGCTTCTCCTGCAGATCAAGGAGGATTGCGCGCATCAGCCGCTCGGCCGCCGACGCGTCGGCCTGCCGAGCGAGCGCGATGCCGAACTCGTCCGCACCCAGCCGCGCCACGAAGGCATCGGTGCCGGCCGCGGTCGCGACCCGGCGGCCGACCTGCCGCAGCACCTCGTCGCCGGCGCCGTGGCCGAGCGTCGTGTTGATGTTGCGGAACCCCTCGATATCGAGCGCGACGAGCGTGAAGCGGTCGCCGCCGCCGATGAGCTGCTCGATATGGGCGATAAAGGCGGGACGGTTCGGGAGCGAGGTCAGCGCATCCTCGCCCTCGAGACGCTCGATCGCCTCGCGCGCGGCCTCGCGGTCCGTCACGTCCTCGAAAACGAGGATCTCGTCCCCGGTCCGCGCCGCGCGATGACGCAGGAGATAGACGCTGCGCCCCACGCCGAGCCGCCGGGGGGTCTCGCGGCTGGCCGGCTCGGCCAACAGCGGCCCGAGATCGGCATCGGCCGCAAGAAGAGCGGCTGTCGCCTTTCGCGTCACGTTCGGGAAGAGACGGTAGAAGGCCTCGTTGGCCGATTGCAGGTCGCCGTCCCGGTCGAGCAGGCAGTAGGCCTGGGACATGCGATCCAGCGCCGCGTCGAAGCGCCGGCGCTGGGCGGCGACCTCGTGCTCGGCGCGCTCCTTCTGGTCGGTGTCGCGCTGCTGTGCCGCATCGGCCCGCTGGACGACCAGCGCCTCGACGAAGGCGACCGCGTTGGCGAGATCCTGCAGCGCGTTTCTGGATCGACGCCGCGGCAGGGGTTCGTCGTCGCCGCCCACGTCACGCAGCGTCATGGCCGCGCGGCGAATCGGGCCCGAGATGCTCCAGCCGAGATAGGCGATCAGAAGAACGCCCGCGCCCAGGAGCGCGGCGAGCGATAACCAGTTGAGGTCCGTCAGCTGCCGGCTCTGCGTCGAGGTGTCGTCGCGCAGGCGCTGGATGCCCTGCTGGAGGTTCCGGGTCATGTCCTCGAGACCCGCCAGCGTTTCCGCCAGTTCGCGCCGCAGGAAGCGACGCGTGACGTCACCCTCGGTCGCGCGCAGGCGCGACATCGCGAAGTCGACCTGCTGCAGTTGCTGGGTGAGAGCGGGATCGCCGATACGCGTGCCGGCCTTGCGCAGCGCGCCGAGCGCGGCCGACAGGTCGTCGAGCACCCTGGCCTGCATCTCCCCGTCGATCGCGAGCGGCTCGCCCGCATCCTCCGTGTCCGAGACGACCCGGTCCTGAAGGCGCTGCACCCGCGCGATGGCCGCATCGACATCCCGAAGCGGATCCACCCCGAAGTCGAACACGGCCTGGACGGTCTGCCCAAGCGTGCCCGTTCCCCGATACATCTGAAACGAGAAGGCCGACGCGATCGCCGCCAGGATCACCCCGCTGGCAATGAGTTTCGCATTGATGGACAGACGCACGGCGGGCACCCGGAAAGGCTTGCGAAGCGAGGCGGCGGGCAACCTTTTATGTTTCGCCCGCTCGCGTTGTTTCACTATTGCCGCTGTATCTTATTCTTCCGTTACGCTTATCGCATCGCGACGCGGGAATTTCGTCTTGTCACTCCGCCGCATCGGGAAGACGAACCGGCTCGGGCGCGAATTGCATCGTCTCGCGGCGCATCGGGTTGTTCGGATGCACCGTCCAGTTCGAGTAACCGTCCGGGATCGGCTTGCCGGTTCGGGGATCGACACCCGCGATACGCTCCATCGTGATGCAGTTCTCGACCGGGCAGACGTTGACGCAAAGATTGCAGCCGACGCATTCCTCGTCGATCACCTCGAAGCGGCGGCGTCCGTCGACCATGTTGGTGATCGCCTGGTGCGAGGTATCCTCGCAGGCGATGTGGCAGCGGCCGCACGAGATGCAGAGGTCCTGGTCGATCCGCGCCTTGGTCACGTAGGCGAGGTTCAGATACTGCCAGTCGGTGACGTTGGGCGCGGCGCGGCCGCGGAAGTCCTCGATCGTGGCGTAGCCCTTCTGGTCCATCCAGTCCGAGAGGCCCTCGGTCATCTCGCGCACGACCTTGAACCCGTAGGTCATCGCCGCCGTGCAGACCTGCACCGTGCCGCAGCCGAGCGCGATGAACTCGGCCGCGTCGCGCCAGGTCGTGATGCCGCCGATCCCTGACATGGGCAGGCCCCAGGTCTCGGGATCGCGTGCGATCTCGGCCACCATGTTGAGCGCGATCGGCTTCACCGCCGGCCCGCAATAGCCGCCGTGGCTGCCCTTGCCGTCGATGGTCGGGGTCGGCGCGAAGTTGTCGAGGTCGATCGAGACGATCGACGAGATGGTGTTGATGAGCGACACCGCGTCGGCCCCGCCGCGCTTGGCGGCGCGGGCGGGGTAGCGGATGTCGGTGATGTTGGGCGTCAGCTTCACGATCACGGGCAGTCGCGAATGCTGCTTGCACCAGCGCGCCACCATCTCGATGTATTCGGGCACCTGGCCGACGGCCGAGCCCATGCCGCGCTCCGACATGCCGTGCGGGCAGCCGAAGTTAAGCTCGACCCCGTCCGCGCCCGTCTGGTCCACCACCTTGAGGATGCGCTGCCAGCTGTCCTCCTCGCAGGGCACCATCAGCGAGACGATCATGGCCCGGTCCGGCCAGTTGCGCTTGACCCGCGCAATCTCCTCGAGGTTCGTGTCGAGCGAGCGATCGGTGATGAGCTCGATGTTGTTGAGGCCCAGAAGGCGCCGGTCGGGTCCGTGGATCGCGCCGTAGCGCGGCCCGTTGACGTTCACGACGGGGTCGCCCTCGCCCAGCGTCTTCCAGACCACCCCGCCCCAGCCCTGCTCGAAGGCGCGCTGGACGTTGTACTCCTTGTCGGTGGGCGGCGCCGAGGCCAGCCAGAACGGGTTGGGCGAACGGATACCGAGGAAGCTCGTCGAAAGGTCGGCCATGGGTCGGGCTCCGTGTCAGCGCTCGGGGGCGTGAAGAGGGGTCGTGGCGTCGAGAAGCCGGCCGGCGAGCCCGGCTGGCACCGTGGCCGCCCTCAAGGCGGCGTCGATCGAGAGGGCAGCGACCTTGCCGTCCTCCACGGCGACGACGGTAAGATCAGAGCCGCCCTTGACGCAGTCGCCGCCGGCCCAGACGCGCGACAGGCTCGTGCGCCGCTCCCGGTCGACCCGGATGCGGCCGCCCTCGATCGCGATGCCGTCGGTCTCGTCGGACAGGCCGTCGGCGACGAGCTGCTGGCCGATCGCCTTGAAGACCTGATCGGCTTCGATCACCACGCTTTCGCCGGTGTAGCGGAGCGATCCACCCTCCTCGCGCGTGCGCTCCATCTCGATGCCGATGACGTGCCCGTTCTCGGCGAGGATGCGGCGGGGTGCGAGGTTGCAGCGGATATGCACGCCGCGCGTCTGTGCGAGTTCCTGCTCGTAGCGCGAGGCGTTCATCGCGGCGCGTCCGCGCCGGTAGGCGAGCGTCACCTCCTCGGCGCCCAGCGCCTTGGCCTGCACGGCGGCGTCCACCGCCGTCATGCCGCCGCCCACCACGACGACTCGCCGGCCCACCGGCAGCTGCGACAGGTCGACGGTCTGACGCAGGTCCGCGATCCAGGCCACCGCGTCGTGCGAGCCGCCCGCCCCCTCGCCGTCCGCGCCGAGCGCGTTGACGCCGGACAGGCCGATGCCGAGGAACACCGCGTCGAAGTCGGCGCGCAGGTCCGTGAGGTGGATGTCGCGGCCGAGCACCTTGCCGGTCTCGAGCCGGATGCCGCCGATGCCCAGAACGAAGTCCACCTCGGCTTGCGCGAAGCCGCCCGTCGCCTTGTAGGCGGCGATGCCGTATTCGTTGAGGCCACCGGCCTTGGGCCGCGCGTCGAAGAGCGTGACGTCGTGGCCGAGCATCGCGAGGCGGTGGGCGCAGGACAGGCCCGCTGGCCCCGCGCCCACCACCGCGACCGTGCAGCCGGTCGGCGCCGCCCGCTCGAACGGATGATCGCCGGTCTCGAGCACGCGGTCCGTGGCAAAGCGCTGCAGCATGCCGATCTTCACGGGCTTGCCTTCCGCCGCCTCGCGCACGCACGCCTCCTCGCAGAGCGTCTCGGTGGGACAGACGCGGGCGCACATGCCGCCCAGGATGTTGCTGTCGAGGATCGTGCGACCGGCGGCCAGCGGCGTGCCGGTCTGGATCTGGCGGATGAAGAGCGGCACGTCGATCGAGGTCGGGCAGGCCTGCATGCAGGGCGCATCGAAGCAGAAGTAGCAGCGGTCCGCCTCGACCAGCGCCTCGTGCGCCTCCAGCGGCGGATGAAGATCGGTGAAGCCGCTGGCGATGTCGGCGGCGTCGAGGCGCCCGTGGGCGATGTCGGGACCCAGCGTCTGATGCGGCATGAACGCGCCTCCGTGGCCCGCGGCGCCCGAGGCGCCGGAAGGGCTGTTGATCCTCGCGGCTCGGAGCGATCCCCTGGAGAGCGGATCGTCTTGAACCGTTCCAGATCAGAATGATCCCAGAAAACGGGGGCCGTCAAATAATTTTACCAGCCGGTCAAAACACACCGTCCGAGGGTGTCCGGCTCGCGTCGGGTCTTGCGCGAACCATGGTCGTCCAGTCGCCGGCCGGATTAAAATGGCGGAACGTAAGGGAGCGCCCCTTGTGTCGCCCCACCGTTTGGGTAGATGCGCGGGCGGCCGGTCCGGGAAGGGTCGTGCAACCGTTCTCAACCACGGGGATCGTCCGGGCATGACAACTGGCGTCGAACGGACCGAAGCACCCGCTTCATCGCTGCCCGCGGCCGAGTCCGCGCCGGCCTGGAAGCGTTTCCTTCCGATCGTGATCGGCGTCGCCATCACGCTCGCCGCCTTCGTGGCGCTGGAGCACATGGTCTCCGAGCTCTCGCTCGCCGACGTCCGCCAGGCGCTCTCGGCCGTCAGCACGCGCGACCTCGTTCTGGCCGTCCTCCTGACGGTCCTGAGCTTTGCGGCCGTCTCGCTCTACGACGTCGTGGCCGTGGACACGATCGCACCGGGCCGCGTCACGCGGCCGATGGCGGCCGCCGTCGGGGCGGCGGGCTACGCCGTGTCGAACGCCCTCGGCTTCCCGCTCCTGACCGGCGGCGCGCTGCGCTACCACGTCTACAAGTCCGGCGGCATCGAGCTCGCCGACATCGGCCGCATCGTCGGGACATCCTGGTTCGCGCTCTGGTTCGCCCTCGCGCTGATGGTGGGTGCAGCGCTTCTCGTCGATCCCGGCGACGTGCCGGTTCTGCGCGACCTCGGGCTGTTTGCCGAGATCGCGCTCGGCGCTGGGCTCGTGGCGGCCGTGGTCGGCTTCGTGATCTGGCTCTCCTACGGCGACCGGCGCGCCAGCATCGGCAAGCTGTCGCTGCCGCTTCCCTCGGGCAACGGCGCGCTGATCCAGATCGCGGCCGGCATCGTCGACCTCGCGGCGGCGGCGGGCGTCCTCTACGTCCTGATGCCGGAGGGCAGCGTCGGATCCTTCGTGCTCTTCGCCGTGATCTTCGCGGTGGCCGTGGTGGTGGGCGTCGCCTCCAGCGCGCCGGGCGGCCTCGGCGCCTTCGAGGCGACGATCGTCGTCAGCCTCGGCCTCGAGAACCGGGCCGACGTCGTCGCCGCGCTGCTGATCTACCGGTTGATCTACACCGTCCTGCCGCTCGTCCTCACCGTCGTGGCGCTGCTGGCGGTGGAGGCCGTTCGGCGGCGCGACGCCATCAAGGGGCCGACGCGCGAGTTCGTACGCGTCTTCGAGCCGATGGTCCCGCCGACCGTGGCGGTTCTGGCCTTCGCGGGCGGCATCGTGCTTCTCGCGTCCGGCTCGACGCCCGGCGTCTACGAGCGCCTGACGATCCTACACGCCTATCTTCCCCTGCCCTTCATCGAGATCACGCATTTGGCCGCGACCGTGGTCGGCGTGGCGCTGCTGGTCGTCGCACGGGGTCTGGCCAAGCGGCTGTGGCGCGCCTGGGTGGTCTCGATCGGGCTCCTCATCGCAGGTGCCGCCTTCTCGATCCTGAAGGGGCTCGATTGGGAGGAGGCGATCCTACTCCTGATCCTCGCGGTGCTTCTGCTCGGCTTCCGCCACGCCTTCTACCGGCGGTCCGGCATCAATCCCTTCGCGATCACTTGGGGCTGGCTTGCCGCCGTCTGCGCGACGCTGATCGCCACGGTGTGGCTCGGCCTTCTCGCCTATCGCAATGTCGACTACGCCAACACGCTCTGGTTCGACTTCGCGACCCACGGCAACGCGCCGCGCTTCCTGCGCGCCAGCCTCGTCGCCTTCGCGGTGCTGGCGGCGGTCGGACTCGACGTCGCGATTCACCGGCGCACCGAGCGTGTGCAGAAGCGCTCCGAAGTGCCCCCCGAGGTCGCGCCCATCGTCGCCGCCTCGCCGCACACGGCCGCTGCCCTAGCGCTTCTCGGCGACAAGCGCTTCCTGTTCTCGCCCGACAAGCGCGGCTTCGTCATGTACGCCCGCTCGGGCGGCAGCCTGATCGCACTCGGGGAGCCCGTCGCCCCGCCCGACATCATGGCGGACCTCGCCTGGGCCTTCCGTGACAAGGCGGACCGTGAGGCCGAGCGTCCGGTCTTCTACCAGGTCCGGCCCGAAAGCCTTCCGCTCTTCCTCGACATGGGGCTGGTCGCGCTGAAACTCGGCGAGGTCGCACGTGTCGATCTCACCAAGTTCAACACCGACGGCCCGAAGAAGCAGGACCTGCGCACGGCGGTCCGGCGCGCCGAGCGCGAGGGTCTCGAGTTCTCGATCATCAGCCGCGAGGAGGTCGCGGCCTCCATGGACGAGCTGCGCGCGGTCTCGGACGCCTGGCTCGCCATCAAGTCGGGCTCGGAGAAAGGCTTCTCGCTCGGCTACTTCGATCCCGCCTATCTCCGCCACTTCGACATGGCGGTCCTGAAGAAGGAAGGCCAGATCGTTGCCTTCGCGAACCTGTGGCGCGGCGCCGACAAGTACGAGCTCTCGATCGATCTCATGCGCTTCCTGCCCAACGTGTCGCGCATCATCATGGACGCGCTCTTCACGCGCCTGATGCTCCACGCCAAGGCCGAGGGCTACCAGTGGTTCGACCTCGGCGCGGCCCCGCTGTCGGGCCTCGTGGACCGGCGCGGCGCCTCGCGCTGGAACCGCTTCGGCTCGTTTCTTTACCGGCGTGGCGGATCCTTCTACCACTTCGACGGCCTGAAGGCCTTCAAGCAGAAGTTCGGGCCGGTCTGGACACCGCACTACCTCGTCTGCCCCGGCGGCTTCGACACGGCCAAGGTTCTCGTCGACGTGACCACGCTCATCTCAGGACGGCCCAAGCTGCCATGAACCGCATCGCACTCGTTCTCACCTCGCTCGGTGCCGTGATCCTGGCGGGAGCCGCCACCGGCGCGCTCGTCATGCGGGCGGTGGGCACAGACACCGCCGAGGCGGTCCCGGCCACCACGGTCTCCTACGAGAACATGACCAACGTGCCGGTCCTCTCGCCCGACGGCGAAGCGACGGGTCTGGCGGTCCTGATCTCCGACGGCGGCGGCCTCACGGCTGCCGACCGGTCGCTCGCGGCCGACCTCGTCGACAGCGGCCTGATCGTCCTGCCGGTCGACCTCGACCGCTGGCGCGCGGGCGTCGAGGCCGAGATCGAGGCCGGCGACGACTGCATCTATCTCGGGTCGGATCTCGAGGGCATCGCCAAGGAGGCGCTGCGCGCGCTCCAGCTCGACACCTACTTCCATCCGGTCGTGATCGGCCGGGGCGAAGGCGGCACCATGGCCTACGCCGCCGTGGCGGACGCGCCGGCGGCAACGCTCGCCGGCGGCGTCGCGATCCAGCCCTCCGACACCGCCCGCTCGCGCCTGCCGGTCTGCGAGGGCGCCAAGGCGACCCCCGAGGGCCACAACACGTTCAGCTACGACCGCACGGCGGAACTGCCGCAGCCCTTCACCTTCGTCCTGGATTCGGGCACGCCGGCGCCGACGCCGCTGACGGGAACGCTCCATGCGGGAACCGAGATCGGCACGGATGCCGGCGAGCGGCAGGACGCGGGCGTCGAGGCGGCCGTGAAGATCGCCGAGGCCGACAACTCCGCGCTGCCGATCGTGGTCGGCAAGCCGAAGGGCGACCCGGTGGCAACCGTGATCTTCTTCTCGGGTGACGGCGGCTGGCGCGATCTCGACAAGACCATCGGCGACTGGCTCACCGAACACGGCGTGGAGGTGATCGGCGTCGATTCCCTGCGCTACTTCTGGAGCGAGAAGACGCCCGAGCAGATGGCGTCCGACATCGGCGACATGCTCGCCGACGCCAAGCCCAAACCCGGCATCCCCGTCGCCCTGATGGGCTATTCCTTCGGCGCCGACACCCTGCCCTTCGCCTACGGCTTCCTGCCGCAGACGCTGCGCGACCGCGTGACGCTGGTCGGCCTGCTCGCGCCCTCGCTTCAGACAGGCTTCCAGATCTCGGTCGGCGGCTGGCTCGGCATGTCGACGGGCGATCGCGGCGTCGTCGCCTCGGCGGCCTCGATCCCTGCCGCCAAGGTGCTCTGCGTCTACGGGACCGAGGAGACCGACACGGCCTGCCTCGACCCCAAACTCGCAGGCGTGACGAAGCTGCCGATCGACGGCGGGCACCACTTCGACGGCAACTACGACGCCATGGCCGAACGCATCCTCGCAGCTCTCAAGGGCGGACCGCAGGCGGCGGTGACGGCCACCGTCACTGCCACCACCCCTTGAGCCCTCAGGCCATGAGCTGTCCGCCGTTCACCTCGATCACCTGCCCCGTCAGGTAGCCGGCGAGCGAGGGGGCCGCGAGGAAGAGATAGGCCGGGGCGCAGTCCTCGGCCGTGCCGAGACGCTTCAGCGGGATGCTCTCGGCCGTCGCCCGCAGCTTCTCCTCCGACGAGTATCGACGGTGGAAGTCGGTCATGATCGTGCCCGGCGAGACGGCGTTGACGCGGATGCCGTCCGGCGCGAGTTCCTTGGCGAGCGACTTGGTCCAGGCCGAGACGAAGGCCTTGGTGCCCGAGTAGAGCGACGAGCCCGCGCTGCCGCCCTGCCGCGCCGAGATCGAGACGGTGTTCACGATCGCCGCCTCGCGCGCTCGGCGCAGCGCCGGAAGAAGCGCCGCCGTCAGCATGACGACCTGCCGGATGTTGAGGTCGAGCACCTCGTCGTAGAACGCGGGTGTCGTGTCGCCGGCCGGAACGCGGCCGCCCATCGTCCCCGCATTGTTGACGAGGACGTCCACCTCGTCGTTCGCAGCCGAAAGCACGGATGCCGCAAGGCGCTCGCCGCCGTCGGGCCTGGCGAGATCCCCGGTCACAAGCTGGAGCCGCGAGCGTTCCTCGGCCGACAAGCGCGGCAGGAGATCGGCCTCGGCATGGGACAGATCGCGGCCCGCATGAGCGACGACACGGGCGCCGCAGGCCAGAAATCCGGCCGTGACCGCCGCGCCGATGCCGCGTCCCGCCCCCGTCACCACCACGCGCCGTCCCTCGAACAACGCCCTGTCGAACCCCGTCATCAACCTGCCCTCCCGGTTTGCCCTTCGCGTAGAAGCCGAAGGGGCAACCGCGTCAAGGCCGGCGCGCGGGCAGAAAGGCGAGAACCGCGAGCGACAGCCAGCCGAGGATCAGGAGCGAGCCGCCGGTCGGCGCGGCGTTCACGAAGGCCCGGCCGCCCAGCAGCGCGCGCGAGGCGAGGTCGCCCGAGAAGAGAAGCGTGCCGAGCGTCATCAGCGCGACTGGCAGGGCGCGCAGGCGCAGCCCCGATCCGGCCAAGCCGAGGGCCAGGAGCGCGGGGGCATGAACGAAGGCGACGGCCGAGGCGATGGTGAGGAACGAACCTTCCACACGCCCATGGGCTGCGAGCGCGGCCCCTGCCGTCGCCAACGCGCCGAACAGGCCCGCAAGCGCGACGGCGAGGCGGTCGAGAAGCGGCCGGTTCAACTCGGCGTCTCGGTGCTGGGGGCGGACGCGACGCGGCCCGTCTCCTTCAACTCCTGCATCTCGTTGCGCACCGAGCCCTCCCACATGCGGTAGCCCGCCGTGTAGGCGGCGCGGCCGAGAAGATGGGCCGAGATCGGCGCCGTCAGGAAGAAGAACACGATGGCGGCGATCGCGCGCAGGACCTCGGCCGATTCGTCCGACACGATGGCCAGCGCCAGCAGCGCCAGGACCGAGCCCACGGTCCCCGCCTTCGAGGCGGCATGGATGCGGGTGTAAAAGTCCGGCAGGCGCAGGATGCCAATCGCGGCGATCAGGGCGAAGCCCGCGCCCATGACGACGAAGATGCCGGCCAGGATGTTGCCGATGCCGCTCATGCGTCCTCCTCGCGCCGTGCCCGGAGGTCGGCTGGCTCGGGCGCGCCGTAGACCGGCGAGCGCTCCGTATCGCCGCGTGTCAGGATGAAGCGCGCGAACGAGATGGTGGCGAGGAAGCCGACGAGGCCGAGCGCGATGGCGATGTCGACATAGAGCGTGAACCCCGTGTCGATCCCGATCACGGCGATGAAGCCGATCGCCGACGAGGTCAGGACGTCGAGGCCGAGGACGCGGTCTGGCAGGGTCGGCCCCTTCCAGATGCGCGCGACGGTGAGAAGCAGCGCCAGGCAGAGAAGCGCGAGCGCGATCGACAGGCAGACGTCGAGGAAGAGTTCGGAGAACTGGAGGAGGTTCATGCGAAGAGCTCCAGGATGCGCCGCTCGAATCCGTCTCGGATCTCGCGGCGGCGGGCGTTCGGGTCGGAGCAGTCGAGCGCATGGACGAAGAGCGTCCGCTCGTCGTCGGAAATGTCGAGGATCAGGGTTCCCGGCGTCAGCCCGACGAGGTTCGACAGAAGCGCGATCTCGAACTCCGAGGAGACACGGTGGCGATACAGGAAGACGCCGGGTCGCACGTCGAGCCTGGGGCTGAGGACCGTTCGTGCGACGCGCCAGGCCGAGATCGCCAGGTCGTAGATCAGGAAGAGAACGAGCGAGACGATCTTGCGCCCGCGCCGGAAGTAGGAGACCGCGCCGATCTGTTCGCGGATCAGGAACAGACTCCCCGCCCCGAGAAAGAAGCCGAAGACGAGGTTGCCCAAGCTGAACGTGCCGGTCACCACCAGCCAGACGAGCGAGAGGAGGAGGTTGGCGACGAAGGGGTTCATGGCGGCGTTCCCAGGACCGAAGCGAGATAGGCGCTCGGCGAGAGCACTTGGTGCGCGGCCTCGAAGCTGAGGCGCCCGAGCCCCTCCGGCCAGACGCCGATCGCCACCACGAAGAGGCTGAGCGCGACGAGCGGAACGAGGGCGAGCGGGCGCCCTGGAGGCGGCGCGCGGAAGCCGTCCTCGGAATGGGGATGGGTCTCGCTCGCGTCGGTCAGCACGGGCAGCGGACGCCAGAAGGCGAGCGCGAAGATGCGGGCGCTTGCGATCGTGAGAAGGAAGCCGGAAACGAGCACCGTCGTCGCCAGCCACGGCAGGTCGGCGGCGATCGAGGCGCGCACCAGAAGAAGCTTCGGCCAGAAGCCCGAGAAGGGCGGCAGGCCCGCGACGCCCAGGAGAAGCACGAGGAAGAGGACCGAGAAGAGCGGGTGGCGCCGCCACATGCCGCCCATCTCGTGCAGCGAGGACGTGCCGGTCCGGAACGCCGCGACGCCGGCCGCCAGATACAGCGCGGTCATGACGACGATGGAGTGGACCGCGTAGAAGATCGCCCCCGAAAGCCCGGTCGCGAGCGGCCCGTCGCTGGAGACGCCGCTGTTGAAGGGCAGGCCCGACTGCTCGCGCAGAACCGCCGCCGCGCCGGTCGTGATGGCGCTCGACGTGCTTTCCAGGACGGGCGGAACGGCGAGCCCGACCATGATCGTGCCGATGCCCGCGATCACCACGTAGTTCAGAAGCCGGCGCAGGTCGCTCTGGGCGAGCGCCCCGAGCGAGCCGACCAGCATGGTGAGGGCCGCCATCCAGGCGAGCACGAAGCCGATGCCCCCGCGTTCCGGCGGGAACAGCATCAGGACGACGCGGATAAGCGCATAGATGCCGACCTTCGTCAGGAGGCCCGCGAACAGGGCCGACACGACGAAGCGGGGCGTATGGTAGGAGGCGGGCAGCCAGAAGTTCAGCGGAAAGGCGGCCGCCTTCATCGAGAAGGCGACAAGGAAGAGCGAGGCGATGGTGAGGAGCACGCCGTTGCCCTCGAGGCTCGCCGACTTCAGTGCGATGTCGGCCATGTTGAGCGTGCCGAAGACGCCGTAGCAATAGCCGATCGAGAGCAGGAAGAGCGTCGCGCCGATCAGGTTCAGGAAGCCGTACTTCGTCGCGCCGTCGAGCTGCTCGCGCTCCGAGCCGAGGATCAGGAGCCCGAAGGAGCCGATCAGCATCACCTCGAACCAGACGTAGAGGTTGAAGAGGTCGCCGGTCAGGAAGGCGCCGGACACGCCGCCCAGCACCATGAAGAGGAACGGGAAGAAGCCGTAGCGCCGCCCCTCCTCGTCGATCGAGGCGACGGCGTAGATGCCGCAGGCCAGCCCCGCGAAGCCCGAGACCGTGAGGAAGAGCGCGCTGAGGAGGTCGGCCGTGAACGAGATGCCGAAGGGCGGCCGCCAGCCGCCCATCGCCATGGACATCGGCCCCCAGCCCGCGATGCGCGCGAGAAGGGCGAGATCCGCGACGAGAAGGAGCGCGAGACCCGTCACCGCGATCGGCGGGTGAAGGTCCATCCGGCGCCGTGCCATGAGGAGAACCGCGCCGAAGACGAAGCAGATCAGGACCGGCAGGATGATCAGCGCCTGATCCGACGAGTAGTCGCGAGCCACCATCGCGGCGTCGATGAGCGCCTGGGTGTCGTCCATCTTTGCGCTTTCCATCAGTAGCCGAGGGGCGGAAGCCCCTCGTCCTCGGGCTCGGCCACGCGCATCTCGTGCGTGTCGTCGGTCTCCAGGTCCTGATAGGCGCGATAGGCCAGCACGAGCAGGAAGACGAAGAACGAGAAGGAGATGACGATCGCCGTCAGGATCAGGGCCTGCGGCAAGGCGTTGGCGACGTCCTGGGGCGGGGTCGTCAGGCGCGCGGGAATGAGCGGCGGCGCGATCGGATCGATCCGGCCCGCCACGAAGAGCGTGAGGTTCACGCTGTTGCCGAGAAGCACGACGCCGAGCAGCATGCGGATGATGTAGCGCGACAGGAGAAGATAGATCGTCACCGAGAACATGATGCCGATCAGGGCGACGAGCGCGACCTCCATGCCTCAGCCCGCCTGCGAGTCTTCGAGCGACAGGGCGATCGCGGAGATCGCGCCCACGATCACGAGGAAGACCCCGATGTCGAAAAGAAGGGTCGTAGAGAGGGCGACCTCGCTGCCCGAGATGTTCAGGAAGATCCAGAGCCCGGTCATGAACTGCGCGCCGCCGACGAGCGGCATGAAGCCGGCGAACACGGCGAGGAGCAAGCCGAGGCCGGCATAGGCGATCGGGTGGAAGTGGAGCGCGTTGCGCACGGCCTCGACGCCGCAGGCCATGCCGTAGACCGCGATCGCCGAGGAGGCGATCAGCCCGCCGATGAAGCCCCCGCCCGGCTCGTTGTGCCCGCGCAGGAGCACGAAGAGCGAGAACAGAAGCATCAGCGCGGTGAGGTAGGGCGCGGCGACGCGGAAGATCACGGTTCTCATGGCTGCAGCTCCCCTGCCCGCCGTCGGCGCTTTCGCGTGTGGCGCGCGTCGGGCTTGGCCGCCCGGATGCGGACCAGCGCCAGGATCGCCGCGCCCGTGGTCAGGACGACCGCGATCTCGCCCATCGTGTCGACGCCCCGGAAGTCGACGAGGATGACGTTCACGATGTTGCGCCCGTGGGCGATCGTATAGCTGTAGCGCTCGTAGAAGTCGGTGACCGCGGTGTCGAACGGACGCTGGACGATGGCGAGCAGGAAGAGCGCGAGCCCGAGCCCGCCCGCGACCGAGAGCGCGGCCTCGGCCCCCATGTCGCGCCAGGGGCGCTTGTCAGCCGGCATGAGGCGCAGGCGCGTCATGACGAGAGCCAGGATCGAGACCGAGAGAACCTCCACCATGAACTGCGTGAAGGACAGATCGGGCGCGCCCAGCAGCATGAAGAGAAGCGCGACGGCGAGCCCCTGGATGCCGAGCGAGACGACGGCGGTCAGGCGGCTGGCGGCGAGCACGACCACCAGGACGCCGATCACGATGATGCCGATCACCGCCCACTCGTAGAAGAAGAGCTGCGGCATGTCGGGCCATGCCGGCAGGCTCTTCGTCCAGATCATGGTGACCCAGACCGTTCCCACGATCACGGCGAGCGTGACGCGCATGTAGACGTCGAGAAGGCCCGGCTGCAGCGCGATGGTCACCTTGTAGGCGACCTGAACGAGGCCGCGCATCAACTGGTCGAAGCCGCGATCCGGCCCCCAGCCGATCCGGGTCAGCCGAGCGGCGATGAGGGCGCGCGCCTGCGCGGCGCGCCAGAAGAGAAGCGCGCCCAGGACGACCGTGAGGATCGAGAGGATTAGCGCCGGACCCCAATGGAAGCCGAGCGCGATGTCGACCGCGAGCGCGCCGGACGGGTCGGGCGGCGACATGGGGTTGGAGATGAACTGGTGCGTCGTGACCGAGAAGATCGCGGCCAAGAGGCCGATCACGCCGAGGATCAGCGGGCCGATCCAGACGAGCACGTCCGTCTCGTGGGCCCGGCGAAGGCCGGAGGGCAGCGGCCCGATGAAGGGCCGGACCGCGACCTGAAGCGCGACCGCGAACATCAGCGCGTTGCCGACCAGCGCGGCGGCCGTCGTGGCGATGCCGATCGGGTCGGCGGTGGCGGTCGCGGCGTACACTTCCTCCTTGGCGAGGAAGCCGAAAAGGGGCGGCAGACCGCCCATGGCCGCGGCGCCCAGGATCGCGCAGACGAAGGTCACGGGCATCTTGCGGGCAAGGCCGCCCAGCGCGCGGATGTCGCGCGTGCCAGCCCCGTGGTCGATCGAGCCGGCCACCATGAAAAGGCAAGCCTTGGCCAGCGAATGGGCGAAGAGGTAGAGGACCGCGGCCTCGATCGCGAGCGGCGTCCCGATCCCGATCAGCATGACGAGAAGGCCGAGCGAGGCGACGGTCGTATAGGCGAGCATCAGCTTGATGTCGCTCTGGCGCAGCGCCAGCGTCGCGCCGACCACCAGCGTGATGCCGCCAAAGACCGGCAGGATCGTGCTCCAGAGGTCGGTCCCACCGAGCATCGGAAAGGTGCGCATCAAGAGGTAGATGCCCGCCTTCACCATGGTCGCGGAGTGGAGATAGGCCGAGACCGGCGTCGGCGCCTCCATGGCGTTGGGCAGCCAGACATGGAGCGGCATCTGCGCCGACTTGGTGAAGGCACCGGCCAGCACCAGCAGCAGGATGGGCACGTAGGACGTTCCCGCGCGCAAGGCATCCGGCGCGTCGATGAGCTCCGTCATCGAGGAGAGACCCGTCGTCTCGCGGATCAGGACGAGGCCGGCCAGAAGCGCCAGGCCGCCACCGCCGGTGATGACGAGCGCCTGGATCGCGCCGCGCCGCGCCGCCTCACGCTCGTGATCGAAGCCGATCAGGAGGAAGGAGGCGATCGAGGTCAGCTCCCAGAAGACGAAGAGGGTGACGAGGTCGTCGGCCATGACGAGACCCAGCATCGCGCCCATGAAGAGCATGATGAACAGGAGGAAGCGCCCGCGCCGCGCGCCCTTGGGCATGTAGCCCCCGGAATAAAGGACGACCAGCGCCCCGATGAAGAGGATCAGGAAGGCGAAGCCGAAGGACAGGCCGTCGAGGCGGAACGAGAAACGGACGCCGAAGCTCGGGATCCAGTCGAACCCGAACAGAATCGCCACCCGGTCCTGCACCTGGGCGCTCTGCTGGAAGAGGAGCGCGAGCGCGGCAGCCGGAAAGAGCGCGATCGCAAGCGTTCCCCAGCGATCGAGGAGGATGATGGCGAGGGGAGCTAGAATGGCGCCGAGGAAGGGAAGTGCGATGACGAGGAAGAGCAGGCTGTCCGAAAGCGTGTTCATCCGCGCGTGGTTTCCCCGTTTGCGTCAGGCCTCCGGCCATGTTCCCCGTGACCGTTAAGATGCGGTGGAAGGGCCTGATTTCAAGGCTCGATCCCCATCCCGGCGGTTCATGCGCTTGTGACGAGCGCCGGCTCTGCCTAGCTATCGGCGGCGCGATTCGCGATGGGCCGTCCTGCACATGTTCGTGCAGGTGTCAGGATTCATGGCGAATTCGCGCGCACCTGATCCCGCCAGGATGGCCATCCAGCGGCGACCGGGCGTCCCCCGCAACGCATCGTGTTCGAAGAGCCCATGTCCAACGCCCACTCCGCTTTGCCTCGTCCCCCCAAGGCCGCGATCCGCCCCACGGAAAGCGAGGAGCACGGCCAGCGCCGGACGGACGACTACGGCTGGATGCGGGCCGGCAACTGGCAGGAGATGTTCAAGGACACGAGCCTTCTCGACCCTGAAATCCGGCAGCATCTCGACGCGGAGAACGCCTATGCCGAGGCGATGCTGGGCGATCTGGAGCCGCTGAAGACGAAGCTGATCGCCGAGATGCGCGCGCGCATCAAGGAGGACGATTCCTCGGTTCCCGCCCCCGACGGCCCGTTCCGCTACGGCGTGGCATTCGAGACCGGCGCGGAATATCCGCGCTTCGTGCGCGGCGCGCGCGACGGCGGCCCGCTGTCGACCGTGCTTGACGGACAGGTCGAGGCCGAGGGACGCGACTACTTCTCGCTCGGCGGCGTCGAGCACTCGCCGGACCACCGCTGGCTCGCCTGGAGCTACGACGACAAGGGCTCGGAATTCTACACGCTCGCGGTCCGCGACCTGGAAACGGGAGAGGACCATGCCGAGCGCTTGCCCGACACGGGCGGCGGCGTCGCCTGGAACGGCCGGTCGAGCGGCTTCTTCTACACGCGCCTCGACGCCAACCATCGCCCGAGCCGCATCTTCCACCACACGATCGGCTCCAACCCGGCCGACGACACGCTGATCTACGAGGAGCCCGATGCCGGCTTCTTCATGGGCGTCGGCACCACGCAGTCGGGCGGCCACGTCGTGATCGACATCCACGACCACGAGACGTCCGAAGCGTGGCTCATCCCGGCGGCCAACCCCGCCGCCGAGCCGCGCCTCGTAGCCCCGCGCGAGACCGGCGTCGAGTACGACGTCGACGAGGGCGAGGACGGACTCTTCATCCTGACCAACGCAGACGGCGCGCGCGACTTCAAGATCGTCACCGCGCCGGTCAACGCGTCCTCGCGCGCCGAGTGGACCGACCTCGTTCCGCACGAGGAGGGCCGCCTGATCCTCGACCATCTCGTTCTCAGGCGGCACCTCGTCTGGCTCGAGCGGCGCGAGGGCCTGCCGCGCATCGTGGTGAAGCGCCTCGCCGACGGCGCCGAGCACGTCATCAGCTTCGACGAGGAAGCCTATTCGCTGGGGCTGGGTGGCACCTACGAGTTCGACACGACGACGATCCGCTTCTCCTACTCCTCGCTGACGACGCCGAACCAGACCTTCGACTACGACGTGGAGACGCGCGAGCGCACGCTCCTGAAGACGCAGGAAGTGCCCAGCGGCCACGACCCCGACGCCTACGTCACGCGCCGCATCCTGGCGCCGGCCGCCGACGGCGAGACCATACCGATCTCGCTTCTCTACCGCCGCGACACGAAGCTCGATGGCTCGGCGCCCCTGATGCTCTACGGCTACGGCTCCTACGGCATCACGATCCCGGCCTCGTTCAACACGAACTGCCTGTCGCTGGTGGATCGCGGCTTCGTGTGGGCGATCGCCCATATCCGGGGCGGCAAGGACAAGGGGTTCCGCTGGTACGAGGCGGGCCGGCGCGAGCACAAGCGCAACACCTTCACCGACTTCGTGGCCTGCGCCGATCATCTCGTGGCGGAAGGCTTCACGAGCTACGAGCGTATCGTGGCGCAGGGCGGGTCGGCCGGGGGCATGCTGATGGGGGCGGTCGCCAACATGGCGCCCGAGAAGTTCGGCGCGATGGTCGCGGTCGTGCCCTTCGTCGACGTCCTCAACACCATGCTCGACGACACGCTTCCGCTGACGCCGCCCGAATGGCCGGAATGGGGCAACCCGATCGCCTCGCCGGCCGACTACCGGACGATCGCGGACTACAGCCCCTACGACAACGTCCGCGCGCAGGACTATCCGCCGATCCTGGTCCTGGCCGGGCTCACCGACCCGCGCGTGACCTACTGGGAGCCGGCCAAATGGGTCGCGCGGCTGCGCGAGCGCAAGACCGACGATGCGCCGATCGTCCTGCGCACCAACATGGGCGCCGGCCACGGCGGCGCGTCGGGACGCTTCGCCAAGCTCGACGAGGTGGCCATGATCTACGCCTTCTCGCTGAAGGCCATGGGTCTGGAGGGGGCCGAGCCGCGTCGATGAACGCGCGTCAGCTTCCGCTCTCGCTAGATGCGATCGGCGGCACGGCCTTCAGATAGGCCGCGATCGCCTCGAGGTCGGCCCGCGGCAGGTGGCTGAGGTTCTTCTGGACCTCGGCCATCGAGCCCCCCACGCTGTCGAAGTCCGGCGTAAAGCCGGTCGCGAGATATTCGGCGATCTCGTCCTGCGACCACTTTCCGATCGGGCCGCCCGGCGTGATGTTCGGGATACGGCCCTTGCCGTCCGGCGCGGGACCGCCGGCGAGCCAGCGGTCATGGTCCGGCGCGCCCGCACCGCCAAAGCCTCGCGGCGTGTGGCACTCTCCGCAATGGCCCGGCCCCTCCACGAGATAACGCCCTCGCCTCACCTCGTCCGGCGCGTCGGCGGGGAGCGCCACCACCGGATCGGAATCGAGGAACACCTTCTGCCAGACGGCGACGCCACGCCGGATATTGAAGGGAAAGCGCAGATCGTTGGGCGGCGCGGCGCCGCCGACCGGCGGAAGCGTCAGGAGATAGGCGTGGAGATCGGCGACGTCCCCGGCGCTCATGCGCGCATAGGACGTGTAGGGAAAGGCGGGATAGAGCGGAGCGCCCTCGGGCGCGACGCCGCGCTGCATGGCGTTGGCGAAGTCCGCCAGCGTCCACGCGCCGATGCCGCTTTCGCGATCCGGCGAGATGTTGGGCGCGTGGAACGTGCCGAAGGGCGTGACGAGCGGCTCGCCGCCGCCCAGCTTCGTCGCCTCGCCGCCCGGGCTCGCATGGCACGAGGCACAGCCCCCCGCCCAGAAGACCTGTTCACCACGCGCGGCATCGCCCGCCCCCTCGGCCGCGATCGCCGAGGCGGGCAAGCGCCCCGGGATCAGCGCCCAGGCCGCGCCGCCGGCGAGGACGACGAGAACGAGGCCGGCGAGAACGGGCAGGCGGCGCATGCCGGGTCCGGCGTCAGTCGCGCTGGCGGAACTGCTGGTGGCAGCTCTGGCAGTTGGCGGCGACGGTCTTGAACGAGGCCTCGAAGCTCGCGACGTCCTGCGGCTTGGCGTCCACGGCGGCCTGCGTGTCGGCTATGAACTTGTCGTTGGCCGCCTTGAACTCGGCCGGCTTCTCCCAGATCGCCGGCGCGGCCTCGGTCTTGCCGCCCGTCTTGGAATCCTCGGGGAAGAGCGTCGCGAACTTGCGGGCGTCGTCGTTCAGCATCCGGAACAGCTCGTCCGCCTTCGCCGCGTCGTAGGGGGTCTCGCCCTTGATGATCGAGTTGGCCTGCTTGGCAGCCTGCGCGTTCATCTTCATGACCTGCTGGCGCTCCTTGATGACGTCGAGGTTCTGCGCGAGCGCGCTGGAACCGATCGTCAGGAGACCCGCCGCGACGACGGCCAGAACCTTGTGGGTGCGCTTCATTCCGAATCCTCCCCGGACTATCGAATCCGGCACTGGTTTGGACGAGTTCCAAACGGAGGGAAGCGCGTTTTCGATCCCGTGTCCATCACGCGCGAGGGCCCGCCGGCAGGTTTTGCCGGCGGGCCCTCGCGTCGGGAAACGGGTCGGCCGGGCTTAGCGCGCCGCGGCCTCGTAGCGCTCGAGCACGTAGTCCCAGTTCACGAGGCTGTCGACGAAGGCCTCGAGATACTTCGGCCGGGCGTTGCGGTAGTCGATGTAGTAGGAGTGCTCCCACACGTCGACGCCCAGGATCGGCTCCGCGCCGTGCACCAGCGGGTTCTCGCCGTTCGGCGTCTTCATGATGGCGAGCTTGCCGTCCTTCACCGCGACCCAGGCCCAGCCCGAACCGAACTGGCCCTTGCCGGCCTCGATGAAGTCGTTGCGGAACTTGTCGTAGCCGCCGAGGTCGCTGTCGAAGGCGGTCTGCAGCTTGCCCGGCAGCGCCTTGCCGCCGCCGTTCGGCTTCATCCACTTCCAGAAGTGGATGTGGTTGTAGTGCTGGCCCGCATTGTTGAAGAGCGGCTGGTTCTTGCCGAAGCTCTGCTTGACGATCTCCTCCAGCGAGGCGTCCGCCATGCCGGCCTCGCCCGCCAGCTTGTTGCCCATGTCGACATAGGCCTGGTGGTGCTTGTCGTGATGATACTCCAGCGTCTCCTTCGACATGTAGGGCTGAAGCGCGTCGTAGGCGTAGGGCAGCTCGGGAAGCGTGAAGGCCATCGGTTCGTCTCCTTGCGGTTTCTCTTTGCGTCGCCGCAGCGCGGGCCGGGGCCCGGCGCCGGGAACTTGAGGTTCGGGCCGGGCCTTAGCTAGGCCGCGTCGCCCCGATGTCAGCGTTCAGGCCGCGCTCTCGCGCGCGAAGCGCCAGTAGAGTTCGCGGGCCCGCTCGAAGAAGCGCCCGGCCTCGATCGAGCGATCCTCGAAGCGCGTGACCGGCACGACCTTGGAATGGTTGCCGGTCGAGAAGATCTCGTCGGCTTGCGCGAAGTCCTCGGGCGTCAGCGTCGTCTCGACGACCTCGACCCCGTCCTCGCGCAGAAGCTGGATGACGCGCTGGCGCGTGATGCCGTTCAGGAAGGAACCGTTGGGAACGGGCGTGAAGACCGCGCCGTCTCGCGCCAGGAAGATGTTGGACGTGCCGGTCTCGGCGACGTTGCCGATCACGTCGCGCACGAGCGCGTTGTCGAAGCCCCGGCTCTTCGCCTCCATGATGGCGCGCGCGTTGTTGGGGTAGAGGCACCCGGCCTTGGCCAGCGTCGGCATGGTCTCGGGCGTCGGCCGGCGGAACGGCGAGAGGCCGAGCGAGAAGCCGGCCGAGGGGATCATGGGCGCCTCGTAGAGGCACAGGCAGAAGCGCGTCGAGGCGGGGTCGGCGGGCACGCCCATGTAGCCGCCGTCCTCGGCCCAGTACATCGGCCGGATATAGACCGCCGTCTCGCCGTCGAAGCGCCGCAGCCCCTCGCGCGTCAGGCGGACGATCTCGTCGGGCGCCATCGTGGGCGCGAGGCCCAGCGCCTCGGCCGAGCGGTTCACGCGCGCCGCGTGCCGATCCAGATCGGGCGCCAGCCCCTCAAACCAGCGCGCGCCGTCGAAGACCGAGGAACCCAGCCACAGGACGTGGGATCGCGGCCCGACCAGACCCGGATTGCCCTCGACCCAGCTTCCGTCGACGAAGGTGAGCGTGCGCGAGAGTTCGGATGCCATGATCGTGATGCCCTTCCCGGTTCTCGGTCCCGAAGCGACGAGGCAGCCGCCGGTCCCCTTCCCGCCTGCGGCTATAAGCGGCCCGAACGACGCTGTCACTTGAGTCTCGCGACGGCCTTCGTCGCACCGCACCCCTTGCGAGGGAACGAAAGGGGTGCCCATGTGTTGGTGGCTCAATGATCTGTCGCGACCGACGGATAGAAGGCTGCACGGCAGGATGCCGCCCGCCATCGGTTCGCGTCTTCCTTTGGCTGGACCATGATGAACGACCCGACATCCCGCGGCGTCTCGCGCCGCTCGCTTCTCCTCGGCCTCGGCGGCCTCGGCGCCACCGCGCTGCTCTCGGGCTGCGCGACCGCCTCGCGCCCGATGGCGAACCTCACCGCCTTTTCCGGCAACGGCCTGCCGCCCGGCCTCGACGTCGACTACGCGACGGCCTACGGGCCGATCTACGACGGCGGCTTCCAGATCCCGCCCATCGACCTCAATCGCATGGACCGGCGCTACCTGCGCCGGGAGATCGAGTATGCCGGTCCCGAGACGCCCGGCACGGTGATCATCGATACACCCACGCGCTACGCCTACCTGATCCAGCCGAACGGCACGGCCATGCGCTACGGCGTCGGCATCGGCCGCGAGGGCTTCGCCTGGGAAGGGCGCGCCAACATCCAGTACAAGCGCGAGTGGCCGCGCTGGACACCGCCCAACGAGATGATCGACCGGCAGCCCGAGCTCGAGAACCTGCGCGGCGTCGGCATGGACCCGGGCCTCAAGAATCCGCTCGGTGCGCGCGCGCTCTACCTGTTCCAGAACGGGCAGGACACGCTCTATCGCCTGCACGGCACGCCGGAATGGTGGACCATCGGCAAGGCGGTGTCGTCTGGCTGCGTGCGCTTCATGAACCACGACATCATCGACCTCTACAACCGGGCCCAGTCCGGTGCGACGGTGATCGTCAACCAGCCGGCCGGCGCGACGGTCTGACCGGGAACGGGTCGCGGCACCGCGTGTTGGGAAGGGCCAACCTTTTCGGAGCCCTTCCCGGATGCGCCACGACCTCTGCGCCCTCGCCGACCTTCCATCCGACGGACTGAGCGAGGTCGCCGTCGGCGACCTCAAGATCCTCCTGGCGAGGGACGGCGAGCGCGTGCTCGCCACGGGGGCCACGTGCACCCACAAGGGCGCGCCCCTCAAGAACGGCCAGCGCATCGGCAACCGCGTGATCTGCCCCTGGCACCACGCGATCTTCGATCTGGAAACGGGCGATCATCGCGAGCCGCCGGGCCAGGGCTGCCTCGCGCGCTTCGAGGCCACAGTTCAGAACGGTCGCGTCCTCGTCGAGTTGCCCGACGGCGCCAAGCCGCATCGCCCCTCGGTCACGCCCGACGACCGTCGATCGGGCGGCGACAGGATCTTCGCGATCGTCGGCGCGGGAGCCGCGGGCCTTGCCTGCGCCAAGGAACTGGTGAGCGGCGGCTTCGACGGCCGCATCGTCCTCTTCGCGCCCGAACGCGAGCCGCCCTACGACCGGACCGACCTGTCCAAGACCTATCTCCAGGGCAAGAAGCAGGACGACGGCCTTCCGCTCATGCCGGCCGCCGAGATCGAGGCGCTCGGCATCGAGATGCGGCCCGCCCGTGTCGCTCGGATTGATGCGGCAAACTCCGAGCTGGTGCTGGAGGGCGGCGAGCGCTTTCACTTCGACGGCTGCCTCGCTGCGCCCGGCAGCGACGCCGCGCCGCTCGACCTCGACGGAGCCGAGGCACCGAACGTCCTGACGCTGCGCAGCCATGACGACGCGAAAAGCCTGCGCGCGGAGGTGAACCGCGCCGAGCGGATCGTCGTGATCGGCTCGGGCTTCATCGGCATGGAGGCTGCAGCGAGCCTCGTCTCGCTCGGCAAGACGGTCTGCGTGCTGTCGCGCGCCGAGCTTCCCTTCGCCAAGCAGTTCGGCAAGGACGTCGCAAAGCAGCTTCTTGCGACCCACCGCGAGAAGGGCGTCGAGGTGCGCACAGGCGTCGAGGTCGCCGCGCTGGAGCGCGAGGGCGAACGGGTGACAGGCGTGCGGCTCGGCGACGGATCGGTCGTTCCCGCCGATCTCGTGATCGCAGCCACCGGTGCCCGGTCCCGCGCCGCGCTTCTCGAAGGGGTCGAGACATCCGGCAAGGGCGTCAAGGTCGACCGTTCGCTGCGTGCCGCGGGCCGGGTGTTTGCGGCGGGCGATATTGCCGAGTTTACGCTGGCGGGACGCGAGCCGATGCGCATCGAGCACTGGCGCATCGCCGAGCAGCAGGGGCGCCATGCCGCCCGCGCCTTTCTGGGCGACGGCTGCCGGTTCGACGCCGTTCCCTATTTCTGGTCCGCGCAGCACGGACGACTGAGTTATCTCGGCCATGCCGAGGGCTTCGACGAGGTGCATGTCGAGGGTGACCTGAGGGGCAACTCCTACACCGCCTTCTACGTGAAGGACGGCAGGGTGCTCGCCGCGCTGGGCCTTGGCAAGGGCGACCGGACCCCGGCGCTCCATGCGGTGATGCTGGACGACCCGACGCCCTCGCGCGAGCGGCTCGCATCCGCGGGCTGGGACCCGGCAAGGCTCCTGGAAGCCGAACGCTCTGCGTGAAACCCCGGGCGCGGCCCTTGCCATGGGCGGGGCTGCGCCAATCTTCGGGATGCAGTTTCCGATCATCGCCCTTCGAAGGACGAAGCCAGCCTCATGAGCCAACTCACCGACCGCGTCGCCGCCGCAGCCGACATCTCTCCGGACACGGCGAATCAGGCCATCGGCCACATCCTGGCCTTCATGCGCGAGGAAGGCGACGACCAAGCCGTGGGCGAGATGATCAGCAAGACGCCGGGCGCGCACGAAAGCATCGCGGCGGCGGGCGATCCGAGCTTCGGCGGGGGCGGCATTATGGCGCTCGGCGGCAAGCTGATGGGCCTTGGCCTCGACATGGGGCAGATGCGCACGATCGCCGTCGAGATGGTGGCCGAGGCCAAGGCCGCGGTCGGCGAGGAGACGGTGGACCGAGCCATCTCCTCGGTGCCGGGCCTCGCGCAGTTCGTCTGAAGCCGCGCAGATTCCGCTTGCCTTCCCGAGCGCGAAAGGTGTTCCCCTCTGCGCGCGGCAGGGCGGGCGATTTGCCCGTTGAGGAAAAGGCGCGGCAGGCCTGCCGCGCCGGAACGGCGACAGCATGATCGATGCCTATATCGCGTTCGGGGGACAGGTCCGCAGGCAGACCGCCATTCCCCCGGACGAACTCCCGCCCGAAGCCATCTGGATCGACCTGCGCAACCCGACGCGCGAGGAGGAGAAGGCCGTCGAGCGCCTGTGCGGCCTCGAAGTGCCGACGCGCGAGGAGATGCGCGAGATCGAGGTGTCCAGCCGCCTGTACTCCGAGGACGGCGGGGACTTCATGACGACGTCGATCGTCTACGGGCTCGACGAGGGCCGCCCCGGCTTCGGCCCCGTCACCTTCATTCTGGTCGAGAACCGCCTCATCACCCTTCGCTACACGGAGCCGCGCTCCTTCGCGATCTACGCCAACAAGCTGTGCCGTGGCGAAGCGAACGGCGAGGGCGACCGTGCGCTGCAACTGCCGGGCTTCGACCTCTACGGTCCGCCGGCCGCGCCGCCCAAGCCTTCGCGCGCCAAGGGACCGACGGCCGATTCCATCGCGGTCGGCCTGCTCGAGACCGTGATCGACAGGGTCGCCGACCTTCTGGAAGCCATCGCCGCCGATCTCGACCGGATCGGCGCCGACATCTTCCGCTCCTCGGCCGACAACACCCCCACCCCCACCAGCGACTTCAAGGAACTCCTGCGCCGCATCGGCGCGGCGGGCGACCTGTCCTCGCGCACGCGGGAAAGCCTCGCCACGATCGACCGCCTCCTGCCGTTCCTCCAGTTCGTTCTCGACCGGCGCAAGCCGCAGAAGGAGCTGAAGCTCCGGGTCAAGGCGATGGCGCGAGACATCCACTCGCTCAACGACTTCGTCTCGTTCCTGTCCAACAAGACGACCTTCCTGCTCGACACCACGGTCGGCATGATCTCGATCGAGCAGAACGCCATCATCAAGATCTTCTCGGTCGCCGCCGTCGGCTTCATGCCGCCGACGCTGGTCGCCTCGATCTACGGCATGAACTTCGTCCATATGCCCGAACTCAACTGGCCGCTCGGCTACCCGATGGCTCTGGGCCTGATGGTGCTGTCGGCCGTCCTTCCGCTCATGTTCTTCCGGCACAAGAAATGGCTGTGAACGATCCCTGGGGGGAGGACGGCATGCCGGCCTTCCTGCGCGTTCTTCCGACCGTCGCGGAGCCGGCTCCGCCCGCCGAAGCGCCCGCCGCCCGCCAGCCGCAGCGGCGACGGGCGACAGCCAAGCCGCCACGACACGCGCCCGAGCCGAGCCCCGTCGCTGTGGCCGCCTCGCCCGCCAGCTATTCCTTCTCCCGCCGACCTGAGGCCGCCATGAGCGATGTCCGATCCCCTCGCCTCGCCGTCCTGATCGACGCCGACAACGCTTCCGCGCGCATCGCCGACGGCCTGTTCCAGGAGATCGCGACAATCGGCGAGGCGAGCGTCCGGCGCATCTACGGGGATTTCTCGTCGCCCCGCTCGAAGGGCTGGGCCGACGTCCTGTCGCGGCACGCGATCCTGCCGCAGCAGCAGTTCGCCTATGTGACCGGCAAGAACGCCTCCGACATCGCGCTGGTGATCGACGCGATGGACCTCATGCACTCGGGCCGCTTCGACGGCTTCTGCCTCGTCTCCTCCGACTCCGACTTCACGCGCCTCGCCTCGCGCATCCGCGAACACGGCATCGACGTCTACGGTTTCGGCGAGCAGAAGACGCCGGAAAGCTTCCGACAGGCCTGCCGGCGCTTCATCTATACAGAAAACCTTCTGCACGACCTCGGCGAGCGCGCGAAGCCCGAGGCGGCGGCAACGCCCGATCCGCTGCCGATGGTGCGGCAGGTCATGGAGCAGATGGAAAGCGACGACGGATGGGTTCCGCTCGGCGCCTTCGGACAGCAGCTCCTCAACCGCTTCTCGGACTTCGATCCGCGCACCTACGGCCACAAGAAGCTGAGCGATTTCGTGCGCGCGGTGGGCATCTTCGACGTCGAGAAGACACCGGGCGGCATGCTGCGCATCCGCCTTCAGCCGACGCCGCCCGCAGCGGCGGCGGCGGCGAAACCGCCGGCTCGCCGCCGGGCGCCCGCCAAGCCCAAGGCCTGACGAGCCGGAGCCCGCGTCGTCAGGCCCGGCGCGGGCGGATCTCGCCGACCGCGGTTCCCTCCCAGTTGCGCAGCGTGTGGCGCGCGAGCTCGGCGTAACGCTCCGAGAGCGCGGCATCCTGCGGCCGCCAGATATCGGAGATCAGCTGCGCGACCGCGCTCTCGGCGGCGCGCGTGCCGCCATCATGCGCCTTCAGCGCGAAGCCGAAGCCCAGTTCGGGGACGGCACCGCAGAAGACCCCTTCCGCCCCCGTCTTGGCGAAGACGCGGCCGGGAGCGGCCTCCATGAGCGCCACGCAGGCGCGCTGCGTTCCCGCCATGAAGAAGGGTTCCGCCATGCAGGCGTCCATCAGGCGCCGGCCGGCCGCAGCCCGCGCCTGCGAAATGCCGGTCCCGCCCGTCAGGCGTCCGAAGCCGAGCGCGAAGGCGCGCAGCGAGGCGGCGTAGGTCGGAATCGAGCATCCGTCGATGCCGCTGGGTGTCTCCTCGCCGACCTCCGTGTCTGTGAGGTCCGCGATCGCTTGGCGCGCGCGGCGCTGCACGGGATGCGCGGCGCCGACATAGCCTTGCGTTTCCTCTCCCAGATGCACCGCCGTGCAGAGGAAACCCGCGTGCTTGCCCGAGCAGTTGTTGTGGAGCTGGTTCGGCGTCCCGCCGCCTTGCGCGAGCGCGATCGCCACCTTCTGGTCGAAGGGCCAGTGGCAGCCGCATTCGAGGTTCGCCTCGCCAAGGCCCGCACGCCCGAGAATGTCGGCGGCGAGGGCCACGTGCGGCGCCTCGCCGGAATGCGAGGCGCAGGCGAGCGACAATTCGCGCGCGCCGAACCCGTAGCGGTCGGCCGCTCCGCTCTCCACGAGCGGCAGGGCCTGCATCACCTTGATGGCGGAGCGCGGATAGACGGGGGTCTCGATGTCACCATGTGACGTGACGGCTTGCCCGCCTGCGTCGACGACGGCGGCGCTGACGAGATGGAGGCTTTCCACGGCGTTGCCGCGCGTGGCTTCGATGACGATATGGGACACGGGCACGGGCCTTCCGGACGGATCGGTCGTCGTGCCCTACAGCAACGCGGCGGCCGCGCAAACGGACTTTCCGGTCCGCCCGCCCCTTGCCCGGAGCCCGATGATCGCCCTGCGACTGGTCGCCCTTGCCTTTGTCCTCGTCTACCTCGTCCCGCTCGCGCTTGCCGCCGGCCTCTGGATCGCGGGCAGTCACCCCGCCTCCTGGCGCGATGCGGACTGGACCAGCGCGCGGCTCCTTCCGGCCGCCTCAGATGATCCGGAAGCCGCCGCCTATGTTCTGTCGGCGCGCACGGGCGGGCTCAAGGGCGCGGTGTCCGAGCATTCCTGGATCGTCGTCAAGGCCAGGTGCGCGCAACGCTACGAGCGGTTCGACAAGGTCGGATGGGGGTCGCCGATCCGGCGCGACGGCTATGCACCCGACGGGCGTTGGTACTCGAACGAGCCGCGCATCGTGGCGGCGCTGCATGGGGCTGCGGCGGAAGCGGCCATCCCTCGCATCCGGGCGGCCATTGCCGACTACCCCTTCGCCGCCCGTGGCGGCTACCGGATCTTTCCCGGCCCCAACTCCAACAGCTTCACCGCCCATGTCATGCGCGCGGTTCCGGGCTTCGGCGCGGTTCTGCCCCCGGCGGCCGTCGGTCGCGACTACCCGGTCGACGGACGCCTCGTGCGCCTCGACGCGGACGGCTTCAGCGCCTCGCTCTTCGGCTTTGCGGGACTGGCGGTCGGCGCAAGGACGGGCCTCGAGATCAACATCCTCGGCCTCGTGGCTGGCGTCGATCCGCTCCGCTGGACCGTGAAGGTCCCGGCTCTCGGCGCCTTCACCTACCCAAGCTGAGGAAGCGCCGTTCATCCGGCGGCTCAAGGCAAGCAACGGATCCAATCCGACCCAGCTCCATCGCCCGGCGAATAGATCGGGTTCACCTTGAAATGCATTTTAGCGATTAAGGATAGGTTCACCTTGCGTCAACGAAGTTACTAACAAAACGTTAATCTCCGTCTCAGCAACACTGATTCGGATGAACCGATGAAAACCGCCATCGTGACTGCAAGCTACAGCGGCGACTTCGAGCGATGCCGCCTCTTGTGCGAAAGCATCGATCGTCGCGTCAGCGGCTATACGTTTCACTATCTTCTCGTGGAGCCGGCCGACGTCGCGCTGTTCCGCCAGCTGGCGGGACCCCGGCGCGTCGTCATCGACGAGCGCGAACTCCTGCCCCGCTGGCTGCGCGTCGTGCCCGATCCGACGCGGCTGGGGCGTCGGCGGCTCTGGCTTTCGAGCCGGGGGCTCCCGTTGCGGGGCTGGCATGTCCAGCAGTTGCGCAAGATCGCGTTTGCGGCGCGCATGGACGAGGATGGTGCCTTGTTCTGCGACTCCGACACCGTGCTCGTGCGCGAGACCGATGTCGCCGACCAGTGGGACGCGGACGGCCGCCTCGCCTTCTATCGCAAGCCGCGCGGCATCACGCGCGACATGGACGAGCATCGCGTCTGGGCGGCACGGGCGGCGGCGCTTCTCGGCATCGACCCGCGGTTGACCACGGAGACCGACTACATCGCGCAGTCGGTCACCTGGCGCGGCGACACGGCGCGCGAGATGGTGGGACGCATCGAGGACACGATGGGTCGGTCCTGGGTTTCGGCGGTCGCCGCGCGCCGCCGTTTCTCCGAATGCCTGATCTACGGTCGCTTCGTCGACGAGGTGGAGAACCGCCCGGAACGCCACCAGAAGGTCGAGACCTCGGTCTGTCACAGCTACTGGATGGGTTCGGCGCTCGACGCGCAGCACCTGCGCAGCTTCATCCAGACCGCGAGCCCGCAGCAGCCGATGGTCGGGATCCAATCCTTCATCGGCACCGACGTCTCGTTGATCCGGCAGCTCACCGGCCTCGCCTGAGGCGAGTTCGACCGACGGTTCGCGGCGACGGGCCTGAAGTCGCAGTCGCTCGTACCCTCCTGAACGAGCGTCGGATTACACGATCCCGGAACGGTCTCTTGCCCCTCGAGCGCTCCTGATACAGGAAGTGGCCGGCACGCATTGCGGACACACGCAGCGCCTCGGGGCAGCTCGGGCGTCGACGGACGATCGAGGGGAGACAGATGGCATGTTCATGAGTTGCGGCGACGCCCTGTTCGACATGTTCGCGGGCGGAGACGAAGCGGATGTCTCCAGCATCTCGCTGTCGGGTCGCATCGGCGGCTCGGCCCTCAATGTCGCGCTCGGGCTTGCCCGGCTCGAACATCGCTCAGCCTTCTTCACGAAGATGTCGGGCGACCTGTTCGGTCGCCGGATCCGCGCCTTCATGAACCGGGAAGGCATCGACGACCGCTTCCTCATCGAGACGACGCGCAACACGACGCTGGCCATGGTGTCGCTTTCGCCCCAGGGCACGCCGCGATACGACTTCTACATCGAGGGCACGGCGGATCGATCGGTCGAGCCTCGCGAGGTCCCCTCGCATTTTTCCGACGCCCTCAAGGCGATCCACCTGGCGGGCTCCTACTCCACAGTCAGCGAGCCGACCGCCTCCGCCCTCGCCAAGCTCGTCGCGCAGGAGCACGACCGGCGCTTCATCTCCTACGATCCCAACATTCGTTCATCGGTGCAGCCGGACCTCGACATCTGGCGTTCGCGCATCGGCGCCACCGCGCCCTTTGCGACACTGATCAAGGCCAGCGACGAGGACGTGGAGCAGGTGTTTCCCGGCCGCAGCCACGAGTCCGTGCTGGCGGACTGGATCACGGCCGGCGCGGCGATGGCGATCATCACGCTCGGCGAGCGGGGCGCCTTGGCGGCGAGCGCCAGCGGCGCCTCGACGCGTGTCGGCGGTCGCTCCGTGGTCGTGGCCGACACGGTGGGCGCGGGCGATACGTTCCAGGCGGCGACGCTCAGCCGGCTTGCCGAGAGCGGACGATTGTCACGCGAGGGCCTGCTCGATCTGTCGGAAGCCGATCTCGGAGAGCTTCTGGACTTCGCGGTGCGGGCCGCCGCCGTGACCTGCACGCGGCGAGGCGCCGACCTGCCCCGCCGCGCGGATCTCGGTCTTGCGCCGCTGGCGTGACGGCACGCCGCCATCGCTGACGATCAAGGAGCGCCTCGAGCGCTCCTTTTTTTGCCCTGAGCGTTCACGGCAGGCGTTCGCCGCAACAAAAAACCCGCCGCAGCCTTCGCTGCGACGGGTTCAACTCTGAGTTCGAACTCCTGTAGAGGAGCCCGGAACCCGGTCCGCTTAGTTGAAGCGGAACGAAGCCTTGGCCCACACGGTGTGGAAGTCGAGGTCCGAGTTCGAGTTCGCGGTGAACGACTGCGCGTCGGCGCCGAAGCGGTTGCCGATCGCGGTGTAGGTGACCTTGGCGTCCGAGGAGCCGAGGTCCGTGTAGAGGTACTCGAGGCCGAGCGAGAGGTTCGGCGTCACGAGGTAGTCGACGCCACCGCCGACGGCGTAGCCGACGTCGTTGTTGTCCTGGTTCGCGTTGACCGTGTAGATCGTGCCGGCGCGCGAACGGAAGCTCGACGAACCGTTGTAGGAGTTGTCGAAGTTGGCGTAGGCGAGACCGCCCGTGGCGTAGATCGCGAAGCGGTCGGCGGCGAAGCCGACCTTGGCGCGAACGGTGCCGACGAAGTTGATGTCGTTGACGACGCCGAACGAGTCAACGCCACCGTTGAAGCTCGGGATCGTGTAGCTCGTGGCCGACGACGCGTCGATGTAGTTGATGTCGGCGATCGCGCCAACGATCAGGTTGTTGATCTGGTAGTCGTAGCCGACGTGCACGCCGCCGATGAAGGCCGCGTCATCGCTGTTGTCCGAACCGCCGATGAACGAGGTGTTGTCCGACGAGAACGGGCCCGAGTCGCGGTTGAAAGCGGCGCCAGCCTGGCCACCGATGTAGAAGCCGGTCCAGCTGTAGGCCGGGGGCAGAGCGACGACCGGAGCCGCGGGCTCCTCGTACACGACGTCCGCGGCCAGAGCCGGGGTGACGAAAGCGGCCGAAGCCAGCAGGAGGGCGAAACGCTTCATGGTGATACTCCAGTGTCGCTTCTGCGACGTTGTTCTGTCGGACCCTTGCGAGACCGAAAGCGGGGACCCGATTGGCTCGGGGTTAGGTCGATTTAGGGTCGGCACCCCGGTACGAGCAATGGCCCGGTTTGCGTTCCCGACCGCTGTGTGGCTGAGGGGCAACAAGGCCGTCCGGCACCCACCGCGTTCGACAACAGGGATACCCCTGCAAGCTTAATCGCGACTTAACGATACCCGGCCGGATCTTCGGCTTAAACCATTGAAATGAATAGCGGTTGGAACAGCCGAGATCACGTCTCACGCAATCTGGCACCGTGATGCAACACTTGATCGCGCGACGGCACGTTCACACCCCGGATGGGGTACTCAAACCGGATAGAGGCCCCTCGTAGGGGTGCCGAGGGATGGTCGGCGGGTACCGAACCGCGACTCAGGGGACATCGCTCGAATTAAGGCGTTGCCACCGCGCCGCCATAATTCCTAAGGTCCGTCCCTTTGCGGCAGGAATCGCAGAGGCCGCGCACCTCGACGGCGGCGTCGTCCACCTGGAAGCCGCGCCGCCCCGCCGCGTCCTTCAGAAGGCGGTCGAGGGACTCGTCGGCGAATTCGCAGACCCGCCCGCAACCGCCGCAGATCAGGAAGACGAGCGTCCGGGCGTCGTGCTCGTGGTGGTGACCGCAGGCGACGAAGGCGTTGAGGCTGTCGAGGCGATGCACGAGATGGCGCTCACCGAGCGAGCGAAGGGCGCGGTAGATCTGGGGCGGCGCCTTCAACCCCTCCTCCCGCAGCGCGTCCAGGAGCTGGTAGGCCGTTTGCGGCGCCTCGGCGCGCTTCAGCGCGGAGAGGACGAGCTCTTCGTTTCGCGTCACGGGACGCTTGTCGGGAGCCGCAGTCGTCACGCTTGGCCTCGGTGATGTCCGCGAGGGTCGCGGCGACCGGTTCGCGCGCGGTCGCGCGAACCCGGCTGCTAGGTAGCGAGGCAGGCGGCGAGGAACAAGGCTCGCCGCCTGCCCGGTCCATTTGGCCTCAGGCGTAGATGTCCATGACCTCGGCGAGAAGCTTCAGCGCGTCCTCGCGCG
Source organism: Aureimonas sp. AU4 (assembly GCF_001463765.1). Taxonomy (GTDB): domain Bacteria; phylum Pseudomonadota; class Alphaproteobacteria; order Rhizobiales; family Rhizobiaceae; genus Aureimonas. The sequence continues at coordinate 20,473 of NZ_BBWK01000027.1, read as the reverse complement.
AGCGCTGGAACGAGTTGCGGCCGATGATCGAGCCGTTGCCGCCGCCGTCACGGATGGCGCGGACCTCGTCGAGAAGCTCGGTCGTGTTCTTCGCCGCGCCGCCCGAGAAGACGACGATGCGCTTTCCGGCAAACGAAGCCTGCATGATATGACGCACGCGGTCCGCCTGGCTCGGTCCGACCGGGAACTTGTCGTAGGTCGAGCGGGCGTCCGCAAGGTCGATATAGTCGGTCGGCAGCTTGACCTTGATGATGGTCGCGCCCGACAGCGCGGCCATATGGGCGGCGTAGGCGATGATATCGAGGCCGGTTTCGCCCTGCTTGGTCACCTTGCCGCCGCGCGGGTAGGACCAGACCACGGTCATGAGGCCACGCGACCTCGCCTGCAGCGTGATCTCCCGCAGCTCCTCGAGCATGGCATAGGCGTGGTCGGAGCCCGGGTAGATCGTAAAGCCGACGCCGACGCAGCCGAGCCGCAGCGCGTCCTCGACCGTGCCCGTCAACGCCTGGTCACCGGCGCCTGCCGCCAGCGAGTTGCCCGAATTGAGCTTGAGGATCAGCGGCACCTCGCCGGCGAACGTGTCGGCGCCCTGCTCCAGGAGGCCGAGCGGCGCGGCGTAGCCCGATACGCCGGACTCGATCGCCAGCTCGTAGAGGTAGTGCGGATCGTAGGCGGCGGGATTGGGCGCGAAGGAGCGGGCCGGACCATGCTCGAAGCCCTGGTCGACCGGCAGGATCACGACACGTCCCGTTCCTGCGAGGCGCCCGTGCATGAGAAGACGCGACAGGTTGGACTTCAGGCCCGGGGTCTCGCCCTCGTACCAGCGCAGGATCTCGCGGACGGTCTCGGTTCTCAGCATCGGTTCCCCCAGGGGTGTTCGAAACGGCCAGCTCGTGCAGGCCTCGGCGTCTTTCTGCGCAGCGGCCCCAAGGGGGTAAAGAGCCCTGCCAGGCAGGGCGGATATTAAAATCGGTTAGATGACGACGACAGGCGCCTCGGGCCCCGAAGCCTGCCCCCGAGAGACGATCGCGCACGAAAAAGCCGGCGCGGGGCGCCGGCTTCTGCGGATCGATTCGGCTGGGTCTTCCCGGGAAGATCAGTCGCGGTAGTAACCCACCGTGCGCGCCGGACGTCCGGCGATGCCGCCGAGCGCCGCCACGATCATGCCGAGCAGCAGGCCGACGAACGTGACGAAGGCGGTGGTGCTGGCGACCTTGGCCGCCTTGTCCGCCGCCTGGCGGGCCTGCTCGACGGCCTGGTCGTACTGACCCTGGAACTGGGTCAGGCGCTGCTCGGCCTCCTGCTGGCTGATGCCGGCCTGGGTCGAGATGGCCTGCACGGCGGCCTGGCGCTGTTCCGGCGTGGCGTTCTGGCCGAGCCCCTTCACGATCTCGCCGAGCGCGGCGGTCAGGTCCGGCGTGCCGGCAGCCTGGCGGGCGTTATTGGCGGCCTGCTGCGCCTCGTTCTGAACCGTGTTCGCGGCCTGCTGGGCCTCGTTCTGGCCACGCTGCAGGAGCTGCTCGGCCTGGGCGCGCAGCTGCGGCGGGAGGGCATCGAGCGAGCCGGGCACGAGCGACGAGACGGTGGAGCCGAGCGACTGGACGGTGGAGCCGAGCGCGCCGAAGGCGGTCGAGACGAGGCCGGTGGCGCTGGTGCTCAGCACGTAGACCGCGACGAGCGTGGCCGTGGCCCATGTGGTGATGCCGTGCAGCGCGCCGTCACGACGCGACGGCGTGCCGGCGAAGCGGGCGGCGGCATAGGCGCCGGCGAAGGTGGCGAGGAGAACCGTCAGAAGCGCCCAGATGCCGCTGGCCGAACCGAAGGTCGCGAGCGAAGGGGTATCGTTGCTGGCCGGATCGACCGTCGCCAGACCGATGCCAAGGCCGAGAAGGGCCAGCAGCAGCTGGAAGACGAGGATCAGGATCGTACCGGCGATGATCGCGCCCCACGAGATGCGGCGGAGACCAGCGCCTGCGACGGCGACGGGTCGATCGGTATAGTCGGCCATGGGACACTCCAAACTGGCAAGGCGACATTAAGGTTTGAGACAAGACACCGTCGTCCGACACGAGTCTTGTTCTGTACCGTGATAGATGGCCGCAGTTTTGCCATATCCAGTGCGTGCAAAAGATTTTTGTACACCAGCCAGTCTGACCGTTCTTCTTGGCGCGACGGGTTGCGCCGGGCCGCGTGCCCGGGCCAAAGGTTGCCGCACTCGACATGACCGACCCCCAACCGGCCCGCCCTCCCCTTTTCGATGCCCAGCCGGGCGGCTCGGTCGAGCGCCGGGCGGGACCGCTTGCGCGCCTCCTCCGCCGGCTGGAGGACGCCGACCCGGCCCTGATCCGCCTGCGGCTCGGCCTGCGCGTGACGCTCACCCTCGCGCTGGTGGCGCTCGCGCTTCTCGTCTCGCATCGCTTCGTCGCCCTGCCGCAGGTCGCCTACGCCGTCGCGCTGGCGCTCGCGCTGCAAGGGGCGGTGGCGATCAAGGACACGACGGTTTCGCAGCGCGTGCGCACGCGCCTCTGGAGCGCCCTCGTGGGCATGGCGGCGCTGACCTCGGCGTCGTTGCTGGCCGGCGTCCCGCTCCTGCGTGACCTTCTCTTTCTCGCCGTCGCCTTCGCGGCCGTTCTTGCGCGTCGCTGGGGGCCGCGCTGGAACGCGGCCGGCATGTTCGGCTTCAACGCCTACTTCATGGCCGCCTATTTCGCCCCGGCCCCGGGCGACCTTCCGGCCATCGCCCTGGCGCTGATCCTTTGCGTCATCGTCGCCCACTGGGTTCGGGACCGTGCCCTGCCGGATCGCCCGGCCGACGATCTGCGGCGGACCCTGCGGGTCGTCGACGGACGCGTCGGGCGCGTCGCCTCGCGTCTTCGCCAGGGCCTGAAGAACGATTGGCCGGACGGCGCGCGGGACGCCGTGCTCCAGGCCGAGCAGCGTGTGCGCGACGGCCTCCTGATCGCGGAGGGTCTGCTTCCCGCCACCGAGGGCGGGGGAACCGCGCCCCTTTCCGCGCCGATGCAGGCGTCGATCCAGCTTTTCGACCTCCACCTCGCGCTGGAGACGGCGATCGGCGCGGCCTTCGAGGCAAGGCGCGACGACGACCGGGTCTTCCGTTCATCGCTGGAGCGGCTCGCCCGCCTGCGCCTCCAGGTTCGGCGGACCGTCGCGAACCTCACCGACGAGATGCTGGACCCAGCCGTCGCGGTGCCGAGCCAGGCGGGCCCGCTGGCGTGGTCGAACCTTGCGGGCGACCCGTTCGTGCGCACCGCCTTCCAGGTCACGCTCGCCTGCGCCATCGCCATGGCGGGCGGCTACCTCCTGTCGGAGCAGCGTTGGTTCTGGGCAGTGCTGACCGCCTTCCTTGTCTTCGTGAATACCCAGTCGCGCGGTGACGCGCTGCTGCGCGGCCTCGACCGCTCGCTCGGCACGGCGGGCGGCGTGGTCCTGGGCATCGGCCTTGCCACCCTCCTGCACGGGTCCTTCGCGCTGTCGCTCGCGTTGATCGCGGCCTGCGTCTTTCTCGGCTTCTACCTGCTCCAGACGAGCTACGGCGCGCTCAGCTTCTTTGTCACCGTCGCCTTGTCGCTGATCTACGGCCTTCTTGGAAACTTCTCGCCCGAGCTTCTTCTTCTGCGCCTCGAGGAAACGCTGATCGGCGCGGCGTCCGGCATGTTCGTCTCGTTCTTCGTTCTGCCGCGCCCGACGCTCGACGCGGTGCGCAAGGCGGTGGACGGCTTCCTGTCCGAACTCGACCGCCTGATCGAGGCCTTCGGCGAGATGCGCCGGGGCAACGCCTCGTCCTGGCGCCTCGTGGCCGTCACCCGCAGCCTGGACCGCCGCCATTCCGAGATCGCGGCCGCCGTGCGTCCGCTCGAAAGCGGCTGGCTGGCCGGCGCGCGGCGGCGCGACTTCGAGGTCGGCCTCCTTCGATTCACCGTCCTCAGCTACTGGGCCCATCTCCTGGCGGGCTCGCAAGGCGATGGGCCGCAGGGCCTCGACGCGGCGCTGGAAGCCTGCCGGGACGAGATCCGCGCCGCGCGCGGCCAGCCGGAGCGCTTCTTCGAGCGCGCGCAGCCGGCCAGCCTGCGCGCGCCGCGCGAGTCGCAGGGCCCGTCGACCGAGGGCGACCCGGCGCTCGCCCTGCATGCGATCCGGCACGTCCTGGCGCAGCTCGGCGGCGCGCGCGACGGGAGCCGGCGCAGCGCCTCGACAGGCCAGGGCGCGTCTGATAAGGAGCCCGCCGTTCCCGGGCCGGTCTCGACCTAGGAGCCCCCTTAGTCATTCCACCGAACCTTACGGAAAAGCCTCCCTTGCAGGTACTCGTTCGCGACAACAACGTCGATCAGGCCCTTCGCGCGCTCAAGAAGAAGCTGCAGCGCGAGGGCGTCTTCCGCGAGATGAAGATGCGCACCGCCTTCGAGAAGCCATCGGAGCGCCGCGTGCGCGAGAAGGCCGAGGCCGTGCGCCGCACCCGCAAGCAGGCGCGCAAGCAGGCGCAGCGCGAGGGTCTCCTTCCCGCCTCCAAGCCCCGCGTCGCCGCGCGCTGAGCGGCACGCGCCACGGGGTCGCGCACCGCGACCCCAAAAAGGCCATGTTGCGAGGGTTGCGGTTTCGCGCAAGCCAGTCACGATAGTTTCTGCGGTTCGGGCACGAAGCCCGCGCCGTCCGGTGGCGGCAACCCGAATCGTCGCCCCGCGAAAGGAAGCTGAAGCATCGTGATCCGAAGCCCCCTTGCCCTGACCGCCCTCCGCCGAACGGCGGTCCTGTCCGCGCTTCTGGTCGCCGCCGGCTGCCAGAGCGGTCCGACGCTGCAGTCGATCAGCCTCGATCAGGCCCAGGGCTCGGCCCAGAACATCCAGTCGCTGACGGCGGCGGTGAACGCCGACCAGCGCAACCCGGAAGCCTACAACGTGCGCGGCATCGCCTACGGGCGCTCCGGCGAGAACGACCGGGCGATCCAAGACTTCACCACGGCGATCCAGCTCGACCCGAACTTCTACCAGGCCTATGCCAACCGGGCGCTGGTGCTGCGGCAGACCAACGACAACGCCCAGGCCGTGGCGGACTACAACCGCGCGCTCAAGATCAACCCGAACTACGATTCGGCCTATATCGGGCGAGGCAACATCTATCGGGTCGCCGGCCGCAACCGCGAGGCGCTGAGCGACTTCCAGCGCGCGATCGACCTGAACACGACCGACCCGCGCGCCTACCACAATCGCGGCCTCCTGTATCAGATCGACGGCCAGCACCGGCAGGCCATCGAGGACTTCTCGACCGCGATCTCGATGGATGCCAATGCGCCCGAGCCCTATGCCGGCCGGGCTGTGTCCTACCTGGCGCTCAACAACGTCGAGGATGCCGCCGACGACATCAATCGCGCGATCCAGCTCGACGGAAACCGCGCCGAGTTCTGGGCGACACAGGGACTCGTTCTCGAGGCGCGCGGCGACAAGGGCAAGGCCTACCGCTCCTTCGCACATGCCTCGCAGCTCGACCCGAACTACCAACCGGCCAAGGACGGCGTGTCACGTACGCGCGGCTCGGCGCCTTCGGCCTGAGGCGGGCGCCGACCGCCTTCCCAAATCGTCACGCAAGTTTCCAGCCGTCACGCAATGTGATGGCTGGGGACTTCCGGCATGAAACCGAACGGGGATTCGGTTGGTTGACAGCGCAACAAGCCTGTTAACACCCGAGTCATACCATGAAGACGAAACTTGCTCTCGCCGCCCTTCTCGCCGCCGGTGCCGCGGCTCTCTCGCCCGCTTCCGCACAGGCCGGCGCCAAGGTCGGAACCCTCGTGTGCCGCAGCCAGGGCACCGTGAACCAGATCATCACCTCGTCCGAGACGGTCCTGTGCCGTTACACGCCCTTCGGTCGCCTCCATGCGACCGAGACCTATGTCGGCACGCTCGACACCTACGGCGTCGACCTCGGCATCACGGGCAAGACGGTCAACGCCTGGTCGGTGCTGGCGGCGAGCTTCCATCGCGGCGAGCCGATGTCGCTGGCGGGACGCTACTACGGGGCAAGCGTCGATGCCGGCTATGCGGTGAGCGTCGGCGCCAAGGCCCTGATCGGCGGACCGGATCGAGGCTTCACCCTGCAGCCGGCCAGCCTCCAGATCGGCGAGGGCGTGAACGCGGCTGTCGGCGTCGCGCGCCTGACGCTTCAGGAGGCCGAGCCGGTCGCCGTCGTGTACAAGCCCTGACGCCGTCCCGACATCCATGAAAAAAGGCCCGCGACGACGGTCGCGGGCCTTTTTCGTGTCGTGTGCGCCCGTTGCTAGTGAGCAAGCGCCTTGACGATATCCTCGACCATCTTCTTGGCGTCGGCGAACAGCATCATCGTGTTGTCCTTGTAGAACAACGTGTTGTCGATGCCGGCATAGCCGGAGCCGAGGGACCGCTTGATGAAGAGGCAGGTCTTCGCCTGATCGACGTTCAGGATCGGCATGCCGTAGATCGGCGAGGTCTTGTCGTCGCGCGCCGCCGGGTTGGTGACGTCGTTGGCGCCGATCACGAAGGCGACGTCGGTCTGGGCGAACTCGGAGTTGATGTCCTCCAGCTCGAACACCTCGTCATAGGGAACGTTCGCCTCGGCAAGCAGCACGTTCATGTGGCCGGGCATGCGGCCCGCGACCGGATGGATCGCGTACTTCACCTCCACGCCCTCCCGCTTCAGCGTGTCGGCCATCTCCCGCAGCGCGTGCTGCGCCTGCGCCACCGCCATGCCGTAGCCCGGCACGATGATGACGCGGCTCGCGTTCTTCATGAGATAGGCGGCGTCGTCCGCCGAGCCCTGCTTGACGGTGCGCTCCACGCCGTCCGGACCGCTCGAAGACGCCGTCTCGCCGCCGAAGCCGCCGAGGATCACCGACACGAACGAGCGGTTCATGCCCTTGCACATGATGTAGGAGAGGATCGCGCCGCTCGAGCCGACCAGGGCGCCCGTGATGATCAGCGCAAGGTTCTGCAGCGTGAAGCCGATGCCGGCCGCCGCCCAGCCCGAATAGCTGTTCAGCATCGAGACGACGACGGGCATGTCCGCGCCGCCGATCGGCACGATCAGGAGGCCGCCGAGCACGAGCGCGACGAGCACCACCAGCCAGAACAGGACGTGGCTCTCGGTGGATGCGAAGGCGATCACCAGCACCACCAGCAGCACCGCCAGCGCGATGTTGATGAGATGGCGGTGGGCCAGGAGGATCGGCTTGCCGCTCATGCGGCCGTCGAGCTTCAGGAAGGCGATCACCGAGCCGGTGAAGGTGATCGCGCCGATCGCGACGCCGATCGACATCTCGACGAGCGCCTGGGTATGGATCGCGCCGACCGTCCCGATGCCGATGGACTCGGGCGCATAGAGCGCGGCCGCCGCCACCATGACGGCGGCAAGGCCCACCAGCGAGTGGAAGGCCGCGATGAGCTGGGGCATCGCCGTCATCGCGATGCGCCGCGCGATATAGGCGCCCGCCCCGCCGCCGAGGCCGAGGCCCAGCACGATCAGCACGAGGCCGCCGAAGCTCGGCCGCGCGAGAAACAGCGTCGTGACGATGGCGAGCCCCATGCCCACCATGCCGAACAGGTTGCCCTGACGGCTGGTGGAGGGATGGGACAGGCCGCGCAGCGCCAGGATGAAGAGGACGCCGGAGACGAGATACAGGAAGGAGGCGAAGGAGGCCGACATCGGGGTCTACCGGTCCTTGCGCTTGTACATGGCGAGCATGCGCTGGGTGACCAGGAACCCGCCGAAGATGTTGACCGCCGCAAGCACGAGCGCCACGAAGCCGAAGAAGGTCGCCGCGCCCGAGGCCGCGAGCCCGACCGACAGGAGCGCGCCCACCACGATCACCGAGGAGATGGCGTTGGTCACGCTCATCAGCGGCGTGTGGAGCGCCGGGGTCACCGACCAGACGACGTAGTAGCCGACGAAGATCGCGAGCACGAAGATCGCGAGGTGGAATACGAAGGGGTCCTGCCCTCCGCCGCGCTCGACGACCTGCACGACCGCCGGGTGGGCCGCCATCTGGTCGACGCCGGCCTTGGCCGCGCGGATCGCCGCCTCGGCGTTGTCGAGGACCTGACGGGTGAAGGTATGGATCGGCTCTTCCATCAGTGGTCCCCCTTCTCGGGTTCGGAAACGGCTCCGGCGGCGGCGGCATCCATCGCGGGCGCGGCGCTCTCGGCCGGATTCGGATCGCCCGCTGGCGCGTTCGGGACAGGCGGCGCGAAGTTCGGGTGAACCACGCGCCCCGCGTGGGTCAGCATGGTCGCGCGCTGGAGTTCGTCGGTCGGGTCGATGCGCAGCGTCTTCGTTTCCTTGTCGATCAGCGTCTCGATGAAGGCGGCAAGGTTGCGCGCATAGAGCAGCGAGGCGGTTGCGGCGATCCGGCCCGGCACGTTGAGATAGCCGACGACGCGGGCGGGGCCGACCTCGGCCACCTCGCCGGGCACGGCGCCCTCCACATTGCCGCCGCGCTCGACCGCGAGATCGACGATGACCGAGCCCGGCTTCATGGATTCCACCATGGCGCGCGTCACGAGACGCGGCGCCGGCCGGCCCGGGATCAAGGCCGTCGTGATGACGATGTCCTGCTTGGCGATATGAGAGGCGGTGAGTTCGGCCTGGCGCCGGCGGTAGTCCTCCGACATCTCCTTGGCGTAGCCGCCGGCCGTCTCGGCGGCGCGGAACTCGTCGTCCTCGACCGCGATGAACTTCGCGCCGAGCGATTCGACCTGTTCCTTGGCGGCCGGCCGCACGTCGGTCGCGGTCACGACGGCGCCGAGGCGCCGGGCCGTCGCGATCGCCTGCAGACCCGCGACGCCCGCGCCCATCACGAAGACGCGGGCGGCCGGAACGGTACCGGCGGCGGTCATCATCATGGGAAAGGCGCGGTCGTAGACGCCGGCGGCATCCATCACCGCCTGGTAGCCGGCGAGGTTCGCCTGGCTCGACAAGACGTCCATGACCTGCGCTCGCGTGATGCGCGGCATGAGTTCCATGGCGAAGCTCGTCAGCCCCGCCTCGGCCATGGCCCGCAACGCCTCGTCGTGGCCGTAGGGATCCTGGATCGCGACGACCGCGGCGCCGTGCCTGTAGGTCCCGATCTCCTCGGCCGTCGGCCGGCGCACCTTCAGGACGATGTCGGCCTCGCGGCCGCCGTCCGAGTCGGCAAGATGCGCGCCGGCCGCCTCGAAGTCGCGGTCCGGGATGCGCGAGCCCTCGCCCGCGCCGCGCTCGACCGTCACCTCCGCACCGAGGCCGATCAGCCGGCGAACCGTGTCGGGCGATGCCGCGACGCGCGGCTCCCCCGCTTCGCGCTCGCGCGGCACGAACAGTCTCACCATTCCATTCCTCCCCGCGCCCGCTCGAGCGTGCGCGGCCGGGAGCCGGGGCGTTTCCTCCCGCCCGGTCCGGCCGCGCGTTTCCTCAGTGCTTCATCGACTTCTGGTCGCCGCTCGCCATCAGGAAGCTCGCGACCCCGCCGAAGACCAGCGCCGACAGGACGCTCGTGATGACGCCGGCCCCGACGATCAGGCCCATCAGCATACCGATCAGGATCGAGACGACGCCGATCGTGCCGTACTTCACCAGCCAGAGGAAGCGGCCGTAGGTGCGCTCGTGCTCGGGGTAGTCCATGACGCCCCGTGCGCCGGTTTCGAAGCCTGCATCCTCGGCCATGGTCATCGCCTCTTCTGGGTAAGGGTTGTCGTTCGCTGATATACAAAGGTCCGGCGCGGAGCAATCGACCTCGTCGGCAGCGCTCGGACGCGAAAAAGGGCGCCCGAGGACGCCCTTTTCCGTCATGCGATCGTCGACCGGTGCCTGCTTCAGGCGGCCTGGCGCTTCTCGTGACGGCCCTCCTCGACCTCCTCGATGATCTTCGAGATGAAGGCCGGCAGGTCGTTCGGATTGCGCGAGGTGATCAGCGCCTGGTCGGTGACGACCTCGTCGTCGTGCCAGCGGCCGCCGGCGTTCACGACGTCGGTCTTGATCGAGTTGAAGGAGGTGACGTCGCGGTCCTTGATGACGCCCGCCTCGATCAAGAGCCAGGGCGCGTGGCAGATCGCGGCCAGCGTCTTCTTGCTGTTGTAGAAGTCGCGCACGAAGCCGACCGCCTTCTCCTCGGTGCGCAGCTTGTCGGGGTTGATCTGGCCGCCCGGCAGGACGAGCGCGTCGTAGTCGGAGACCGACACCTCGGCGAGCGTCTTGTCGACCGGCACGCTCTCGCCCCAATGGTCCTTGTCCCAACCCTTGATCTCGCCCTTCTCGAGCGAGACGACATCGACGGTGGCACCGGCCTCGCGCAGCTTCTTCAGGGGCTCGGTAAGCTCGAGTTGCTCGAAGCCGTCGGTGGCGAGGATGGCGATACGGGCTTGGCTGATGCTGGGCATGTCGGTGGCGTCCTCCCGGCGGGCAGCGGGACACCGTCCGAGGGACGGTTCGCACGCGCGCCATGTGGTGAGTGTTCGCCGGTCCAACGCCCCGTTCGAGGCTCAGGTTCCCATTCCGTCCTCTTCGGCCGTGCCGTCCACGGCGGCGGCGGCGTCGCGGAAGGAGAAGCCCGCGCGCATCACGGCCGCGATGTCGCGGTCGCGCCGCTCGTCGCGCTCGCGCGTGCGGTAGGGCCCGAGCCGGCGGCGGCGCACGAGGCGCTGGGCCGCCTCGGCCTCGGGCGTCTCGTCGCGGCCGAGCGCGGCCTGCGCCGTCTCGGCGTCGACGCCCTTCTCGATCAGCTTCATTCGGGTTCGGCTGAGCGAGGTGCCCTTGCGCCGGAGCGTGGCGACGCGGGCCTCGGCATAGGCCTGATCGTCGAGGAGTTTCAGTTCGACGAAGTGGGCGACCGTCTCGTCGACCAGCGCCTGGAAGTCGGACGCCTCCTCGCCGCGCTCGCGCGTGCGCTTGAGAACCTTGCGCTGCAGGACACGGCGCAGGTTTCCCGACGAGGAGCTGTAGCGCTCGAGGTAGAAGGCGGCCGCGCGGAAGAGCCACTCGCGCGACACGGGGCGCGGCGGCTTGCGGGCCGGCGGGGAGGCGGAATCGGAGAGGCTCATCGCCCCCGCCATATAGGACGGGCGGGGGCCGCGTGGGAGGGCGTCAGGCGGCGACGGCGCGCGCGGGCTGACGCGTGCGCGTCGCTTCCACCGCCTCGCCCAGGATGCCGACCTCGTAGGCCAGCATGGCGGCCTCGGCGCGGGCGCGGTCGAGGCCCGGCGCAATCGTGTCGTCGATCGTGAAGAGCGTTCCCCCGTTCAGGAAGGGCGCCTCGTAGGCCGCGCGCTGGACGAGGCCGATCTCGAGGCGCGGGGTGGCGGTGCGCTCGATCATGGTCTCGATCGTGCGCGCGACGCGGCTCGGAATGGTCGTGACGGCGCTCGCGACGAAGGCCCAGTCACGCCCCCGACGGCCCTTCATGCTTTCGGCGGCGATCAGCCGGTCGGTCGCGAGCGCGGCGTAGGCCGAGAGGGGCGAGAAGCGCACGGGGATCAGCGCCCGGTCGGCGAGCCGCGCACCGGCTCGGAGCAGCTCCGCGTTGTCGCCCGCATCGACGATGCACAGGTCGCCCCGTCGCCGGGCCGCGCGCACGAGCCGCTCCACCGTCATCTCGTCGTCGGCGACCTCGACCATCAGGCAGTCCGGGCGGCCGGGCTTCGTCGCCCACTCGGCGATATCCTTGTCGCGCGCGCCGTCGATCAGCACCACGGGAATGTCGGCCGCCGCCGCGACGCCCGCGAGCGACAGGGCCAGGGTCGAGGAACCGGAGGTCTTGAGCGAGCCGACCGAGATCACGGGCATCATGCGAGGGTACCTCTCGTGCGCCCCGGACGGGACGCCGCTTCTGGCGCGCCGGGCCGTGGGAGCGGCCGGTTCGCGCGGATGGGGCGATCGTCTCGCCCGGTGTTGGAACCTGCGCCCCGCCATCGGTCGTGCCGCCGGGCGGACGACCGATTCTGCGGGCCGCGTGGAATGCGACAGGCGCACTGCAACACTTCCCCGCTTTCGTCGGGCTTGCGCCCCGATGCCACGGGAGGCATGGATCGGAGCGAATATCCTTTCACGCCAGGGACGAGCATGACGACGAGCGGCCTTCTGATCGCGGTTCCGGCGGACACGCGCCAGTTCGAGTCCTACCTCTGGCACGCCGCTCCCGGCACCTATCTCGATGCGATCGCGCGGATCGGCGCCCTGCCCGTGATCGTGCCGGCGCTGGACGACATCGACCCAGCCGCCGTTCTCGACCGGGTCGACGGCGTGCTTCTCACGGGATCGGCTTCGAACGTCCATCCCGAGCGCTACGGGGAAGCACCGACCGCCGGCCACGAGCCCTACGACACGCGGCGCGACGCGTTGACCGCGCGTCTGATCGAGGGGGCGCTCGCGCGCGGCCTGCCGCTTCTGGCGATCTGCCGGGGCCACCAGGAACTCAACGTGGCGCTGGGCGGCTCGCTCGGCACCGAGATCCAGGAGCTGGAGGGCCGCATGGACCACCGGGCGCCGGTGCATCCGGAGCAGGACCAGCGCTTCGCGCTGCGCCATCCGGTCCGCATCGAGGAAGGGGGCCGGCTCGCCGCGATCCTCGGCGGGGGGGAGGTCGAGGTGAACTCACTGCATCGCCAGGCCGTGCGGGAGTTGGCGCCCCGCCTCGCGGTCGAGGCGAGCGCGCCGGACGGGACGGTCGAGGCCGTGTCGGTGCGCGATGCGCCGGGCTTCGCCTTCGGCGTCCAATGGCACCCGGAATACTGGTCGGCGAGCGACGAGCCCTCGCGCCGCCTGTTCGAAGCCTTCGCGGACGCCTGCCGCGCCTATCGGGACGCCAGAGCATTTCCGGCCAAAGCGCAGTCTGCCGCTGCGCAGGACAAGGCGTCGACAGAAGACCGCTAGAGCGTCGCCCAGAACAGGCCCGCCCCGAGCGCGACGAGAACGAGCGCGCCGGCCGTCTCGAGAACGAGGCGCAGCGCCGTGCTGCCGCGCCCAGCCCTCAACAGCAGCCCCTTCGACCCGACCGCGAGCGCGGCGAGCGCCGAGACCGTGATCGCCGTGCCGAGCGCCATGGCGGCGACCGCGAGCCCCCCGCCGAGCCAGAGCCCATTCAGGATCGCGAAGGTCAGAACCACGATCGCGCCCGAGCAGGGCCGCAGGCCGATCGCGAGAACCGTCGCGGCGTCTCTTCGCCATCCGCGCCCGCCGGAGACTGGCGGCGGCATGTGCGGCACCGCGCAGTCGCAGCCCGCCTCGCCCCGGCAGTCGTTGGCGCCCAGAAAGCCGGAGGCGGCGAAGCGGCTCGGCGCCCCGGCCTGCGAAGCGCCGGGCGTGCCGAAGGCGAGTGTGCCCATGGCGCGCGAGGCGGGCAGCATCAGAGGCAGGCGCGAGGCGAGTGCCGCCCCCTTGCGCAGGAGAAGCCAGAGCCCGAGCAGCGCGATCATCGCGTAGGAGCCGAGTTCCAGAACGTTCGCGGCCTCGGTCATCGTCACCGCGCTGCCGCGCAGCCACCACCAGCCGGCCGCCGTGATCGCGACCGCCGACAGGCCCTGCACGGCGGCGGAGGCGAAGGACAGAACGACGCCCCGGCGCAGCGCCCGCCCGTCCACCATCAGGTAGGAGGCGATCACCGCCTTGCCGTGGCCGGGACCGGCCGCATGGAAGACGCCGTAGACGAAGGACAGCGCCATCAGCCACGCGAGACCGCCGTTTCCACCGTCGCGGATCGCCACCAGCGCATGGCGCAGGTCCACGAAGAAGGTGCGCTGGATGCGCATGATCTCCATGAAGGGTCCGGCGAGGATGCCGCTCGGCGCGGCGGTCACCTCGGCGTTGCCGATGCCGAGCGAGGAGTTGGCATGCGCCAGACCCGCTCCCAGGAGCAGAAGGGCGCCCGCACCCGCCCATCTCACGGCGCGCACGAGACGTCGACCTTGGTCGCCAGCGCCTCGGCGAAGTTCACGCCGTCGCTCGGGATCTGCTGGTTCGGCTTGAGCATGGAGACCTGCGCCATCCAGTCCTCGGCGTCAGCGTCCGGATCGGGCCGCGAGAAGTCGGTCCGGCAGGTCTTGGGCAGGTCGAGAAGCTGGAAGCGTCCGACGTCGGGAAAGTCGAAGGCAACGAAGTAGCTCTCGTCGAAGACCGAGAAGGTCACCTTCTCCTTGGCGAGGTCCACGGGCTCGGCCGGCTTCATCTCGAAGAAGAGGGTGAGCTGCCCGCCGTCGTACTTGCCCCGGATGACGTCCGGGGGCGCGAGCTTCACGTCGTGTCCTCCCGTGGTGAGGAACGTGTAGTAGCTCCATTCAGCGATCGAGCCGCGCACGGTCTCGCCCACCGCCTCGAGTTCGTCGGGATCGAGCGTTCCGTTGCCGTTCTTGTCGAAGTCCACCACCACGGACGAGGAGAAGAGCTCGTCGAAGCGCCAGATGTTGCGGATCGAGCCCAGTTCGCTCCCCCGGCCCCCGACGATCTCCATTTGGGCGTCGACGAAGACGTGCGGGTGAGCCATCGCGACGCCGGGCGCGAACGCGAGCGCCGCCACGCCGAGGCGGACGGCCAGAGATGTCGGTTTCGGCATGCGGGTCCCCCGAACGACGGCCGCTTCTTGGAGCGGGCGTTCGGGGCGAAATTACGGATGCGTCCTACTGAAGGACGACGACCTGCGCGCCCACGTGCACGCGCTCGAAGAGGTCGACGACATCGGCGTTGCGCATGCGGAAGCAGCCGGCCGAGGCCGCCGAGCCGATGGAGTTGGGCGAGTTCGTGCCGTGGATGCGATAGGTGCCCCAGCCGAGATTCATCGCCCGCTGCCCGAGCGGGTTCTTCGGGCCGGGCCCGACGGAGGCGGGCAGCGAGGGCTTGGCCTTGCGCATGGAATCGGTCGGGACCCAGGTCGGATTGAGGCGCTTCTTGGAGACCCAGCTCGTGCCGAACCATTGCTCGCTCGGCTTGCCGACGGCGATGTCGTACTGCAGCGCGGAGTTCCTGTCGGTGACGAGGAAGAGCTGGCGCGCGCCCGTCATGACGACGATCGTGCCGGGCTCGTAGTCGCCGACGAACACGGTCTCGCGAGCGCGCGGACCGGTGCCGGGAGCGGCCTCGGCCAGGCCGGGCAGGAGAAGCAGAAGGGCGAGCGAGAGGGCAGCGCGGAGCATGGGACAGGCCATTCCTTGTGTGCGCCCGGCGCGCGCCCCGATCAGGCCGCCGCCGCCAGGCGCTCCGCCTCATACTTGCGGAACCAGGTTGCCAGAAAGTCAACGAAGACGCGCGTGCGCGCCGGCAGGTGCCGCCGATGCGGGAAGACGGCGTAGATACCGGCGTCCTTCGGCACGAAGTCGTCGAGAAGCGCCACGAGCCGCCCCTGCGCGATGTCATCGCGCACGATGAACTCGGGGATCAGCGCGACGCCGAGACCCGCCAGCGTCGCCGCCCGCACCGTATAGGGGGAGTTGGCCGAGAAGCGCCCCGACACGTTGATCGGGATGGGCGAGCCGGTGCGCGGATCCTGGAAGGTCCAGTTGTAGAGGGCCTTGGCGTTGGAATCGATGACCGCGGGCATGTGGGCGATGTCGTGCGGATGGGCGGGCGTGCCGTGCCGGGCGAGGAAGTCGGGCGTCGCGCAGATCGCGAATTCCAGCGAGCCGAGCCGGCGCGCGATCATGGCCGAATCCGTGAGGCGCGTCATGCGGATGGCGACGTCGAACCCCTCCTCCACGAGGTTCACGAACGAATCGTTGAGGTGGAGGTCGAGCGAGATCGCGGGATAGGCGGCCGAGAACTCGACGAGGCTGAGGCCGAGCTCCGCGTCGCCGAAGGTGCGCGCGGCGGTCACGCGCAGCGAGCCCTTGGCCTCGCCCGTCGCCTCCCGCGCCTCCTCGTTCAACGCTTCCAGATCGCTCAGGATCGCCGAGGCGCGCGAGACGTAGACCTCGCCCGCCGCCGTCAGCGCAACCTGCCGCGTCGTGCGGTTGATGAGGAGCACGCCGAGCTCGTCCTCCAGCTCGCGCACGTACTTGGACAGGAGCGCCTTGGAGCGGCCCGTCTTTCGCGAGGCCGCCGAGAAGCCTTCCGCATCCACGACGGAGAGGAAGGCGCGCATGCGGGTCAGCGTATCCATGAAAATTTTTCCTCGGGCACAAATGGCTTGAGCGAGACCGACCGCTGTTGCGCTTTGACGACAATGGTTTGCCGTGTCCAGCGCGGCGAGGATTTTTGCATCCGACCCGTCAAAATCCGGTTGTTTGTGACGAAACTCGCTTCTATATGCGTCCTTGCCCAATGTCGCACGTGCCTGTGGGCGTCCCCCGGTCCTCGAATGCGAGGGTTGCCGGGACGGTACCTGGAGTGAACCTCCGGTCGGTTCCGCTGCTGGCGGAATCGTGGACGCCTTGAAGCAACGACGGTGCGGGCCTTTCTGGTCTCTCCCGGTCTCCATATCCGGGAATTCTGCAGAGGCACACCATCCTTGCCTGAAGTGCGGCGGGTCCCCACCCTCCAAGCCATGGCACACTTCTCTGTCTGAACGAACGGCGTTCCGCCGGCGTTCGAATGGAGCATGTCGCGTTTCGCGTCGATTCTTCGAGCGGGGTCTCCACCGGCTGCTCGTGGGTTCGCACGCGTGCGCTCTCTTTGACCTTTGGTTCTTGGGAGCCCCACATGGCCACGCAGCGTATCCTCGACTTCATCGCCACCCGACGTCCCACCGGCCCTTGCCTCGTGGTGGACCTCGACATCGTGGAAGACAACTTCCGCGCCTTCCGGCGCGCGCTTCCCGATTCGGCGATCTTCTACGCGGTGAAGGCCAATCCCGCGCCCGAGATCCTGCGCCTGCTCGCCTCGCTCGGCTCCTCGTTCGACTGCGCCTCGGTCGCCGAGATCGAGATGGCGCTCGACGCCGGCGCGACCCCGGAGCGCATCTCTTACGGCAACACGATCAAGAAGGAGCGCGACATCGCAGCCGCGCACGCCCACGGCGTGTCGCTCTTCGCGGTGGACTGCGTCGAGGAGGTTGAGAAGGTCTCGCGCGCCGCGCCCGGCGCGCGCGTCTTCTGCCGCGTCCTCACCTCGGGCGAGGGCGCAGAGTGGCCTCTGTCGCGCAAGTTCGGCTGCGTGCCCGCCATGGCGATCGACGTCCTGACCCATGCGGCGACCCTCGGCCTCGTTCCGACCGGCGTCTCGTTCCATGTCGGCTCGCAGCAGTGCGACACCGGTGCCTGGGACGGCGCGCTGGCCGATGCCGCGCACGTCTTCGGCGAGCTCGCCGAGCGCGGCATCCAGCTGACGCTGGTCAACATGGGCGGCGGCTTCCCGACCCGCTACCTGAAGGACGTTCCGAGCGCGCAGGCCTATGGCCGGTCGATCTTCGAGGCGCTTCGCCGCCACTTCGGCAACAAGGTGCCCGAGACGATCATCGAGCCGGGTCGCGGCATGGTGGGCGACGCGGGCGTCATCAAGGCCGAGGTGGTGCTGGTGTCGAAGAAGTCGGTCACCGACGAGAATCGCTGGGTCTATCTCGACATCGGCAAGTTCGGCGGCCTCGCCGAGACGATGGACGAGGCCATCCGCTACCCGATCCGCACCCAGCGCGACGGTGACCGGATGGAGCCCTGCGTGCTCGCCGGCCCGACCTGCGACTCGGCCGACGTCCTCTACGAGAAGACCCCCTACCCGCTCCCGATCTCGCTGACCGTGGGCGACGAGGTCCTGATCGAGGGAACCGGCGCCTACACCACGACGTATAGCGCCGTCGCCTTCAACGGGTTCGAGCCGCTGCGCTCCTACGTGATCTGAGTTCGGCGGGCGGCTTCGCCGCCCTCTCCCCTCATTCCGAAATGCGACAGGCCCGGCACGTCTTCGTGCCGGGCGGTCCTCGCCCGTGCTCGTGCGCCCGAAAGGCGCCCGGCCGATCCGTCGTTCGACTTCGCTGTCCGGTGGTTCCGCCCATGTCCGCTCTCGCCCTTCCCCTCGACGTCTCGCTCCAGCCCTTCCACACGCTCATCCGCGCCGAGCGCGCGGAGGACGTCGGCGCGCGCGAGGCGCTGCTCGACGCCGCCATGGGCGCCGGGCGCACGCGCAAGTCCTCCGAGGCCATCCGGCGCGGCCGTCTTCCCGCACAGGGCCTGTCGCTCGTCAGCGAAACCACCGACGGCGTGCTCGCGGGCTCGGTGCGACTGTGGCACGTCGCGGCCGGCGAGCGCGGCGGTGCGCCGGTCGAGGCTCTCCTCCTCGGACCGCTGGCGGTGGCGCGCCCGTTCGAGGGGCTTGGCATCGGCTCGCAGCTCATGCGCCGCGCGATCGCCGAGGCCGCCTGGCGCGGCCACCGCGCGATCGTGCTCGTGGGCGACGCGCCCTACTACGAGCGCTTCGGCTTCCGGGCGGAAGCCGCGGCCGGCCTCGTCATGCCGGGTCCGTTCGAGCGCCATCGCCTGCTCGGACTCGAGCTCGCGACGGCCAGCCTTCAGGGTGCCTGCGGCCTGATCCAGCCGAACGGTCCCCGGTCGGACGCCTGATTCGCAGCCAGCTAACGGTCTGCCTCGCGCGGCTTGCTTTGCTTGCGCCCGGAAACATGCTTGTCGTCGCATCGGGACGTTTCGGTGCGGCGCCTGCTCCCGCGCTCGCCGTCGGGAGAGGGGGCCTTCGACGGATGACGGCTGAACTGGAGCGACAGCTTGCGCAGGCGCACGAGGAGATCAGGCGGCTCCGGGACGCCAAGGAGAATCTCGAGGCGAGGCTGAACGCCCAGCCTCACCAGGACGACCTGCGTCTCGCGCTCGATGCGGCAGCGCTGGTCGGCACCTGGGACTGGGATCTCCGCCACGACCGGATCTTCGCGGACTCGCGCTTTGCCGCGCTCTACGGCCTCGACCCGGAGGACGGCCCCCGCGGCCTCCCCATAGCCCGCTACACGGACGGGGTCCTCGAGGCCGACCGGCCGGGGCTCGTCGAAGCCATCGACGGCGCCATCCGGAGCGGCACCATCTTCGCCCACCAGTACCGCACGCGAAATCGCGAGGGCGAGACGCGCTGGGTCTTCGCGCGCGGGCGCGCCTTCTACGATCCGGCGGGCCACGCCGTCCGCTTCCCCGGCGCCGTGGTGGACGTGACGCGCGAAAAGCACCGCGCCGAGCGGCAGGAGGCGCTCCTGAAACTCGGAGACCTCGCCAGCCAGACCGACGCCAAGACCGACCTCACGACGCAGGCGCTCGCGATCCTCGGCGAGACGCTGGACATCCACCGCGTCGGCTACGCCACGGTGGGTGTCGACCAGAACCGCGTGGCGATCGCGGCGGAGTGGTGCGCGCCGGGCGTCACGCCGCTGTCCGGGCCGCTCCACATCTCCCATTTCGGCGCACAGTTCCTCGACGCCCTGCGCAGCGGCTTCGTGCGGATCGACGATGTCGAGGTCGATCCGCTGACCAGCGACAAGACCGAGGCGTGGCGCGCGATCGGCAGTCGCTCCCTCCTCAACCTGACGGTGGTGCGCGAGGACAGGGTCGAGGTGATCCTGTTCCTTCACGCGCGGGAGCCGCGCACCTGGCCGGACGAGGAGGTCGACTTCGTCCGGGATGTGTTGAATCGCGCCTGGATCTCGAGCCAGCGCCGTCAGGCCCAGCTCCAGCTGGCCGATGCCGAGCGCCGCCTGCGCCATGCGCACGAGGCGGCCGATCTCGGCGTCTACGAGTTCAACGTCGCGACCGGAGCGCTGACGTGGGACCGTCGCTGCCGCGAGGTGTTCGGCATCGCGGCGGACGACCCGGTCACCCACCGGGACGAGATCCTGGCCCTCACGCATCCCGACGACACGGATCGGGTGGCGCAGGCGTCGAAGCGCGCCGTCGAGGATCCGCCCGAGCCGCTGGACATCGTGTACCGCATCGTTCGACCGACGGACGGGGAGGTCCGCCATGTCCACGCGACGGCCCAGCTCATCCGCAACGACCGGGACGAGCGCATTCTCATCGGTCTCCTGCGCGACGTCACGCTGGAGAAGGAGAGCGAGAACCGGCAGCGCCTGCTCGCGCGCGAGCTCCAGCACCGCGTCAAGAACACGCTGGCCATCGTCAAGGCGCTGGCGAACCAGACGCTGCGCCGCGCGCCCTCGACCGCCGAGGGCATCGCCAACTTCGCCGCCCGCCTCGACGCCCTGTCCCAGGCCCACGACGTTCTGACCGCCACGAACTGGACCGGAGCGTCGATGCGCGAGGTCGTGGCCGGCGCGCTCGCGACCCACGAGACCGGCGAGCCGGAAGCCCCCCGCATCCGCTTCGGGGGACCCGACATCGCCCTCGACGCCCGCCAGAGCCTTGCCCTGTCGCTCGCCCTGCACGAGTTGGCGACGAACGCGGTGAAATACGGGGCCCTGTCGGTGGAAACGGGCGCGGTCGACCTCGCCTGGTGGATCGAGCGTGACGACGACCAGCCGGCGCTCTGCATCGAATGGCGCGAGAGCGGCGGCCCGCCAGTGAGCGTGCCGGAAGGCCGCGGCTTCGGC